>CAZXMM010000001.1:209021-950062 GCA_964641255.1 uncultured Gammaproteobacteria bacterium | reverse complement strand
GGGAACAGCTAATCAGGTCAGCGTCAGTGGTAGTACTGGGGATATCACTTTATCTCTACCCCAAAACATTCATACTGGTGCTACCCCAACTTTTGCTGGTCTCACTCTGACCGGTAACCTAACTGGAACTAACGCTAGTTTTTCTGGCACGCTGGGAGCGGGGGGTGAAGCCTCACTGTCAGCTAAACTAACTTTGGATAGTGCCACTCCTCAAATTAACGCTACCCAAAATCGTAATTTGCAACTCGGCTTTATTAACACCGGTCGGGTCGAGTTTGGCAGTACTAGCAGTTACATTGACCGGACTGGTAACTTAGTTGCTACCACCTTTAATGGCAATACCTTAACTACTGGCACTGGCACTCTGACTCTGGGTAGTAACACCTTAACTGTCTCTGGTACTTCCAATATTAACCAAGACCTAAGAACTACTGCCAACGCTACTTTAGCTACCTTGGATACCGGACAGGGAGCTAACGAACTCTACGACATGGATCAAAACGTCCTAACTACTAGTAATGTGACCTTTAACCAGTTAAGTCTCACCTCGGCTCTAAGTGTAGCTAACGGCGGAACTGGTGCCACCACTCTGACCAGTAACGGTATTCTCTATGGTAACGGGACTGGAGCTATTCAAGTTACAACAGCTGGCAGTAATAACCAGTGTTTAGTGGGTAATACTGGTGGCGCACCTAGTTGGAGTAGCTGTTCTAGTGCTGCCGGGCAACTATGGCAACAGTCTCTTGGGGTAGTAGCTCCCCTAAACATCACCGATTCTTTGATAATTGGTAGAACAGCTACTGCATCTGGAGCTATTACTTCCGGGTCAATGCAGGTTTATGGTGTTAATAATCTGAACCCTGTAGCTTCCATTTCGGCTGTCTCGGCTACCGCTGCTTTTATCATTGATAACCGAGTCGGAGATCTATTTGCTGCTTCTTCGTCGGGTTTAACTAGATTTGTAATCACCCAAAATGGGAATGTGGGGATTGGAACCACGGTACCAGGCTATGGGTTGGATGTCGCCAAAAAAACAACCGCTCTCAACTCTAATCAAGATGCTAGTTTGGGGTCATTTGTTACCGCCAGCAATCCTTTGCCTGCAGTTCGCTATTCTGGAACAGCCGCTAGTGCTAATGGATACGTATATTATATTGGTGGTTGGAATGGTTCTGCTTATCAAACGAGTGTTTATTACGCCAAGCTTAATGCTGATGGTTCGGTCGGCGACTGGATAATTAGTGGTAATAGTTTACCTATAGGGCGGGGGAATGCTAGTGCGGTGGTACACGGCGGATACATTTATATTGTCGGCGGTTACGAATCAAATGCTGTCGCAACTATATACTATGCCAAGCTTAACAGCGATGGTTCAGTTGGGGCTTGGCAAACTAATCCAAATAATTTACCAGCCGCTAGGTATGATCCTGGTGTAGTGGTAGCCAATGACTATATTTACGTTACTGGTGGTAACAATTCCGGACCGCAAGCCAGTGTTTACTACGCTAAGTTTAACTCTGATGGCACTATCGCGCCTTTTATCACCAGTGCTAACTCTTTACCTAATAGTCGTTTTGAACACGCTTCAGTGGTAGCAAACGGTTATCTATATGTCTTAGGTGGAAACAGTGGGGTAGCTCAAAATACCGTTTATTACTCAAGAATTGGTAGCGATGGTTCACTGGGAGCATTTACTACCTCGGTAAACTCTTTACCAGCATCTCTTTATACACACACCGCTGTGGTAGCCAACGGTAATATTTATGTTCTAGGTGGCACAACGGGTGTTCGTTCTGCTGCAGTTTATTATTCAAGAGTTAGTAACAATACTGGGGGGCATTCTGCTTGGCAAACAAACCCCACCTCTTTACCTGTTGCCATTAACTCAAGTTCTACAGTGGTGGCTAATGGCTATATCTACAACTTAGGTGGAGACACTGGTTCTGCCGTTGCTACTGTTTACTATGCCTCCACTGCAAGAGTTTTGGTGGCGGGTAATTTAGACCTTTTGGGACTAAATGCACTCCAGCTGTCTTCAGCTTCAGGAGACATTGGGGGATCGATTTTTGCAGGTAACATTTTTTCAGCTGGTAACTTGGAAGTGACTAATAGTACTTCACTTTGGGGTAGCTTATCAGTTTCTGGGCCTATCAGTGGGCGAGGAACATTAAGTCTTAACATCGGGTCTGTCAATGCTCCCTTAGCGTCTATTTCTGGATCAACTGGTCTGGCGGGTCTCATAATTGATAATAGTGTCGGTGACCTGTTTAGTGCCTCCTCCTCAGGTTT
Source organism: uncultured Gammaproteobacteria bacterium (assembly GCA_964641255.1). Classification (GTDB taxonomy): domain Bacteria; phylum Patescibacteriota; class Microgenomatia; order JAMCZE01; family JAMCZE01; genus CAZXMM01. Next base: position 947,773 of record CAZXMM010000001.1, on the reverse strand, counting down.
AAGTCGCTTTGTTATCGATCAGGGGGGCAATGTGGGAATTGGGACAGTTACCCCTGGCGCCAAGTTACAAGTTGCTGGGAATATTTATCCCACAATTGATGATAGTTACAATTTGGGATCTGATACCCTACGCTGGCAGGATGTCTTTTTGGGTCCTGGTACGGCTCACATTGGCACCTCGACTAGTGATGAGTATACTTTGGGTTATGATACCAGTGCTAATCGACTCGAATTTAACGTCAATGGCAGCGGTAATGCCGAGGTCGTTTTTGATAGTAGTGGCAACGTCGGTATTGGCAGTATTAGTCCCGGTGCCAAGCTGGATGTTACCGGTGGAGCCATAATCAGTAGCGGTCTAACCTTATCTGCCGGAAATATTTCCCTGACGGGATCTCAGACGATTAATTCTACTGGGACACTGGGTATTGGAACTAGTTCTAGTACATCGCTAACTCTGGGCCGTTCTGGAGCCCCGACAGTAATTGACGGGTCGAGTATTACTATCAATGGAGCCCTTATTAATGGTGGAGGAAGTGCTACCATTTCGGGAACTTTGGGAGTTGGTGGTGAGGCTAGCTTATCAGCTAAACTAATTTTAGATAGTGCCAATCCCGAGATTAATGCCACTCAGAATCGCACGTTACAGTTGGGCTATCAAACTACTGGAGCGGTAAGTTTTCTAAATGCTAATAACTACATTACGGCTACAGCTGCTTATATTAATAATAGTCAGGTGTGTACAGCCTCGGGCAATTGTGCTGGTTCTGGGGGGATGGTTTCTGGCACTGGGACACAAAATTACATTACCAAGTGGAATAACGGTGGGGGAACCGGGATTGGCAACTCACTGCTTTATGACAATGGCTCTGGAGTAGCTTTGGGGACGACGACTCCAGTAGGTTTACTGAGTGTCAGTGGCAAGTTTACTGGCAAGGCCAATACTATCTTAAACGAAACCGGTGACCAAGCTGTCTTTACCGCTAGTGTCTCTGGGGCCACTAAATTTATCATTGCCAATGATGGCAATGTAGGAATTGGAACGAGTGTGCCAGCAAAATTATTTTCTGTAGGATCCGGGTCCTTATTTACAGTTGATTCTGCTGGCAATGTTGGGTTCAATTCCAGTTCGAGCGTGCAAAGTATTACGGCAGCGAGGACCGGGGGGACAGCGCTAAATATTGCCTTTACCGATGGGGGGGCGAGCACAACCGATGGTTTTACGGTTGGCTCTGGTTCTGACTCTGACACCCAGTTCCGAGTTTCCAGTCGGGCAATTACCTTGGGAAGTCTAGCGCAAAACGTATATCGGATTTATTCAGGATCAACCTATAATTTAATTAATTTTTCCAGTCAATATTATGGTTCCTTTGCCGGAGGAGTTAATGGGGGTTTTGTCAGGCTATATAGCAACGATGCTGGCAACGGTGCCCTGAAAAGCTCTAATTTTTACAGTGCCTATGGTGATGGTGGTGGACATCACTCGTTTGGTTTTCACCAATCGATAGGAGTTGAAGATATTGTTTTAGCCTTGCGTCGGGCCGATAACAACTTTGTTACCTATTATGACCGCGTTGCTTCTGGAAACGCTCTCACCGCTTCGTTAGAATCAGCGATTGTCGATCAGGCTAATGCTGAAGCTTGGACTCTACGGAGTATTAACACCATGAGTACCGCCGGCACTAATCTGCTTAGTGTCTATAACAATACGACAAGAAAGTTTTATATTAATAAAGACGGTGGTGGCTATTTCGCTGGCAGCACGGCTTTGGGAACAACCTCGCCACTAGCGACCCTAGATATTCGTAGCCAGTCAGGGATACTACCTACTGCCTCTTTGTCCGGAGCCACTGCCTTTGCGGGTTTGGTCGTTGATAATTCCGGTACTGGGGATCTCTTCACCGCCTCTTCCTCAGGGCTAAACAGATTTGTGATTACCCAGAATGGAAATGTGGGAATTGGGACGAGTGTGCCAACGGCGAAATTGGTTATTGCCGGTAATACCAATTGGACTACTGGCAATTTAGGAATTTTCAACGGCGGGACTGACGGGGGTTATATTAATCACGACAATGAGAGCTTGATTCTGGCAAGTAATATCAATCCTGCAGGTTCAGTGTTAAACAGTGGCCGAGCTACAGCCAAAATTTTGATTAACAGTGGTATCTCAAGTGGAAGTATCAATTTATATACCACTAACACTAACAATTCCGCCCCGATACTACATGCGGCTCTCAACGGTAGTGGTGATTTGACTCTATATAGCGGGGCGGCTGATTCTGGTGATACCTCTTTTAGGCTATCGAATCATACGAGCATTATTAAAACCGGCTTGATTGCTGAGCCCATTGGGAGTTTTGGCCGAGGGAATCTCTACTTCGCACTCAATAATACTGCCGATAGTTCCACGGTAGCTAAAACTGATGCTCGCCTAACAATTCTTAATACCGGTAATGTGGGTGTGGGTACGACTACGCCGGTTGGATTATTCAATGTCAGTGGTAAAACCACTGGGAAAGCCCTAACAACTCTTAATGAAACTGGGGATCAGGCGGTGTTTACGGCTTCTATTTCAGGAGCACCGAAGTTTACTATTGCCAATGATGGCAATGTGGGAATCGGAACAATCATCCCAGCTAAGGCATTACATGTAGCGAATGATGACTTCCAGTTGGTTCTTCAGAATACCGCTGCTGGTGGGACGAGTTGGTATATTGGAGGAACGTCTAACGGTTTTGCTGCTGGTGCAGGCAAATTCGTTATCAACAATGCGGATAGTTCTGGAGACGCTGATTTGACCATTGACGCCAATGGTAACGTAGGAATCAACAGTACTTCTCCTGGGTTCAAATTACAAGTTAATGACTCACAATCAGCCACTGCAGCAGCAATGATTTTTAATACCAACACCGGCACAGATTCTGACGGTCTCATTATTAAGCTGGGATCAACGACTACCGTTAATAACAACAATCACTTTATTGAGTTTATGAATAATGTTGGGGTAATTAAGGGGGTCATTCGTGGTAACTCCAACGCGGTGCAGTACCAGACCTCAGGAGTAGCCGACTTTGGCGAATACATGCCAGTAGACAGTAGTATTCGGGCGCAGGGGGATTGGCGGGACAGTGTCATGAACCCTGGTCGAGTCGTTTGTTTTGGCGATACTGGCGTTAAACCGTGCGAAGTTAGCAGTGCTGCAAAAATGGTGGGGGTGATATCTGACACCACTGCTTTTATCGGTGGCTACGATTTGCCAGAAAACTCTATTGTAGGCTTTTTGGGGCAGATTTATACTCAAGTGGCTAGCGATTCGTCAGCCATTAGTGTTGGGGATGCGCTGGGGATTAGTGCTAATGGTCAGGTTAAAAAAGCGACTGATCGGGGCTATATTATAGGGCGAGCGGTTGAGTCTTGGAGTCCGGGCCAGTCCGCTACAGTTTTAGCCTATGTCAACCCGGGTTATTATGAGGGGGTTGGGTTAGACCTGGCGACAAAAAAGAGCGTCGATGAGATTCAACACCAAGTAGAGTTATTGGCAGAGGGGATTGGCGCAAGTAACAGTGGCAATATAGATATTGCCACGATGTCAGCTAATTTTGGAACCTTTTATGACAATTTGCAATCCATTGGCACTACCCAGTTAGGCAACACTTCTATTGGGGGGACGCTAGATGTTGGTCTACTGCATATTGATGATGTGGCAGCCGAGATCTCCTCACTGACTGGTACGGTGACCGTGCGAGGCATCCTGCGAGCGGATGTAGTTGAGACTGAGCAGATAAAAGTTCTGGGGGCTAAAAGTGCCGGGAGCGGCACCATTGTGGCCGGTCAAACCAGTGTTAGTATTAGTGCTGAGTCCGCGACTCCGTCAGCTAGAGTTCTAGTGACCCCCACTACTCTGACGGACCGGGCCTTGGTTGTTAGTAGTAAGAGTGTCGGGGAATTTGTCGTGTCCATTAAAACTGCCGATACGGATGATATAGATTTTGACTGGTTAGTAATTCAGAATTAACTATTGTAGTAATGGTTCGGATATTTTACTCTTGAATAGGTGAATAAAGGTTTCTCTCAGCTGCTCATTATTCTATTCCTGTTAGTTATTGGCATTGTCTCCGTATTTCTAGTACTGCAGCCAACGAGGCTTTTTAATTGGGCTGCTACTAGTGGTGTTGTTTCCCGGGAGGAGATCAAGATAAAGGTGCTACTGGTGATTTACGAACCCAAATTTTCTCAGCACGGCAACGTGACTATAAAGGATTACTATCATTGGGAAGATCCTGCCGGGCTTAGTGAGATGCTTCGTTCTGATTTAAAAAAAAGCAGCCACGAATTGGCCAATTTCGAGATTGTCGAGGTTAAGCGCCACGATAAATTTCTACCCCACCTACCAGTTAATGGTATCAGTCGCTATACCGAGCAGTTGTATATTGACACTTACGCTCGAGTTCGAGAACCAGATTTTGTCTGGCCTTTGGGACCAGCCGATTGGGCGCAGTTCTTAACTGAAAATGACATCAACTCTAAGGTCAACTCCGGAGAAATTGATGAGGTTTGGCTCTGGGCGCCACCGGAAGGGGGTTATCCAGAAGCTATTATGATCGGACCGGGCAGCTACTCTGTCATTAATACTCAACCTTATCTAGGTAACTCTAGTCGCAGTTTCATAACCATGGTTCTAAACTATGAGCGCGGGATAACCGAAGCGTTGGAGTCGTTTGGTCACCGGGCTGAGTCTATTTTAAGCCGTCAGTATGGAGGGTGGCGACTAACTCCGCCTACTATTCAGCATGATTGGGACGCCTTTACTGCCCTCGACACCGAGTATCCTGGCAATGCCGGGGTGGGCAATGCTCACAACGGATTTAATGCTGAGGTGGGGACTGATTACAATCGTACTTCTTTGCGGACAGTGGCTACTAGCTGGGATGACTGGACTAATTTTCCTAATTTAACAGGTAGTCGTACGAATAAGAATTGCCAGGTCTGGAACTGCCAACCTGGGGTGGAAGGAATAGAAAATGGCCGGCTGTACCTAAATTCTTGGTACAGTCTTATGCCCCATGTCCCCGGGTCTAAGCAGGGTATCTTAAATAACTGGTGGCGCTATATTCTAGATGTAGAGCAGTTTAAGAGCGCGGGCGATACCCAACCATTGCCGCCCCCGCCAGTTTTACAGGAAGATCTCACCGATACGGCTCAGCCGGTAACTTGTTTTACAAGTAGTGGTAGCTGCGAAGCCCGCTTTGTAGACACCACTATTAGTACGCCATTTGCTACTCATTCTGGTAGCATGATTTTCCATCAAGCAGGTTCAGCGGGAACCTCTAGATTTGAACTTAATTTAGCTAATCCGCTTACTTTTGGTAACGATGACTACTTTCTCTTTTCTGCTTACGCCCAAAATAATTCCTTTTCCTTTCAAAATAACTCACCGATTGTTAGATTAAAAAGTGACAACCAGAATTACTGGGAGTATGTGGGTTTAAGAACAATGACATTTGCTAATTTTTTCTGGCGAGATTTTATAGTTCCTCTTGATGGAACTGATAGAACTTACCAGAGAGCCACTCGGATTAAAGTGGGTAGTCCCACTAGCACAATAAACAAAATTGAGATAGAAAATACCGCCCTGGGTAGTTATAAGATCCACTATGATTGGTTGGGAATAGGCAAAAGTAGCCATCGAGCCAATTTGGACGCAGATAATACTTCTCCCCAAACAGCTATCACTTCGCCGTCCCCAGCCCAGTCACTTAGCAAAACAGCTACGGTCTCAGCTAGTGCTACGGACGACAAGGGAATAAACAGGGTAGAGCTCTATCTTGATGACAAGCTCATTGACTACGATAGTATCCGACCTTTTAATTTTAGTTTTGATACGGGCAAGTATAGGTACGGACAGCACCTTCTTAAAGTAATGGCTTACGACCTATATGGTAATACTGCTACATCAGATAGCCTTGGTGTGGTTTTTGGCAATCGTCCACCGGAGGTAGACTTTGGGGTTAGTAAAAACAATCAATCGCCACCAATGACTGTAGTGTTTACTAACAATTCTAGTGATCCCGAAGGTGGCGCTCTGACTTATCTTTGGGACTTTGGTAACGGCACTACTAGTACAGAAACTAGTCCAACTTATACATTTGTCTACACGCCAACTAATCCGCCAGTGACCGAGGAAGAGTTTCTTGTTAAGCTCACGGCTACTGATAATGCGGGTAATGCTGCCGAGCAGTCAACAGTTATTCGTATTGCAAGTGAGCCTACGGGAAACCTTTTTACAGTCTCAGTTAAAGCACAGGGTAAAACTAGCGGCAAGGCTCCGTTGACCGTCAAGTTTCGCAGTAAGGTCGAGGGCAATGTTCTAAGGTTACCTGTCAAGTATCACTGGGACTTTGGTGATGGAAAAAAGAGTACTCAGCAGCACCCCACCCATACTTTTAAGCTGGGTAAAGGTAAGAGCTCGCAGAAATTTAGAGTGACTTTGGTAGTTAGCGATCTGGCCAATCCCAATAATAATGGGAAGGCGAGACTTAGTATTGAGGTTAAAAAATAGTTACACGAAATGGCCAGATTTGTTCCTGATAGCAAAACTAACCGCTGGGTCCTTATTGCTCCCAGTCGAGTCAGTCGGCCCCACGATAACACCCCGTTTCCTAAGCCAACTGAGCTACGGTGTCCTTTTTGTCCCGGGGCGGAAAAGGATAACCATGAAGTGTTTAGAATTGGTGGGATCCTTGGGGATGCCAACTGGCGGGTTCGGGTTATTGCCAACAAATTCCCCCTTACAGCCTTTCATGAGGTGATCCTGCACTCACCAGATCACAACCGCGGTATGGTTGATTTACCACTTTCTCAGGTCAGCCTAGTTCTTCAAGTTTATCGCCAACGCTACCTTTATTATCAGAGCCAAAAGCTTGGTTCGGTCCTTATTTTTAACAATCATGATATCCACGCTGGGGCGTCAATTAAGCATCCCCATTCTCAACTGGTGGTGGTGCCCAGCGATGTTAAGCTTGAGGATGTACCAAGGGAGCCAGTTGCTAACGTTATTACCGAAACGGCCGGCTTTACTCTTTATTGTCCTAGTTTTTCCCAGTGGCCCTACGAAGTCTGGGTAGCTCCCAAAAAATCAGCCGGAGAGACTTTCGGCAGTATCACTGACCCCGAGACTATGGATTTAGCCAGCTTACTACAACGGACTCTAGGCTTTATCATTAGCAAATTTTCTCAAAGCGGGGCAATGAAACAGCCGGGTAGTGACCGCGACGTACCTTTTAACTACTACATCTATCACGGCCCCAATTGGTATCTGCGAATTATTCCCAGACTTGTACACCGGGCGGGGTTTGAACTGGGTAGTGGTATTAGTGTCAATGTGGTTGATCCCAAAGTAGCGGCGGGGCAGTACCAACAGGGCATAAACCATTAATGCGTATTGACAACTGATGCATTGAGCTATATAAAGAATTACAAATCAATAGTCTACAGCGTATGTCTGATCAAAAGCTATCACTTGATAACTTACCCGATCTTCTAACTGTCAAAGAAGTTGCTTCCATTTTTCGCGTTAGCGTCCTGACTATTAAACGTTGGGGCAAAAGGGGGAAGTTAACACCACTTCGGATTAATTCCCGGGGCGATCGCCGCTACAAAAAAGAAGCCGTCCTCTGGCTTCTTGGCATCGAAACAAAAGTCGCCTAGGTCATTTCGTTTTAACAAGAACTAAAAACCTCGCAAGGATGCGAGGTTTTTTTGCGAGATATTGATCTTAATTATTTTAATTCCACTTTAGCGCCGCCAGCTTCAAGTTTAGCTTTAGCTTCTTCGGCTGTTGCTTTGTTGACTCCGGTCAACACATCTTTGGGAGCCGACTCCACTAGGGCCTTGGCTTCCGCTAGTCCCAGGGTAGGAACAACTTCACGAACCGCTTTAATAGCGCCAATTTTATTATCCCCTGCAGCGGTTAGTACCACTGTAAAGCTAGTTTGCTCTTCCTTTGGTCCCTCATCGGCAGCTACTGGAGCGGCTGCTCCGGCGGCTACTGGGGCGGGGGCACTAGAAACACCAAACTTTTCTTCCAGGGCTTTAACCAGTTCTGACAGCTCCAAAACGGATAAGTCAGAAATTGCTTCAATAATTTCGTCTTTGGTCATTTTTGCCATAAATCAATTCACCGCCTTTACTTGACTCAAAACATATACTAATTTTTGCAAATTGCCGTTTAAGTTATAGACTAGGCCGTAGAGTGGGCCAGACATGCGGCCGAGGAGGTGGGCTCTTAGAATTTCCTGACCCGGGAGTTTAGCAATAGACTCAATTTGTAAGGCGTCATATTTTTTGCCACTGACAAAGCCAAGCTTGACCTTGGGCAGGGTAGTAGTCTTGGCAAACTTAAATAGTTCTTTGAGACTGACAATTTCATCGGCGTAACTAAACAGAGCGGCGGTCGTCCCTGTGACCTCATTGCTATTAAAAGTATAGGCCGAGTCCTGGGTGGCAATTTTAAGAAGAGAGTTTTTGACAATCACGTAGTCGGCGTCGGTCTTTTTAAGGGCTCTATGGAGTTCTTCGGATTGTTTGTGAGTTAAGCCGCGGTAATCGGTTAGGATAAGGCCTTTAGCCTTAGCAACCTTTTCCTTAAGTTCGTTAGCGATAGTGATGTTAGCTTGTTTAGGCATAAGAATAAAAAAACTCGCCAAAGCGAGTCACAAAAAGTCGAGAACCGACTTCTAATTTTGTGCCTCGGTAGGATTTCTATCCTTACGGATTACCTACTGTCTTTGGGATATTTACCTAAGGATTATATCTTAGGCTGGAGGAAGATTGCAACTAGTCAGCTTGGTCATTGCCACTCACTTGAGTAAGACGAATGTCATCCAGCAAAATAGCCTCGGATCGGGGACTGGTGACAGGAAGATTGATAAGGAGATAATATTTCATTCCCCCAGGCGGCAGATCCAAAAAGCAAATGTGACTGAACTTTTCCCAGGCTCGCCCAGGGGCTTTAGTGGGTTGGATGGTTAGTTCGCAGGCGGGCGGGGTGGCGGTGTCGCTAGTCCATTTATAGAGTCGGAGTTGGGCTATGGGGGTAGTGTTTTTTCGGGCCACCCTAGCTTGAATCGCTAAGTTGTAGCGAGGTTTACCGCGGTAGTAAGTTAGCAGAAAAGTGTCACTAGCGAGTTGGGTCGAAAGATTGGCTGACGGACTGGCTTGGAGACTAAAAGAGCCGGCAAAGGCATTACCATTTTTGACGACATCAGTAAGAGGCTTGTCGGCGAGTAGTAGTTTCCATTTCTTGGGAATAACGGCCGGTCCCTGAGGAGTTTCGATTTCTTGCCAGTTTTCAAAACTGAAATTAGGGACTGAAGCTAAGGTCAGCCAGATCTCTAGTCTCGGCCCAAACTGGGCCAGCCGGACTAGTTAAGGAGACAACAAGTAGACCTACTGTCAAGACTACTATGGAAATAACCAGTCTGGCTAACATAGCAATTGGCCAATTATAGCGGGCTGTTAGTTAGTTACAAGTGGAACATTAGAATTGGCTAAAAGGCTTAGGGTTTGGAGTTAACGATTATTTTTTTTGTTCATCTTTAGGGGCATTTTTATCTCTTTTGAATACATCACGTGCGGCCTGCTCAATTACTGGCCTCGCCTTGTTTGGAGCCTTCTTCCAAATCTGCAGGATTTCGACCGCTGTCCTATGTCTAGCATCTCTTATCTTTTTCTCAGCCTCTCGTGCGTTTTTCATACTAGGGACGACTATACTAACTATTAATGATAATTGCAAATTTTGGTAGAGCTAAATTACAAGCCTGATAGAGGGGCCCATGGTAGCTTTAATAAAGGCGCTGCGAATTTTATCTTTGCCAATGGATTTTAAGGTAGCCTCGAGATTTTCTTCCAATTGTTTACTATCAAAGCTAACTTTGCCCAGAGTCAAATGAATGATTGGTGTTTGAGCTTCAGTTTTCCACTGGAGTTGCCCCTGGGACAGTTCGCTAGCTAGTTTTTTGGGGTCGGGTCCAATGGTGCCAGTTTTGGGGCTAGGCATGAGTCCTTTGGGTCCTAAAATCTTAGCTACTTTAGCTAGTTTGGGCATCATCTCGGGACTAGCTACCAATATATCAAAGTCAATTTTGCCGCCGGCAGCCAAATTAGTGAGTAATTCATCATCAGCGATTTTAACCCTCACTGTTTTACCAGTACCGTGAGGCAGGGAGACAATGCCCCTGATTCCCTTATCCAGCACATTGACGTGGAGTTCGACTGAACCATCAAAGCGGGAATAGGAAGTTTTTTGGACTAGCGTCACCGCTTCACTTAAGGAGTAGAGGTGGTTTTTGTCCACTAAACTACTAGCCTGAGTGTATTTCTTACCAGGAGCAAAATTATAACGTCCCGTGTGGGTGGCTTTTTTGACCACTGGTTTTTTGGCTTGAGGAGTGTCTAGAGTGGCCTCGACTGGTTCGGGTTGTGGTTGTTCTTTAGCTTTTTTTTCTGCCTTTTTGGCCACGTTCTTAGCTTTGGCCTTTTCTCTGGCTGCGGCCTCGGCGACTTCATCTCCCATGACTACGGTTTTTACTTTACCCATACTGACTCAAATAACTAAAATCTAAGAAACAAGATCCAAATCAATTTAATCGATAATCTTAATACCCATCGATCTCGCTGTTCCTTCGACGATTCGCATGGCGGCTTCAATATTGCCGTTAGCATTTAAATCCTCCATTTTAGTTTCGGCAATTTTTTTAACTTGAGCCCTAGTTAGTTGTCCCGCTACCTCTCGGCCGGGTTTGTGGGAGGCTAACTCAAGTTTTAGTTCCGTCTTAATGAGTGCGGATACGGGGGCAATTTTAGTGATGAAAGTAAAAGTGCGGTCGTCATAGACAGTAATCACAGCGGGGATGGTCTGACCTTTTTGCGAAGCGGTCTTTTCATTGTAAGCCTTAACAAACTCCATGATGTTAAGACCGTGCTGACCCAAGGCGGGACCAACGGGTTGAGCTGGGGTGGCTTCGCCAGCCGGAAGGTTGAGCTTAATGAGTGTTTTAACTTTCTTGGCCATATGGGTTTTTAGGGTCAGCCGAAGACAAAACTACCCGGGGGGTAGAGAAGTTATATTCGGCTTTAGCCTCCCAGCGTAACTGGTAGAGAGATTATAGAGTTAGTACGAAAAAAAGTAAAGAATACAATTGTCAAAGTGTGTACGAGACTCTATGGGGTAAACCAGTGATCGTCATTAAGAGTCTGGGGAGCGTTAGGGGATAGTGTCCTACTCAATTCTTTGGCCGCGACTAAATAATAAGTTGAGCCTACCAATTGAGCATAGCTAGCGGGGTGGTGCATCATAGGGACGTCATTCCTACAGGTTTTTTCAATGTGGACTAAGGTTAGTGCGGCTCGTGTAAGATGTGTTTTGACCTTGACTTGAAAGTTCAGTCGTGGGTCAATATTAGCAAACCGTGTTGCCATAAATTTATCGAAATCTGCACACCCCTTAGGTACGGGTTGGTCCCCAAGAACTTGATCTAGTAGTTTCTTAACAGTGGACTCAGTTAAACCATTGAAGAGTTCGAGGATATTGCTCTGGGTTATGGTTACATACTCATCAAAATCAGGCTGTAGTCGTAGGTCATCCGTTTTGAGGTAATTCTGTACCACCCGTTCTATTTCTCTTGTGGTCTTATCTAGTGCTAGTTCTGCGCCCCATTGCTGGACTCTTCTCTCGGCATCATTACTCATATGACAGACAATGACAAATTACAGCTTTGATACTTGTAAGAAATCTAGTTCCACGGGAGTTTCTCGGCCGAAGATCGAGACTAGGACTTTGACTTTGCCCTTGGCATCATCAATTGACTCGACTGCCCCTAGGAAGTCAGCAAACGGACCATCCACAATCTTAACGGCTTCCCCGGCGGTGAAAGTAGCTTTAAATTTGGGAGCGGCTAGTTCTGAGAACTTCAAGATAGCGTTAACTTCTTTGTCAGACAAGGGGGTTGGGCGGTTGCCAATGCCCACGAAGGCGGTCACTCCCGGTGTGGTTCGGACCACGAGCCAGGAGTCATCATCGACAATCATGCGAATGAGAATATAGCCCGGGAAGATTTTTTCCTTGATCTCTTCCTTTTTTCCTCTTTTAACGACCACGGTTTCGCGAGTAGGGACTAACACGTCAAAGACGCGGCCGGTAATCTTCATGGCCTCAATTCTCTGTTTGATAGCCGCGGCCACTTTGTTCTCATGACCTGAGTATGTGTGGAGCACGTACCACTTAGCATTACTCGGGACTTCGGCAGCGGGTGTAATGTCATTTACGGGAGCTGCTACTTCTGGTGCTGTTGGGATAGCCACCACTTCATCCTCATCAAGGATGGGTTTGATATTGTTGGCTTGATCGTCGTTCATAGGGTTAGTTACTAGTTAAAATGATTTCAATTATTTTGGCAAAGACAAAATCCAGTCCCCCTAAATAAATTCCTACTAGAGCGCTCACGGCAATCACTACGGCAGTAAGTTTAATGATTTCATCTCTTTTGGGCCAAGTGACTTTCCTAAGCTCGGCCACTGCTTCTTTGAAAAAAGTTAATGGATTGTTGCCAAAATCTGGTCTGGTTACAGTGAAATTATCGCCAATTGCCATACAACTATAATTCTACTCTTACTGCCAATAAAAAACAGTCTTCTTAGCGACTGTCAAGGGGAGTATAGTCGTTCTTTGCTAAAATAGCAAGATGACAGCCGCCCCACATTTTGGTTTCGAAGCGACACTGGATCCTAGGTTTAGAATTATCGGGGTGGACGAGGTTGGTAGGGGGGCACTGGCCGGTCCGGTAGTGGCTGGGGCTGTATATCTTGGGCGCAGGCTAGATTGGGCAGGGTTGGGTATTAATGACTCCAAGAAATTGTCAGCCCTGAAGAGGGTGCAGCTAGATAATCTTATTCGAGAACAGGCATTGGGGTGGGGGATCGGAGTGGTGGATGTGGCTACTATTAATAGAGTCGGGATAGTCAGAGCCACCGAACGGGCGATGCGTCAGGCCGTGAGCTGTATTAGGGGCGAGGGGAAATTTCTGCTCATTGACGCCTTTCCTTTAAAGTACACGAGGGGTGTTGGGTTAAAAAACCAACTTGCGATCATTAAGGGAGATGAGCAGTCCTTATCAATTGCCGCCGCGTCAATTATAGCTAAAGTCTATCGGGATGAGCTTATGGTTAAGCTTCACGAGCGATTTCCTGATTATGAATGGGCTAACAACAAGGGCTATGGAACAAAAAAGCACCTCGAGGCTTTAGCGGTTTTAGGAGTCAGCCGGTGGCACCGGCCTCTTTTCGTTCGGGGAATAATTTGTTAGACTACAGTTATGGCCCGTATTCCCAGTTCGCTTCTGGCAGTCTTTTTAGAAAAGGACAACACTAAATTAGTGGTCTACCGCCGGAGTGGCAAAAAAGTGGAGCGGGTGTTTGCCGGGCAAATCAGTTTTACGGAAGCAGTGTTGCGTGACGCTTTTATTGCTGATCCGCCCAAATTTGCTGCCCAAATTGGTATTGCCTTTGCCCAGAAACCACCACTTAATGAAGCCAGTGAGGTACTACTATTTGTGCCCCCCGATAAAACCTTTACCAAAACTATCCCCGCCACTGACTCAGTCGAATCGTTTATTCGGTCGCTGCCTTACTTTAAGGAAGAACTGCTGATTTTCCCAGACGAAATCAAAATTAAGGAAAAGAAACCAACTTCAGATATCACCTATGTGGCTTTTGAGCGGCGGTTGGTTGAAGATTTTGAGCGGCCTTTCCTTACGGCCGGGAAAAAGATCACCGCGGTAGTTAGTAGTATTAATATCGCTGCTGAGGCTTTTGCTCAAACTGGTCAGTATTTTTTGTTGGTTCCTTCAGAGAAAGACATTACGGTGGCAGCGGTTACCAATGGTGGTATCACTGAGGTGGCGCACTATCCTAAAGACGTTTTTGCCGGCCGGTTTGGCGAATTTATCGCGACCCACAATCTTTTTGAAGTCAAACGAGCTTTTACCCTTGGAATCATCGATGAAGCAATTTTAGCCAAAATTCGTACAGAACGGGGAGTCACTATTGAGCACCTCGGACAAAGTGATATTTACGACCTATTGACCAACGCCGCTCTTAGTTTATCCAGTCGGGGTGGGCTGCATAGCCTACTACTGGGGGTTAGTTTCCCCAAATTTAACTTTACTGCTAAAGCACTACCACTCCAGAAGATTTTTCTGCTGGTGGGAGCTCTGTTGTTGGGTTTTGGCTTAGTTTTTATCCTCATTAAAACCTTTAGTGGCCAAACGACTACCTCCACTAGTCAAACTGTGGTTAAAAAGACTGTTGAGCCAGTGGCTAAACCGGTAGCTCCTGAGCCCAAACCGGGAGATTTTTCAGTTACCGTTCTTAACGGCACCCGGGTGACTGGTGAAGCGGGGAGGTTAGCAGAGACTCTTAAGGCCGAGGGTTTTAATATTGTGGAAACTAAAAATGCTAGCAATTCCGCCTTTGTAACGACCAAACTTCTGGTCACCAGTGGCGTTCCTGAGCAGATTATTAACAGACTAAAGGAAACTATTTCCCAGACTTACGAAGTGGTCGAAGTGGAAACCCAGTCGGGTAGTGATAACAAAATCGAGGTCATTATTGGTAAGAAGAAGTCCTAATGAAGCTTAAAATTGACTCCCAGCTCTACTTTAAGCTCTTACTCGGGAGCTTATTTTTTCTCCTGGTGGTTATTGCTGCTACGGCCTACTATTTCTATGGTCAAACTCAGACCATTTTCGCCGAGCTCCAAGGAGCCAGAAACCTGGTCACAATTCAAAATGATCGCAGTGATCTTCTTGAAGGTCGACTAATGGCCTTGGAGCAAGAGTTGGCCGGCACCAAAAATTGCAATTTCACTACTGAGCAAGCGCTGCAGTGGGAAAAAAGCCAGGAACTGGCGATTTTTCTTGTAGTTGGCCCACTGGCTAGTAATCGCACGGTAGTCCACATTAGGATTCCCAAACAGTGGTGTTATGACGAGTCCCGGGAGCTCATTTCTATCTCAATGAGAAGAAATATTTCTTAAAAGTAGCCCCTCCTTATTATGGTCGTTGGTCCATTAACACTAGTGACGCTCAGCCGCTCACACCCAAACTTGATCCTGATAATAATGAAAGGCGTTTCATATTACCCGAAGATGTGCCCTGGTCCCAACCCAAGAGCTACCTAATGCCGGCAGCGGTGGCGGGTGATACTCCGATTGCAGTTGAACTCCAGATACCGTCAGTCAGGCGGCCAGAGTTTCTGAGTCTTTATAATGAGATTTTAGCCTCGATAAAATTGGTAGATGGTTCCAGTGGTTTGGAAAATTAGTTCTTCTCTCTCGAAGCTAGGACTTGATCTGGGGTTTTGGCCTGATCCCAAAGCAAATTAAAAATCTGTCTTTGGAGCTGAGCGAAAGTGCCATTATGGATTTCTACTCCGGCGATTTCTCCCCGGTACCAGTTATACATCGCGACGGTGTTGTCATAGATATACATTGTTTGGGAAATTTTGACCTGCCCTGCCGGTAAATAGCGAAATTCGAACGGCTTGAAAAGCGGACTTTTTT
Organism: uncultured Gammaproteobacteria bacterium; assembly: GCA_964641255.1. Taxonomy (GTDB): domain Bacteria; phylum Patescibacteriota; class Microgenomatia; order JAMCZE01; family JAMCZE01; genus CAZXMM01. The sequence goes on along the minus strand of CAZXMM010000001.1, from coordinate 932,160 downwards.
TAATAAAGTCTAGGGTTTTCTTATTTAAGTAGCGGTCGTCGTCTGAGAGCAGGCTTCTAATTCGCTGCCCGCGAAGAACAATTTCCTCTCGTAACTCTTGGGCCTTCGTTTTGCCAAAAATTTCATCGTAGGTCAAGAAAAAATAGCTGCAGAGCTCGCTGGCGTTAAAACTATTCCATTCCATTTGCTCGATGCCCGCCGGGCCGCGGAAATAGCGAACCTGGGTTCCTGGGGCCAGTTCTGCTTCTCCTTGAGACAGTAGTTTGGCAATTGTTGAGAAGTCACTTTCAAGATTTACAAAGCGTTCTTTTTGGTGCTTGATTAGGGCCAGAATTTTTTCTGGTGGGGTGATCTGAAAGACTGATTTTTTCTCCACCACCATTTCTTCCACTAGCCCCATGCCGACTAAGTGGTCGAGCAAGCGGTAAATGGTCGTTCGAGCAATGGTGGTTTGTCTAGCCAGACCGACCGTACTACTGGCTCCGCTGTCTTTAAGAGCGAGGTAGAGAGTTATCTCCTCGGGCGACAGTCCGAGCTCACGGAGAAAGGCGGTTAAAACATTTTGTGTCATATGTCCACCTTTTGGACGTCAATTTGACCAAATAACAGGATCGAAACTATCATCTCATAGATTAATTGTCCAATTCAAGGACGAAAAGGGGGTGATAAAATAATATGACTCAATTAATAACACTACTGCCTGGGGTGGCAGGCATCAAAGCGGGTTACGAAGCGATGCTTGGCGAGACAGCCCTCGATATTGTTTGCTTGGCCAAGCACTATAGCTTGGTGATGGGTGACTATTTTGATCGAGAGTATGCCCCCAAACTCTATCAGTTAGCTACTCGGGAGATACTACCTGATACCAAAGAAAACCGGCAGTATGCTCAGGCTAAAAGCGGCAAGAACCAAGTCCACTTTTTAAGTGGTCAGTCCGAGAGCGACCTGGTGGTAGGAGAGAAGCAGGTTCTACTGGCCTCATTTAATCCTAAAAGCCCATCGGCGATACTGGTTACTGATCCAGAGTTGGTAGCCCACTTTCGTCTGGTCTTTGCCAGGCTTTGGCAAAGTACTATTTGAGCCTGGCTAGGTGGGCGTCCACCATCATCGCCACCAGCTCGTCAAAAGAGGTCTTTGGCTGCCAGCCAAGGACCGCTTTGGCGTGAGCGGGGTTAGCTACTAGGGGTCCGGTTTCCATAGGCCGGACGAAGCGGGGGTCGGTAAAAACGTATTTCTGGTAGTTAAGCCCCACGTAGTTAAAAGCCGCTTGGCAAAGATCGCCGATTGTGTGGGTAACTCCGGTGCCGATGACAAAGTCGCCGGGGGTTTTTTGTTCCATCATCAGTTTCATCGCCTCGACATAGTCTCCGGCAAAGCCCCAGTCGCGTTTGGCTTCCAGATTGCCTAGAGCAATCTTCCCCCGACTAACGATTGGTTCTCCCTCTTCATTAAGAGCGGTGGAGGTTTTGATTCCCAGCTTGGCGCAGGCGGCTCCATAAGCGACTTTTTGCGTCACAAAGCCAAGGCCGCGCCGGGGGCTTTCGTGGTTAAAAAGAATGCCGCAGGTAATAAACATGCCAAAACTGTGGCGATAAATTTTTGCCACTGTATGGGCGTAGAGTTTGGAAGCGGCGTAGGGGTTAGCCGGATTAAAAGGGGTGGTTTCAGTTTGGGGAATTTGTAGCACCGCTCCAAACATTTCTGACGATGAAGCCTGGTAAATCTTAATCAGGGGGTTAACTTGACGGACGGCTTCAAAAAGTCGGTGCGCGCCCAGCGCAGTGATTTCTCCAGTCTGGATAGGCATTCGCCACGACTCGCCGGGCGCAGACTGAGCAGCTAAGTTATACACTTCCACTGGTTTGTACTTTTTTAGAGCTTCAACTAGAGACACACTATCGAGCAGATCGCCGTAGACTAGAGAAACATTGCCGCGCAAATGGCCAATGTTGTTGGGTTCGTTATAGGAAGTTTTCCGCAGTAATCCGACCACTTGATAGTTCTTCTTTAGTAAGAGTTCGGCTAGATAGGAGCCGTCTTGGCCGGTGATGCCGGTGATGATAGCGGTTTTGGGACTAGCTTGCTTGGCCATGAGTTATTTTGTCAAAGCAGTCTAAAAGAAAGGTTAAAACCAGTCAAGCGGCAAAATCTCTTCAAGGTGCTAAAATGGGGCATGGGGAAACAGAAAAAACTAGTCGTGATAACGGGCCCAGTGGCGGCAGGCAAAGACACGGTGGCTAATAAACTAGCTGAGCTGTATGGTTGGCCCCGGATAATTACTCATACTTCTCGGCTGCCCCGAGAGGGAGAACAAGACGGTCGGGATTATCACTTTGTCTCAGGAGATCAGTTTGTAGCCCTGGAAGAAGCGGGGCAGTTTGCTGAAACCAATACCAACTCTTGGACTAATGGCAACCATTATGGCACGAGTAAAGCCGAGCTAGCCAGGATTTTTACTAGTCCCACCAATATTCTCTGGCGCATTGATCCTCTGGCGGCTCTTAATCTTGCCGACACTTTCAGGAAAAATTATGGTGTAGACTCAAAAGAGGCTGCCAGCCTCTTAGCCAGGACCGCAGTTTTTTATATTACGGTAGCCGATTGGAAAGAGTTAGAAAAGCGAATTGTGGGGAGAGACCAAACCAATGCCACTGGTAGTCTGACTAGACTGCAGGCCGAACGCCTAGATTTCGAAGCTAATAGAGAGGCGTTTACCAAACTGGCTATCTATAACGAGGACGGACAACTTGACCAGACTATTGAAGCTATTTTGGCAAAACTAGGTAGCTAGTCGCTTGGTTACGGCAGCCCAGTTGACGACATTAAACCAGGCTTCAATGTAGTCCTTGCGGCGATTTTGGTACTTTAAATAGTAGGCGTGTTCCCACACGTCCAGTCCTAAAAGGATTTTAACCTTCGGATTATCCATCATCGGGTTGTCCTGATTGGGGGTATCTACTACTTTTAGGTTGTCACCGTCTTTAATCAGCCACGCCCAGCCCGAGCCAAAACGATTAAGGGCCTTGGCACTAAACTCTTCTTGCAAGGGAGCAAAATCGGCTAACATCTTTTGATTAGTGGGGGGAGCCATGAAAGTCCAAAATAGGGTGTGATTGACGTGGCCACCAATGTTGTTGCGGACTTTTTGACGGATTTCCTCCGGGATCTTATCTAAGTTAGTGAGGATATCTAAATCGCCGTCTAATAGCTCAGGATAGGGGGCCAAGAGTTTATTGAGGTTGTCCACATAGGCCTGGTGGTGCTTATCATGGTGGATCTTCATGGTCTCAGTGTCAATCCACGGCTCTAATGCGGAATAGTCGTAGGGTAGTGGTGGGAGAGTGAACATAGTTATAAACCGATTCCGTACTAATGCTTAGTTTTTTCCTCAATTTCTCGTGTTTTTTGCTCGACTCGTTCTAACTGTTCGCGAGTCATTCCTTTTTTCCAGTCCTCTGCTGCTGCCTTATTGTCTCTGTCCGATTTAGTTCTCTCTTCCTGAGTCACGTTTTCCGTTCTGTGATCGCCCATTTTATCAGCTGACATATATTTAGATAGCTTTATATCTAAGACCAATTTATTACATTTTAGATAGCGGTGTCAAGTATAGACTCCCTTTGATTGCTGAGGGGAAACTAGATTGCCTTGGAGCTGGGGGACTCTAGGACTTGGGGGAGGAGAGTGGGGAGTTTGGCCCTTGACAGTAGCAAAAAAAGCTTTATGACAGCGATTGCTATATGAAGATTACTCGTGTAATTATCGCTTTCGCCATTGCCGCCCTGTTTCTTACTGGTCTTGGTAGCCAGTTCAGATTTATTCAGGTTCACGCTCAAACCGCACTGGCTCCACTGACCAGTCCATATGAATATCAGTATATAAGTGGACAAGTCTTTTATAAATTGGCAAATGGGAAAAAAGTGCCGGCTAATAACGTCACCATCGTGGCTGAAAGTAAAAAGACTGGGCACAAATATCGGGTAAAGACAGATAAGACAGGCGGCTATAGCCATACTGTTCCTTATGGGGGTAAGTATTTCATCTTTGCTCGCGATGAGAGGGGCACTGACTTTAAACCCAAGGAATACGTACTTCCTGCCAATTCGTACAATTACGGAATTGATTTTACTGGTAAAAAATAATGCTTCTTGAGGTGGTCTCTAAGGCTCTATTTGCCTTTGTTGTTCTAGCCTTACCTCTGGTTTTTTTCTCCGAAATTTTTCGTGTGATTGTGTTCCAGATCGCTATTATCCTCGCCTCAGTATTGTACCTGCTAACTATCAAGCGCTGGAGTTGGCCTCCGCTGTCAGTGTTAGGACTTATTGGTCTTACCATGATCCAACTAGTACTTATTCCAGAGAGTAGGCAAATTTTTGGTTACCCTCTACGGCTACAGGGTGTATTTTTTCTTTGGCATTTGTTGGCCCTTTTTATAATTTTTCGGGGCTATTCGCTTCAGTCGTTACCCAAAATCTGGATTTTAGCTAGTCTGGCAACTCTATTTGGATCAATATTTGTCTTTCCCTTTAATCAGGCCGGCAGAGCTACTGGCTTGTTGGGCGAACCCAATGCCCTAGCAGCTGTGGCGATTTTTCTTTGGCCACTAGTTTTTTACAAGCAAAATAGGATTGTCCAGTTGGCGGGTTTGGGGCTTTGTGGAGGGATCATTTTCTTCACGGCTTCTTGGTCGGCGTTAGTAGCACTAACTCTTCAGCTCTTAGTGTTAATTCTTCTAAAATTACGTTGGCGGATCTCCCGGGTCGCTACAGTCTGTCTTTTTTTATATTTGCTTTCTTTTTCCCTCCCATTTCTGGAACAGGAGTCTACTTGGGAAAGCAGACAGGGAATCTGGCAGCTTGCCTGGCAGGCTGGTTGGAAGGCTCCACTTATTGGTTACGGATTTGGCCGAGGATTGCCAGTTATTCACGATGAGGCTCGTCAACAACAAAGTCCGCTCAGTTATGAAGTAGTAGATAGTAGTCATAACTTATTTTTGGATTACTGGTTGCAGGGTGGGGCAATTGGACTAGGTTTACTAGTGTTACTTTGCATCCAGGCAGTAACCCGGGCTGTTAAAAACAAGGATAGTTTGACTTTTAGTCTGCTTTTAGGCTTAATGACGGTTCTCACTTTTAACCCACTTAGTGTGGTCACCCTGGCACAATTTTGGTTACTCCTTGGGTCTGGCCAATCTTCTGGGCGTCGGTAGGAGTCAGATTTCTTTGGAACTGAGGGACTCTAGGACTTGGGGGAGGAGAGTGGGGAGTTTGGCTTCGGGACTACTAGCTTTGTCTGAGGCAGGAGCAAAGATATGCACAATCATATTCTGCACAAACAGGTAATGAGTTTGGATACCAGCGGCGGTATTTACTTTTACTCCGAGATAGGTACCCTTATTTAAGGAAAACTCTTCCACGGAAAGTATTTGGTCTGGCTCAAAGAGGTAGTTATCTGGGGCACTATACTGCCGGCTAAGATAACTTTGGTACCAGACTCGCCGTGATTGGCCGGTATAGTAATTTTTAACTCCGTCTTTACCATTAAAAATGGAGCTTTGATAAATCCACTGTTCAGTGGTGGGAGAACCGCTTTGAATGGTAAATTCCGAGCCAGAAAACTGAAAACTAAAGTCGGGGGGAAGATTAAGGGTAGTTTCAAAGCCGTACTGGGGGTCGCGCGCAGTATAGCGTTTCCAGCCTTGCTGAGCTGCTACTTTGGGTGGCTCCTTAGTGTCGATCTTGGTCAGTGTTACTTCCTTTTTTGTGATCGCCACCTCGCTACTGGGGACTGGTTTGGTAGTCGGGGTGTTAGTTTGTCGGCCGACAATAAAGGCGATTACTAAAAAAATGCCAATCATGGCTGCCCCAATCATTCCATATTTGAGACTCATTTCGTCAGAAGGTAGAGTGGTTTTTTTCCTAGCCATATCCCTATTGTAACTATTTAGCCTGTAAAGGCAAGCCGTGATTACCCACTACAGAGATAATTCCTAAGTTACCAAAGCGGATTTGTGGCTCCTTGCGTCTGGAGCTGGGGATAACTATGGTATAGGTAGCTTGAGGTAGTGCTAAGTCGGGTAATTTATCTAGCTGGTAGTAGCGAGTGAGGTATCCGAGGCCATAGTGCTGGCCGTAGTCAACATCGTAGCTAATTGTGATTCTATTGTTAACTGCTTGGGCCGCCAGGTATTTAAACGCTCTGTCTTTATCGGCTAGGGAGAGGCCGAGGCGTTGGTGCGCGACAGTATAGCTGAACATATTAGCTATCCAGATAAGGGAAAAGAGACAGATAAATAAAGGCTTTTTTCCGATTAGAATTAGTTGGCCCAAAGCCAAAGTGACGTAAAGAAAGACCAGGGTCTTAACGGCTAAGAAGTAATAGTCGGGGGCGTGGATTGGTAGTAAAAAGTAGTAACCAAGAGTAATTACAGTGGTGCTAGTTAACAGTTGTCGATGAAAACCTCCCCTTCTCTTAAAAGTTTTTTTGAGATTAATGATGGTTAGAGCCAGGAAAAGTAGGCCAAGGCCAAGGAGTAATGGTAATGGTAGGGGTAGTGGCCCAGTGGCTAGTCGGGCCGGATGAGTGAGGGCTAACAAGAGATAATCTAGTAAGGTCTGCCAGTCTTTCACCTCTCCATTGCCACTACTACCCAGTGTTACTAAATTCTTTAGATCCAGGAATCTGCGGTAGTATTCAAAAAGAAGTAGTGGGAGGTTGGGGATTATAAAGAGAACTGTAGCCGCACCAGCAGTTTTCCAGTTGGGGAAGTGCCGCCGCCAAATCATTAGGGCGACAAAGACCAGAGTCAAGGGAAAGAGAATCGGGTGGATACTGGAGTACAAACCAAACACCAGCCCGAGAGGCAGTAGATACCACTGACTGCTGTAAAAAAACTGGTACATAAAATACCAGGTCAGAAGGACGGCAATATCTGCCGAAAAAGCCGGGGTGACCAAAATGTCGGCCTCAACGAAGGCGTAAAGTAATGTGCGAAACAGAGCGACTACTAAGGCCATTTTTGGGCCAAACACCCGCCTGATCACTAGGTAGTAACAACCGATGGTGATTAACCCGAGAGCGACTGATCCCACAACTCCGCCAGTCGGGTGCAGGTGGCTAAAATAGTAAAAGGGGACCAGAAAATAGAAGTACCAGGGACCCAGGAACAAGCCTTGGACTGATAATCCCTGGCCAATAAGCCTAAGTGGATAAACAGTTAGAACTTCGCTGGCAAAGGTGGCGGCAAATTCTTGGTCGGCGTCAAAGATAGTTAGGTGGTCAACTTGGTAAAATCTCAGTAGGGCAGCCAGGCTAAAAATTAGAAGTAGAGCAACGCGTGACCAGTTCATAGCTTAAAGTCTATCACGCGGCCCCCCCATTAGTTTCCTGGGATATTGACACTGAAGCTGAGAGTCCTAGTGGCTTCTACATTACCTGCTTTGTCTCGGGAGTGATACTGCATGGTGTGGGGGCCATTAGGCAGAGTTTCGGCGCAAAGGTAACCCTGATTTGCTTTCCACTCTGACCAGGAGCCACTATCAAATTGAAAACTAATCTCCACATTATTGTGGCCACTGTCATCGGTAGGAGCAGTTTGAATAGCACAGACTTTACCATCTAGTTTGTAGGTGATGGTGCCACCATTTTGGGGGTAATAGATATTAGTGATCGGGGGTGTAGTGTCCCTCTGGTTATTAGTCCCAGAATTGTTATCCTGACTTAGTCCCGAGCCACTACCCCGGGCGTAGCCGAACTTCAGATGGGGATGGCTGCCATCAAGGAGGTCAAAATCATAGCTACTATGGTTGGTTCCACTCGTAAAACTCTGGTTGGTGCAGTTCTCGCAGGAATAAGTCCGGGCCTGCCAGGAGGCAGTGGGGAAATAGACTTCAGCGCTATAGCGTCCCGGACTGAGATTGTCTACCTGCCAAGTAGTGACCCCTTTGGTTTCAAAGCGCACTTTCGGGCTATTACTAAAAACATTAAAATGAAAATCGTCGCTGGTGATTGACTTCCATCCGTCAATATCAAAAATGGTGATGCTGACTTTGGCGGTGGCTACATTAGGTTTGGGGACCACTGGAGCAGGCTCTGGTTTTATTTCCACACTTGGTGGTAAAACTACAGTTTGAGTTTGATCATTCTTGGCCACTGGCGCTTCCTCTCGTTTGGCTTCAACAATGATTGGCTCAGTGGGCCCAGGAAGACTGAGTTTGGTGGTCTCAGTATTAGAAGGCGTACTTTTAGGAAGCCCAAAAGCAGTCACTACAGCGGTAGTCATTAAGACGACAAAAACTGTGCCAAGAACTAGAGGAATAGTAAAGCCGTGGTTAGCCATCGCTGTATTATAGGATAGATTAGGTGAAAGAGCAATTAGGTTACCTTCAGGCGACAGTTTTTTGCCAGCAGACAGGTGTCTTGAAATCGGCAGGGAGGAAAGGGGGTCGCCTCAAAAGCGTCAGTAATTTGTTTACCAACAAAGAATCCCGTTCCTCGTCCCTGCCCTTTTATCCGTGGTTGCCTCGCTGATGGTTCGATACCCAGTCTTCGGCGAGCATTGCGAAGGTGCTGGATTACAACATGATCTGAAACTTCTAAAGCGGCGGCTAGTCGGGGGATATTGTTGCCACCATTAACTAAAAGTTCGACGACTTGTGTTTCGGTCTTGGTAAGGTTACATGGTACCGGCGCTTTAGTTTCAACAAAACATACCACTCGCTGCCTTGTGTCGAAGAAATATTTGGCCACAGCAGCAGAGATCATCCGCCTCAGGGGGTGAAAAATCAAGTAGTAAAAAACCTAGCGGTGGTAAGCCAGCTAGGTTTTTTGGTTACTTTGTTTATCCGGCTTTAACGACAATTTCTTTGGGTTGTTCTTCGGGAACTTTGTCAAACACTATTTCCACCAGGCCATTTTTGAACTTAGCTTTGGGTTCGGCATTAAGGTTAATTTCCCCCGGCACTGCCACTTTGTAATAATAGTTGTGGTAAGACTTTTGATAATATTTTTTGTCCTTTTCCTCACTAGCGACCTCGCCGGTGATTGTTAATATGCCTTTATGAAAAGTTACCTTGACCTTACTCGGTTCCACCCCGGCTACGTTGGCTGCCACCGTAATACTCTTATCAGTTTCGTAAACATCCAGCGACTGGCTGGAATTGCCAAAATCTTCATCGAGTAGGCTAGGCCAGCGTAGTAGCGAACCCACTTGACTTAGGGGATCGTATCTAATAATGGGCATTAGTTCTCACCTCCTTTTGGCACTCTTATATCACGAGTGCCAATATTTGTCAAGAGGGGAACTTCAGAAGTAGAATATAAATATGGGGAGTCAGGCACAAGACCGAAACTTTTATATTGGCAATGCTACCACTGATGGGCAGGATACGCGGGGGTGGTTTGTTGGCCATTTTTGTAAGCCAAAGGGGTCTTTAAGGCAATCGCGCGACTTGGAGGTCAAATATTTTAAGCACACCACGGGAGAAGAGCGGTACGACTGGTCAATTTGTCAAACGGCAACAACGCTGAGTTTGGTACTGGTGGGGAAATTTCGGGTGATTTTCCCCCAGGGTGAATATTTACTTGGTCCTGGGGACTACTATATTACTCGAGCTAAATTCCCCCACCGCTACCGGGTGGAAGAGGACGCTACTGTAGTGTCAGTTCGCTGGCCCTCACTACCGGGTGACCATATAAATAAGGTGAAGGGGAAGGTAGGGGAGTCGGGGAAGTAAGTTTTATTTGTCATATATTCGGGTAATCTCCCTTCTTTAGTTAACATTCGGTTTATGGCAATATAAGTAAATGGAGCCTGTTCAGATCTTGCTATTGTCCGCTCTGGCATTTTCTCCGCTGGTAATTTTGTTCGGACCGATTCTTTCTAGGATCCTTGGCTGTAAGGAGTTTAATTATAAAACAGACGCCATTTCCACCCTGAGAGACTTGGATTCTACGAGAAGGAATTTTCTAATTTGGATAAATCTCTACATGCTTTTACAGGTAGTCTACCTACTAATTTCTCTCCCAATAATTTGTGTGCCACCAATTTCTATCTACATTCTGGGATTGGGGTCACTTCTGCTAGGAACAGTGGCTTTTTGTTTTCGTTCGTCAACCCTTAAGCACAAACTCCTGATAGGACTTAGTTGTTTACTGACTATATTCTCTTTATTTGGTGTCGGACTAACCCTTTTTAATACTGATGTCTTTTTGGCTGTAGCTACGAATTTTGTAGCCTGTGTAATGTTATCTACTCTTGTTCTCATTCCGCTTAAAAGACTTAGAATGTGGCTGGCCGAGTATCTGGCTTTAGGGGCGTTAGCGATCTGGAACGTTGTTATTCTTGTTAAGTTAGTTTTAACGCTCTCTGTATAATTACCAGTATGAAGATTTTGTTTGTCAGGCACGGGCAGTCAGTTGACGATCTTGAAGATCGCTATGGGGGCTGGGCGGATTTTGAGATGACAAAGAGGGGCAAGGAGCAGCTTCGGGTCAGTGCCCAAAAGATTCTCGCCCTAGAGGAAAAGTTTGAAGTTATTTTGTCCTCACCGCTTAAAAGAGCTATCCAGGCGGCAGAGATACTCGCTAGTAAACTGAATACTCCGGTCGAAGTTTGTGAATACCTAAAGGAGCGAAACCTCAATGGGATTTTGACGGGAATGGTTAGGAGTGAGGCTAAGGACAAGTATCCCGAACAGGTAAGAAAACACCAAAACTACGACTATGTGGACGGTAGTGAGAGAGAGGAGGACATGAATAACCGGGTGAAAACAGCGGTCCAGATCTTGTTAAAAATGGACCACCAATCCCTAGTAGCTGTCACTCACGGACTCTTCTTAAGAACTTTTTTCAAAGAAATGATGGGTCTTAGTGTTAAGAGAGTGGAAGATGGGGGATTTGCCCTGATTGAGGGGGACAGTGGTAACTTTAAAATCCGAGCTAGTGAGGGGATTGAATTTGAATGACAGTGTCGTCCAAACACCACGTTGTGATTATTCCAGAATTGGGCAACGAAGTTGAGAAACACATTTGGGTATCACATGGCTGGAGAAAATTTGGAGTGACTCCACACGTTTTTGATGCTGCCTGGGGAATTGAGGAAAGGGGATTACAACCAAAGCTATGTAGAGCACTTGAGTTGGTAGACAGGCTAACTGATGCTGGCCAGAACGTTTCGTTAGTAGGCAATAGTGCTGGAAGTAGTTTGGCACTAAATATTTTTGGAGAGAGGAAGAATAAAATCCATCGAGTAATAATCAACTGCGGAAGAATTAGAACAGGAGATTGGCCATGGTTTACCTTTGCTCAAGCAACGTCAAGTAGTCCTTCGTTCAAAGAATCAGTTTTGAAGGCAGAGCAACTAGAGTCAAAATTAACCATGACCGAGAGACAAAAAATTATGACAATCAGACCCTTTTTTGACGAGGTTGTCCCACCGACTACAGTGGCAATTTACAAAGCGAGCAATATTGTGATCCCCTCAGTAGAACACGTGGTAAGTATTGCAGCAGCAATGCTGTTTCCGTCCAAGATGATAAAATTTATTCTTACCAAGTAGGTTGACTTCCGTTAAGGATATAATCCGGTATGATTTCCGACAAGATCAAAGAATTTGGGGAAGTCCGTCAAGAACTCATCGAGAAGATTGCCTGCTTTCCTCCAGATCAAAGAACGCAAACACTTTTTGATAAATGGTCGCTTAAAGACGTTCTCGCCCACCTTAACCACTGGATCGAACATGATATTAATTGCTTGGAAGCACTTAAAAGAGGAGAGGAGCCCATTTGGGAACCTGATGTAGATATATTTAATGCTCAGGGGGTGGACAAGAGGAAAAGCCAGACTTGGGAAGAGGTGTATAAAGAGTTCGAGGGCCAAGGGGAAAAGTTACTTGGTTTATATCAAAGTCTTCCGGATGGCTTGTGGAACAAAGAGTTTTGGCAGAATCGGGAAGAGACTCCTGCTACTTTCCTTAAGGAGAATATTGATCACTGGAGAGGTGAACACCTACCTCAGCTAGCGAGTTAATACAGTGCTGGGCAAAAGGTATTTGACATATTTTTCTAAGCAGATTGCCTTTTGGTGGCTCGCCAGCGATAAGTGCAGGTAAGAAATACGACAAATACACTAATCCAAAGAATCGAGTAGGAGGCAGTAAGAAGATTGTAAGTTTGTAGAGCAATCAGTATTAGGGTAAGTTTAAGTAATATTAGGTAATAACTGGTTAATGATTCAGAATATGGATCATTTCTCGTTTTTCTAAATGTAGGGATAAACGAGATAATTTCCGCCGCCGTGACAATTGCTAATGAAACAATGGGCATTGTATGCAAAGCTGCGTAGGCCATAACCCCCACCACCGAGATGAAGAGGCATATCTTATCCATGAAGACGATGTCCTTAGTTCCATATTTAAAGCAGTAAAATAAAATAATCCCATCGACAATAACGCCTATTATTGTTGGAATCGCTCCTACACCTGCTCCGCCAATAAGTTGAAGGTAGCTAACGACTGCAGTTACAAGAAAAATACTGATCCACGTATAAAGATGCGGCTTATTCCTCCCTTTAAACATATCGATGAGGTAGGGAATATAAGCGATAAGTGCGATGCCAGTAGCTGCAGCCGAAGCGATGACTTTAATTGTAAGCAGGGAATCCATGTGGGAAAAGTATAGCAAATGCACAATCTATAAGTTGATTGTCCTAGTAATCCGCGGCAGCCCTGGACAGAAGAAACTTGTCCTGAGTTCGCCAATTAGGGGATCGAAGGATTTGAACTTTTTACGCCTGGTCAATTACCATATAGTTCTTTGTGGGTTCCTAAGATAATAAAGTAGGCAACGGTATCCTCTCCAATTATTGCCTCTTTGTAAATTGCTCTCCAGTCACTCGTAATATCAATACTTTGGTAACCTTGGTAATCATCTTTTAACGCGTGATTGTTGAGTTGGAGTGCAAGTGGATCCTTAGAAAATATTATGATGCGTTCTTTGAAACTTTTGCGTATTCTGACATTGGCCTTTTTGAGTCGAGCTAGGAAAAGGGGATCATAGACAACTCTCATATACCTTGTTTTTCCAACCAAGCAACGGCGTCTGCACCAGTTTTGAATGTTGGAGAATAGCTTCCTTTACTTAAGTTCTTTTCTGCCTGGGCGATGGCGTTTTTAAGATACGTACTAGGTTCTTCGGAAGTATTGAAAGTAATCGACTTAGTGCGAATAAATTGTTTTAGAAAGGCTTTGATGACTACGCTAAGAGGTAAGCCAAGGCCATGGGCGGTTTCCATTGCCAGTTTTTTGGTCTGAGGATCTATTTTTGTGGCAACGATTGCGTAATTCATAGTATGCTGAAGTATATACGATGGTATATCGTCTGTCAATAGCAGGCTTTGCTGCCCTGGGCACGAAGTCCAGCTAATCAAAGCACGCGGGCATACACGGAGTGCATGCCGCGTACTGACGAGTTTGTGGGAGAGGACAACTTGTCCTGAGCGCAGTCGAAGGATTCAAACTTTTTATGCCTCCAGCTTCAGATTCCTATCTTCCAAACACCTTTTTCTCTGAAGGCGGGAAGAGTTTGGCGGGCCGCCATGTTAAGAACAACCGGTGCGGGTTTGTCTAATTGCTTGCTGTACTCAACGAGAGGAATAATTCGTTGACTTTTAAGATAGGCCAGTCTTTTATGGAGAGACTCTATTACCGCTAAACTGATAATTTTTTCCATTTTAGTAGTGTTTTTACTGTCTTGGTAAGCAACAAAACCGAGGTGGTAGGCATTTTTCTCTTTACTCCTAATGGTAATAGGGGGCAGTCCGTTACGGAGTAATTGATAGTTGATGATCACTCGTCCAATCGGACCATTTCCATCAATAAAAGGGTGGATAAGTTCGAATTCCAGATGAAATTTGGTAATACTATCAATTAGATAACTCCGTAAGTCACTGGCGTAGTCGATGAGTAAGGATTCCACCCGACTTTCAACGTGTTCGGGGGGTGTAGCGATGTAGCTCCCGACTCGAACGAACTCTTTCTGAGACCTGAACCTGCCTGCTATTTTGTCATCAATATTGCCAATGAACATACTATGCAAAGAGAGGATAAGGTCTTTGGTTAGTTCAGTTTGTTGGGCCTTATTCCTTATATATTCCATGGCTCCGGCTAGATTCTTGGCTTCAAATACCTCACGCAGGCTTATTTTTCTAGACACTTCCATTTCAAGAAGAATCTTTTCGGTTTCCGCGAGGGTAAGAGTGGAATTTTCAATGGCGTTAGAGTTGTAGACCGCTTCTGGAACTTCTGCTTCGTCAAGGAGGGTAAGAAGCGACTCTTTCCCTATTCGTAAGTGCTCATATTCATTTTTAAGTTCCCCAATTTTGCTTTTAATTTGGTTTGAAAGCATGAGCAAATGATGTCATATTCACGATAAAATGTCAATATCACGTGAATGAATGACGTAAAACGATAACAATTCACGTTTTATAGCCCTGGGCAGAAGGTATTCGAACTTTTTACGGTCAAATTTAAAGTCTGGTAAACTTTAGGAATGTCTGCTGGCAACAAATCCGAAATTACTAGTGGAGAGGTGACTTTGAAGAGGGTCGATATCGATAAGGTCAAATTGGCCAACCCTGTCAATAATACTGATTTGGACTGGGAGAAGTGGAGAAATAAGGCCAATGTGGATCTCTCGGTTGATTATTTTGGAATATTCTATCGAGGCAAACTTGTGGGTGAAATATTCCTGCATGATATAGATATAAATAAGAAAGAGGCGTTGATTGGTTATCATATTTTCGATCCTGAAGTGAGGGGTAAAGGGGTAGGTGGTTTGTCTTTACAATTGCTAGTAGAACACGCAAAAAACGACACCGAACTTAATAAATTGGTAATTATTACGTCGAGTGATAATGTCGCTTCGAGAAAAATTGCAGAGAAAAATGGTTTTAAGTTTAGTGGGCCATCATGGGAGGATCAAAGTCGAGTGGCATATGAGAGAATGATACGATAAGGTGGTAAGTTTTCGGACTATAGAAGGGCGAGTTTAGGTTTGAATTTACATCCAACCATCGCTGATTTTTGGTGAATTTTGAAGCTAAATTTCCTCAGCAACCCTGGGCATTTATCCTGAAAATTCGAAGAATTTTTATGGAGAAGGAATTTGAACTAATTGCGCACAAATCTGAAGATTGTTAGTCCAGCTTCTTAGCGAGGAAGATTTCATCGTAAATCTTACCGTCTCCCCAGGTTTCTTTAATTCCGTCTTTAAGTTCACCATAAACCGTGAATCCTTGATGAAGGTAAACGTCTTCTGCCTTCGTCCCTTTTCTCACAGATATTGTGGCTATCGTCATTCCGTGCTGTTTTGCCCAGCTAAATCCATACCCCAGTAGCTGAGAGCTAATTCCTTGACCTTGATACTTGGAGTTTACAACCAAACCAGTAACGTCGACGAGATGTTGTTTAGTGGCTGATGATGCCCGCCTAAAGTCACATTGACCAATCACTTTTCCATCTGCCTCGGCAACTATTCTCAAAAGTTTCCCTTGGTCCATCTTTTCAAGATCTGCTTCTATATTTTTTTTGATCGCATCTTCCTGAGCTTGAATGAACAAATACTTGTGAATATCTGCTGAGTCAGAGATTCTTATTGGGCGAATAATTATTTCCATACTTAATTATAAATCTATTGAGAGACTAGGGAAGTGCAAATAGTTCAGGTTGTTGTGGCTGTCTAAAACAATTTAGCAGCCCTGGGCAGACGACATTCGAACCTTTTATGCACAAAATACTCGGTTACTGACTTCTGATTAGGAAACCTTTTGCTTAGTGAAGAAAAACGATTGTTTGATTAAAAAGGGAAGTCCAGCGTAATCAATTACTTGTTTCCACATACTAATTTCCTTAATAACACCTGCCCACAAACCCAATTTTTTTGCTTTACCAACATTTCTCGCGGAAATATCCATAAATGCTGTGTTCTTATTTTTATCAATTAAATACTTGTTTTGAGCAATCTCTAATTGGTATCCATTTGCTCCGGAAGATTCCAATGCTTCCTCTAAATATCGCTTTTTAATTATCCTTTCACCTGCCTGAGAAAGGAGTAATGCTCCCCATAATTTCCTTTGTAAAGCATCGACAGCATTCATGGGAGACTTACTTAAGATCAGACAATCAAGTTGGCGTTCTTCGAAAACCTTGATAGCACGCACGAGTTCTTCTGGCTTCACACCCAGCATGTCTGAGTCTAGTAAAATAATTGCTTGTTCTTTAGCAGCTCGAAGTCCTGAAGTGACGGCTTTAGCCTTACCTTCTTTAGTCTTATGTTTTATTAGAGTGACGGTGGGGAAGTCTCTCTCGATGACCTTTATTGATTCATCTGTAGAGCCCCCGTCTACGCAAATTATTTCCGATATTTCCTTTATCTGCGTCACAGCTTTTAATACACCACCGACTCTAGGAGCTTCATTATAAACAGGAAGGATACAGGTGTAATTCATATAAGCAACTCAATGTCTGATTATATCAGAGGAGTTTAGATTGTCAGAGTAGCCTATATATAATCGGCAGGGCCTGGTGAACCATGTTAGAACCTACTTTATCACTTGATCTTTCAGTTCTTGGGCCTTTTCCATAAAATAATTTCGCCACTTATCCTCTGGAAGCTTAATAAGCATACGGGGAAGATCGGAAATTGTTGCCGACTTAATAAGTTTACTACCCAGCTGAATTGGATCAATGATTGTGTCAAACTTAATTCGCGCAAGCTTTTCCAGTTGCGCCCAGGTATAGTTTTTAGTCGTAAGAATAAGATAAAGATCAATAAAGTGCCGAGCTGAAGGTTTTTGATAAATAGTGAAAAATTTATTCGTAGCAATATCCGTTAAGGAATCAATGGCAATTCCTGATACCTTCTTTGGTTTTTCTACGGAAGGAAAAGGAAAATAAGTAAATTCAGTCTTCAGAACCCCCCTTTTTATATTAAAATAGACCAAATTACGATTATAACTTTCTTGAACATCTTGAGTTTCAGCCCCGATTACCATCGAGATTTCCTTCGCAAGAGAGGTTAAGGAAAATTTGTCGATTTCTAGTTCACTAAAGAAATCTAAATCTTCGGAAAGACGATGGTGTAAATAAAATTCGGCAAGGGCTGTTCCTCCCGTCAGGTAAAAGTTATCTTGAAAGAAGGATTTATTGGAGAGAAAATTAAGAATCTTAGTCTGAGTTTCCGTTAAGATTGATTTGGCCATAGAATAAGTTTCATAAACGCTTTTCGTTGTGGATCTAGAGTTAATCTAGACCAATACTTTTTTATCTCAGTGAGACCAATCTTCTCTTTGTTAAGGCCAAAGTTGATTAGCTGTTCGAGCCGCCAAACTTTATACATGGAGCTTTTTTTGTTCCATTTTGAGGTGTCAATATTCCAGTTGTACATGCCCTAATTATATCATTTTGAAGCGTAGTAATGTTGGCAGCCCTGGGCAGAAGATATTCGAACTTTTTATGCTCAAATTGAAGAGGGCTATACAAGTCTTTTTGCGAGGAAGATCTCATCGTAAATCTTTTCTTCTCCCCAGGTTTCTTTAATGCCGTCTTTTAATTCTCCATAAATCGCAAACCCTTGGTGAAGGTAAATGTCTTCTGCCTTTGTGCCTTTTCTCACGAAGATTGTGGCAATAGTTATGCCACGTTCTTTAGCCCAATTGAATCCATATTCCATTAATTTCGAGCTAACGCGTTTACCTTGATACTGAGAATTTACTACAAGGCCAGTTATATCAATTATGTGTTGTTTGGTAGCAGATGAAGGCCTCCTGAAGTCGCATTGCCCAATTACTTTTCCGTCTATCTCTGCAACAATTCTTAAAAGTTTTCCCTGATCCATTTTTTGAATGTCATCCTGCAGATTCTTTTTAATGTCTTCTTCCTTGGCCTGGGTAAAAAGGTAATTAGCAATATCTTCGGAGTCAGATAGTTTTACGGGGCGAATAATTACTTCCATTACCGGTTTATTATAGATCTTTAAGAGAAGGTAGGGAATATAATGAGTTTAGACTGTCTTGGCAATATGTGGCAGCCCTGGGCAGAAGGAACTTGTCCTGAGCTCGTCGAAGGATTCGAACTTATTACGCACAAAACCGCCAATATGCTATAATACCCATAGTATGACAAAGAGCACTGACACATATAGGCTACAAGCCTAAGGAACCGCCAAGCGGCTGGGTTTTTGTGTTAGTGAATTAACAAGTAAATTAGAAATAGAAATTTAAACCAGTCACGAAGGCTGGTTTTTTGTTGTCTAAACGAGGTAGTTATGTAAAGCTGGAGGTATGGACATGAACTTAATACTAAATTCGATCACCAAGGAATATGCAGGGCACGTTGTCCTAAATGAAATCTCTTTTTCAATAGGAGAAGGGGAAATTGTGGGGTTAATTGGAGCCAACGGGAGTGGCAAGACTACACTCCTGAAGATTATTGCTGGCTTGGAGAAGACCGACTCGGGAAGTATTCAATTTGTTCCTAAAGACGCCACTGTAGGCTATGTGCCTCAAGCGCCTGAGATCTTTACTGATGAATCAGTTCACGAATTCCTGGTCAATTGCTTGGAAATCGATCAGGGGAATGAATATGAGGTGGATGTTGCACTGGCAGAGGTAGGATTGAGTGAAGTGGCTTACAGGCAGATGAGTGAGCTTTCCAGTGGTCAAAGAACAAAAGTATATCTGGCCAGACTGCTGATAAAGACCCCCGATTTCCTATTGTTGGATGAACCGACTAATCATCTTGATCTAGCGGCGTTGCAGTGGCTAGAAACCTATCTCAAAAATTATGATGGGTCAGCGCTGGTAATCTCTCATGATCGGAAGTTTTTGGATAATTTGGTTGACAAAGTAGTCGAGCTTGAAGATGGGAAAACGAAACTGTATGGAGGCAACTACTCTTTCTACCGAGAACAAAAGCAAATTGAGAAGGATGCTAAAATCCGACAATATGATGAGCAACAGAAAACGGTCAAAAGACTAGAAAGGGAGATTGTCGAAAAGAAAGAGCGCATTCAACGCTTGGAAAAGAGTGATCGTCCAACCCGCGACAAGGATAAGTTTGCCTCCACATTCTTTATGAATCGTGCCTCCAGGAAATACGCCCGCGTTGCTCAAGGACTGGAAACACGACTTGAAAAAACGGAAATGTTAGAGCGACCGAAGGATGATGTGGCTTTGTCAGCAATATTTAAACCTAAAACGGAGACAGGCAAAACCGTCCTGTATATAAAGGGACTATCAAAGACACTGGGCGAAGCAAAACTTTTTGATAACTTTAATTTGCTTATTGAGAGGGGCGAAAAAGTAGCACTTTTGGGATCAAATGGGTCGGGAAAGACAACGCTTATTAATTTGGTTTTGGGAAAAGTCACCCCAGACATTGGGAGTATTGAAATAGGGAACAATGTAGAAATTGGGTATTTGCCACAAGAACATTCTGAGATGAAAAGCAGCGATATCTTGCTTAATTATTTGGAAGAAAATATTACTCAAGATAGAACTACAGCTTACAAGTTTGCCCATAGGTTTCTCTATAGCGACGAGAACCTAAGAACACCTGTTAATGATTTAAGTAGTGGTCAAAAGTCCCGTCTAGCTCTTCTTAAGATCATGGCATCGGGAGCAAATTTTATTATTCTTGATGAGCCCACTAATCATCTAGATATTCCTTCTCGTGAGGCTTTAGAGGCGGCTATCGACTCATACACAGGGACGTTTTTAGTAATTACTCACGATCGTTACTTTTTAGAGAAGATAAATCCAGATAAGTTTATCTCGATTTAGATTGTCCTGACAATACGCAGCAACCCTGGGCAGAGGATATTCGAACTTTTTACGCAGAAGTTAAAGTTTATTTAGTTGTTCAATTAGCTGAGTGATGGTAAATTCTGGGTTAGGCGCAAAGCCAGGGTGTTTGGTAAAGAGCAATTCTTTAATGGACCTATCGTCACCGTCTTTAATTGGATCAAGCCACTGATGCGAAAAAACCAACTGTTTGCGCTCCATCTCTTTGCTTTTTGCTGAACCCTCGGTATCCAGTTGGGTAAATGGAGTAGAAGAGTAGTCAATTTTAAAATTGGCCCCAAAAACTTTATTAAATAAATACTTAGCCCTCTCAATGTGGGTTTCTGAGCTCACCACTGCAAGTTTTTTCCAATTTCTGGGTATGGCCAGGTCCACTTTTACGAAATATGCATTGCTCAGGGTATCTTTGGATTTGTCATCAAGTAAGATTTTGCTTTCAGCGATTCCCTGGGAAATGGCATAAGTTTTCATTGACTCAGATTCACTCAAATTGAGCGGGTTATCTAGCACAAAAGTAAAGTGCCCGGAGAACACCAAAAAGTCTGAAGCGCTTTCTTGTAATAGCCTAATTCCTAAATTAATCCGCTCTTTTATTATTTGTGGAAGTGTGCCATCGGAATTTACTCCCCCAGCTAAAACTATCACCGCATCGTACTTCTTGGCCATTATTTATTGTATCAAATGGAGATTTGATTATTCTGACAGTACGCAGCAGGGGTGGAGGGAATTGAACCCCCAGTCTGGGATTTGGAGTCCCATGGTTTACCGTTAACCGACACCCCTTGAGGTAAATGCATTGTAGATTGCACTTAATTCTTTTGCAACTTTAGAGTCATAGTAATAAACAGCTAGACATCCTGGATAATTAGCTCGCTTATTTTTCCCGGTATGCGGTTTAAGATATGACCTACTAAATTGTGACAAAGGAATTTTTGTTACGTCACTCCAAAAAGCCTTCTGTTGAAGCTCGTTATGGTACTCATGCAAGTGTATAAGGGCCCGTAACTTAGTTTCGTCAATCATAAACCCCTTTCGGAGCAAATTAAGAAACAGCTTTATAAGCGTTGGGTCCGAGTTAGTAAAACGTACTGAAGTTTGACCTTTACTGCCTTCGCACCAAAAAATAAGAGAAGCACACAATTTGGCGTAGTCATTATCTATTGCCACCTTTTCCACAAGCTTATTAGCAGTAGCTGTGATACGATCCTTAATTTCTTGGCGGTGCTTTTGAATGGTGCCACGTCCCTTCTGTTGAGCCAATAATTGTTTATTTTTAATAATAGTTCTAGCTGAATTGCTCAGCTCTGTCCCTTTCACCTACAGAGACATGGTGCTGCGGGAGGCCCCGGTCATACGCGCTAACTTTCCAATCGTGTGGCCCTCACTTCTTAGGTGTCGCATTTTGGCTCGAAGCTTTTGATGGTAGGACATAGACTTATACAACTAATGTAGAGTGTTCGATTATACCTGTCAATAATAATGGTGATACAATTATTTATGCGTAGAATTCTTCTAAATCTTTTTTTGTCCTACTTACGTGTAGCTGCGTCTGTTCAGCTTAGAAAGATCCACCCCCTGATTATCGGTGTTACCGGCTCAGCAGGTAAAACCTCCTGCAAAGAAGCCATCTATGCCATCCTGAAAGATCAGTACCGCGTTAAAGAGGGTAAGAAAAGCTTTAACTCAGAAGTGGGTCTGCCTCTGGATATCCTCGGCTTTGATGCGAACTATGGCTCAGTGTTGGAAATGGTTTTGCGGGCGCTACTTCTTACTCCCTGGCAACTGCTGACTAACTGGGAAAAGTATGATGTTTACCTTGCGGAGATGGGTGTAGATAAGCCAGGCGATATGAGTTACCTCTTGTCCTTTATCCATCCATCCATTGGAGTATTTCTCAATGCGCTTCCAGTACATACTGCTAACTTTTTGGATGGTGTGGATGGGATTGCCAGGGAAAAGGGGAAGCTAATTTCCGCCCTGCCTAGTAGCGGTAGCGCTATTTTAAATGCTGACGACCCAAGAGTGTTGGCTTTTGAACAAAAAACCCAGGCCAAGGTGTTAACCTTTGGCCAGAGAGAGGGTAATAGTGTGAGAAATTTTACTCTTAACTTGCCGGGGTTTGTTCTCACTAAAGATTACGGCGCTACTCTGGCCGCCGCCGTGGCGGTAGGCAAGGCTCTAGGGATTAATGAGAAGAGTGCTAAAGCCCGTCTCAAGGTCCATTTTAAACTCCCACCGGGCAGAATGAGTGTCTTTAAGGGTATTAATGGTTCTACTTTAATTGACTCGACTTATAACGCCAGTAAGGTTCCGATGATTGGGGCCTTGAAAGTTCTTAGACAAGCTCAGGGTAAACGGAAAATTGCCATTTTAGGTGACATGCGAGAGTTGGGAGAACTAGCGCAGGAGGAACACGAAGCACTAGCTTTGGAAGCGGTCCAGGACGCGGATGTCATCTTTACTTTTGGACCATTAATGAAAAGTTTTTTGGCCCCGAAAGCGTTAGAGCTGGGATTTCCCCAGGAAAATCTCAGGGTCCATGAACAAATGCTCGCCCTAGCCGATGACGTCTTTAATTTTATAAAAAACGGAGATGTGATTTTACTGAAGGGATCGCAGAATACCATTCTTTTGGAAACATTAGTTGAACGCTTATTGGCCGACCCGAGTGACGCTCAACTGTTGTGTCGGCGGGGAGAGTTTTGGAATAAAAAACGTGCCGAATTGCTAATTGGAGTCTAATCCCAACTACAGCCTCCCCTTAATTTTGTAGTCAATGAGGGCGGCGGTGTCTCTTAGAAGGGGGAACCAGCCTAAGGCAAAATTAGTCCAACAGGGACTCTTTACAGCGGGGGAGACAGTATGGGTAATCCCGACTTTATCAGCTACTAGATCAGCTCGGGGTGAGTGGTAGGGCTCAGTTACAATAATTGCTCTGGTTAGGCCGTTATCACTCATAATCTTGTTAGAAAACACTAAATTCTCCTGGGTGCTCGTTGACTTGCTCTCAAGCAAAACATCTTCCTCGGTAACTCCGAGGGCCAGGGTCAGCTTCTTCATTTCTTCGGCCTCGATCAGTTTATCATCGGGATTGTAGCCCCCAGCTAAAATTATTTTACTAGCATAGCCCTGGTGATAGAGATCTACCCCGTGCTTGATTCTGGCCACAAGACAGGGATTGGCGGTTTCATTAGAGTGGGTACGACTGCCAAGAATGATAATGGCATCGGAGATAATTTTGTTATCAATTACGGCCCGTTTAGTAATGTAAGTCAAAGTGCCGATAAAAACCAATACTCCCAGAAAAAAGCCGAGAGCGAGGGAAGAAACCAAGATTTTTATGAGTTTGCGCGTTGGCATAGTGGTGTGGGGCGAGCTATTTGCCTAGTTTTTCTACCTCTTTATGGTCGGTGTGCACTTTACAGAAACGACAGTACTTTTTGAGGAGCAACTTGTCTTTGTTTTCCATCTTATTCTTGGACGTCAAATAGTTTCTGCGATTGCAGACACTACAGACTAGTCCCAGCTTGAGAGTAACATCTTTACTGGCCATATTAGTTGTTAGTATAGCGCCTTGATCGTATTTGAGAAAGGGGTATTTTCTTTTAGTTACCATTTAGGGATAATTGCCTCTTAGTAGCCTGGGTAGTTCAGTGGCAGAACGCTTCCTTGGTAAGGAAGAGGTCGTGGGTCCGATTCCCACCTCAGGCTCCATGAAAAACGGACTCCTAGGCTTTGCTATCGGCCTGATTATTAGTCTGTTAACACTGGGCGGGTGGTATTTTTTTCTACAGTCACCCTCCGTTGTGACCCCAGTAGGCAAACTAGCGAGCCGAGAAGAAAAACCCAAACCACTACTTAGCTATACGTTTGAAGCACTAAAAAAACGGCAATTTGATTCCCATCTCACTTTTACTAAAGTTGTTAAATCTAATCCAGAGTTTACTACCTGGGATTTTTCTTTCGAGGCGGACGGTAGGCGCGTTTTAGGTATAGCTAATATCCCCAGCAGTGAATCTCAGCTAGCCACGATTTCCGGCTTTACCACTCCCATTATTATTCTTAACCGGGGTTTTGCCAGTCAGCAGGAGTTTTATCCCGGTTTTGGCACCGAGCGGGTAGCTAGCGTGTTGGCCCAAACTGGCTATGTTACTTTGGCACCCAACCACTTAGGCTTTGGTGGTTCTGACAATCCTAGCACTAATGTTTTTGAGGAGAGATTTCAAACTTATACGACTGTTTTAAGTTTACTGTCGGGGGCTGATAAACTGTGTCAAAAAGGTTGTCGCTTGGGGATGTGGGGCCATTCCAATGGGGGACATATCAGCCTAGCGGCTCTTGCGATTACCGGCCGTGATATTCCTACGGTACTGTGGAATCCGGTGACTAAACCCTTTCCTTACAGCATACTTTTCTATACTGACGATTTTGACGATCATGGGAAAGCCCTGAGACGAGTCTTAGCTCAGTTTGAGGATAACTACAACGTAGAGGAATTTACTGTCACTAACTATCTTTCCTGGATTAAAGCGCCAATCTTACTACAACAAGGAGAAATTGATGAGTTAGTTCCTAGGTGTTGGTCGGATGAGTTTACTGCCGCAGTTAAAAAAGAAGCGACCCTGTCGGCACTCACTTATAAAGTTTATCCACAGGCTGATCACAATTTGGTCCCTAGCTGGGACAAGGCGGTAGCTGACATGCTTAATTTTTACCAATCTCTTCTTGCGAAGTAGCTACCTATTTTTTGGTATATTGATAACATGCAAAAGAGTCAAAGTATCTTACTGCAGTTGATTATCTTCCCGATATTCCTCGTAGTTTTTTTTCTTGTCAATGCTAGTATTGCCACCAGCGTATCAGCCCAGGGTGTAACTATAGATTTGGCAACAAGCAGTAATTACAATATTCGCTATGATGGGGCGGTAAGCGATGGGGTTGTTGGGCGTACTCTTGCTAGTGGGGATTTTGATGGTGATGGTAAAACGGACTTGGTTATTGGGTCTCCGTCTACCGACTATAACTCACGTGCCGATTCGGGCTCTATCTACATAATCTATAACACACTTTTGGATGATAATTCCAGTTTAGGTAGCACCTGGGATTTAAGTAGTCCCAGCTCTTATAATGTTCGCTACGACGGTGCGGAAGCTTCAGCTAACCTCGGATTTGCGGTAGCAGCTGGGGATGTGGACGGTGATGGAAAAGACGACCTAGCATTCATGTCATTTTCTTCCGCGCCAAAAATTTACCTTGTCTATGGCAGTTTAATAGCCAGTTATACTGGGACTGGCAATACGGTAGATTTAGCAAGTAGTAGTAGTTTTAATATTGCTTATCAAGAATGTAGCTCGTGTTTGTTAAATTACAGTGGGTTAGCATTGGCTGACTTGGACAACGACAATAAGAAGGATCTTATCTATGGTGCGCCAGCCAAAACTAGTTCTGGCTCCAGCTATGGAGCAGTGGTTGTTATTTATAACACGCTTATTGATGATTATTCTGGAACGGGAAATAACGTCAATATGGCTTTCACCTCAAACTTTAATTTACGTTTCTTTGCCGAGGGCATTGGCGATGAGTTGGGTAAGGGTAACCTAACTGTAGGGGATTTAGATAACGATGGTAAAAACGATTTAGTAGTTGCTGCTTCTCAGGCTGATAGAAATTCCCGTAGTGGATCCGGATCAGTGTATGTGATCTATAACACCATTTTGGATGATTATACGGGTACAGCTAATAGTCTAAACTTAAGCTCTGCTACTTACAATGTTCGATTTGATGGTCCTGTAGCTGGTAGCACTTCATTTGATGGTCTAGGGGGGCGTATGGGAGCGCTTGCGGATGTGGACAATGATAATAAACTGGACATTATCGTGGGCACTAGCGCTACTGACTATAATTCACGCACTAATTCTGGCTCACTTTATGTAATTTACAACAGTTTATTGGGTACGTATTCAGGAACTGGTAACACTGCGGATTTAGCAAATACGGCTAAATTCAATGTTCGGATTGATGGGGCGGTAGCTAATGATCTTGTAGGAGAGGGGGTTATTGTCGCGGGTAATATAGATAATAATGGGCCTAGCGATTTGGTAATAGGTAGCCGGCTAAGTGACTATAATTCCCGCTCTAGTTCGGGATCTGTATATGCTGTTAATAACACCTTATTGGAAAACTATTCAGGAACTGGTAATACTGTTGACCTAGCAGATGTCACCAAGTTTGTTTATCGTTTAGATGGGTCCACGGCAGGAGACCAATTGGGTGACTCCCGTTTGGTGCTCGCCGATTTCAATGCGGATGGTAAGAACGATCTGATAGTGCCAGCTGCTAACGCTAATCTTAATAATATAACCTCTTCGGGCTCAGTGTATGTTATCTACAATTTTCCTCACACTCCGAGCGCTAACAGTTTCAGTCAGCATGATGACCGCACTCCGGGTATGTCAGGAAACATTACGGTGTCTTCACTTGCAACCACCAGTTTATCTGGTGTTCAGTTTAGCATTGATAGCACATCTGACTGGCAGACTTGTACACTGATTGGTAATAGTAACTACTCTTGTCAGGTTAGTTCTGAGCTGTCGCTTAGCACACACACCGCCTACATTAGGGCCTATGATGGCAACACTTCATATACTGCCTCCAGTAATTATGCCTCGTTTGCTTTTACGATTGTTCCACCTCCTGCTGGTTCAACTTCTAATCCCAATCTAATCTCTGGTTATGCCCAGCCAATCAGTGTGGGGCCCAACAGGGTGGGCAGTATTGGAGAGGGTGGGGTTTTATCATTAACCGGGTCAGTTAGTAATCCAGGTATCGGGGGGATTATTCCTTCTCAAGCTACGAGTATTGATTTATACATTAAACCAGTGGAAAAATCACCAGAGATGCTAACAACCGCTGCGGTTCCGTTCCCTTGGGCCCAGGGCCTAAATATCTATTCGAGAATTTATGATTTCTCGGCCGTGTCTGCCTTCAACGGTTACCCGGTTTTGCGTACCGATAATCCGTATACAATAGTTCTTAGTTTCGATTCGGAAAAATTGCTAGGGCGTTTGCCAGAATCGTTGCGGATAGCTTACTATGATAAGAAGCTAGGGCGTTGGCGGCAACTTCCTGGACCGTGGGTTGTTAATAGAAATAATCAAACCATTGCTACCTCCACTCGGGAATTGTCGCTCTTTGCAGTCGTCTATCCAGCACTGAGAGGGGGAACCTCGGTTTTAGGTGCCAATTCACAAGATAACGGACTTTTAAAATCTGAACAGGAGTCCAAAACTAACGTCAAGGATGTTTCGCTGGTCCAGCCACCTAAGGAGTCGAAGGTTACCAAAGGCGCCTCAAAACTTAAGAGTTGTTTTCTTTGGTGGTGTTGGTAACTTGACATAGTTTTAACTATTGACGAGGATTAACATCCCCGTTAAAGTGCTGGTATGAAGAGGTTGTTTTTAGTTAGTCTAATCTGGTACATTTTCTTTTTCACTCTTGCTTCGCCAGTTCTAGCCGCTCCGGCTAATGAGGCTCTTCCGTTTCCACCGCTAGTTGCCAGTATTGCTGGCAAACTGACTATTTTTAAGGATCCCACACTAAGTACTGTCGGTATGAAGACTCTTTTGTTAGGTGGACCCACAACTGGAGCTGTTCAACTAGCTCCCACCAATTCCGTAGGGCTTTTTGTTAATAATAAGGGCAATGTTGGCGTGGGTACGAAGTCCCCGTGGACAGATTTTTCCGTGGGCAATCTTTTTGGTGTCAATCTGACTACCGGTAATCTAGCTAAGATCACTGGCGTTTCCTACAGTTGGCCGACTACTCAGGGTGGTGCGGGGACAGTGCTAACTAACAATGGAGCCGGCATCCTATCTTGGCTAACCCCCAACCCTGGTACTGGTAATGGCCAGTGGCAAGTAAGTGGCAACGATCTTTATTATCAGGCCGGGAGGGTGGGGGTCGGGGGCGTTCCCTTGACTCCACTGCATGTTAAATACTCCACTAGTGGGGAAACTGGCTTGCGGGTAGAAAATGATGCGAGTTGGCTTGGAGTTTCCCAAATTTTTGTTACCTCAGCTAATGGTAACGGTTATATCTCAGCCTATTCATCGAATTACAATAATCCCGATGTGGCTGGCAAGTTTGTTATTGATTCTGGTACTGGGCCGGTACGAATCAGTAGTTCAAACAGTAATGGTAGTATCGAATTTTGGACAGGCTATGGCAAACGAGCTAACTTCAACTATGCGGGTAACCTAGGGATTGGTACCGATAATGCCACCCAAAAGTTGGAAATTAATGGCGGGTTACGACTCAACCCAGGTCAATTTGTGGCTAAGCCTAACTGCTCCGAGTCGGTCAGGGGAACCATGTGGTTTACTTCTGGCGCTTCTGGAGAGGACGATAGCGTAAGTATTTGTCGCCGAGTTGCCGATGGGTCGTATTCTTGGAAGGAACTTTAGCTAATTGAGTGGCCCCTTCTGGTACTCCCGAAGTAGAAGATCAAGTTTTTCTTTTTGCCCAGTTTGTTCGTAGAGTGAGGCTAGGGCTTGCCAGGAAAAGAAGAAATTGGGGTCAACAGTTAGAGCTCGGCGGAAAAATTCCTCAGCTTTATCTACCTCTCCCGTGGCCAAGTAGACATTGGCACTATTATGGTAAAGATTAGGGGTTTGGGGGGAGAGTTTTATTGCCTCGGCGTAGATTTGCAGGCTTTTTTCGTAGTTTCCCCACTTGGCATAGGCCATGCCCAGGCCGTTGCGAATGCGAATGCTTTTTGGAGCGTAGTGGAGTGTCTGAGTGTAAAACCTCACTTCATCATTCCAGTCGAATTGTCTAATGATGTTGCGGGTGGCCAGAAGGAATAGCCCCACCGCCAGTAACGGTAATACTGGTCGGAGATGGTCTTTGAATACTAGTAGCCAAAACGCAAAGAAAAAGACTAGGGGCAAGTACAAAAAGTGCTCGTAGAACAGACCGTTAATAAGAACTATGCCAGTATAAGGAATAAAACTTATATAAAAAGCTAGATAACAAAACCATAATTGTGCGTCCCGCTTGCTGCTAAGCCAGTAAATTAAAGCGCCGTTTATGAGGAGAAACCCCAGGCTCTGGATAGACAACCAGTTAGTTTGGATAGCGACACTGTAGTCTCGCTCCATAAATAGGTGCCAAGGAAAGACGAGGAGCAAAAGATAGCTATACCAGTTACTGATAAAAGTTAAAAAGCGGGTAGTAACCGATTGGGTGTAGGCAGTCTGCCCCCAGGCGGCGGCAATATCCAAGTTATTAATAGCGGTGAAGTGGTAAAGGAGGTACAGTCCGGCCGGCAAGGCGAAATAAAGACTGTGCCGGATCTTATGGCTAATAGTCCATTCTAAAAGTAGGGTTAATGGCAGAAATACTAAAGCGGTTTCTTTGGAAAGTAGAGACAAAACAAAAAAACCCAAACTAAGGATGAGCATATTGTGTCTTTTATTTCGCAAAGAAAAAGTGATCAGAGCTAGGGTGCCAAAAAGTACGTACAAGGGATCAGATAGCCCAGAAATATAGGAAACGGCCTCGGTTTGGACCGGGTGGATTAAAAAAATCAGTGCTACTAGTAGGGAAATTCCCGGTGGAGCTTTACCGGTTAGCATTAAGCGCAAAAAAATAAAGATGGCGCTAGCTGCGCCAATATGGACAAGAATGTTAACGGCGTGGAAAAATGGCGGCTTAGGACCAAATAGTGAGTGAGTAGTCGCGTAGACAATCTGCGGTAAAGGGCGATAATAATTACTCAATTTGCCCCTGCCAGCGGTTTGCGAGTCGGTAAAAAATTTATCAATCCTAAACTCTTTTACGTACTGATTGGCATAAACAAAATCTTCGTCATCCCAGAGGAAGGGGCCAAACAGGGAGGGCAAATAGAGGACTAGTCCAATAGAGGCTAGAATGAAAAAAGGTAATTTGTTTCTCACTTTACAATAGTATCATTGAAAGTGGTCAAAACTTGCATTGATCTGCTACAATTATTGGACGTAATGCAGAATCTAGACGAAGGCACACATTTGCTGCCCTCCGCTAAAATAATACTTCGCCGAGTTGGCGCTCTTTTTGGCTTTACTCTTTTTCTTAATCTTTTTCTCTTTCAGCAGCTAGGAAGTTTAGCAGCAGCCCTTTTTTTACTTGGCTCCTTTGTTTTTCTCCTTCTCTTACGACTGGAAAATGTCAGGTTGTTTGTTAAAAAAGCTGTGGTTGTTTTTGTTTGTGGGCTACTGTTACTTGGCACTGCCATTGTCTTAAGAACTTTCCCGCTTGCTCAGGTGCTCGCATTTCTTGGCGGTTTCAGTCTGCTTCTTTTCTTTTTCTTTTATAGCTTAGCTACTAAGAAGGTATGGCACTCAATTGTAGCTATGATCGCCACGCCGCTTTTGGCGCTGGGTGCGTATACCTTAGGACTCCTCTTTGTTGTGTCCCGCAGCTTAAATGGCAAAATTGGTGAGCTGATTCCCGTTAAAAGAGAAACCGTTTCGCTGCTTCGGATTAAATCCTTAGTAATTGGCGGGATAGTAGGGATTATTGTGGTATCTGTCTTTATTCCATTATTATCAGCCGATCCCGTATTTAAGAGCTTTGTCACCCATGTCAATTTACCGGAGAACTTCTCCAAGGAATCATTTCGTCTCATCTTTAGCTTTGTAGTCTTTGCTCTTTCCTTGCCTCTTGCCTATGCCGCTGCTCCTAAGTTTTCACCTGAGGAAACCGAAAAAAAAGTATTGTCGTTTTCCTTTGGGTCAGAAGTGGGAGTAGTCACGGTTCTAGTTGCACTACTTTTTGCCACCTATCTCATCCTGTCTTGGCCCTATCTGTTTGTGAGTGTGCCCACAGAGCTACATTTATCAGAAATTGGTGTCTCGACCTACTCGGAATATGTGCGCAAAGGGTTTGGGGAGTTTGTCCTCGCTGCCGGCCTGTTATATGGCCTACTTTGTGTCGGACTTGTGGCACTTCGCAGTGCCGGCGGGAAGAGTAGACTTCTTAGCGTTGCCCACGCAGTGGTGTTTGCCGAGTTTATTCTTTTTGTCTTTTCAATTTTGCGCCGGGTTCTTTTGTATCAAGACTACCACGGACTCAGTATCGTCCGAGTGTATGGCGGTATCTTTCTCATCCTGGTGCTTCTCTTAGGGACAACTCTATTAGCGAGACGGCTGTGGAGTAGCGTTGGAGGGATTAAGTGGGTAACTATAGAAGTTTCCCTCATTGGCGTATTTATTCTCTTTGTCAGCTTCTTTAATGTGGAGCAGTTTTTACTGCTTAACCCTCCGACAGTGAATAAGAGAGTAGATCATGTGTATCTCTCTCGTTTGTCACCCGATGGCTATGACGGCTGGAGACTGGCTTACCAGTTTGCTACTCAGACCCTGAGTCGGGCTAGCGATCCCAGTGTCACCGCTATAGGCAGGGAAGAGAGGCGGGAAGTAGCTTATGCCGGACTAATTACCAGCCGGCTACTGGCCAGCTATTATGATTTGCTGCGGCACTATGGCAGCACTGAAGATAAGCACCAATTTTATACAGAGCTAGCGGCTGATTATAAAACCCAAAGTGGAGTTACCCCCAGTTGGGGGGCAGATAGAGAGGTCGAACTCGATTTCTTACTCGGAGCTAATGGTGGGGGAGTGCCTAGTTTTCAGGGTAACAATTATGGACATGGGACATTTTACATTCCAAGACAAGCTCAAAATCAAGGCGGATCATTAGGGAATCTGTGGCGCTTTAACTTAAGCGAACAGAGGGCTTTTGAGCGGATGAAGTCGGATATCCCCCTTACTAACTTGCTGCAGCTTCAAAAGATGTACTTTTTGGTTTTTAGAAAGATTATTACCCAGCCCCAAAGTGAGCGAGACTTTGAGTTTGATATCTCCCTAGCCTCACCACTGGTGGCGGACTAGAATTTGGATAGTTGACATTGACATGTGAAATAAAAGTGTGATATCATTGACCAATGTTAACCAGTAATTTTGTTCCCGCCAGAGACCTACAAAAAGCCTATAAATCCATTATCGATGGAGTCAAAATCACAAAAAAGGTGGTTATTTTGACAACCAATAAGGAGCCTCAGGCGGCGATTGTAAGCCTCGAGGATTTAAAGCTACTCCAGCGATCTAAAGCTAGTTACGTAGCCTTAGAGATGCTTAAGTTGGCTCGTGACAACCATGACGAGTTAAAGAAATTACCTTCTGATTTGCGCCAGCGGGCAGACGAAATTCTCTATTCCTAGTAAAGTATGACTAAGATTGTTATTACTGACTCAGATGCTATATTTGCTATTTACAATCCTAACGATGAGTTAAATGTTCAAGCCACCGAGACTTTTCAAAAGCTGATTGCCTCTAATTTTCAAATTGTTTACCCAACGTCAGTTATTTTTGAGATTGTCTCACTTTTTCAGCGGGTTTTACCTACTCCGGTAGTTAATGCGAGGCTTGTTGATTTAGTCAAAAACGACATTATTGATATAGCTACCATTGATCCAGAAGTTTTAAGAGAAGCAGCGAGTCTTTTTAACCCAGCGGGTAGCAAGAAAAACACCTTAGTCGATTGCTCAGTAGTGGCAATTGCCAAAAAGTTAAATGCAGATGGCGTTTTTTCTTATGATGAGTTTTATGTCAAGCAAGGATTGAAACTGGCTCGCGAGCTGATTAACTAAGTTGAAGTTTCTATAACGAATTGATGGCTTTTTGGGCTTCTTGCCAATAACGTAGGTCACCTTTTTGTTTGCGGTCATACCACCACTCAAAACCCCACAGGAAAATGACTGAAGGGTCGAGAGATTTACCATAATCCAAATTGCCAGCAAAATGTTTCGGCAAAAAACTCGGGGGATTATCCTTTTTAGTATGAAGTTCGGCTACTTCCCAGGGCTCGGCTTGCAGTTCAGTAATCCAAATCTCTTTACCAAGACCTGTAACTTCACAAAGTATTTCTTTAATTTTGGCCGCTTTATCTAGTGGGCCAATATAGCGATTAAAAAAATTAAAAAAGAAAAACATAGGGTGGCGCAAATAGAAATCAAACCCAATAATATCGGCCAGTTTAAGCGCTTCTTTATAGAGCTCGCGTTTGCTTAGTTCGTTGCCCCATAAGTTGATAAGAATCTTTCTCGTTGGGTCAAGTTTTTTGACTAGAATAACTTCCTTTTTTAGAAATGCGGGGGTAATTTTCCACCATTTTTCTCCCGACCAGTCTAAAGGCTCGTTTTCTACCTGCCAGACTTTAATAGTAGGGTGGCCCTGAAAATGCTCAATGGTGTTTTTAATAAAATTAGAAGTGGCAGACAGTAAAACCTTGTTTGTGACGTCGATAGTAGAGAGCCGTCTAAAGTGGACTTGCTGAGCCAGCCATTTGGGCAGGTAGTATTCCGGATAGCGAGGAGCTTTGATTCCCACTGTTAAGACCAGGTTAATTTTTTCCTTGGTACAAAATTTAATGAGTGGGTCGAGGGCTTGGAAAGTAAATTTACCCGGCTCTTTCTCAATTTCGTCCCAGTAACAGCCTAAGCGAATCCATTTTAGTCCCAAACTAGCCAACTCTTTAAGAGCGGTTAGGGGGTCATAGCCTAATGATTGTAGATGCCGATGACTAAAAGACGCGCCTAATTGCATTTGGTGCTGAGGGAAGGATTCGAACCTTCGTAGCCGTTTCCAGCACCAGATTTACAGTCTGGCCCATTTGTCCACTCTGGTACCTCAGCAGCCAGTAAATTATAGCCGAAGTTTGGCCGTAAATGAAGAATTAAGAAAACGAAGTGATACGATAATTTTTTGGTGGTTCAGTAGCCCCATATTTGGCAAATGGCTGTTTCATTAAATATGAGGACAGGGGATCGCCGTAGCCAAAGTGCCAAAATTCTCCAGGATGGATAGTAAAAGTTTCGGTTTGTGTAAAACAAATATCAGGTGTACATAGGACATGATACAAGATTCGACGAATTTTCTTTTTCATTTCATTTTCTTTGGTTAAATCCGGCTTTATTTCTAAATTGTAAAATCCAAATTCATCGTTTTTATCTGAGGCAGAGAGGTTTTTAAATGTCTCCAGAGAGTAAAGCTGAATATCAAGCGCGGCCCCCGTGGCGTGAGGGCTGATTACTTGTGCTTTGCTAACCCGGGTGGCAGCAAATAAGCGTTTGGCAGCGTCTATCCCTAATTTTTTGGTAGCCTCATCTTTGGCTAACTCCTGGACAATCGGGCTTCTCCAGCCGCTTACCACCTTGAGAAAAAGACCATGAGATCGCAGGAGAGCGTCTGCCCTTACTAGCTTGGTCGCGATTGACTGGCGTACCCACACAAAGGGCCAAATAATCCTCTGTTCCACTAAGGGAAGAAAAACATTGTTTCCATCCAACAAATAGTCATAAACCTTATCAAGGTAGTATTCGGCAAAAGAGACACCATAATAGCCCAAAGGAACCAGTGGTTCGTTAGTTTCGTGAATCGGGAGATTTTGGTAACCGGTGCGGTAAGGGCCGTCGTTCTTGGGGCCTACTTGCTTTCTTTGCCACCCATCAATGACTGGGCCAGTGTCCATTAAGCGTTGTGTCCAAGAGTCGAAAGTGTGAGTCATACTTTAGTTGTGATTGACTTGTTTAGCCCGAAAGACGTGAGCATTTTTGGGATCAGTGTTTTTTGAAAGAAGGACTAGATCAGAGTTGCCAAAATGAAACAGGGTCAGTACCTCCTGCCAGTCCAAATTGTAATAGCTAGCGTACATCATCTTACCAATATCGCCGTGGGCTACTACTAACACCTTTCCTTTGGGATGCCGCTTCCATATCTCGCCGAGGACCTTTCTGGCCCTTTCTATCAGAGTAGGAAACGTCTCACCGCCTTTGGGTTCTAAAATATAATTGGTGTGCTCTGTTTTAATAAGATTGTCTCCAAATACTGTGGGAATGTCCTTTTGTAACATCCCATCGTGTATGCCAAATGTTCGCTCTTTTAAGTTCTCAATAATGGTCGGCTCGGGCATTTTTAGGGTGGTAGCCACAATTTGAGCCGTCCTATAAGCTCTTTTCAGGGGAGAGGTGTAAATCTGATCCAGTGGTAAGTTAAGCCGTGCAATTTCATCAGCCAGACTTTGAGCCTGGACAAGACCGATTTTGCTGAGCGGTTGATCTCTCTGTCCATTTAAAATACCCACGGCATTATCAAGGTCTTGGCCGTGGCGAGCGAGATAGATTTCTAGCATGAGTTTTTATTTATAAGCTAGGACACTTCCTTACTGGAGCCGCCTCTCGGGATTGGACCGAGGACCACCTGTTTACAAAACAGGTGCTCTACCACTGAGCTAAGGCGGCTCGTTGGGTAATTATACTGAGTACGGGGAGGAAAAAGGAAGGGAAGGGTTTTGGGTAGCAAAAGTCCCCTGGGTGGATAGACAGTAGTAAAGTTGTTTCCTCGAAAGAAAATGGGTGAGACTGTGTCAAACTTTAGCGCGAACGCATGGTCTGAGCCAGTGTCTTTCCCCGATAATCGGGGACTCCCTTCCGACAAAACGTTGATGAGGAACATCCTTTACTCCATCTCATCCTTCAGGGAACCTACATATATTGTACACCCAAAACACAAGGGGGGAGTTTTAAAAGAGTAATAGACTAATTAATGTTCTAACTATAGGGGAAGTGATGCCAAAGATGACGTTGGGAAATAACAAAAGCAGCGCAAAAATGATCATGAATCCAAACCGTTCTAGACGGTACATTTGTTCGGCGATGTCATCGGTTAATATTCCGGCTAAGACTTTGAAGCCGTCAAGGGGGGGGACGGGGATCAAATTAAATACTGCCAAGCCAACGTTGAGAACTATGGCTTGAAGGAAAATATCTTGCACCAGGGTCACGTAGTCACCACTGGGTAGTAGCATAGTAACGAAACGCAAGAAAACTGCAAAAACTATCGCCAGTAACAGGTTCGTCACTGGGCCGCCTAGGGCCGTAAGGGCGGTGTCTTTCTTGGGATAGCGGAAATTAAAAGGGTCAATGGGAACGGGTTTGGCAGCTCCAAAGATAACGCCAGTGTTAGTTAAAAACAGCACCAGGGGTAAAAGAATAGTCATCCAGGGGTCGACATGGGATCTGGGATTTAGAGTCAGGCGCCCGGCCAGTCTGGCGGTGGGGTCACCCAGCTTGTCAGCGATAAACCCGTGGGCAATTTCATGAAGGATTACTGAATAGACTAAAATGGCAAATGAGGCCACTTGGACAATGAGTGTTGCCAGAAGCGGATCGAGCATGGTAAGATTCTACCACATATGACAGTATGCCAGGTTTGCGGAAAAGGTGTCCAGTATGGTCATTTGATCCGCCATTCACACACCGGCCAATGGGAAAAGCGGGCGTCTAAAAACCCCAAAATTTTTCTCCCCAATTTACATAAGGGAAAGATTTTGGTTCACGGAGTAGTCAAAAGTGTCCGAGCTTGTGCATCGTGCCTCGCTCAGTACAAGGTGCCCCGGGAATTATTGTTAAAAAAGCCGGTCACTGCCACCGCTTCCGTTTAATGTTAGAGAAATCCTCGGTAACATTTTTTAGGAATGCCTTTCGGAATTTTTGGCTAGCTGATAAGGATGACCCATATTCTGTCAATGTGCCCCGAGCAACAGTTGTTATGGGGTGGTTGATAGTTACCAGTGCGACAGTGATGTGTGGGCTTTGCTGCGCTGGGGGGATAGCTCTAGCTCAGACTTTGGGGCGTTGAGGTTTTTTTCCTTCGTACTGGATTTCGTCCAGAATAAGTTTTTCACCCTGTGAGTGACAGCCAAGAATCTTTAGGCGTTTGCCTTCGGGGGTCAGAGTCCATAGTCCTGGCCAGGGTGTCATAGCCCGAAAGCGATTATAGTTTTCGCTCTTTGCAATTTGGTCGTAAGGGACAAATCCGTCCTCTCGAGTAAGAAAGCGGCAATAGGTTGCCTTGGTGTGGTCTTGGGGAGTTAAAGAAAACGGCGTACTCAAGATAGTTGGCAACTCAGCGGCTATGTGTTCAAACAATCTAGTATAGAGCTGACCAGTAGTATCGTCTGGCAGAATTGGGTAACTTTTTTGCCAGATAATTGGTCCGGAGTCCATCTTGATAGGAATATCGGCATGGTTATCCAGCTTAAAAATAGTTATCCAGGCGTCAGTTTCTCCTGAGAGTAGAGTAAACTGTACCGGGGAGGGACCACGCCAAGTTGGTAGTCTCGAAAAGTGAATATTGATTGTTCCCAGTCGCGGCAAGGAAAAAATCCCTTCGGGAATAATCAAGCCGTAGTCGGCTACAATGGCTAAATCAACTTTCAGTTTTTTTAACTTGTCCTCGAGCTTTCTTCTGGGTGGAGTCTCTTTCTTAAGAGTCTCCGGAGTTAATGTGTCAATATTGTGTTCAATAGCCCATCTTTTGGTCGCTGAAGCAGTCATAATCGCTTTTCTTCCCTCCGGTTTGTCAGGCCGGGTAACGATTAAGAGTAATTCACAGTGCTGTGCCAGTGCCGCGACCACCGGCAGAGAGTAGGAAGAGGTACCAAAAAAAACGACACGTAGTTTTTTCATTCAAACAAAACTGAGTTGGCTAATGGTAGCTTGGTTTCTGCTTGCTTTAGGATATCACACGCGGGGCTCCCCCACATTTTGATTTTAGTCTTAATTCCCTTTAATTCCTGAGCTCCAGCAAAACAAAAAGGTGTCGTTAGACACTGGGGGAGTTGCTGATAAGTAGCATCGGTAATTAAGACTTCATGACCAAGAGACGGCGCGATACCCTCAGTGCGAAAAGCGGTGATGATAGTGGCTCCGTAGGGGCAAAGGAAGGTGGTGTGGTTTGTTTGCAAGTAATGTAAGTCCACAGTGCCACTATCGACTCCGGCGTTGCCGCGGAGAGGAAAATTGATTTTTTTCAAGGACTCAAGGATCGTAGCACAAGACAAGACAGCCGCCGAAGCGTGATCCTTGTGCTGGTACATTACCCCAGTGCCGTCTCCCAGCATAGAGCAAAAAATGCCCTCAAAATGCTGGCAAGTAGCGTTAATGATTCGGTAGTATTTAGCCAGCCAGCCGAGTCCTAAATGGGGCAGGGTATTGAAAGTGAACTGGGTTGATTCCCTAAGATCAATGACATGATAACTGCCAACCATGCCCGCTATCTTACTATAAGATAGACAGTAATTTCAACCGAGCTCAACTTCTTCCCAGACCTCTTTACCCCGCTTATCACGACCGGTGATTTTATACAGGCGCCCTTTCTGTTCCAGGATCCGCTCAACAAACAGGTGTCCGGCCAAGTGGTCCAGTTCGTGTTGAAGAACCACCGCCGCAAAGCCGGTAAAAGTGTCTACTTTAGTGACTAGTTGGTCATAATTACGATCCTTCGGAATTTGGTATTCAAGCGTAATGGTAGCGTACCGTTTAACCAGTCCGTAGAATTTGGGGATCGAGAGGCAGCCTTCCAGAGAGGCGTGCTTATCGGTTTCACTGGGCTGTAACTGTTCGCTGTGGTTCACTATGGTGGGGTTGATGAACACGTGGATGGGAGAGCTCTTTTTGGTATCAAAGCGAGCTAGAAACAGCTTTAGGGATAGTCCGACTTGATTGGCGGCGAGTCCTACACCTTCAGGGTCTTTTTGGGCCAATAGAGTTTCAGTCATCGCTGAAACTATCTTTTCCAGTTTGGCGCCAAAGAAGGAAACCTCCTCAGTTTTGGTACTTAAAACACTATTGGGGGCGACAACAATCGGATACATAAGAGAATTATAGCAAGAGTGGTGGCTATTTTTTTACTCTCGACAATGCTAAAGTGACAGAAGCACTACCTTATGGTGCTTTTTTTATCGATTGGGCGTGGCGCGTATGAATTTAGGACTCAGAGCCAAGCAAACTTTAAGTGACTATGTGCCAGTTATTGATGCCAAGCTGGCGGCATATTTTAACTCCGAGCTGTCACTGCACTTTGGTTTTAACGAGCGCCAGAAAGTCATGGTGGCCGAGCTGCTGACCCACTCCAAGGAGCACAATTTAAGACCAGCCAAGAGACTACGGGGTTCTTTGGTCAATTACGGTTTTGCCCTAAGTGGTAAGGAGTTTACAAGTGAGGTCTGGAATGCCGCGATGGCTGTAGAGATAGTCCATACCGGACTGCTGATGCATGACGATTTTATGGATGGAGACGCCGTGCGGCGAGGCGGGCCGACTACTCACAAATACTACGAAAGCAAGGCTAAAGTTAGTGAGCATACTGCCGCCGGCATCACGGTTTGTGCTGGAGACGCTCTTTCAGCGCTTGGGTACGAGCTTTTAAGTAGATGTGGCAATGCTAAAGCCTTGCAAAAAATGCTTCGAGGCATTGTCAATACAGCTTACGGGCAAGCTTACGATTTAATTTTAGAATCGCTAGGGCAGTGGAGTGAGGACGACGTAATTACTTTGCACAAGGCTAAAAGCGCCATCTATACATATGAGAATCCGCTGTTGATTGGGGCTTACCTAGGAGGTATCTCGGACCCAGTGGTTTTAAAGCTCCTTAGTGAATACGCCATGGCTGGTGGGGTCGCTTTTCAGCTCCAGGATGATCTTTTGGGAGTTTTTGGGACTCCTGAAAAAACCGGAAAATCGGCGGACTCAGATTTGCTCCAGGGGAAGTGTACCCTCCTTATTCATACGTTACTTCAGCGAGGGACAAAGTCTCAAAAGGCGACACTGAAACCGGTTTGGGGTAGGCGCGTCGCCACCAAGGCCCAAATAGCGGCTCTAAAGCGGGCAATAATTGCTTCGGGCTCGTACGATTATTCGTGTCAACGGGCTAGAGATTTTGCCATTTTAGCAGCAAAAAGCGCTTACCAATTGCGAAAGATTAAGGGCCTAAATCCCTTGGCCATTGATTACATCGAGGGTATTGCTCACTACATGGTTGACCGGACAACTTAGTTAGCGGGGTGGTCGTTTAGCCACTTTTGGGCTTCGCTATCTTTAGTGTCGCGTTTGAGGATTTCTTCCATCTGCGCTCTGGCCTTAGTTCTTTGGCCCACGAGCTCGTAACTCAGCCCGAGTTGAAAACGAGCTTCGCGGTAATTGGGCTTCATTTTGATAGTCTGCTCTAAGACGGTGATAGCATCCGGGATTTGACCGAGTTGACTTAAGACAATTGCCAGATTGTAGTGCACCTTGGCGTCACTGGGAGCTAGCTTGGCAGCCGTCTGGATAGCGACTAAGGCCTCCTTTAGGTATTTGGGGTCGATGGTAGCCAGTTGATAAAATAGCTTGGTCCTAGTTTTCCAAAAAGGCATCGAATTTGGCGAGTATTGTACGACAGTGTTTGAGTCAGAAATGGCAGCTGCTACTAACTGGTTGCCAGAGAGGTTAACTCTGGGTAAGACCGTCTCCATGGAAAAATTAGCGGCTGGAGTAGCTTCAGACTGAGAAACAGTGCGAAATATTAGCGAGGCCAAAACCGCTTCGCTATAAGAAAGTTCGTCTCTGAAAGTGGGCTCATTAGGATTGGCCGAAACGGCACTTAGTAGGTAGGGGTAGCCAGAGACGTAGTCATTAATACCATTAAGGTTGCGGCCATAAGCGTAGTTTTTATCGGCCTGCCACATGCCATAGAGCCGAGAAAGTATCACTGCGGCGATAGTTATAGTTAGGCCGATTGCTAACAGGCGACTAGTAGTTAGTCCTTTATTGGCCTGGCTAATTTCGTGGTTTTGAGTGTCGTTTAATACCCAGCTAAAGGCGGGAATCAGAAAAAAGAACAGACCAATAATTACTACCGAAAACCCAAAAAAATTAGTTACCAGCAGCGAGATATAGGCAGCAAAAAGTCCCAAGATCACTGTGCTGGGGGGGGATTTGGACACTAGCAGTGATTTTATCACCCAAAAACAATAACTTATGATTAAGTAGAGAAAGGCGAGCATTCCTACCGTTCCAGTAGTGGCTAAAATATTAAGAAATTCATTGTGTGCTTTATTGTAGAGAAAGTCCCATTCTGAAACTAAATTGTGTTCAACCGGCCGGTCGAGATAATAGCTATAAGCAAATGTTTCTACACCAGAACCAAAGAGTGGGTAGCGTTGCCAGACACGGACCGCTCCTTCCCAGACGATTTTGCGGATGTCACCTGATTCGCTAATAAAGAAGTCCGGGGTAGTGGTATCGACCGATTTTTTAGAACCTGCCGTTTGGCTATTAACTAGAGTAGATAGGGAAAATTTATCCAGGTGAGGAAGGGGTAGACCAAAAATTGCGGTCCCAATGATCAGAGCAGAAATGAGGGGGACAAGCGCTCGGGAAAAACCGTAGGTACCGATAAAGACTAGTCCTCCAGTAGCTAGTCCGACTAGTCCTGAGCGCGATTTAGTAAATAAGAGGGCGATGAAAGCGAGAAAAAGCAGGACTATAAATTTCCTAGTAGTGGCTCCTGATTTTTTTAGATCGAGACTATAACCAATGAGAACGAGGATTATAATATCGAGATAGGCGGCCATCCAGTTGGGTTGGCCCAAAGTGGCAAACACCCGATTGGTTACGTCTTGGATCCAACAACTATTATTGAGTTGTTTAGTAATAAACAAACACGATGGCGAAGCGCCAAAATGTTCGGCTATCCCCCAAAGTGCCACAATAGCTGCCGCTCCGAAAGAGCTAACAATAATTTTTTGGACACTCGTTTTAGTTAAATTAGTAATAGCCGCATAAAACAGACTGACGTAACAAATTGTTGCCAGCAGTCCTTCGTGGAAGCGGCTATAGTAGCCCCAAATAGATACATGGGGATCGATACTGGTCACAGTCGAAATAATATGAGCCACCAAATATAAAGCGATGGGAAGATTAAAGGGGTTTGGTGGTACTAGTTTCCAGGGTTTAGCCAGGTTTACTCCTGAAGCGATAATTTTGACTAGCCAGGCGGCAATGATGACTGTAGTTAAAGCATATGTGACCATCATTTTGTTGTATTCAAACAACTCAAAAGAGCCGGAAAAAAAGACTAGAGGAATAAGAAAAAACAACAAACAGAAGGACCAGTCAATTACACGGTGCGCTAGTTTTTCCATGATGGATTTCATTCTAACAACGCCATTGCTATACTGCAAACACAACTAACTAAAAGACTATGCTTGATTACCTCTTCTCGCTAATTTCACACGACATGGGAATTGATTTGGGCACCGCCAACACCCTCGTCATGGTTAAGGGTAAGGGAATTATTATTAACGAGCCCAGTGTGGTAGCAATTCATAAAAAGACCAAACAACTCATAGACATCGGCACCGAAGCCAAGAAGATGACTGGTCGGGCACCAGCCACGATTTCCGTTATTCGCCCCTTGCGGGACGGAGTAATTTCTGACTTTGATGCCACTGCGGCGATGTTGGCTCACTATATTAAGCTAGTGCACCAAACACCCGGGCTGATTCCAAAAATTCCCAAGCCCAAAGTGGTCATTGGCATTCCCTCAGGAGTAACACCGGTGGAAAGGCGGGCGGTTCAGGAGGCGGCCCTTTCGGCAGGAGCCAGGAGGGCTTATCTCATTGAGGAGCCAATGGCAGCAGCTATTGGGATTGGTTTACCAGTTGACGATTCGGCTGGGAGCATAATTGTGGATATTGGTGGGGGAACAACGGAAATTGCTGTGACTTCGCTCGGTGGGATTGTTGTCAATAAGTCGATTCGGGTAGCAGGGGATAAGATGGATGAAGCAATTGTTAGTTTTTTGCGACTTAAATACGGAGTGCTTATTGGCCAACCCACAGCTGAGCAAATTAAAATTGCTATTGGTAGCGCTTATCCTCAAAAAGGTGAAGAAGAACGTTACTCGGTTGTCAGAGGACGGGACTTAGCCACTGGACTTCCAAAATCACTAAAAATCTCCGAAACCGAAATTCGCGAAGCACTTGGGCCAATAATTAATCAAATCTTTGGAGCCATTAAAGAGTTGATTGAACTAACACCTCCCGAACTAGTGTCTGATATTTTAAATCGGGGCATAGCGATTGCTGGCGGTGGAGCCTTGCTAAGGCACATAGACTTAGCTTTGTCTGAGGCGACTAAGATGCCAGTTTGGGTGGCTGATCAGCCGTTAACGGCTGTAGTACGAGGAACTGGCAAAGTGTTGACCGATGATAAATTGTTAGCACGAGTGCGGGTCACGGGAGGCTTAAAATAATGAAAATCCTAGATTATCGTTCTCTCAGTCTGTTTTTAGCAGCCGCCTTTTTGCTACTAATTCTTGATTGGACTCGTTTGACTGCTCCATTTTTCTCGTTCACTGCGGTAGCGACGCTACCGATCCAAATGGGGGCACACGCTCTTCGGGGGGGTCTAACTGATAGCCTGTTAGTAGTGGCCTTCTGGCGTTCGGGGGAAGTGCGAATCAGGAGTCTGGAAGAGCGTAACGCTGAACTTACTGCTGCGGCTGAACGAGTGGGGGCCCTGGAAAGGGAGAATTTGGAACTGCGGAAACAACTTGGCGAGGTCAGTGTCGCTCAGTCTCGTTTTTCCTCTGCTTTAGTGGTCGGGGCGGGTACTGGACTGATAATTGCTAAGGGCAGTCAAGATAGTATCAGAGTAGGCCAAAGTGTTACCTATTTAAATAATTTAGTCGGCAGAGTGATTAAGGTTACCCCGCAGGTAAGTTTTGTCGAGCTGCCAACCGGAGGGGGGTCAAAAATTCCCTGTCGGATTCGCCAGGCACACTGCCTGGCGGTAGGGCAGTTTAACAGTAGCATTTTTTTTGATCGGGTAGCTCAAAATGAAGAAGTGCTCGAGGGGGACGTGGTGCTAACCAGCGGTGAAGATGGTGTCTTTGCCCCCGGGCTGGTGATTGGGAAAGTCGTTTCCAAAAATAGCAAGGATACCGACTTATTTGTCAGAGGCGAGGTGCGACCGCTGATTGATTATGGGCGCTTAACAACGGTATTTTTACCTATCAATTAGTATGCTTTACTATCTTTTAGCTTTGGTGGCGGTTTTTAGTTTAGGAGTGGTTGACGCTTTTTTTTGGCCCGCTCTAGTTCTAGCCGTGGCTATCTGGCGACAGGTGGAGCAGAAGAAAGTCTACGCACTGGCCTTTATCAGTGGGGTTAGTGTGGATTTGCTGTGGCTTC
Organism: uncultured Gammaproteobacteria bacterium; assembly: GCA_964641255.1. Lineage (GTDB taxonomy): Bacteria > Patescibacteriota > Microgenomatia > JAMCZE01 > JAMCZE01 > CAZXMM01. Next base: position 888,192 of record CAZXMM010000001.1, on the reverse strand, counting down.
AGCCATTGGGACTTAGCGCCGTACTACTTCTGTCTTATTGCGCAACTTGCTTCGGTTTAATGCCCAGGTTTAAGAGCCAAACCAAGATTGTAATCGTAATAACCCTATTGCTTGAAAGCTTGGTTTTTATATTACTGCGCCAGGGAATAATGCACTTTTAATTTTACTCTCATGAAACTTACAGATGGACTAGGTGATGGAGTTTTGGCTAGTTCTAAGCCCTCAGTGCTTCGTGGTCGGGGACGACTCGGCCAAGGCGGTGATGATGATAATGTTTCCCCACAGTTTAGAGTTCTAATTCTAAAGGTCTCTATTTTGGCGGCGGTGTTAGTTTTATGTGGCCGTCTATTTTGGACCCAAATCGTAATGGGCCACTACTACCGGGCGCTTTCTAATGACAATCGGGCTAAAAAAGTCACTCTCCACGCCCCCAGAGGAATAATTTTCGACCGTAACGGTCAGGCCCTGGTTAATAATTTGCCGGCGTTTCGACTGGTTGATTGCGCGACTGAACCATCCGGCTCTCCGTGTAAAGCTCAAGTGATTTCTAAGGATCAGGCGATTGATTTAGAGGCAAGAGGATTAGCTAGGGGTCAGCAGCTCGAGCTTGATAGTAGTAGATTCTATGTTTTTGCTGAAGCGACTGCCCACATTCTCGGCTATGTCTCAGAGGTTACCCCAAAGGAGCTACAAACTCCCCACGGATATAAGTTGGGCGATCGAATTGGTCGAGCCGGGGTCGAAGAATATTATCAAGACTACTTACGCGGCAAAGACGGGGTAAGTGTCATTGAAGTGGATGCTTTGGGCCAAGAGATTCGCACCCTGGGTACTACCGAGCCAATTCCTGGGCAAAATCTGACCCTTAATCTGGACTGGAATTTGCAGCGGGTGGCGGCTTTGGCAATGGCTAATAAGAGTGGGGCAGTCGTGGTTACTAATCCGGCAAATGGAGAAGTATTAGCTCTTTTTTCTAGTCCCTCTTTTAACCCCAATGTGTTTACCGACTTATTGCTTTCTACTGCTGAGCAAAGCGCTAGAGTCACGGCAATATTCACCGACCAAAAAAGACCATTGTTTGACCGAGGAGTGGGCGGGACTTACCCCCCAGGATCGACATATAAAATAGTGACAGCAACAGCTGGGTTAGAAAGTCGGTCAATTTCTGAAGATTTCCAGGTCGAGGACACGGGAGTATTAATTATTGGTCCGTACAAGTTTCCCAATTGGAAATATTTGAAGGATGGAGGTACTCAAGGAACGCTTAACGTCATAGGGGCGCTACAAAAGAGTAATGACATTTACTTTTACAAGGCAGGAGAATTAATTGGGCGAGATAATTTGGAAATTTGGACCAAGAAGTTGGGCGGTAACGGTAGGTTGGGGATTGACTTACCTGGAGAGAGTAGTGGCACTTTTCCGTCTCTTAGTTGGCAAAAAGAAATGAGCAAAAGTTGGTACCTGGGTGATACTTACCACTTAGCTATCGGCCAGGGTTATTTACTAACAACCCCACTGCAAGTTAATGCCTGGACTAGTGTCATTGCTAATGGGGGAAAATTATGTCGCCCCCAAGTGTTAAAACACTTCGGTCCACCTGGCGACAAAAACTCTACTGTTTCAGACTGTCTAGCCACCGGAATCACTGACCAAACCCTAGGGATAGTTAAGCGTGGTATGGTGGCAGCTTGCTCTATTGGTGGTACCGCCTATCCACTCTTTAACTTTAAAGTACCGGTCGCTTGTAAGACCGGAACAGCCGAATTTGGCGATCCGAAAAATCGTACCCATGCGTGGCTCACCGCTTTTGCTCCTGCTGATAAACCAGAAGTGGTTATTACAGTGCTAGTGGAAGCTGGCGGTGAGGGGTCTGATGTGGCTGCACCTATAGTTAAAAGTATTCTCGAAGCCAAATTTGGAACTCAATGACCACGTTTTTTCCACCACAACTACACCTAATTCCTGATCCCCCCAAACAGATTTTTGTCAGGACTAGGCTTACCGAAGAGGCGCTCGAGCAACTTTTCAACGAGCGGCAGATTATCGGGGTGGTGGGCACTAGGCAAATTAGTAGTTACGGTCGGGAAATTACCACTACTCTTACGAGTGGCTTGGTCGCCAGAGGATTTGTAATTGTTTCGGGGTTGGCAAGAGGTGTGGATACCGTTGCCCACCAGACTACTCTGGACTTGGGTGGTAAGACGATTGCTGTTTTAGGAACTGACGTTGATCGTATCTACCCCCAGACCAATAAGCAGCTAGCAACGGATATTATTACTTCCGGGGGGGTAATTATGTCCGAAATACCACCAGGCCAGGTAGTAAATAAATGGACGTTTGCTGCTCGAAATCGGCTAATTTCTGGAGTGGCGGTGGCAGTCTTAATCACCGAAGCAGCAATGAAATCTGGCAGCCTTATCACAGCCCGAATGGCTCTTGAGCAAGGGAAAGAGGTCTTGGTTGTACCCGGACCTATAAACTCTGAAGTCTCCAAAGGCACTAATTTCCTTATCAGTCAAGGCGCTACCCCCGTTACTAGTGTCGCAGACATTATTGCCGCCCTAAGCTAAATCGGCTACTCTTGACAGATAGCTTACAATGGTTCCACTATTAACCCGTATGCATCTTATTATTGTCGAGTCACCAACCAAAGCCCGAACCCTGTCGCGGTTTCTTGGCCAAAATTACCAAATTGAGGCGTCAATGGGTCACGTTCGAGATTTACCTGAGAGTAGGCTCGGTATAGCGGTAGAGAAGAATTTTGCTCTCACTTACGTGGTACCAGCCAAAAAAGCCGACCGAGTCAAGGAGCTTCAGGCTATAGCCAAACAAGCTGAAACCATAACGCTGGCGACTGATCCAGATAGGGAGGGAGAGGCAATCGCTTGGCATATTGCTACGTTACTTACTCCCGGGGCGGATAAAAAATCTCGGCGGGGCCACGAGAAGCCGAAACAGTTTCAGCGGATCACTTTCCACGAGATTACTGAAAAGGCGATTAAAGAGGCTCTGTCTCATCCAGGTAGTCTTAACATGCCTCTAGTGGATGCTCAACAGGCACGGAGAGTTTTGGATCGGCTAGTAGGTTACAAGCTGTCGCCATTACTATGGCGTAAGATTCGTCGCGGGTTGTCAGCTGGTCGAGTGCAGAGTGTGGCAGTTCGTTTAATCGTGGAGCGGGAACGGGAAATTGAACGGTTTAGGCCGATCGAATACTGGGAAGTAACCGCTTTACTACGACAGGTTACTGGGGTAAGTCCAACCACTTTTGAGGCCAAGCTACATAAAATAGATAGTAAAGAAGCAGTAATTAATACTAAAGACCAGGTAGATAGAGTGGTATCTGAACTAAGCGGTGTTAGTTATAAAGTGGCTAACATTGCCAAAAGGGAAGTGAAACGAAATCCTTACGCTCCATTTACTACTTCAACCTTGCAACAGGCAGCTGCCAGTGTTTATGGTTGGAGTGCTAAACGGACCATGCAAATCGCCCAAAACCTTTATGAACAGGGACTTATCACTTATCACCGCACCGATTCCACTAATCTTGCTGTCGAAGCGGTCACTGCCGTTCGAGATTTTATTGGTCAAGACTTCGGAGCAAATTACCTGCCAGAATCTCCCAGGCTCTTTAAAACTAAGTCAAAAGTAGCTCAGGAGGCCCACGAAGCGATTAGACCTACTAACGCCCTATTAAAAACCGAGGCTATCCATGCTAGAGATCGGGAGCAGGGTAGATTGTACGAGCTTATCTGGAAACGCTTTGTAGCCTCCCAGATGACTGAAGCGAGGTCAGAACAAACTACAGTCGATATCAGCGCTGGGAGCAATTACACTTTCCGGGCCAGCGGGACCGTTGTCCTTTTTGACGGCTGGCAAGTGCTATTTCCCAAAACCCAAACCAAAGAAGAAAAAGATCCAACTGACGCTACGGAGGCGGGTGGAGAAAAAGACGACCGGTCGTTGCCCCCACTTACTCTTAACGAGGATCTCTCACTTTTACAACTTGATTTTGGCAAGCACTTTACTTTGCCCCCGCCCCGGTTTAGCGAAGCCTCACTGATTAAAATTTTGGAAGAGTACGGTATCGGTCGCCCCTCCACTTATGCGCCGATTATTTCTACAATTTTGGAGCGGCAATACGTAGAAAAACTAGACAAGCGGCTCATTCCCACCGCTCTCGGGTCAGCAGTTACCGACTTTTTACTGACTCATTTCCCCAGTCTTTTTGACTACCAGTTTACTGCCAAAATGGAAGACGAGCTTGATGAGATAGCCAATGGGACTAAAAAGGACTGGATTGCGGTAATTAAGAACTTTTACGACCCGTTTGCTAAACAGCTAAATGAAGTAAGTGAAAGCGCCGAGAGAGTAAGGATTGCCGTTTTAGAAACTGACGAAAAATGCCCCAACTGTGGTGCAGCTCTTGTGGTCAGGGTCGGCAAGTTTGGCAAGTTTTTAGCTTGCAGTACTTTTCCAGAGTGCAAGTTCACTAAACCCTTCGTGAGAAAAATTGATGTCTCTTGTCCAAAATGTAGTATTGGCGAAGTGGTGGTCAAAACCACCCGCAGCAAAAAAACCTTTTACGGTTGTAGTCGCTACCCTGAGTGCGACTATGCTTCCTGGAATAAGCCAAAAGTTCCAGAGGCTGAGCAGGTAAACTGATCTCTTGTGTAAGTTCTCACTCTCTGTTAATTTTCTTTCTTGATGAAGTTTATTTTTGTATCTGGCGGAGTAATCTCTGGTCTGGGAAAAGGTATAACTTCAGCCTCCCTAGCGCTTCTGTTAAAGTCTCGTGGTTACACCGTAGCTCCAGTTAAGATCGACATGTATCTAAACGTTGATGCTGGGACAATCAGACCTCTGGAACATGGTGAGACATTTGTCACGACTGACGGGTTAGAGGCCGACGAAGACCTGGGTCATTACGAGCGGTATTTAAACGAGAATATGTCTCGGGCCAACTATATTACTACTGGCCAGATTTATCAGGAGGTGATCCGTAAGGAACGAGCCCTCGAATACGAAGGCGAAGACGTCGAAGCTGTGCCTCATGTTACTGATGAAATTATCAGGCGGATCAAGGAGGCTGGCAAGGAAAAAAGAGCCGATATTGTACTGGTAGAACTGGGTGGAACCGTGGGCGAGTACCAAAATGGAATATTTTTCGAGGCCAGCAGAATCCTAACTTTAAAAAATCCCGGTGATGTGGGCCATATCCATGTGACCTATCTGCCACTAATTGCTAGTCTAGGAGAGCTGAAAAGTAAACCAGCCCAAACCTCAGTTCATATTTTAAACGGGATGGGTATTCACCCGGATATCTTAGTCGCTCGGTCGGAAAAACCAATCGATACGAGGCGGTTAGCCAGACTGGCGTTATTTACTAGTGTCAGGCCGGAAAATATCTTTGGGGCTCCTGATGTGGAGAGTGTCTATGAAATACCCCTCCTTCTGAACAATAGTCAACAGACCATCGACGAAGCCGTCTTAAAAATTTTGGGGTTAAAAATTGCCAAAGCGAATCTTAAAGACTGGCAAGGGTTTGTGACTAGAAGTAAGCAGCCTAATTTAAAAACCGTGGAGATTGCCATCGCCGCCAAGTATTATAAATCCGGGGAATTTAATCTAGCCGATTCCTATGTTTGTGTTACCGAGGCCATTAAACACGCCGGCATTAATTTGGGTCTTAAGCCAAAGCTCCGCTGGATTAACACTGACGATTTAGAAAACAAGACTGACCAAGAGGTGACCAGGCTGTTTAGTGGAATCTCGGGTCTCATCGTTCCTCAGGGGTGGGGTAGTCGGGGAGTAGAGGGGAAAATCCGGGCCATTCAGTACGCGAGGGAAAATAAGCTCCCTTATCTGGGACTGTGTTTTGGCATGCAAATGGCGGTCATTGAATTTGCTAGGAATGTCTTGGGGATGAAAGGGGCTAATACTACTGAGGCTGATCCCAAAACCAAGTTTCCTGTGGTTCATATCATGCCCGACCAAGCCGCCTATTTAGCAAAGAAGCAGTATGGTGGCACGATTCGTTTGGGGCAATGGCCTACCAAAATCTCACCAAAAGGAAAACAGCTTGCCAAGAGTTATAAAAAGTATGCACAGTTCGCAAAAGAGTATGTTGTTGGTAAAACAATACTGGAGCGACACCGTCATCGGTATGAATTTAATAATGCCTTTAGGGCCAGACTCGAGAAAGCTGGTTTAATTATTTCCGGCGAATCGCCTGACGGAAAACTGGTAGAAGCTATTGAGATTGCTAACCACCCCTTTTTCGTGGCCACACAGTATCATCCGGAGTTACAGTCAAGGCCCTTATCACCTCACCCTCTCTTTTTAAACTTTCTCGAGCAATCCGAAACAAAATTAGCTAAATCAATATAGAAAATGGTACTTTCTGATCGGTCAATCAAGGAGTTGGTTAAAAGCAAAAAACTAATCATTGCTCCCTTTAAACCAGAACTCATCCAACCCAGTTCTTACAACTTAAGGCTGGCTAATACATTTCGCATTTTCCGAAATACTAAAAAAGCGTTTTTGGATGTTCGCCATCCCGTCGATGATTTTATGGAGCTAGTTAAGTTAAAAGACGACGAACCCTTAATCATCCACCCTGGTGAGTTTATTTTGGGAGAAACCATGGAATACTTTGAATTTCCAAGCGACCTGGTCGGTAGGCTAGAGGGCAAAAGCAGTCTGGCGCGACTAGGTATCGTGGTGCACGCGACCGCCGGCTATTTTGACCCAGGTTTTCGGGGAACCGGAACTTTAGAGATGTCCAATCTGGCTAACATTCCCATTGCTCTTTATCCCGGGATGAAGATAGGGCAGATGAGTTTCCATTTTCTCTCGACTCCTGCTGACCGTCCTTATGGTTCTAGAGAGCTGGGTAGCAAATACCAGGGTCAGTCTGGCCCAACTGAATCACGGCTGTTTCGTGAATTTGTACGCGGGGTAAGAAAGGTTACTTCACCAAAAACCAATGCCAAAAAAAGCTAAGCGCAGTTATCAACTGACAATTTTGCCAATCGACGAAGATTGCAAAAAATACGCGCCAGCTTTTTCTCCTGAACCATTTACTCGAACGGAGAAAAAATTTCTTTTCCCGTTTTTTAGTAATGTTGATCGGCCACTGTTTGTGGTGTCTCATCTGCCAGAGGAGGTCATCGGGGCTCTGTCATCTCGCTACAGTCGCTCAACCAAAAGTTTGAGGCGAATGTTTTTAGATGAATACGTTGGCCCAATTATTTTTCCAGAAAACGAAAAGGACTGGAATGAAATTTCCCCAGCAGAAAAAAAATTGCGCCAGTCGACGAAGCGGAAATTTCTGGCCTATATTTCCTTTATCAACAAAAACGGCGGAGTAGAGTCAGTGGCTAATGTGCAGCGCGCCAGAAAGTTTTTTGATAAGTGGCTCGCCGATTATGGGGACGACTCAATTGCTGAAATGGGGACGGTGCATCTATGTCTTGAGGGAATTTCCAATGTGGCCCTGCAAGAAATTGTGGATAAACGAATTGGCTTATCTCTAATTGAGAAATCAACTCGCTATGTTTCTTTCTTTGACAAAGAACGAGACGGGTCATTTAAGTATTTGGTCCCAGGAGAAATCAAAAAGACCAAATGGGAGAGGCAATATAGGAGGTGCATGAATGATTTATTCAAAACCTATACCCAAATAGCTGAGCCCTATCTAAGCTACATTATGGAGCGCTACCCTCAAGGCAGCGACGAAACCCCAGGATCATTTAAAAATTCCCGCGGGGCCAAACGTTTTGATGACATCCGTGATTTACTGCCGTTTGCGACTAAGACTAACGTTGCCCTTAGTGGTAACGGCCGGGTTTATGAGGACTTAATCAACAAACTCATCACTCATCCCTTAGGCGAGCTAAGATTTTGGGGCCAAGCAATAGCTGCTGAACTAGAACTGGTGGTTCCATCTTTTGTGACGAGGTCCAAAACCGAAAGAGGGGCGCAGGTACAGTACTTTAAGGCCAATCTAAGGATCCTCAAAGCACAGCTGCAAAAGCAGTTAAAAGTTAGTCAAAGAGCACCCATTTTTAAGGGCCAGTGGGTCAAACTTCTCTCTCTATCAAACACTCCAGAGGACATGATACTGACTTCTTTTTTAGGAACAGGGGAGACACTAGCCCAGTTGTCAGAGGTCAAAAAAGCAGTCAAAAAGCTTTCCCAGAAACAAAAGGCAGAATTTTTTCAAGCGATTTTTAAAGAACGTAGTTTGGGGAAAAAAATTCCCGAGCGCTTCTCTGATCGGTTTAGAAAGGTGCCACGGGCGTTTGAAAACGCTAACTATTTTTTTGAATTGTGGGGCCGGGGCGGGGACTACCGAGATTTACACCGTCACCGGATGAACACTCAGGATAGACAACTGTTCACTACCAAGTGGGGGTTTGATCTGGAAAAAGAAGTGCAGGAGTCGCCATTTAAAAAAGAGATCGAGACGGTGTTAAAGAGGGCGGCCAAACTCTACGATCACTTGTCCAAAGTGTCACCCTATCTCGCTCAGTATGTGGTGCCTTTTGGCTACATTCAACATTGGTATATGAATCTGACGGCGAGAGAAATTTACTGGATGGTGGAACTGCGCACCGGTCCCCAGGGCAGGCCGTTTTATAGAATGCTCTGTCAAAAGATAGCTAGACTGGCCACTCAGTCCTCCCCCCTGGTTTTTGCCGGGCTGTTAGTAGATAACAGTAACTACACTTTAGCCCGCCGCGAGTCAGAAAAGAAAATTGAACGGAAAAAGACCGAGCTGGGAATCAAAAATTAATCTATGCTGTCAAAAAATTTAAAAAAGTTCATTTGGGACACAAATAAACTCAAAGACGTTAACAGGGCAGTTAATGGGTCGGTGGGAAGATTAGAAAATGCTGCGGAACACAGTTGGTCGGTGGGAATGATGTGCTGGTTGCTGGCAGGAACTTTGGAAAAAGAATTTGGAAAAAAATTGGATCTTAACAAAATGATCAAGATGGCTCTCATGCACGATCTAGTGGAGATTGTAGTTGGCGATGCTTCCATTTTTGATCCCGTGCTGCGAAAAAAGAAGGAAGCAAAAGAGGATAAAGCAGCCAGAAAGTTTTTTAGCACTTTACCCCCTGCCTTAAAAAAAGAATTCACCAGTCTTTGGACAGAATTCGAGGCGCTGAAAACTCTGGAGGCCAAAACGGTGCGAGCGATGGATAAGATCAGCGGCGTGATTCAAAGAATGATTACTAAACAAGCCTGGCACGATGTCAAGGGAACCACCAGTCACCTCGACAGTTTACTAGCTGACAAGTTAGTATTCAGTCAAACCTTAATGAACTATTATGAAGAGTTGAAAAAAGAAGCGGTTAAAAAAAGGATGATCAAAAAAACATGAAAGCTAAAGCGAAAAAAGGACTCTATATCGTTTTTGAAGGTATGGTGGGATCCGGCAAAAGTACCCAGGTCAAACTTTTGGCCGACCGACTTAAAAAGGAGTTTCCTAAAAAGCTAATTGTTGTTACCAAAGAACCCGGTGGATCAGAGATTGCTGACCATATCAGAAAAGTCGTCCAAGGGACAAACTTTGATGAGGTCATCGAACCGATTTGCGAGCAATATCTCTACGCATCTTCGAGAGCCCAGACTTTAAGAAGAGTTGTCCGACCTAACCTTGATAAGGGAGGCATAGTAATTGCAGACAGGTCTTTTTTTACAAGTATTGCCAATCAGGGCTTTGGTCATAAATTGGGATTTAAGACGGTAATGGAAATTAACAAAATTGCTGTCGGGGATATGTGGCCGTATAAAGTTATTCTTCTTGACGTCCCAATGAAGAAGTGCCTAAGTCGCCTGTCAGATGGTGAGGGGGATCGGTTAGAAACTCTTGGTACCGCTTTCTACAAGCGGGTCAAAGAGGGAGAGCGTTTCCTGGTTAAAAAGTTTCCGCGAATTGTTAAAGCGGTCAATGGTGACCGGGAAGTACTCACGGTGCACGAAGACGTTTACCGACTTGTGTTAGAATTGGTTAAGGAAAAAACTAATGAAAAAACTTAAACAAGTTGATCCACAAATTGCCAAACTCATAGCGGCTGAGGAAAAGCGTCAGAAATCTGTCCTTGAGATGATCCCATCAGAAAACTTTGCTTCATTCGCAGTGAGGGAAACCTTATCTTCAGTACTTACCGATAAATACTCAGAGGGTTATCCTCGTAAGCGTTACTATCAGGGAAACAAAGTGGTGGATGAAGTGGAACAACTCGCTATTGATAGAGCAAAAAAGCTTTTTGGTGTGCCTTACGCTAATGTCCAAGCTTACTCCGGGTCTCCAGCCAATAGTGCCATCATGTTTGCCCTTCTTGAGCCAGGAGACAAAATCATGGGTTTGGCACTGTCTTCCGGCGGACACCTGACTCATGGTCACCCCAAAGTGACCTTTTCAGGGAAAATATTTAATTCGGTCCAGTATAGTGTCGAAGAGGATGGAAGAATTGATTATGACAAACTTGAAAAACTCGCTCTCCAAGAAAAACCCAAAATGATTATCGCTGGGACGACGGCTTATCCCAGAACGTTGGAGTTTAAGTGCTTTGCCCAAATAGCTGACAAAGTAGGCGCAATATTACTAGCCGACGTTTCCCATATTGCCGGACTGATTGTTGGCGGAGTGCACCCCAGTCCCGTTCCCTACGCCCATGTCATCATGGCCACGACTCACAAAACGCTGCGGGGCCCCAGAGGAGCACTCATTTTGGTGACTGAAAAAGGATTGAAACTGGATCCCAAGATGGGAGATAAAATTGACTCGGCAATTATTCCTGGGTTGCAAGGTGGACCACACAACAACACCATTGCCGGCATTGCGGTTTGTCTCAAAGAAGCGGCCACACCAGCGTTCAAAAGATATTCACAGCAAATTGTCAAAAACGCCAAAGTGCTTTCGGAAGAACTCATGAAGCGGGGAGTAAACTTGGTTTCCGGAGGGACTGACAATCATTTGCTGGTGATTGACCTGCGGGCGCAAAAGAAAATGGGCAACATTGTGGCCTATGCTTTGGAACTGGCTGGCATTGTGGCCAACAAAAATACCGTCCCAGGGGAAATCTTTCCGCCGTTTTATAGTTCTGGAGTGAGACTGGGGACTCCGGCGATTACGACTCTTGGACTAAAAGAAAGAGAGATGAAAAAAATCGCCGCCTGGATTGCCGAGGTCATTGCCGAGGTGAAACCATACAATAATGTGAACGATTTGCAGGACAAGGAAAAAAGAGCAAGGTTTTTTCAGATTGCCCAAAGGGAATTAGAGGAAAGTGTTAAGCTTAAGGGCATCTCTAGTCGAGTTATATTACTCACGAAAAGATTTCAATAAAGAATCAGGACGATACCCAAACCCGTAATCTTATAGTATAATCTGTTAAATATTATTTATTAGTGAATAGTTGCTATGCCTAGAAGCGAAGGGGGCAGAAATATTGAAAATGCCGGCAATTATGTTGTCGACTCGCAAGTGACACAAGGGAAAGGTTCTGCCAAAGCTAAGGACGTTAAAAAGAATTTGCTGTTGGCGGCTATTCGTCGAGCTGCCAGGCTGTCTAGAGCCAAACAAGCTCCAAAAACAAAAGGAGATTCGTCTACTGAAGAATCCAGTTAGCAGCTTCTATGGCCAGAGCTGGTTATTTCTACAATCTAACATTACACTAAAAATATGACCATTGACGGGAGAGAGATCGCCTCACGGAAATTAAAAAATCTAAAAAACAAGATACAAAGCATGGAAACCAAACCTAAACTGGTGGCGGTTTTAGTGGGACAGGATCGGGCTAGCCAGACTTATGTCACTTTAAAGAAAAAACGCGCTTTAGAGGTCGGGATTGAGAGTGAGATTATTTCTCTAACTGAGGGAGTCAGTCGGGAGGAACTACTAAAGACCATTACCCGGCTCAATACTGACCCAAGTGTCACTGGTATTCTTCTTCAGCTGCCTCTACCTAAGCACCTGGAGGCAGATCAACAAGAATTTTTAGATGCCGTTTTGCCTGCCAAAGACGTCGATGGCTTGGGCCGGGGCAAACTTTTTTTACCGGCTACCGTTAGGGCGGTCCTTGATTTATTAGCTACAGTCGGAGTTGATCTAAGCTCGTCAACAATGACTATTGTCGGCCAGGGAGAACTCGTCGGTTATCCGCTGGGCGAAGCGGTGAGAAACCAGGTAGCTAAGCTAAATTTATGTGACCACGCTACTAGCCGTGAAGAACTTATTGCTTTGACTAAAGCGGCGGATATTTTAGTAGTAGCAACCGGCCAGGCCGGGCTCGTGACCAAAGACATGGTTAAGAAGGGTGCTGTGGTGATTGACTGTGGTGCTCCCCAGGCGGAGGTGGATTTTGGTGAGGTGTCCAAAATCGCCTCTTTTATTACTCCGGTTCCAGGAGGGGTCGGACCCATGACGGTCGTTTCACTCTTGGAAAATACACTCGAGGCTGCTACAATGTAGCTATCACTCACATTCAGCGTGAATCCCTGATATATACCTATTGCTGAATGGCGGATTAAGGGATTAAACATATGAAAGATATTTCACTAAAGGAACTTCTGGAAGCTGGTTGCCATTTTGGTCACCAAACTAACCGCTGGAATCCCAAAGCTTCAGACTATATTTATGGTAACCGGGACGGCGTCCACATTATTGACCTAGCCAAAACTAAAGCTGGACTGGTGGCAACGGCCAAGCTGTTTAAAGAGCTAGCTAAAGCTAATGAGCCCATTATCTTTGTGGCTACCAAAAGGCAGGCCCGAGAGATTATGGACGCTATTTTGTTGCGGATTAACGAGGCTGCTCACGACAACAACTTTTTTTATCTCCTGGAGCGTTGGCCCGGAGGACTACTAACTAATTTTGAGGTTATTAAACGCAATAATCTGGACGAGATAGTTAATTTGGAAAATCAAATCACCGCCGATGCTTTTGTTACTAAAAAAGAAAAACTCTTAGCCTCAAGAAAGCTTGAAAAATACAAAAAGGTCTACGGGGGTTTGGTGGGTCTTAAAAAAACTCCGTCCACCATTTTTCTGGTTGATGTCCGCAAGGAAGAAGGAGCGGTCAGAGAAGCAGTAGCCACCGGAGTTAAGGTTCTGGGCATCGTTGACACGAACACTAATCCCACCGGAATAACCGAGGCTATTCCCGCCAACGACGATGCGGTTGGCTCGCTGAAAATAATTATTGACTATTTGGCCGAGGCATGGCTTGAGGGACTGGCAGAGAGACAAAAGGAAGATATAAACACCAAGACCCAAGAAACAAACTAACACTAGGGACTTGTCTCTTGATTATTGCTTCTTGGATCTTTAACTTTATGGCGAGTGTTGATGATATCAAAAAATTAAGAGAACATACGGGCGCTGGGATTGCTGATTGCCGGCTAGCTCTGGATCAGTCCCAAGGTGATTTTGAAAAAGCCACCGAGTTTTTAAAGAAAAAGGGGATTGAGAGGGCGGCCAAGAAAGCAGACCGGGAAACTCACGAGGGAAAAGTCTTCGCATATGTTCACGGCGGCAAAATTGGCGTCCTCGTTTCACTGCAGTGCGAAACCGATTTCGTAGCAAAAACGGAAGACTTTCTTAATTTGGGCAAGGAGCTCGCTCTTCAAGTAGCTTCGATGCAGGCCGAGACAGTAGACGAACTGTTAAAACAAGAATATATTCGTGACTCTAAAGTCACCATTTCTGATATGATAAAGGCAGTGGTCGGTAAGCTTGGTGAAAATATCAAAGTGGGAGCTATCAGCCGCGTCACTATATAAATGGATCAACTAATTAATCAGTCCCAGCAAAAATTCCACAAAGTAGTCGAGCTGGTCAAAGGTGACCTGGCGACCATTCGCACCGGCAAGGCCTCACCCCAACTTATTGAAGCGGTAGTGGTGGATGCCTATGGTAGTAAGATGAAACTAGTCGAGTTAGCGACCATAATGGTGGCTGACCCCACGACTCTTGTTGTCACTCCTTTTGATATCACCAATCTTTCAGTGATCGAAAAAGCGATTGGTGAAGCCAATTTGGGCGTCAGCGCGACTCAAAGCGATAACCAAATCCGAGTGATTATTCCCGCTCTGTCTTTAGAGAGGCGCGAAGAATATGTCAAGCTCGCTAAGAGCAAGGCTGAGGGCGGTAAAGTCATGGCCAGGCAGATTCGTCACGAGACTCTAGAGGAACTAAAAAGCGAACAACTGGATGAGGATACTCAAAAACGGTGGGAAAAAGATATCCAAAAGTGGACCGATGACACCGTGGAAAAATTAGATATCCTGGTGCTGGAAAAAGAAAAGGAACTCCTCACTCTTTAAAAGTAGTAAATTTTTGGGCTGCCTATGCTAGTTTTAGCCGCAATCACCTTTTTCTTAGTTTTATCGCTTCTCGTTATGATCCACGAGTTTGGCCACTTTCTGGCTGCTAGGTTAGCCGGTATTAGCGCGGTTGAGTTTGCACTGGGACTACCTTTTACTAAGCCGCTGTGGAAAAAGCGTCTTAAAGGAGGACTACAGTTGTCTTTTTATCCGCTTTTGTTTGGTGGCTTTGTCAGACTGCTCGGGGAAGAGGGAGAAGTGAGCAAAACTGACAAAGTCATTGCTACTAAAGGCAAGGAATTTTATAAAGCGCCGGTGGGAGCCAGAATTGGGGTGGTAGTCGCTGGGGTGATTATGAACGCTATTTTAGCAATCGGAGCTTTTTATCTGTTCCTATCTTTATCTGGGTTTAGGGTAATGCTGCCCAAGCTGGCGGAGTCCACTTTTATCAGTAGCTACGAAACTCGAATTGTTGTAAGCGGTGTCCAGCCGGGTAGTCCGGCGGATAGTGCAAAAATTGTTACTGGGGATATGCTGGTGAGAGCGGATGGGAAGAAGTTTACTAGTGTGTCGGAATTTCAAAATTACATCAAAAGCAGAGTCGAGCAGCCGGTAACTTTAGTGTTTGAAAAGCTTGATTTTACCGGAGAGAAAACAGCGGTGGTGACGCCTCGGTCCAATCCACCAGTCAATGAGGGGGCTCTTGGGGTAGGAATTGGCGATGCTTATGAGATTAAATTTGAAACTCCTGCCCAAAGGGCGTTATCAGGAGTCACTTTCTCCATCGACACTCTGGTTTATAACATTAGTGTCATTTCTCATTTTGTAACCATGGCTAAGGAGTCAGGTGATGTGGGGCCAGTGACTGATACCGTGTCTGGCCCGATCTTTATCTTTAAACTGATTGAAGAGATCCTAGGTTTAGGGGGAATCCAAAGTGTCATCGTTCTTATCAATCTGGTTGGGGTACTATCTTTATCATTGGCTTTTATGAATATTCTGCCCATTCCAGCTTTTGACGGGGGGAGACTAGTATTTCTTCTTATTGAGGCTCTGACTAAGCGCCGGGTGCCAGCCAAAATCGAAAACTTTATCAACCAAGGAGGAATGGTCCTAGTTTTGCTTCTCATTGTTGTTATAAGCTACAATGACATAACCAAGATTATTAGGAAATAATTTATGTATACGGCTACTAAACCTGCAGTTAAGGATATAGTCGATGAATTGGCTGGGTCCTTAAATCCTAAAGGTAAGATCGAATACACTCCTTGGCCAGTTGTCAGGGAAAGAGCGGGGATTTTACTCGCTAAGAAATATGGGCTTTATAAAAGGCCGAGGAAATTAGAAAAGCTGACTGCTTGACAAAAAAAGCTGAGAGTCTAAAATAAATCAAAGCGATGAAGGGGTTTCCCGCCCTGGAGCTGACTGCGACGAGCAGGACGGAAGTCAACCGTAAATTCGACCGAGTGTGTTTTTAAAAGCACTTATTAAGACAAAAACAGTAATGTTTTTGTAAACGAAGGGTGGTAACACGATAATTCGTCCCTTCCAAACCATTATTATGGTTTTGGAGGAGGCGATTTTTTTATGCCTAAAAACTTGTCAGTGTCGGATTAATTATTTATTTAGATTTATTATGGCCACAATTGATGATTTTCTAAAATTGGATATTAGAGTTGGGAAAGTCACCGCTGTAGACGATTTTCCGGAAGCAAAGAAGCCAGCATACAAACTGACTATCGATTTTGGCGTAGAAATTGGCCTTAAGTACTCCAGTGTCCAGGTGGTTCATCACTATAAAAAGGAAGAACTTATTGGTAAGCTAGTATTAGGAGTAGTTAATTTTCCACCACGGCAAATTGGACCATTTGTTTCGGAAGTGTTGACACTAGGTGTTCCAGACGGGGAGCATAATTGTATTTTAATTACCCCGGACAAGGCGATGGCCGAAGTTGGAGGGAAATTGTTTTAACCTATGGCAAAAAAGTTTTTAGCTAAGAAATCTGAAGTTCTGTCGGACTGGTATCAAGACGTAGTTTTGAAATCGGAACTGGCTGACTACGCTCCGGTTCGGGGCTGTATGGTCATTCGTCCCTACGGTTATGCCTTATGGGAAGGAATTCAGCAGTTTATGGATCCAAGGATTAAGGAGCGGGGAGTCAAAAATGCGTACTTTCCACTATTTATTCCTGAGTCCTATCTTCACAAAGAAAAAGAACACGTAGAGGGTTTTGCTCCAGAGGTGGCGGTTGTGACCATTGCTGGTAATGAAGAACTGAAAGAAAAATTGATTGTTCGTCCCACCTCAGAAACCATCATGTATGAAATGTATAAACAGTGGACGCAGAGTTACCGAGATTTACCAGTCCTTATCAATCAGTGGAACAATGTAGTGCGGTGGGAAAAGCGCACGTATCTTTTTTTGCGCACCAGCGAATTTTTGTGGCAAGAAGGCCACTGTGCTCATGAAACCCATGAAGAATCAGAGGGGGTAGTTCGTTGGGCCCTAAATCTCTATACCGACACTTATCGTTCTCTTATGTCGCTCTACGGCATTCCGGGAGTCAAGAGCGAATCCGAAAAATTTGCTGGAGCCCTTAAAACCTATACCTACGAAATGCTGATGCCTGACGGTAAAGCGCTCCAGGCTTGCACTTCGCATGATTTGGGCCAAAATTTTGCTAAAGCCTTTGACTGGACTGTGACTGGTAGAAATCAAGACAAGATTTATCCCTGGCAAAATAGTTGGGGATTCTCTACTAGAAGTATTGGCCCGCTCATCATGGTTCATGGTGATGATGATGGGCTCGTGTTGCCACCAAGAATAGCTCCTATTCAAGTGGTCTTGGTGCCGATTCCTACTGCCGAGGGTGCAGCCGCCCTGGCCTATAAATTGGCAAACGAGATTAAAACTCTCCGAGTGGAAGTTGATGCCAAAGAGGGAGAATCCACTGGTTTTAAATTCAATAAATGGGAAGTGAGGGGGGTGCCACTGCGGGTGGAAATTGGAGATAAGGAAGTAGCGAGTCAAAGTGTCAAGGTGGTCAGGCGGGATACTGGAGAAGCATTGCAAATTGCGGTTCAGAGTTTTGCCAAGGAAATTGCTGATCTTTTGGAAAGAGTCCAAAATGATCTTTTGGTCAGACATCAGAAATTTACTGAAGACCACACCCATATAGTTAATGAATACGCCCAGTTCAAAGAAATTATGGCGGGACCAAAAGGATTTATTTTAGCGCTTTGGTGTGAGGACCCCGGGTGTGAGGAAAAAATAAAGGGCGAAACCAAAGCGACCACTCGTTGTTTGCCACTCGATTCCAAAGAGGAAAAGGGCGTGTGCATTTATTGTGGCCAGGAAGCTACCCATCGCTGGCTCTTTGCCCAAGCCTACTGATTCCTGTCAAACTTTGACAAAGTGTGCTAAAATTCTTTCATGAGCACCATTAATATTTCTCTCACTAGCGATCAAGTAAAACACGTCGATGTTTTGCAAACTCAGTTTGGTTTTGCTAACCGCAGCGAGTTTTTTCGTGCCCTGCTGCGCTACGTGCTAGGTGATACTGCTAAGATTGCTGAAGTAGCGCGGTTTCCTTTTTCTACCCCATCAGTTAAAAGCCGCAAGGAGGTATTAGCCAATTTTAAAAAGACCAAGAGATATTCAGCCGCCTTTTTAAAAGATTTGGAGAAGGGCTTAAAACAAAGCAGTTACTTTAATGCTTAAAATTTTACGCTTAAACTCGGAAAGCGAAAAATATCTTCGCGACCACAATCTTCAGTCGAAATTTAGTAAACAAATCGCACTCTTTCAATACAATCCTAGACATCCAGGTTTACATACGGAACTTTTGGAGCCATCCGACAAAGGAATTTACAGTTTTCGGCTTGATCGGAAGTATCGGGTCTTGTTTATTTGGCGAGAGGACAGGCAAGCTATTGAAATTTTAGTCATAACAGCTCATTATAGGTAACTAATGAAAACCTATCGCGATCTGTTACCAGAATTCATCGCCTTTAAAAGCGTTTCGACCGACCCGCAGTTTAAGGGGGAAATTGAAAAGACGGTCTCGTGGCTGGAGACACTGTTCAGCGAGCATAATTTTCAAGTGGAAATCTGGCGTTCCAGCGCCAATCCGGTAGTTTTTGCTTCCTACAATGCCGGCCAAAAAGAAACAGTGCTAGTTTATGGCCACTATGATGTACAGCCTGCAGAGAAAGAAGATGGTTGGAAAGCTGATCCTTTTACGGTTCGAGAAACAAACGACCGGCTCTTTGCCCGCGGCATTATTGACAACAAGGGTCAAGTGCTAATCCACATCGCTACTGTTTTTGATTTGCTAGCCAAAAATAGGTTGGGCTATAACGTGATCTTTCTCTTGGAGGGCGACGAAGAAACCGCCGGGGGGGACCTTGATGAACTGGTTAAAAAGAATAAAGCTAAGTTGAAAGTAGACCACGTGTTGGTATCTGACGGTGAAATGGTGGGGGAAACCCCCGCTTTGGAAGTGTCGCTACGCGGAGGTTTTAACGCGACGGTGACTTTTAAAACAGCCAATACCAATTTGCACTCGGGCATTTTTGGTAGTGCCATTCCCAATGCCACTCACGAGTTGGCTAGTTTCGTTGCGGGTCTCTATGACTCTAAGAATCAGTGTACTATTCCTGGGTTTTACGACGACGCGGAAAAAGTGACCCCGGAGCAAAAGAAAAACAATCAGCGGCTGCTAAAAGAATCAGGAGACTTTATTACTTCTGCTGGAATTAAAAAATTACTAACCGAAGACGGCTTGGATTTTTATTCCCAAACTGGACTGCGCCCGTCAGTACAAGCGACTGGTTTTAAGTCTGGCTATATTTCTGAGGGCTATGCCAATATCATTCCCGCCGTAGCCGAAGTCAGATTGAATTTTCGGTTGGTGCCCAACCAAGATCCGGAACAAGAAATGGCCAGGCTTAAAAAATATGTTCAGTCAGTGACGCCTAGCTATGTCGATAGTTCCATCTCTTTCCACGGCCCACATTTTCCCGTCAAAGTGGACATCACGGCGCCAAAAGTTGTTCAGGTACAAAAACACCTCAAAGACTCATTTGGCAAACCCCCTCTCTTAAAGCACGTGGGGGGAGCCATTCCGGTGGTTTTTACTTTCAAGCAAGTGCTGGGAGCCGATACTATGTTAGTTCCTCTAGTCAATGAAGATTGCAACATGCACGGAGTGGAGGAAAACTTTAAAAAAGATCTCCTGGAAAAAGGTCTAGATTTTAGTCAGCGGTTTTTTAGTGTAAAATAGCCTGGAGGGCGTAGAATCATATTTTTTTTAATCCTCCCCAGTCAAGGGAGGATTTTGACTTTACATGATTACTGATGAATATCTTGAAGCCATTTTAGGAGCCAATCCCGATTTGGACCGGGCTGTGGTAGTAAAAGCAATCAATTTTGCCAAGCTGGCCCATGACGGTCAAAAACGTAAATCCGGAGAGCCGTTTTTCACTCATGTGGCGCAGACCGCTCTAATTTTGGCTCAGTGGAAAATGGATACGGACACTGTGGCTGCTGGGCTACTGCATGATTCTATTGAAGACGGAGCGGCCAAGGGGGAGGATATAGCCGAGCAATTTGGCAGCAGCGTGGCTTTTTTAGTTGAGGGGGTGACCAAGCTGGGCAAGCTTAGACTAGGCAATAGTCAGTCTGAAGTCTTTGTGGAGAATCTTCGTAAAATGTTTGTCGCTATGGCCAGGGATATTCGGGTGGTGATTGTCAAGCTGGCTGACCGACTCCATAACATGAGAACTCTACACTATCTCGCCCCCGATAAACAGCTAAGGATTGCCCGGGAAACTCTGGAAATCTATGCCCCCCTGGCTGACCGACTGCAAATGGGCGCGACTAAGGCAGAGCTTGAAGATCTGGCCTTTTCTTTTCTCTATCCAGCCGATTATGTCTGGGTCAAAGAGCTGGCCGACACCGCTTTTAGTAACATTGAAAATCACATCGAAGAAATTAACACTAAACTCTATCGTGGACTAGAAAGTCATGGTGTTAAGGCAGAGATTAAATCCCGCCGCAAGCATCTCTATAGTTTGTATCGCAAACTGCTGCGACCAGAAAATGACCGAGATATAGCTAAAATTCATGACTTGGCGGCCTTTAGAATTTTAGTCGCCACTATTCCTGATTGTTACACCGCTTTAGGTGTAGTCAACCATTTATTTAAGCCGGTTTCTTGGATACCGATTTCTGATTTTGTGGCGATCCCTAAGCCCAATGGTTACCGGTCAATTCACGTCAAGGTCTACGGTCCCAACGATAGAATCATTGAGATCCAAATTAGAACTCACGCTATGCACTATGAGGCCGAATTAGGGGTAGCCTCCCATTTTTATTATGCCGAGTTAAAAGCTCAAGGCGTGGCTGACGAGAAACTAGAAGCCGGAGTAGTTGCCCCGAATCATAAATTGGCCTGGGTTAAGCAACTCGCTGATTGGCATAACGAAGTCAAGGACAACAAGCAGTTTTATGATGGTTTACGCAAGGACTTCTTATCCGATCGGATTTTTGTCTTTACTCCCAAGGGAGATGTTAAAGATTTACCCGCCGGATCAACGCCGATTGATTTTGCATATAGTGTCCATACTAGTCTGGGCCATCGGGCAATGGGTGCTAGGG
The DNA here is from genome assembly GCA_964641255.1 of uncultured Gammaproteobacteria bacterium. Classification (GTDB taxonomy): domain Bacteria; phylum Patescibacteriota; class Microgenomatia; order JAMCZE01; family JAMCZE01; genus CAZXMM01. Next base: position 867,189 of record CAZXMM010000001.1, on the reverse strand, counting down.
TCAATGGCAAGGCTACTGGATTTGACCACTCGCTAAAGTCAGGAGACGTTTGTGAAATATTTGTTTCGGAAAAGAGTAAACCCAAAAGTGATTGGCTAAAATATGTGGTTACCAGCGCCGCCAGAAGAGAAATTCATAAAGAGCTTAAGAAAAATCTATGAGCTTTAATCAGTATATTCGCTACCGCAAATCTGCTTTTGATCTGGTCAAGACTCTTTCTGGTGATCAGATTCGCTATTCCTCACCGGTCATTGGTCAGCCCTATTGGACCCATCACATGAACGTCCATAATTTTCTGGTCAGTCATGAAGTAGTAGATTACGAAGTACTAATTGCGGCAATACTGCATGATGTTGTAGAAGATTACCACGTAGATACCAACTACCTAAGTAGCAAGTTTACCAGTCGCGTAGTTAGCCTAGTAAGGCTAGTGACTAAGCCCACAGATTGGCAACCAGAGACCTATTTTATGCCTATAATTAATTCAGGCGATAAGGGAGCAATGCAAATAAAAGTTGCCGATCGCATCGACAATATTTTAACCTACATTTGCTATTGGGACATAAAGCTTCTAGCTGATAAACCCTTTGAGGAGTACCAGTTGTATTATTCGGTAATGGCTAAACAGGTTGGTTGGGAAAAGGAACTAGCTAGTGCAATGGATTATCTAAAAAGTCACCGGCAGCTAACCAGTAAAGAGTTAGAGCTATTTGTTAATACAGTTTCACCGAGTGCCGATTATAGCTAATACAAATCTGCTTCAAATCACTTTAATAGCTACTACACCTTGCACTTTACTTTAGTGTAGCGATGCCACGCTACCGTAAGTGACATAGCAAAAACTTATACATACATACAATTGTTTGGTTGAGAAAAATGGCTATAATGATTACATGAAAATAGGAACACCAAAAACTTATCAGTTGGAAAAGAACACTACAGTTGCAGTCCACACCCCCTTTTTAGGAAACTATTCCATGGCTATTGCTGAACTAAATGGTCCCTATCCCCAAATTGGGAAAATTGCCCATAACGTTAATAGAAATGAATACATTGTTGTGGTAACAGGAAGAATCACGCTAACTATTAATGGTGTAGTTTATGACCTGAAAGCCGGTGACAACCGCTTAATCGAGGATGGTGATTATTACGCCATTACAGGTAAAGCCAAAGTAGCTGTATTTGTTCATGATGGCGTTAGTGCAAAGACGGAAATATTGCATAACCTGGATGTTTCCGCTCTCTATGATGTCAAGAACGCTAAGGCAGGAAGTCTTTATGATGCCATGACTTCAAAGACTAAGATTGAAGAATATAGCTGGGTAGCAAAAGAGATTATTAAGGCTGCCAACTCAAACGAAATTCGGATTTTAGATGTAGGTTGTGGGACAGCCATTCTGGGAGAAAAGCTGTTAGAATCCAAAAATATAAAGTATGTTGGCCTTGACTATAACAAAAGCTTTATTGCCCAGGCAAAGCCAAAACTTAGTTCCCGACCTGATTGGGATTTAATCATAAAAGATATTTTTTCTTTTAATCCCAAAAGTAAATTTGAAATTATCACTCTTACTTCTGTATACCACCACTTTCCAAGAGATAAGCGGGTGAGGCTCTTAAGAAAATTAAAAAACTTGCTCACACCAAAGGGTCTGATTATTATTTATGAAAAAGTGATTCCTAAATTTTCTACTCAGCAAGAATATGCTAACGCTTGTAGAATTTTTTATGAGAGCCGAATCACATACTTGAAAAAACAGGAAACTGGGTTTTCGCCACAGCAAGAATTGAATCTTAAGCAACTTAGAGATTTGTCAGTCTTGGGACGGGATCCGGTAAGTGGGGAAATTGAGTTAAAAGCAGATTATCAAGAAATCTTTACCAATTTTAAAAAAAGCGGACTGAAGCTCACTAGAGAAATTAAAATAGATACTATTTTCTCAGAGCAGCGAGTAGGGGATTTGCTTTTCGTTGTTCAATAAATGAAGCTAGCAATCCTTTTTTGGTTTTATAAAGACCTTGAAGTTTGCCAAAATAGACTTGAGTTACTTCGAAAGATCAATCCAAACACTCCCATCTATGGTTTGTATGGAGGTGAAGAAGCTGCAAAAAATAGCTTTGAGAATAATCTTAAACTCGATGATTTTTTTAGTTCCACGGTCTTTCAAGATAGTTACTGGAAGTGGAGAAATGGCGACCTTCTTCTTGTCGATTGGTATAACAGTCGAGGCAAGAATCTAGATTGGGATAGTCTCGCAATAGTTCAATGGGATACGTTGTTTTTTGCTCCAGTTAAAGAGATTTTTAATGATATTTCTACAGACCAGATTTTTTTATCAGGAGTGCGCCCTTTATCTTCTTGGTATGAAAAAAGATGGGTATGGACAAAAGGACAGGAATACTTTGAAGAGAAGGATAAAAACTTTTACCAATATATTTCTCATTCGGTTAGCGAATCAGAAGTAAAACAATGGCTTGAAAGTAACCAAAAAGAATATCTTCGGTTTAAAGAATTAATTCGTACTAATTACAATTACTTAGAGCAACTTCTGCAATCAATTTTTTTATTACAAGTGCTCTCGCGAGCTTTTTTTGAGGCATATGGTAGGCTTCCAAATTTGGAAACAGGGTTTTTGGAATATAAGCTTCCCACGTATGCTAAGGTGCTTAGTTTTAGTTTTTTCGATAAAGATATAGGCACATGGTATCAGGATGATAGAGATAATAAGGCGCTCATGCCAAGCGCTCGCGGAGAAATATCAAGAGACTACATTGAGTCCCAGCTACAAGATCCTAATGGCTGGAGAATATTTCACCCATTCTTTCAGAGATGGGAAGCTAGAGAAGAATGATAGCGTTTTGTTTTGGAGTAGTGATCTCAACTTTGTAGTCGGGATGAATATAAATATCAATTTCCCCTCTGACTCCATATTCGTTTTCAAAGAAGATTCCTGGCTCCATAGTAAATCCAGTATTGGGAAGAATGGGTCTAGTGTCATGGGTTTCAAAATCATCAAGATTGGCTCCATTGCCATGTTCTCTTGTTCCCAGAGAGTGCCCCGAGCGGTGAAGAATATTTTTCTCATAGCCATGTTTAAGAAGGTGGGTGCGAATAATTTTGTCTAGTTCAAAACCTTGAAGGCCAGATTTTACCTTCTGGTTCAATAGTTCAAGCGCCAAGTTTTGTGCATCGATTAATGCCTGCCAGGCTGACGCTATTTTTTTTGGAACCGGATCAGGTCCAATCCAGGCGTACATGGTGAAATCAGCATAGACGCTATTGGTATCCTTTGTTCTGGCCCAGATGTCAACGAGTAGAGCACTGTTAGGAAGAATCGGATAGTTTTCTTCTAGCTTGGGCCAGTAGTGAGGGTTGGCTGATCTTTGATTTGTCGCTATGATGCACAAGTTTTCACCATCATTGTGCAAGTTGGCTTCATGTTGTCTTTTCACTACTTCCTGCATAACATCATAGTCCGAAAGTGTTTTCCCATCTTTCAGCGACTTTTTAATTTGTTCAAAGACGCTATCAAAAATCGGTTGCAGTTTTTGTGCTGCCGCTTTATGACTTTTGTATCCAGCTTCTCCCCACAGAGCAGCGATGCGAGCTGTAAGTTCTTCGGAACTGACAAACCTGGTTTTGGGTGCAGTCTTTTTAAAAAGTGTCAGAACTCCAGCTGGCATCAAATCAACAATCGGCAGATCATTATTACTACTGGTATCGACCGCAATCGTTCGAAATTTGGGGAGAAGTTCTTTTAAAATGACATGCAGCTCTGCATATCCTCCGAAGACATGTTTTATGCCCTCAAGTTTATCAAAGTTATGGGCCTCAATTTTTGGAATCAAATGATGCGGTCCATCTTGAGTCAGAATGGAAAAGAATCGTCGAGTAGTAAATTGTCGAAAATCGATAATCTCACGGCCAAGAAAATTTGAGCCGCGAAAGTCATAGATGACATAAGCATCAATCTTAAGCTGCTGTAATGTCTTTTTGATCAACATCTGGTTCATTCTTGAATTTTCTCAAAATTTGATGTATTATTCAATCAACTGAGCTCGTGAGGGCGCGGTTTTTTAAATCATGACAAACAAATCAATTATCTTTTTCATCCTCCTTATTGCCGCATCATAGCGGGGAGGGTTAAAGGTAACTGAAACATTAAATAAAATAATTAGAACCCTCCCTTAACAAGGAGGGATTTTTTATGGCTGGCAAAATCGGAGTTGAAAATACAAATCAGATAGGCAAAGTTTTCTGTGGCGATCAAGCGCCTTTAGATGCTGGTTTTTTACGCTATAAAACTTTAGCCCAACTAGGTAACGATGTCACATATTATTGGCAAGATGCCGATCGACCTTGGGCAAATCAATCTCGTCGGACTGTAGATGTCAAAGAAGGCTGGCAGTCTTACTGGAGTTTAGCAGGCAAGGTGCCTTGCACCCCGAGTAGTCCCAATAAATCGGCTAGTAATATAACTAATGCCCTGGGCGCTGTAGATGGACTTCTTTATTTGTCTGGACCAGACAATAGTCAAACGATCAAGGGGGTAAACAAAGATAGAGCAGTTGTAGGTTTAATGCAGAGAATCCTAACAACAGAGCTCGATTGGTCGAAGAGCTTACAAGAATGGAATGGAAACAGCGATCATAGATTTGTTGATGAATTAAGAAGAACTATCGAAAGGTCGGCCAGTTTAGATCAAATGTGGATTACTCCAGAAGCTTTTGGAATGCCACAAAACTTTACTACTATGACCGAGCTTTTCGCTGGTGATGGTGCAAAGCTTACGGACCGAATCCCCTCGTCCTATTATTGGTTTATTGATAGAGATGGGCAACGATTCCAATACAATGGCCAAAAAGGAGGAACAGTTATACCTAAAGGAGAAATTTTACCTCTCGAACTTTCAGCGCTTGGCTATACCATAGGCTGTACTGCCTTACCCTACCTTGGAGAAACCCTTAACCTGAGAAGCAGATTTTGTTCCGGGTTACCAATAAAAATACTAAGTGTCAACTTTGCTTGGGATCAAGCCCAATTGTTAATGGATGGAGTCCTTAATGCCTATTTGAATGGTGCAGGTCCAAGGAATAAAAGGTCAATCCCTGGTTCTCGTCGACAAATAGAGCAATATGTCTTAGAAGAAAATATTCCAGAAATAGTTCGATATTGGCAACGTAAAGTGACAACACTATCATATCTTGTTCACGGTGGAAATTTGAATCCCACAGTTAATTATCAAATATATTAATATGATGAATTCTTTCAGCCATCCTTTGAGGGTTATGTTTTTTTCTGCACATCCAGACGATGAAATTGCTGGAGCGGGCGGTTTTATGTTAAAGATTCTTAAAAACAAAGGAGCAGTAAAATTGGTTCTTTGTGTTGACCCCACGGAACCGCGATTTGAACATACAGGTAAAAAAGAAAAAGAAATGCGGCTTAAGGAATATAAACAAGTAGCTCAAAAAATGAAGGCACAATGGTCGTACTTGGACTTTCCACATTACCCTGAACTGTCATACAAAACCGTCTTGCCCTGTGTTTCGGAAATTCGCAAATTCAAACCAGATATAGTTTTAATCTTGCAAGAGCAAGACTATCATTCAGAACACCAAATGATTGGACGGATTGTTAAGAGAGCTGTCTGGCATGCTGGTCGCTCAGCCTTCCCAAAATGTGGAAGACCTCACAAGGTTCAAGAGTTATGGGAATCTGAAGGAGATAGACCTTTGGTTGAACCAAACTATTTTGAAGATATTACTGAGGAAATGGAGGAAAAAACAAACATCTTTCTTACCTATGACTCCCAGCAAAAAAGAAAAGATCTTGCTTCGGCATTTGAAGGGATCAACCATTATCGAGGCGTTATGTATAAAAAGGGAACATATGCTGAAGGTTATAAACGAACAACATTTTTTTATGGCTAACTACTCAATCATTCTACCAGCGCATAATGAGGAGGACGGAATTCGAAAAGTCTTGCAAGAGGCGCAAAAAAGCCAGGCAACTGAAATAATTGTCATTGATGATGGTTCTGTGGATCATACAGCAGATATTGTTATAAGTTATCAAAGGAAAGATCAGCGAATTAAACTGTTTCGTCACAAAATTAATCAAGGTTATTGCGCTGCTCGGAGAAAAGGAACAGAGCTTTCTTCAACAGATAATCTTATTTATTATGATTGCGATATAAAAACAGTAAACGTTAGTCACTTTGACAAGTTGGCTGCTCCTTTGCTTCGAAATGAGTCTGATTATGTTTTTGGGAGCTTTCTTGGAAAGGGACGCGTAACTGAATATTTGGCGCGGCCATTGCTAAGATACTTTCTTCCCAAGTTAGCTCAATATACCCAACCCTTATCAGGACTTGTAGGAATAAAGAAAAAATTCACCTTTCCAGAGTTAATGGAAGAGCGATATGCAAATTTGGGAATAGTCCTTAATGCATACTTTGCTGGTGCAAGGTTTAATGAAATTGATTTAGGAGAGATACTACATGATAAAAGAGCTGATAGTGAGAAATATGAACAAGCGACGCAAGAATGCGAAGTTTTCTTTGACATTTTATTTGATAAATTGAAAAAGAAAAATAAATCTAAAATTACCAGCAGTTCACTCCATGTAGCTCTTATTAATAAGCCTTTTTCTAATATGAAATTTGACATATAGTTAAATTGTGCTTAATTAGAGACCAATGACGATCAAAGCACCACGGAATAATTTTTTTAGCTTTTACTTTACCCCCACACATCGAGGGGAAAGGTTGATGTAGTTATTTAAAAAAATATTTAAGCCTTACCTCCGAACAAATAGGAGGTTTTTTTATTGCAAATATGATTGATATTGACCAAGAAGAATTAGAAGTAGAGGTGAAAGAGATCACTCGCAAAGGACCACAAGTAGTTAGCGCCTGTGTTGAAGGAATATTGGTTCTGGCCCATGTCTTGTCCGAAGAGAATAAAGGGCAATTTGAATTCGGGAGGGAGGTACTAACTGATGTGGCGGCTGGAGATAGCCAAGGTTTAATTACTCATAATGCCCCTGAGTTTGAATTACTGGCTCAAGAGTTAAGTGTTCCTAAGGATGAGCTAGAAATTCATGCCATCGCTTGTCCGCCTTATTCATACGAAGTAATTAATGGAAAAAACGGCACCAGAGAGTTACGTCCCACATTGAAAGATTTGTGGAGCGGAACTCCTAGCACTGCACTTGTAATTAAAGACTATGCTCTAAGACTGCGAGAATTGGCAAAAAAATTTCAGCGACGAGTTTCTCTTCACGGCCATATTGTTGCCTGGAATCCAGAGCACTGGGGTTTATTGCCTGATATTTCTCAGGAAGAAGCCCAGGAAAGAATCGCTTTATCTGCAGAAGCGGCACAGAAAGATTTTTCAGAGCTCAATGTAACAGAATATTTTCGAGCTAAAATTGATGTGACCAATCCACCTGGGCTAATGGAGCGGGTAAGGCAAATGGCTACACAGATTCAACAAAACGAAAGTCGAACAGTTCGAGAAGTTTATAACGTGAGAAAAAGGATGTATGGACCACAGTATGATTTGCAGGGAGCAGCCCTTGAGATTGCGGAGAGCCGGCTAGCTTGGACCGAAGCTTGTTCGGGGGCAAATATTAGACTCGTGTGCACCGCACCTATTATTGCTCGTGCTACTATGCCACCGCTTGGATTGGCTTATATTCAACAAACTCCTGACCGAATAAAAGGGCGTAAATAAGATTGTGATAATATCATTCTATGAACTATCAAAAAGCTGTTAATAATATTATTAATAATTGCCTGCAGGTTAAAGCTGGTGATCGGGTGATTGTTGTAACTGAGAGAGACCGACTGGATATTGGCCAGGCGATTGCTGCTGGAGCAAAGAAGATTGCTAAGACGAAACTAGTGACTATTGAAGACTTCACTGACCGACCCGCTAAGGCACTACCGGAAAAAATGGCAGATGAGATTCGCGCGTTTGCTCCAACGGTGTCTGTCTATGCGGCCACGGGAAAACCGGGGGAGCTGCCAGTGTTTCGGGCTCCACTGCGGGATTTACTAGTTACCGACCTGGGGTGCCGTCATGCCCACATGATTGGCATTAATAGCCAACTGATGGAAGAGGGGATGAGTCAGGATTACACCGCCATTCAAACTGGCATTGCCAAACTCCTTTCCATTCTAAAAACTGCTAAACAAATTACCGTCAAGGATCCGCACGGCACTGATCTCACGGTGACCTTTTCCCCACAACTTCATTGGAAACCCTGTGATGGAGCAATTACTAAACCTCGTGAATGGTCAAATCTTCCAGAAGGGGAATGTTTTACTTGTCCCGAAACTGCTAATGGCACGGTCGTCGCTTGGGTGATCGGGGATCATTTTAGTGACGATTACGGAGTCTTACAAGAACCCCTGGTCCTTACTATTAAGGACTCGTTTATTACCGGCGTGGCAAGCAAAAATACTAAACTCGTTGAAGAATTTAATCACTATATTTCTGAATACGCCAACGGCAATAGAATGGGAGAGTTTGCCATAGGTGCTCTGCTGGGTTTAAAACAGTTATCGGGCAATTTGCTGCAAGACGAGAAATTTCCGGGTGTGCATATGGCTTTTGGCCATCCTTATCCTGAAGAGACTGGGCAAAAGGAATGGGACTGCGAGTCACATGTTGACGTGATTCCCTTAGAAGTAGACGTGGATGTTGACGGGAGAGCCCTTCTTCGAAGAGGTGGCTTTGTGGTGCCTCTGACCTGAGTTTGGTGCGTAAAATCCCATCCTTGCTCCTACTTGTCAAAAGTTTTACAATGACAAAGCGATGGAGGACTGTCTATTTTGCCAGATTGTGGGGGGGAAGATTCCTTCGGAAAAGATTGCTGAAGACGCCGAATTTTTAGCGATACTTGGGATCATGCCCAAATTTCCTGGCATGACGGTGGTTTTGACTAGAGAGCACAAAGACAGCTACCTCTACGACTCTTTGAGCGACGAAGAGTTAGGAAGAATGCATCAGTTTGCCAAGAAAGTGGCACTGACGATTAACCAGGCATTAGGTTCGTTTCGGACAATTCAGGTCATGGAAGGATTCGAAGTGCCGCATGCTCACCTTAAATTGTTCCCGGTGTATGAAGGGAAAAAGTACGACTGCTCCTATGAGGGAAAAGAACAAGCAAATCGTGACGAGTTAAAAATAGTAGCTGAAAAAATAAGAAAGGCGGTGTCGTAATTACACTATATGGCAATAGTTAAACAACAACCCGGACAATCATCAGACCAGGTCATTAGAGCTTTCCAAAAAAAAGTCCTCAACGAGGACATTCTTGGCGATCTTAAAAAGCGTGAGTTTTACCAAAAACCTTCTCTCATTCGTAAACTCAAGAAGTTAGCCAAGAAAAAAACAAGGAGAGCGAGATAATGCTTGTTGATACCCTACAATCTGATTTGGCGAAGGCCCAAAAGGACCGCGATCAAATAAAAGTTGATGCGCTGAGGTTTTTATTGGGGGCGGTTTTTAATCTGCAGATTGAAAAATATCCCGGCCGAGATAGGTCGAGTCTGACAGATGCCGACGTCCAAAGTGTGATCGCCAAGCAAATTAAGACGCACCGGGAGTCGATTGCAATGTTTACTCAGGCTAAGAGAGACGATCTGGTGGAGCGGGAAAACCAGGAGCTAGCTATCCTTTTGTCCTACATGCCCGCTGCTCTTAGCGAAGCAGAGGTAAAAGCAAAAATTGAGGCCCTTATCGCCAGTGCTCCGGGGAGTGATTTTGGAACAGTAATGAAGCTGGCAATGGCAAAGTTTGGGGGCCAAGCGGACGGTGCTTTGGTGGCCCAAATAGTTAAAGAATGCCTTCATTAAATGGTAACAGTTCTGATTTCAGCAGACTCTCGTTATCCAATTGTTCGGCCAAAAATTACTGCCGTGGTGGAACGCGTGCTTAAGAGTCGGGGTATTTCTTCTAGCGTGGAAGTCTCTGTTCTAATTTGTGGCCGCCGTAAAGCCCGAGCGGTCGCCAAAAAATATTTGCACGATGATACTGCCCATAACGTGCTGTCATTTCCTTTTGTTGATACCAATTTGACCACCGCCTCAAAAACCGGTCGGGGAGTCAGTGGATTTATTGGCGAGACGAGTGGGGTTCTTACTCTTGGTGATCTTTTAATCTGTTACCCTCTGGTTCAGCTTGAGGCCAACGAGGACAATGTCTTAGTCATGGACAAGCTATGTGAATTAGTAGAACATGGGATGTTACATCTACTGGGCGAACACCATAGTGATTAGTGATTATGTACTACCTGACTTACCGTCCCCAAACTATCGCCGAGTTGGACATTGCCCACATTAGGGAGACTCTGGGGGCGGCGCTGCTAGCTAACCAGTGGTCCCATGCTTATCTTCTGATTGGCAATCGGGGCACTGGCAAGACTTCCACTGCCAGGTTAATTGCCAAAATAGTTAATTGTCCAAAACGAAAGATCGGAGAGGAACCGTGTAATCATTGTCCGTCTTGCCAAGCAATTACAAGTAGTACTAGTCTTGACGTGCTGGAAATTGATGCCGCCAGCAATACAGGCGTTGATGATATCCGTGATTTGCGGGAAAAAGTAAAACTGGCTCCAGTGAGCAGCCCCTATAAAGTCTACATTATTGACGAAGTGCACATGCTTTCTAACAGTGCTTTTAATGCCCTACTTAAAACCCTGGAGGAGCCGCCCCAACACGTTATTTTTGTTCTGGCTACTACTGAGCCGCAGAAATTACCGGCAACGATTGTATCCAGGTGTATGGTCTTTGATTTTGGTAGCCCAAAAGACAGTGAAGTTACCCGCGCTATTGAGCGGGTTGTGGCAGCAGAAAAACTAAAAGTTGACGATTTAGCAGTAGCTGCTATTGTCAAGCGGGCTCAAGGCTCACTTCGAGATGGTCACAAGCTTCTTGAGCAGCTGCTACAAAAATCCGGTAAGGGCGGCACCATTACTCTAAGTGATGTTAGCAGTTTGGGGGGCGCGGACACTGCTTTGGTAGGCCAGTTATTAAGCGCTATTCTAAGTCATAAGCGGGAACAAACTTTCTCTATCATCGAAAATCACCTTCGCGAAGGTAAAAAAATAAAAGATCTTTATACGTGTCTACTTGACGAAATTAGAACACTTTTATTATCCACAAATGATACTGAACTTAATTATGACGGTCAGACTATAACTAGGATGGAACTTACGCACCTGACCGAATACTTGCTGGCTTCTTATCAGCAGTCGTTTAGCTCGCCAATTGTTCAGTTACCACTAGAGTTAGCTCTAGACCGGTTTTTTTTAGAAAGCCCTGAGTTAGTGCCAGTGGTACCAAGCACCCCCCAAGCGGCCAGTAGTGTTAACACAGTCGAAATAGTTACTGCCAAATGGCCAGAGGTTATGGCTGCGGTTAAAGCCAAAAATCATAATTTACTGGCTTTGCTACGGGCGGCCCGGCCGAAAAGCCTCGAGGGGAACAAGCTGACTTTGGAGGTTCTTTATTCTTTTCATCGGGATCAACTTTCGGAAGAGAAAAACCGGGCTATTTTTGAAGCGGTTATTTCTGATATACTAGCTCTAGAAATTCAGAGTAAGTTTGAGCTAGTTAGCAAATCGTAAAGGGGGTGTATTTAAGTCTATGTTTGATTCTTTGAAAAAACTTGGCGATCTCAATGAAATGCGTAAAACAGCGCAGCAAATTCAGACGCAACTGGCAGCTGAAGTCATTGAAATTACTAAACAAACTACCAAAGGACTATTGAAAATTGTCATTACTGGTGACCAGAAGGTTAAAGAAATTTCCTGGGACGGCGTTCGTGATTATGAACTCGAAGCTGCTCTCGGTGAGGCACTTTACAAATCTCAGATGGTCGCCGCTAGTAAGCTCCAGCAACTTTCGGGTGGGATGGGCGGACTAACGGGGGGGCAATGATCTTCCCTAGGCAAATCCAAAACTTAATAGAAGCGTTTGAACGCCTCCCTGGTGTCGGTCCGAAAACGGCGGAGCGGTTGGCATTTTACTTGCTCACTGTTCCCCACCCGGAAATAACCCGGTTGGGGGAGGCGGTTTTAAACTTAAGAGCGGGCATAGTTTTTTGCTCGGTGTGTAAAAATATTACTGCTTCTGAACCCTGTTCTATTGATGTCGATAAGAGCCGGGACCATAGCACAATCTGTGTAGTCGAAAGTGCGCTCGACGTCTTTAGTTTAGAAAAGACGGGTCAATACCGAGGGGTTTACCACGTCTTACACGGAGTGATTAATCCCTTGCAAAATATTGGACCTGACGAGCTTTTTATAAATGACCTTGTGGGTCGAGTAAAAGCTAGTACAGCAGTTGAAGAGATAATCCTAGCGATGAATCCCACTATGGAGGGGGAGGCAACGGCCATGTATATCACCAGGCAGTTAAAAACGCTAAATTCAGAATTCAAAATTACCCGCCTGGGGGTAGGTGTGCCTATTGGAGGGGATTTGCAATACGCTGATGAAACCACCCTGACTCGGGCTTTGCAGGGGCGGCGCGCGGTGGATTTTTAAAAGCCAATCGTATACACTACTACTAGTATGACTACTGAAACTACCAGCCAGTCAAATTATGCTTCATTTGGACGGAGATTTTTGGCTTATTCTGTTGACGGACTTATTCTAAGTATTGCCTCAATGTTTTTGTCGGTGCCCCTATCAATGGGTAATTCGGCTCTTTTGGCCTGGGTACCGGGAATTATTCTCAACCTAGCCTATTTTACTTACTTTTGGGTCAAGCAGGATGGCCAAACCTTGGGCAATCGGCTGCTAGCTATCAAAGTCGTTAAGGAGGCGGGGGGTAAGATCTCACTTGGAGATAGCGTTCTTCGCTATCTAGGTTATATGCTTTCAGGTGCAGTTTTACTTCTTGGTTTTCTTTGGGCGCTCTGGGACGGCAAAAAACAAGGCTGGCACGATAAGATCGCTCGGACGGTAGTAGTCAGAACCAAAGAGAAGGGTCATGTAATTCTAGCTGCTTTTATCGTTTTTGGCAGTTGGCTACTGGCAACACTGGTTATTGCCGGTCTGGTTATTGCTTTTGCTGTAGTTCTAAGCCAAAGCGGTGGCCGCGATGTAATTTCACTGCTGCGCAATGTGGAAAATATTGAGGGTTTAAATTCTTCTGAGTTCAAAAAAGGGATTACGGAGATAGAACAAAAATATAGCAGCAATCGCAACGAAGAAGTGTTAAATCTGCTCAATAAGTACCGCCAGGAGAGTGGTTTCCCCATTCTAGTTAGTGATAGCAGACTCTGTGCCTATGCCCAGCGCCGACTAGAGCAGCTGGTCGACTTTGGCAAGCTCGACGACCACAAAGGTTTTTACGAAGATCAAGCCAATAGTCAGGTAAAACAGGCATATTTTGCCGACTTTACCCACGTCAGTGAAACTTATCACTACGAGGCTGAGTATGATGATATCGATACTTCTGAGCAGCTAGTTTCCTCTTGGGCACCCAATAACGAGATTATGCGCAACAAAACCTATAACTTTGGGTGTGTACGCTCCAATAACGATTTTCTTATCGTAGTGGCTGCGACCGACCTCAAACAGTAACCCTATAGTAGTAAGTCCTGTAGTATCCCTCTGCTTGTTTGGCTTGGGCTGGTGGGATAAAATTAAGAAATGATCAGTCCAATTTTCCCCGCCAAATTACAAGTTGGTGACACTATTTCCATCATTGCCCCTTCCGAACCGGTAGAGCGGGCTGACGTAGAAAAAACTCGCCAATACCTCGAAGGCCAAGGTTTTAAATTAAAACTCGGCAAACATCTTTTCTATAAGATAGGCGACTATACTGCTGGTACCATCGAGGACCGGGCACAGGATGTCAACACGGCCTTTGCTGATCCAGAGGTCAAAGCCATTATTATGGGCATTGGGGGCTACGCCGCTGATCAAATACTAGATCAGCTAGACTATGACACTATCAAAAAAAATCCCAAGATTTTTGTTGGCTACTCAGACGCCGCTATTTTGCAGTTGGCTTTTTTGACCAAAGCTAATTTAGTGACGTTTCATGGGCCCAACGGTGCTTCGTTAGCTGAGGAATCAGAGTACACCCTGAAAAACTTGTGGGCGACCCTGATGGGTAGCCCAGTCGAAAAGATAGAACCCCATTCCAAATGGGAAGTTCTTCGGTCGGGTCGGGGTAAGGGGATGTTGGTTGGTGGAAATCTAGCTACCGTCTGTGCAGTTTTGGGCACACCTTATGATCCCTTTCCACTGCTTGGTGATCAGAAGATTATTTTCTTTTGGGAAGAATTTTCCGATATTTATAACGAGATAATCAGGAATCTTTTTCATCTGAGAAATTTAGGAGTTTTCGAGCGGTGTGAGGGCATGCTCGTCGGGAAACTAACAGACTGTTCAGAAGAAGGTGGTTACGTCGGGGTTCCTGAGTTACGTTACGTACTACTGCAAATGGCTCGGTCCTATGATTTTCCGATTTTGTGGGGAGTGGATTTTGGCCATGAGACTCCGAAAATGACGATTCCCATCGGGGTGGAGGGGGAGATCGATACTAAGACCCAAGCCATAAAGTTTAAGCTTTAAAAATATGGGTTTTGTAAAAAACAATCCGTTTGCTGACGAGTTCGGCGAGCTACTGAGAGGTACCGGCCGGCAGCTAAAAGCCCTACCTACGGACCTAGCCAAATCAGCTAAAGGACAAATTTTCACCTCTTCGGCGTCTGCCCCACTTCCCAGCGAGAAATTAGTGGCTCCACCAAAGACTACAGCCAAGAGCCCAAAAATCGACCAGGTCACTGGCGCACCCGTACCCAGTAAACAGGTAGTCAGTTATTTGACCAATGCTCTAGAACGGCGGGATGTTTTGCTGCTTAAAGAAAAGCGCAAGCAAATTTTACTGGAGCTAGAAAAACAGCGGCTAAAACAAGAGGGGGAAGACACTACTCCAATTTCTGGTGCGGGGCCAGAAATTAAAAAGGATAAAAAACCCAGAGCAAGTGCTATTCAAACCGCCACTAAAAATGCCCTAACTACCGGTGAGGCTAATCGGGACGCTTCGGGGTAAGCCGTCCCCGCTTGAGTTTTAGAAAATCGATGACTCCTTGTTTTTGGGCAACCCTCCCAGTAATCAAAAGACGGAAAGCCTCTCGCAGTAGAGCAAATTTGGTTCGTAGTGAGGCGTAGCGCATTCCAAATATCAACCTGTTGCGGGTCAGATAGTAATCGGCGGTAGGGGAACCAATACCAGCAGTTCGGGACACTTTGTGGTAGATATTTGTTGCCCCGTTATACACTTTTCTGAACCCGGCTCGTACCAGTTTTATGTTAAAGTCATTATCGTCAAAGTAAGCAAATAGCGATTCATCAAAGAATATTCCCTTCGCAAAAATTTCCTTGCGCATGAGAATGCAGGCACAGTTAAGGAATTCGGCGTCGTGAACACTTTCATACTTGCCGTGGTCAACCTCATCAATACCTTCGTGTTTGGAGAGAACATTGTTCCAGTCAAAAGTGCCACCACCGTACCAAATAACTTTACCGAGATCCTCCCTTTTGTAGCGGTCTTTATAAAACTCAAAGCCCGGAGCAAAATAGATCTTGGGTGAGACCGCACCGATTTCTTTGTCAGAGTTGATAGTTTTAAGAAGCATTTGCAGTAGTTTGGGGTCAGAAATAAGGCAGTCATTGTTAAGCAGAAGGACAAAATCAGCTCCGGCTTGTAAGCCCGCCTGAATACCAGAGTTAAAGCCGCCCGCTGAACCGGTGTTCGTGGGATTTCTAACTAAGATAGCCTGGGGATAAGCTTGACTGATGGCGTCAGCCTGATTGTCCCTGGAGCCGTTATCCACAACTACGGTTACTATCTGGAGCCCTTTGGTATCAAGTTCTTTTAGGCTAGCCAAGAGTTCTAGAGTATCGTCTAGGCCATTAAAGTTGACAGTAGCTATAGCAATCTTAATCATCCCTTAAAGTATACTACAAGTATTAAGTAATGTAATTTGACAAAAGTAATGTAAGATGTTAAAAGTAATGGATGACGTATTCGGTATCAGTTACCAGTCAAGGCCAGATTACCCTACCAGCCCTACTACGCCGGTCTGTAGGTCTAGACAAAAAGCAGAAAGCTTTGGTTACTCTTGATAAGGGTCGCCTCATTGTGGAACGAGTACCAGATTTTATCCAACTAGCGGGAGTCTTTAAGAGCAAGAAAAAGGTTCCCTTCCGCCAGACGCGAAGGACCTTCGAGCACTATCTAGGCACTAGACACTTAGGCAACAAACTAACTTAGTATGCGCTTTGCTTATATCGATACTAATGTTTTGCTGCGTTTTCTTCTGGGTGATATCGCCGACCAACTCCAATTCGCCAAAGACGCTTTCTTACTTGCTAAGGAGGGACAACTAAAGATAATTCTTACCCCCATAGTCTTTTTTGAGATTATCTATACCCTTCGCTCGCAATACAAATTGCCTAAAGAGGAGATAGCTACTCAGTTGGGAAAATTACTGGCGTTACCATATCTTTCTGTTGAGGAAGAGGCTATTTTGAAGTCGACACTCTCTTTCTGGCTTAAAAGTAAACTGGACCTCGTTGATTGCTATTTACTAGTTAAGGCAGAAAACGACTCGGCTGATGTTCTTACTTTTGACAGTGGTCTTAAGAAGAAGTTGAAAAAGCTCTGATAGGTGTGGTAGACTTTTTTTGACATGCCACAGTCTTGTTGTTTATTTGCACAAAAGTAGATCGGCTTTGCCGAGTGACTTTTGTGCTTCCCCCGCGAAAGCGGGTTTTTTAATGGAAAGTGAGGTGAAAATATGAGAAACTTAAAACAAATTACGGCATTTGTTTTTGGCAAGGCGAGCTATCACATTGAGGGGAAAAACGGCGAAAGAATTGTCCTTACTGTCGATTACCAAAACAATGATTTTGCTATTGAGGCGAACCAAACCCAGAGGGACCAGGAATTTGAGCTGGAAGTCAAAACGATCGCGGCTGACCTACTCAAACGCAAGCACGGGGTAAATTTTGCCAACCAATGAGACTTTTTAACACCTTAACTAAAAAACTAGAAGAATTTGCGCCACTTAATCCGCCAGAAGTGCGGTTGTACACCTGTGGTCCGACTGTCTATAGTTTCATGACCATTGGCAATTGGCGGGCTTTTGTTTTTGACGACATCCTGCGTCGAGTTTTGGCTTATAAAGGCTTTTTGGTTAATCACGTCATGAATGTTACTGACGTGGGTCATCTTTCAGGTGATAACCTGGGTCACGCTGATACGGGTGAAGATCGACTAGAAAAAGGGGCCAAAAGGGAGGGGAAGACAGTTTGGGAAGTGGCTCAATTTTACCTTGATGATTTTATAATCAGTCGAGAGAAGCTAAATATCATTGCACCAACAACTCTTGCGCGCGCTACTGATTACATCAAAGAGCAAATTGATTTGGTGTCCCGCCTGGTTGAGGGCGGGTACGGATATGAAACAGACAGTGCGGTCTTTTTTGATGTCGAAAAATTTCCCGAATACGGCAAATTGGGAGGACAAAAACTTATTGATAAACGGACAGCTGCGCGGGATGAAGTTTTGGAAGACCCAACCAAAAAGCACCCCCAGGATTTTGCCTTATGGCTCAAGACGGTGGGTAAATTTGCCGACCACCAGATGCGTTGGCCCTCTCCCTGGGGAGAGGGGTTTCCTGGCTGGCATGTGGAGTGCTCTGCCATGGCGATGAGTCTCTTAGGGGAGACTCTTGATATTCATACGGGCGGCATTGATCATATTGCGATTCATCACACCAATGAAATTGCCCAGTCGGAAGCTGCCAGCGGGAAAGAATTTAGTAGGTATTGGTTGCATAACGAATTTCTCACCGTTGATGGGGGCAGGATGGGCAAGTCTCTCGGCAATGCCTATACTATGCAAGATATTCTTGCCAAGAAAATTGACCCATTGGCTCTTAGGTACTTCTATCTATCAGCTCATTACCGAGCCCTTCTTAATTTTACTTGGGAAGGACTGGAGGGAGCCCAGACTGCCCTTAAGCGATTGCGCCACAAGGTGGGTTTGTGGCAAGCGGCTAGGGAAGATGACCAGGAAGGCAGCGCTGATGATTATCGCCAAAGCTTTGAGACCGCCCTCTTCGATGACCTTAATTTACCTAAGGCTTTGGCAGTTGTTTGGCAGATGGCTGAAGACCCTAGTGTAGGAGCAAAGGAAAAACTTGACGCTCTCCTAAAATTTGATGAGGTACTAGGCCTAGACCTGGGCAGGGAAGAAAAGGGTGGATCACCAGTCATGACAGAGGAAGTCAAAGCCCTACTGATTAAAAGAGAACAGCTGAGAGCCAAAAAACAATTTGACCAGGCTGACGCTATTAGAGACGACCTGCTCAAAAGGGGCTTAATTATTGAAGACACCAAATGATCGAGCGCTATTTACGGTACGTTTTTGCTTTTGTCGGACTAATTTTAGTCGCCAACTTACTCATTTTAGATTTTTATTTTGTTAAACAGCGTACCGAACTGCTAGATTTTCAGACCAAGTTGACCGAGGTAGAGAATAGTCTCGGTCTAATTTCTAGCCGGATGTTTGCTTCGTTTCCTGATCAGCCGCCAGCTGCTAGTCCCTCCGCTGCCAAAAGTTCTAATAACAGCGGCAGCGTGGCAGCCAATAGTATTCTTGCCCAACTTGGAGCTTTGGATGCCTGTCCTCAGACTTGTATGTCCCTGATAAACGCCTCGACAATTTCAGCGGTAGTAGCGCCAGTAACTAATTCACCTATCATCAGGGCGCCAACTTCTCAGTTAGTTTCTCCAACTGGTAGTAACCAATTTCTGACTAAAGGCGAATATTTTATTCCCTTGGGTAGTGGAACGCTTAATCAGGCCAGTGACTGGACAACCCTAGAGTCGGCCCAAGCCACCTTTGACTATGGTAATTTCCCTGGCTTAAAAACCGCTTATTTTGAAGTCTTTATTCGGATGCCCAGAACTAATGGTACTGTTCACGCTCGACTCATTGATACCACTTCGGGTTTACCCTTTAGCGAGACCGAAGTGGAAACGACTTCACTAACTACCCAATATAGTTCTATCCCGATCAGTCTGACTACCGGCAAGCGAACCTATAAAGTTCAGATGTACAACTCGCTGGATCAAAGTGTTTTGGACCAAGCGCGAATTAGAATCGTGAGCCAGTAAGAAAATCAAGAAGTTTTTGGCCAGTTCGTTGACCTGGCCGTAGTCGGTAGAGCGAAAAGCGGTTACTAGCGCTTTGTGAGGCGCCTTTTAGGGTGGAGACGGCAGTAGTGTAACCGCTCTCGGCCACAATTTTTTTTGCCTGATCGTCAAACGAACCGTCTGGATAGGCAAAAGATACTACACTAATCCCCAGTTCTTGTTCCAACGCTTCCTTGCTGGCTAAGATTTCTTCACGCTGGATCTTTTCTGGTTGGCCCCGCAGTGCCCGGTGACTAACCGTGTGCGCTCCGATTTCGAAGTGACCACTGCTCGTTATTTTGTGGAGTTGCTCTAGTGTTAAGAAGTCAGAGTCTTTATCAACTCTACCCGAGATGATATAGGCGGTAGCCGGCACCTGGTATTTTTGGAGTAGAGGTAGTACGTCAGTAGCCAAATCGTAGTGGCCATCGTCAAAAGTGAGCACGATCGGTTTGGGGGGTAACGGCCTCTTGCCATCAATGATCTCTCCCAACTCTTTGGCTGTGAGAAAATTATAGTTGGCCCCTTTTAGGGTCTGAAGCTGCGCCTCAAACACAACAGGTTCAATATTTAATGATTGTCGGATCGTATCCCTCGTGTCAGTCACTACTTCCACATAGTGATACATGAGGATGGGGACGAAGATCGTTCCTGATATGGTCGCCGCGATTGTTTCTGGGGGTGGCGAGACGACCTGGCTTTTGGTAGGTGGTTTTACGGTCGGTGCTTTGGGCCAACTGACTATTCCAATCAAAAGAAAACCAACGGTAATTGTCAGTAGTAACAAAAAAATGAAATTTAGCTTGGTCATTGATCAAACGTTAGCGACTAAAGCGGGCAAAAATACCGGTTGATAGTAATCGCGGACTGCTCTTTTCCTGGAGGGCCAACTCTCCCGATTCGATCACTCCTAAGTGGGGAAATAATTCAGTCAACATATTACTAAGCATGACCGCGGAAGCGGAGATGGCGTAGGCGTTAACTAGAAAAAAGAGTGGGTTCGGCGTTAACAGTGTTTTGCACGTTGCGAGCAGTTTGGGAAAGCTACTGGAAAACTTCCAGGTTTCTCCCTCTGGTCCGTGACCGTAAATGGGGGGATCCATAATAATGGCGTCGTACTTGCTTCCTCGTCTTTGCTCCCGGGTGCAAAACTTCATTACATCTTCACAGATCCAGCGAATGGGCTTATCGCTTAAGTGCGATAATTGCTGGTTTTCTCTGGCCCAGGCGATGGTGGATTTTGAGGCATCCACATGGGTGATTTGAGCTCCAGCCCCAGCAGCTGCTAAAGTGGCAATGCCAGTGTAGCCAAAAAGATTAAGAACTTTAATGGGTTGAGTCGTTTTCATTTTTTCAATTTCAATTTTTTCCCTTATCCAATCCCAATTCAGCTGTTGTTCCGGGAAAATTCCTAGGTGTTTAAATGTCCCCAGTTTGGCAAAAAAACTCAAATTTTTATAGCAGAGTTCCCATTTATCAGGAACAGGGGAGCGTTTTTTCCAATTGCCGTGCTCAGCAGAGTCGGGGGTGAAAATAGCAGTAGCTTGATCCCAGGCGGTTTGGGGTAAGTGTCGGCCCCAAAGAATTTGAGGGTCGGGACGAGAGAGTGTAAATTTGCCAAATCGTTCCAGGCGACGTCCATCGCCGGTATCGAGTAGTTGATAGTCAGCCCAGCCGGGTGTCGAAAGGATTGTCATGGTAGCTCAAGTGTAGCATAAAGGTGGTATTATGAAGATATGATTTCTGCGGTCGTCTTCGATTTTGGCGGGGTGCTTGTTAAAGATATCTACACTCCCTATGTTGACGAACACCTAAAAAGCTTATCCATCGGTGAACAAAAGGAATTTGTGCAGTGGGAGCAACTGGCCGTGACGGGAAAATTGACCAAGGAGGATTTTACTGCTCATTTTAATAGTGCTTTTGGCCAAGGGGAGTTCGAGGCGCTCGACAAGCAAATCCGAAAGACGATTAAAGATCGAGAAAACAGGTCAGTTTTGCAACTATTGCCCGTCATTAAAGAAAAATATATTTTGGCCCTTTTGAGTAACAATATGGCTTGGTGGACGGAAGTGGCAAAAACTAGAGACTTCATCAGTTTGTTTGCCCCGGCTATCTTTTCCAATGAGGTCGGTCTCATGAAACCCTTCACCCCCATTTATGAACTATTGCTACAAAAATTAAGCTTACCAGCTTCGGAGGTCTTGTTTATTGATAATGCCCTAGGAAACATTGAGGCAGCAAAGCAGTTGAAAATAAAAACAATTCATTATCATTGGGGAGAAGATCTGAAGAATGAGCTCGACCAAGTCCTTGAACTGGACAATTGGGTGGAGGACTTTGCTCTCAAACATGGTAAGGCTCTCAAGGAACCTGCCTCTAGATAGCCTGTATCCTTCTTTGTTGATAAGCCAGAGAATGTTGCGGAAATAGGCAATTGGGACTATACTGTCTATAGTAGTTCAGGAGGACACTCTCATTTATTTGAGGGAAGCTCTGGGAATTAGAGTAGTCTAGTTAGAGCGCCTGAAGCTGATGCGTAGCCCCTAATAAGGCTCGCGTTGGCTTCCGGCGCTTTTTTTGTTTTCTGCCAAGAGGGGGTGTTTACTATGGCTAATGAGCAACAGTTTAAATTGAAGACCAAATTCATTGCTACCCGCGGGGTAGAGGAATATCGTGCCACCATTCCCTTCTGGATACGGCCGGAAGATTTTGTACTGGAAATTGGGTGTGAGTGGGGGACAACCTCCCGATATATTTGGGAGAGGTGTCATAATGTCGTTGCAACTGATATCAGCGAGGAATGCATTGCGGTGGCGAAACAAAAATATCCCGAGATTACGTTTGTGACTTTGGATGCTTTTAATATTCGTAAGGCAATGAGTTTGGGTCAAAAGTTCTCAAAGATTTATATTGATATGTCTGGCTGTCCAGCTATCGAGCGCTTTTGGATGTGATTTCCCTCCTTACGATGTATGCCTCGGTGTTTAGTCCCGAAGCCATTGTGATTAAGAGCGGCTCCCTGAAGCAATTTGCCAAAAATTGCACTTGCTGGAACTAATTAATATAATAAGGATACGATGACAACAAGCCTTAAATAACTGGACGAAAGTCCACGGATGCAGCCCCACGGGCTGGTTGTTTAAGGCGCCAAGAAGATATAGTTAAAAGCAGATTTGTAACCAGTCCTCAGTGGGGACTGGTTTTTTAATGGCTAACAGGAGGTAATTATGAAGGAAATGAAATTTAAACAGCGCTTATTATCTCAAAACTTTTTAACTGACCCTCGGTTGGTAGCCCACCTAGTTAGTCTAGCAAAGTTTAAGCAAAGCGACACCGTAATTGATATTGGGGCTGGAACAGGCGCTCTAACTGCGGAACTAGCTAAGGTCGCGGGAGAAGTGATTGCAGTTGAAATTGATAGTGAACTTACGGACCAGTTGAAAACGAAATTTGCCGGGCAACAAATGTGACTATTCACAACGAAGATATCCTACGGTTTCCTATGCCGAGTAGTCCGTACAAAGTATTTGCAAATGTGCCGTTTCATATTACCGCTGACCTGATTCATAAACTAACCTATTATGCGGCTTCGCCAATAGAGTGCTACCTAATAGTCCAAAAAGAGGCGGCCATGAAGTTTGGGGGGATACCCAAAGAGACACTAGTGTCAACCAGTCGTAAACCCTACTTTATTTTTTCAGTGGCCTATACTTTTAAGAAAAGCGATTTTTCCCCCATGCCCGCTGTCGAGTGTGTCCTTTTAAAGTGTACGAAAAGACCAGTTCCGCTGGTACCAAAAGAAGAGGAATTACTTTACACAAAATTTTTAAAATATGCTTTCACCCATGGCAAAGACTTAAAAAGCGGTTTAGCCCAGATTTTTACCTATAAACAGTGGAAAAGACTCGCCAGAGCCAATAACTTTCCTACCCACGTGGGCGCTACTGATTTAACTTTTGACCAGTGGCTAGGGTTGTTTCATTATTTACTGCAGGGAGTTAACCCGGCAAAATATAAGGTGCTGCTATGATCATCGCCCATTCTCTTTCTAAGTCATTTGAAGACAAGCTTATCCTTGATAATGTTTCCTTCACTCTTAAGGCAGGGGACAGAGTGGCTTTGGTGGGTGAGAATGGAGTGGGAAAGTCAACCTTACTCAGGATGGTAGCCGGTGTCGAGTCCCTAGACGAAGGCAGTATTGATACCACAGGAACCATTGGTTACCTTCCTCAGATTCGCGATAGGGCCAGTCTATCAAGTGGCGAACAAACTTGGGAACAGCTCCAAGAGCTTCTTGCTACCCAGCCAGACTTTCTTCTGTTGGACGAACCCACGAATCATTTAGATATCCAAAGGCTCTCAAGACTTGAGCGGCAACTGGCTAAGTTTGCCGGCGGGATACTAATGGCGAGTCATGATCGGGCGTTCTTAGATAGTTGTGCCACTAAAATTTTTGAACTTGAGAGGGGAAAGCTAAGTGTTTATGGGGGAAACTACTCTGACTATAAAGCCCAAAAAAAATTACAATATGACGCCCAAAAGCGGGACTATATCGTGTTAGAGAGACACCGAAAGGCAATTGAAAAGCGGGTAACTGAAGTAAAGCGCGGGGTCCAGATTTTAGAAATTAACACTTCTGGTACTGACCACTACGTCAGACGTAAAGCAGCTAAAGGAGCCAAATCAGCCCTCGCTATGGTGAAGCGCTTGCAAAAAGAAATTGAGGACAGTGGAATAGTAAAACCACCAGTGGACTTTAGTCTGGCGCTACTGTTTGCGCCCAAGAGAGATAGTAGTCAGACAGTCGTCTTTAGCAAGGAGCTTTATATTAACAGGGGGGAGCGGGTTGCCCTTGTTGGCCCTAATGGATCAGGAAAGACAACGTTAATTAAAAAAATAATGGCTGGAGAGCTAGAAATTGGTAACAATGTGGAAATAGGCTACCTCCCTCAAGAAGTAGAAGGAGGGATGGACCTCAGTGAGAATTTACTAGACCACCTACAAGCCACAACTGAGGTAACTAAAACAGACGCATACAAGATTGCGCGAATCTTCCTGTTTTCTGAAGAAGATATGGACACTCCTGTTAGCCTTCTTAGTAGCGGCCAGCAGTCAAGATTAAGGCTTGCCCAAATCATGGCCCAAAGAGCTAACTTCCTTATTTTTGACGAGCCGACTAACCATTTAGACATTAAAGCTAGAGAGGCTTTGGAGCTGGCACTGGCTAACTATAAGGGAACATTGCTAGTGGTTTCGCATGACCAATACTTCTTAGAACAGCTAAAAATTGATAGAATGATTCGACTGGGTTGATATGGCAAAAAACTACCAATTAGTCGTTTCCACTGATTGCGCTGGGCTTTTTTCTACGCCCAAGGACTGGGAGTACATGTGGGGCTTTTTAAAAGATCACCCCAAATTTATTGGATTTGAGTATTTGCCCTGGGGTAGCCCACTGTTACCGTTTTGGCCTAGGATGGTGTTAAACGAGGCTAAGAAACGGGGACTTAGGGTAGTAGGGATTCATGGTCGGGTGGGCAGAGAGTTTCACTATAAAACCTTACGGTCAAGAGTCATGGTTCCCATTTACAACGAGTTTATGGTGACTACCAAAACCATGCTGTCAGAGCTGGCCTCCCGGGTTGACTACCTTCTGCTTCACAATATTGAGCTGGTCTGGCCGGGAGTGGAGCAGTTAATCCTTAAATATCGAAAAAATATTCGCTGCCTTTTCATTGAAAATCACAATGCCGGAGATGCGATTGGCGAAATGATTAGGTTGGCTGGTTATTACCAAGCCAAAGGCTTGACAGTGGGGCTAACGTTTGACCTCTTTCACTATATGCACATGTTACTCCCTGGCGGTCCTTATACCGGTCTATGGCCCAAAACTTTGGACCAACTGGATAGGCTACTCACTTTAGCGGCTCATGAGGGCTACCAATTTGAGTTACATTTACCAATTGGAGAGGCGCTGGATGATTCATTGCCGCCTGAAATTGGGGTAGTGGAATATAAACAACTCGCTAAAGTGATAGAAGGCCGGATTGACTATCTCACCGTGGAGTCCCATCCATTCACTAGAGATTTTCTCGTTCCCTCCCGAGGATCAAAAATCCGGTTGTTAAGGCGCAATCAAGAAAATATTGAGAAATTACAACAAGCCGGTCTTATTTAGTAGTCTGGGTTGACCCTTCCTCGTCTCCACTTAGGTAAGATTTAAGGATCACCACTAGCATTGAGACAAAAGGAACTGCTAGAAGTGCCCCAGGGATCCCCAGGAGACTACCGCCAATAATGATTGAGAGAATAACGACCATGGCCGGCAGTCCCACCGCGCTCTCCATAATCCGCGGTACCAAAAAATTGTTTTCCACCTGCTGGATAATTAAATAGGCCACAATGACCGCGATAGCTAGTGGAGGATTAATAGACAAAGCCACAATAACGGCAGGGACAGCCGAAATAATGGGGCCAATGGTGGGGATTATTTCTAGTATCCCGGCGATGATGGCTAGAACCAGGGCGTACTCAATGCCTAGGGCCGAGAGGGTAATAAAAGTTAAGATACCAATAAAAAGACAGAGTAGCATTTCCCCCCGAACCCAGTCTCCGAGTTTTCTCTCGACTGAAGAAAGAACGTTTTTGATTTTGTTTTGTGAATGAGCGGGGAACATACTAACAAAAGAATTTTCAATTCGTTCGTGATCAAGAAGGAAATAAAAACTGATGGTTAAAGTGGCCACTACACTGAAAATACTGCCAAATACCTTGCTGGTAGTCACTAAAATATTTTTACCAATACTGTCAGCCTCTGCCGCGATGATGGCTTGAAAGTCACTTGAGGCAAGGGGAACACCAAGGACGCTACTGGCTCTGTCTAAATAAACTGGAAAATTGATGGCCAGTGCTTGAATCTGGATAAGAAAAAACGGTGCCAGGGTAGCTACCAGTATTCCTACTACCACAAAAGTCAGTAAAAACGGCAAGGCTACTGCCAATACTTTGGGCACCCGTCTTTTACGCAGAGCGAGGGTCAGAGGCTTAAACGTGGCCACTAACAAATAGGCAATAAAGAGGGAAATAAGAATTGAGCGAAGTTCGTAGATAAACCACGCTAGCCCTACAAAAATAATCCCACCGATGACCTGATTGTTTACAAAATAGTTACTGATCTTCTTAATCACTCTCCAATTGTAGCACGCCGTTGTAGGAGTGGTACAATGGGGGTATGAAAGTCGCAACCAACTGTTTTTTTCTAAAGGGAGACAAAGTGCTCCTTGCTATGAAAAAACGCGGCTTTGGAACAGGTAAGTGGAATGGGGTGGGAGGAAAAAAACGAGAGAACGAGACGTTAGAGGAAGCCGCGGTAAGAGAAATCAAGGAAGAAGTGGGAATCGAGGTAAAACAGGCCGATTTAGTTAAATCTGCTCATTTAATCTTTAATTTCGAAAATAATCCTGATTGGAACCACGATGTGACTGTGTATATAATCTCAGCTTGGGAGGGGGAACCGACCGAAAGTGAAGAACTTGCCCCCAAGTGGTATTCGAAAACGGAGCTTCCCTTTGAACATATGTGGGTTGATGATAGATCTTGGCTACCTCTTATTCTGAGTGGAAAGAAGGTCGAAGGAACATTTCTTTTCAATAGTGAAGGAACGGCAATCATTAATAAAGAAGTTATCGAGCTTCCCTAGATAGGGTCAAAATCCTTCCTAGACTTCATAAACGTACAGCTGATCCCTTTCTTTAATTGGTTTGGTATCTGAGAGTTTAAACAGGTGGGTGATGATGAGGGATTTTGGTCTCAACTCTTTTTTTAGCTTGCTACCAAGGGGGGGCATGACGTGGGGGAGAAGATAGATAGTGACTAGGTCAAAACTTCTAAGGTTTACCTGCCAGAGGTTGCGGCAGTGAATAAAAGCCTTTTGTTCAAGTCCCAACCTTTTAATTCGTAGTCTAGAAACAAGAACGAGTAGGGGGTTTATTTCATAACCATGCGCCTCAATACCGGCTTTGGCGAGGGCAATGACAATCCTGCCGTCTCCCGATCCGAGATCTGCCGCTTTTTTAATCCTTTTGCTTTTAATAAGTTTAAGGAGTTCTGCAATTTTCCAATTGGCGCTGGGCGAATACGGCCCGCCGGTGGCGAGGGAAAATATTAACAAAACAATAAAGCCAAGAAGGAGGGCCATTACTAGTAGGAGTAAAATCATAGTCATACAATATAGAGTCTGACCCTATCTACGATCCTTGTTTCCTCCCAAGTTGGGAAGGCAAAAACGTTGCTAACGACTCTGGAACCCTTGGTCAGCTCCCTTTTGAGTTTTTTTTCCAGCGACCCCATGATATGGTTGGTGCCGTAAACTGTGACTACGGAAAACTGGGAAAAATCCTGTTGCCAGAAGTTTTTCCAGTGCAGCTGGGCCTTAGTTTCCAGGCCCGCCCGTTTGATCCGCTTGCGGCCTAGCCACACCAGTAGGGGATTAATCTCAAAACCGTGCGCCTCGTGTCCAAGTGTTGCCATAGCCGCTACGACGCGACCGTCACCGGCGCCAATATCCGCGCACCGGTCTTTTTTAGTAATCTGTGCCAATTTAAGAATGGTACTAATCTTATCCGGGGTGGTAGCTTTGTACGGCGCTCCGGTTAAATTAGTCATGACAATCAGGCTGGTCACTACTAGAGGCGGAATAACAATGATAAGAGACAGAAAAATAGTGACTATTTCCACTAGAAGCCGATCGGTTCTTTAACAAGTATTACAGTCAGTCGATCTTTTACTAACTCCCGTTTGATGATCAACAGTTTGCTGACAAAACTACCACTAGTGATCTGATAGGCCTTATTGGCTCGCTCTGATTCTAAAGGTAGGACGTAGTCGTAGATTCGTTTCATCGCACTGTCCAAATCTTTAACTACTTTCTGACCTCCGACCACCCAGATAACTTTAGCAGCGCCGTAAGCGTAAGCTGGGAGTTGACTACCGGTGTTACTAGCGATCACTACTTGTCCATCCTCAGTGACAGCGTGAACGCTGCCAACGGTATACTGGGGAGTAGATCCCAATTTATTCATTTCGCGCTCCTGGGTGGCTCTATCCATAGTCTTAAATTTTGCTCTGACGGAATCGTAGTGTCCTGATTCGTCCAGTTCCTTAGTTAGGCCAATGGTTTCAGCAGTAACGGAAGTCATCGTCATAACCTCCGATCCCTGGGGGATAAGACTAAGCACCGTATTCTTGGCGTCAACTCCATTTTCCACAATAAGAGTGGTGATTCCGTTTCGCTCTAGGGCTAGTTTGGCGTTTTCTAGGCTGGGTAATGGGGCAATTTGGTTGTATTTCATAGACTCTAGCATACCCCAAAGTCCTACTATTGCAAGTACTGCAGGGGCTTTTCTATAATCTAGCTCTTAGATGCTAAGAAACCGCAATTTTCTCATTATCGCGCTCATCGCTATTGTTAACGCCCTAGGCTATGGCATTATCATTCCTATCCTTTATTCTTACAACCAGACTTTTGGTTTGAGTGATTTTCACAGTGGCCTGTTGTTTGCCCTTTTTTCTTTGTGTGCCTTTTTTTCTACCCCCATTATTGGCCGGCTGTCTGACAAATACGGCCGAAAGCCACTGCTAGTTTTGTCTTTGATTGGTACCGCCGTTTCTTTTTTAATGATGGCCTTTGCTCCCAGTGCCATTTTTCTTTTTCTAGCTCGGGCGCTGGATGGAATTACCGCCGGAAATATTCCCGTCGCTTCAGCGGTGATTTCCGACACGACTACCGCTAAGGAGCGGACCCGCGGTTTTGGGGTCATCGGAGCGGCTTTTGGTTTTGGATTTGTCTTTGGACCGGCAATTTCTGCCTTTACTCTCCAGTATGGCACGACGGTACCATTTTTAATTGCCGCGACAATAACAATATTGGCCGTGTTCGTAACCGCCCTTTTTCTTCCCGAGACCAATCAGCATATTGGCCAAGTGGAAAAGAAGAAGCTGATTGACTTTAGCAAGTTATGGCATTCTCTCTTCGATCCTAATATAGGCAAAACCCTGCTGATTTCCTTTTTGGTCTCGTTTGCCTTTGGGATGTTCATCTTTGCTTACCAACCTTTTTCGGTGAAGATCCTCCATCTGTCGGCCAGTCAAATATCCCTAAACTTTACGATTTTTGGTCTGGTGGGGCTAATCTCCCAACTCCTGATTATTCCCTGGGTAATGAAACGCTATAGTGAAGCCCGGGTTTTTGTTACTGCTGTTTTGGCTATGAGCGTGGCTTTTAGCGGACTATTCTTTGCTACCGAATTAATTTTCTTTACACTACTGTCAATTCTATTATCCCTCGCTAATGCTTTTGTTAACCCACTGATTCAAACCTTGCTCTCAAGAGAGGTGGACGCCAAATCGCAGGGGACCATCCAGGGACTAAACATGTCCTATATCAGTCTGGGCACAGTCTTTGGCCCGATTGTGGGGGGAATAGTCGCCACTTTGTCTTTACCGACCCCGTTTTTAGCCGGAGGAGGCACTCTTCTCATCTGTTTCCTTTTAGCTTCAAAAATTTATATAAGCGCTCGGCACCGAGTGAGTGAGTTTTAACTTGGATATTAGGGAATTTCGCCAACAGTACCGTTTGGCCCTGGCTCAGGTAGTGGGTAACGATAAAATCTTAGATTCGTGGGGCAGTGCCAAGGCAAAAATCGTCCAGATCGGACAAGCTCCCTCCCTTTTGGGCGTAAAATCTGGTAGGCCTTGGGATGATAAAAGTGGCCAAAAGCTACGGGACAAATGGTACCAACTAAGTAAAGAGGAGTTCTACAATCAGAACAATTTTTATTTCACTGCTTTGGGGATGTACTTCCCCGGCAAAGCTAAACACGGGGGGGACGCCCGACCGTCACTGGCCCTCGCTCGAAAATGGTTACCGCTGGAACTTTCAATTGTGAAACCAAAACTTTATATTCTCATCGGCAAAATGGCTGGGGATTTTTTCTTTCCCCACCGCGATTTTAAAACCCTCGTGTTTTATGACCAGAAAATAAATGGGACTAGAACTTTGGTATTGCCCCACCCCTCGCCACTAAATATTAAATGGTACCGGGATAATCCCAGTTTTGAAACGCAGCGGATTTTAGAAGTTCGAGCGGTCGTTAAGGAGCTAGTTTCTTGACAATCTCCGGATATTTGGCCTTAAAGGCCTCAGTTAGGGGACAGGGCCCCATACACTCCGGAATCCACCAGTCAATGGTTTTTCCAATGACGAATCCTTGGTTGCCCCCGGTTTTTGAGATAGCACTGAAAAGATAGGGGTAGGTAGTCTTGGAAGCTTGGGTGTTTTCAGACACCTCGATACTAGCTACTTTAAAATATTGGTCAGTAGCATAGTAGTCGATGAAAGGATCAATGATCTTTGTTTGGATTTCACTTTTTGTGTTAGCGGAAAAAGCCCCACCAGGAGTAAAGATAATAGGGGGTCTTTCCGAGGGGGCGGGATTTTCCGCCGGCGGATTGTTAATCACTACTTGCGGCTGATCATTACCCTGATTAGGGTTAGTTTCCTGTTGAATAACTACTGGCGGTTGGGGAACCTTCTGAGCGTCTTCCACTCTTTGCAAGAGCGCTTGGTTTTGCATATAGAGATAACCACAGAACACGGCAATAGCAATGGTGGCCAAGGTTAGGATTCCTAAAAGAAGAGTTTTCATAATTTCGTATCGGCTAATTTTTAGTATACATCATTTTGCCCCGATGCAGAAGCGGGGGGATTAAAGCCCCCGCTAGGACTAGCTACTTTACTCGGACTAGTATCATTGTTGGTGTACATAACGGGGCGAAAGAGGTAGAGTCCGGCTAGGCCAATAGCTAAAAAAAGGAGAACTAGGACTAACTTAAAGTTGCTACTTAGCTCCATACGCCTTTAGCATACCAAAGTTTACGGGTAAACGACAATGCCATTTTTCCTCACTGTGGTGATGGGTAAGTGATAGCCGGTTTCGTAGTCGCGAATAGCGGCCATAAAAGTGGCAAAGGGATAGCGGTAATTTTTTCCTTGTCTAATTCCCGGGTCGTTAGTAATAAATTCCTGCTTCTCCAAATCATAGCCAATAAGAAGAACCATGTGCCGCTCTGGCCCCGGAGCAGTAAAGTGGGGGTTGCCCAGGGCTTGACCGTTCATCGGGACAATGATGAGATTGCCGTGAGCAAGCTCCGAAATGAGTTCCTCCTGGGTAACATCTGTTTTCAATTCTACATTTTGGTAAGAATAGTAGCCCTTAAGAAGGCGCTCAATGGTGTCTACTGCCGAGGTGTCCCGACTGTCACCATACTTTTCTGTTTGAAAAGTAGCGATAGTGAGTAGCTCGTCTTTAGCAGTCTGAGCGGAGAGAATAGTTTCTCCTCTGGCCCATTTAACTGCCATCAGAACCGACGCCTCTTCGCAGGCATCTTGTTGTCTAGGGTCGCTCCATTCTCCAAAGGGGGACTGAGAGGTAAAGGGGACCACATGGTGAACCTGCTGGGGAAGTGGTTGGTCTTTAGGAACGCTTGGTACTCTCTCTGGGGCGGGGATAGGTGCCTGGATCACTGCTTCTCCGGTTAATTGGGTGGGGGTTTGGGGCCAGGCAAAAAACACTACCAGTCCTAAAAACCCGCCTAGTAGTAAAAACAACAGAGCTAAAGGAATTGATCCCCGGTTTGGTGCCATGAAGTCATTTTACCTCTTGGGGTAGAGTTTTGGGTTGAGAAAGGGGATGAGGGCTAAAATGACCCCCTGTTCGTATAAATCAGTCCTCGTGACGACGTTATTGGTCAGTAGGCCGGCCGCCCCATTTTGTTGTTTGGAATTTTTTCTGTTAAACACTTTATCATCGGCCAGTCCCAGCTCCATGCCACCGCGCACTAGTTTAGCTATTCGCGGAGGAATAGTGAAAGAAGCCGTTTTTCCTAGGCCTCTTTGATTTTTAGATAAAACAACCACCCATACCACACTGCGCATTTCCTTGCCCTCCCAGTCCACGCCGCCCTCCATGCTAGCCCAATAGTGGGCTTTAGGATGGCGCCGCTTTATATATTTGGCCCGGTTAATAGCACCCGCTTTGGTTTCGGCATCGCTTTTGGGTTGGTCACTCACCCCGGAGAGAGCCTTTACCCCAGTAAAGGTAAAAGTTTCTTGGGGGAACATTTTTCGGAAAGCCCCTTCTACCGCTTTAATTTTGACTGGATTCTCTGAGGCAACAATCACCGCTTTCATACGAAACGATTGTACATTATAAAAAATACTTTAGACTAGCTGCCAGCCGTTTAGGATCGTGACGGAGACGGTGGTAAACCCTATCGATACTGGTTGCGTGGTGGGTAAGAATTTTTACTCCTAGTCGAGAGGCTAAGTCGACATCGGCTTTTTCCCAACCCAAAAAATGAGAACTTTCCCAAAGGTATTTTCGGGCCACCTCTGGATACCGCTGAGTAAATGCCGTTTGTGACAAATGGGGGATTAGTAGGTAGTCTAGGGGTTTAGCCATATTTAGGTAGCGCCTAAATATGCTGACAAAATCTGTTGGAGTAAATTGGTCAGTTTCGTTTTTGGCACTGGCTAGGTTAGTAAGGAGAATTTTTTTAGCCCCGCTTTTTTGTAATGCTACTCCAATCCCTTTGGGGAGTAAGTTAACAAGAATTGAGCCATGGAGGCTACCACAGGCGAAAAAAATCAGATCGGCCGACTGGATAGCGGCAATCGCTTCGGGGTAGCCAGTCGGCTGGGGAGACAGCCAAATTTTAGCCACCTTATCGGCTGACATTCGCCGGTTATCTAGTTCGTGTTCTCCGACAAAGATCTGACCAGAGTGGGTTTTAAAAATAATCTGTGTAGACGTAGTGGTTACTGGCAGCACGCGGCCTAAGAATTTTAAACCGGTAAGATTCTCTAGCATTTCCGTGATATCAAGGAAGCCCCGCTCTTTAGAAAAGTAATGAGAAAAAATAGTGTAGCCCAGATCCTGCTCCCGGTCGTTACGTTTCCGTAAAAATGATTTTAAGTTAGCTATCTGTTTTTGCTGAGGTCCGCTGGGGGGCAGGAGTGAAAGCAGGGTTCTTAGGCCATCACTGTAAGCTACGTCCTGACCGTAGGAGTCCGTGCGCATCCGGCCGGTAATTCCGCCACTATCCATGACGGTGACAATCGAGGTAATAAAGTTAGCCCCGGCTCTTATCAGAGCCTCGTTTAAAACTGGTGTACCTGACCCGCCGCCGATCGTAACTATTTTTTTCTTGGTCACCATTATTATGACTAAAAAACAATGGTAAGTAATCGGTTTCGCCCCCAGAAGTCTTTAGTAATGTGGGCACGAGCTGTGGGAAAGAAAAAGTGACATCTGGCTCGGGCTAATTCTCCTTGGGTGTCATCGATTTCTCCAAAAAAATAACTGGGGGTAAGGTTCCGGTCTCTAATTTGACCAAAAAGTCTTTCGTAGTAGCTAAAACCGTCTGGACCACCATCAAGTGCTAGGTGGGGTTCATGATCTTTAACGGAAGGATCAAGAGTGGCAATACGAGCGGAGGGGATATAGGGGAGATTGGCCACAATTATATCCACCTGCTCCTTAATATCTGTTAACAAATCGCTCTTTAGAAAAGTTATCTTGGTTGCTACTTTATGGAGCTTGGCGTTTTTTCTAGCTACTGCTAGCGCAGCCTTTGAAATGTCAATTGCGATAACTTGGGCATATGGAAAAAGCCCCGCTAGAGTTACTGCCAGTATTCCCGAGCCGGTCCCCACGTCAATGATACTGACTTTATCACTGGGTGAAGTGCGGCTCAGTTTCCACACCGCATCGATTAGCATTGTAGTTTCCGGGCGGGGGATCAGTACATCGGGAGTAACCCAAAATTTTTTTCCAAAAAATTCTATCCACCCGACTTTATAAGCGTCAGGAGTAGTATCCATACTAAAAATTTAGCAGCAGGCTACATAGACTTCGCGACTGCGGTCTCGACTGGCGTCTGCTTTAACCACAACCACGTATTTAAAGTAGTGCTTCAGCTCTTTGACAAAGATTTGAAATTCTTGGGCTTGAAACACTTTGAGGATAAGAACCCCCTGAGGTTTTAAAAATCTCTTGGCGATTTCAAAGATAGCCCGGTCCAGATCAACGCTTCTTTTTTGGTCAACATGAAGAATGCCAGTTGTTGAAGGGGCCACATCGGAAAGAAGGAGATCTACTTTGTCCCAGCCCAAATCCAATAACGCTTTGCTTACTACTTCAGGATTAGTTAGGTCTCCAATAACAGTAGTGACATTTTCATTTACTGGATCAATGGGTTTTAGATCAATTCCCAGGATATGGCCAAAAGGCCCGACCTTTTCACTGGCATATTGGAGCCAGCTACCGGGGGCGGCTCCCAGATCAAGGACTTTCATACCGAGCTGTAAGAGATTGAAGCGTTCATCTAGCTCCTCCAGCTTATAGACCGACCGAGCCCGGAAGCCTTGATACCTGGCCCTTTTGGCTACTCGGTCATTGGGAACATACGCCTTAGGCATGAGCGTATGATAACTCGTTACTACGAGGAAAGGAATCAGATCATTTAGGAGTGTTTTGTTCCGACCAGCTCGGTAATACTTTTATACCCAGCCCGTTTAATGTAGAGTGCCAGTTCTTTGTTCATTTGTGACACTAGTTGTGGGCCTTTATAGATGAGGCCGGTGATTAGTTGCACCAGGCTAGCGCCGCGGCGAATTTTTTCCACGGCGTCTTCGGTAGTAAACACCCCACCACACCCCACAATCAGTAACCGTCCGCTATAGTGTTTGTAAGCCAGGGAAATTAGCTCATTAGACCGGTCGTAAGTGGGTTTGCCACTGAAGTTGCCTTTAGGAAACTTGGCTACCTCATCGGGAAAAAGGCTTGGATGACTGCGGTCTTTTTGTAAATTCCCAAAGATAACTCCTGCCACTCTGTGCTCGCTAATAACCGCCAGCATCGCTAAAACCTCTTTATCGCTTTTTTCGATGGGCATTTTGACTAGCAGAGGGCGAGAGAGCTGTAAACCATCAACCACCCTTAGTAGTTCTTCCAAATTTTTGGGTGGGTAAAAGGTGACACTTCCCACCAGATTGGGACAGCTGATGTTAAGTTCGTAGTGAGTGTGTTTTACCAAGGACCCCTCAAATTTGGTGAAGGCAAAAGCAATGTCAGTAATACTTTGCGCTTGAGTGGCAAGAGCAATTGAATTAGTTCTGCCAATGCTAATACCTACGGGTACTTCAAAAGTTAAGCCCGAGAGTCGGCTGATGGTTTTATCCGCTCCTAAGTTTTTAAAGCCCTTATTGACCATGAGCGCTTTTGATTTTGGCAGCCGTCCCAGCATGGGTCCAGCGTTACCCCCGTAAGGCAGATTAGTAATAGTGCCAACAGTGGTAAAACCAAAGCCTAACGCAGGCAAAATTTGCGTCAGCCTGGCCTCATAGTCAAATCCGGCTGACAGCCCAAAGGGTGAGGCAAAAAAGTGACCTAGCAAATTTTGACTAATGAGGGGAGAGGGGTGAACCAACTTTTGGTGCAGGAGTTTCTTGGCGGGGCCGCACTTTCCCAATCCTTCTCCAATGCGCACCACGCTAGTATGAACTAGCTCAGGATTACATTTAAAGAGGACGGGTTTAAGAAGTTGAGTATAAAAGTCTCCCATCACCCCTAATAATACTCCTTTACTCCAAATATTCTTCTTTTATCCAGGAGGAGTAGTCTCTAAGTAGTTTTTTTATTTTCGGGTCAGTAATGATTTGGCAAAACGGCACCTGACGGTGACGGTCATAAAAGTCCCTATGGTCGGGACCGGCCGGGAAGAAACCGATAAAAGGAGAAATTTCCGTGACTACCGGGTCAGTAAACTCTTTGGAACTGTTAAGTTGCTCCATCAGTGTTTGGGCAATTTGTCGCTGGGTTTGGGAGTGATAAAAAATCGCTGAGCGATATTCTTCTCCCACATCGTAATCTTGGCGATTTCTGGTGGTGGGGTTGTGAGTATGCCAAAAGACATCAAGAATGGTGGTAAAAGAAATTACCCGAGGGTCAAACTCTATTTGAATCGCCTCGGCAAATCCCCCCGGATTTTCATGAATACTTTCATAGCTAGGTGGTGGTCCTTTCCCACCAGAAAATCCCGAGGTTACGCTGACCACTCCTTTAAGCCGCTTGAAAATTGCCTCGGTACACCAAAAGCAGCCGCCAGCCAGCGTAGCTACCTCTACCTTAGTCATGGATTACCTCCATAAGGGGGATGCCCTTCGGTATAAACCGAATTGCCAGAGAGTTAACGCAGTGGCGAGTATTTTTGGCGGTCAGTCGTTCACCCTCAAAGACGTGTCCTAAGTGGGCCCCACAATTGGCACATTCAATTTCGATGCGGTAGCCATCCGGATCGGGAAGTCTAGTAATAGCCCCAGGGAAGTGATCGTCAAAAGCGGGCCAGCCACACTGGGCGTTAAATTTGGCTAGCGAGGAGTACAGCGGGTTATTACATCTCTTGCAGATGTAGACCCCGTCTTTATAGAAATTGTCATACTCCCCACTGAAAGGCCCCTCAGTGCCCTTTTGTTCAATTACTCTTTTTTCTTCGTCTGTTAGCGTGTTGTAGCGCACCCATTGATTATATTACAATTAGATAATCGTTATGACCGAATTCTTACAAATTATCGCTCTGTCTTTGTTTGGCAGCATCATAGCATTGGTTGGCGGGGTGGCCTTACTGTTTAAGAAAGACTGGTCAGAAAAACTCGAGGAATACTCCATCCCTTTTTCTGCCGGAGTTCTCCTGACGGTGTCCTTAGTGGGGTTATTACCAGAAGCGGTCGATCTGGTTGGGGAGAGCGCTTTTGCCGCCACCCTGTTTACTTTTGTCGGGGCCTACATTTTTGAAAATGTTTTATTCAAGCTCCATCACCACGAACATAGTTCTTCTCATCCGGATAGCTATCATGGGGATGATCACACTCACAATTTTAGTCCTCGGGCCATTCCCCTGGTTATCATCGGCGACACCATTCATAATTTTGTTGATGGCGTGGCCATTGCTAGCAGTTTCTTAGTCATGCCGGGATTTGGTCTGATTACGGCGGTGTCAACTTTTCTCCACGAGGTTCCTCACGAGATTAGTGATTTTGGAATTTTGCTCTCTGCCAAATGGAAACGAAAAGATATTCTGTTAATTAATGTTCTTTCCGCCCTGGCCACGGTGCTCGGGGCAGTACTGGTGGTTCTTTTCCTTAAAGAGGGCAGAGAGATCGGCCTCCTTCTTGGGGTCTCGGCAGGACTGTTTCTTTATTTGGCAGCTACAGACTTTGTTCCTAAAATTAGCTTACAAGGCAAAACTCCCATCATTGCCGTCATCCCTTTTATTGTTGGTATCATCATTATGTTTGTCACCCTAGGACTAGTGCCCCACTCTCACGGGGAACAGCCTAGTGGTAAAGCAATTCATGAAGAAGAGCAAGCTAACTAATGGATAACAAACTACTTCCGAAGAGAGTCAACCCCACCACGTTAATATTTGGTATCCAGGGTGGTGTGGGTAGTTTTAACGAGCAAGCCATTTTGCACTATTTGAAAACTAAAAACATTAATAAGTTCAAAATTAAATATCTTTATACTTCCAGAAAAGTTCTCTCGAATCTACACCGAGGCAATATTGATTTTGGACTGTTTGCGATTCATAACTCAGTGGGAGGGATGGTCACTGAGTCAATTGAAGCAATGGCAGATTACAAATTTAAGATCGTTGAGGAGCTGGCTATTCCTATTGAGCATTATCTGATGAAGAGGAAGGAGGTGTCTAACGACCAAATCACAACCATCATGGCTCACCCCCAGGTATTTCGGCAGTGCCAATCAACCCTAGCGGAAAAATATCCCTATTTAAAGCAAGTTAGTGGAAAAGGGGATTTGATCGATACTGCTAAGGCAGCCTATATTTTGTCACGGGGGAAAATTGCACGGGAAACCGCGATCTTAGGGCCAAAAAGACTTTCTGATTTGTACGGCTTAGAAATTATTGCCAACAATCTGCAAGATGACAAAACTAACAGTACCAGCTTTTTATTAGTGAAGAGGTAGAGTTTTACCATAAACTTGAGGCTGATATAGACAATCTGGCGAATCTCGAAATGATGCGCCCACGATTGAAGAGTTTGATAAGTTGAAAACTAAAGTCTCCATTCGATTTCTTTTGCAGTCCTGGGGGTAGAGAGTGTTCTAACTACCTCACTCAAGCCCTAATTTGCTAAAATTACTTCAGCAGTATGAGCAAACCAACCCTTTACACCCTTACAGGCTTACCCTATTCTGGTAAGACAACTCTCACCAAGGAATTGGTGAAACGTTTTGGGTTTAAGGTAGCAAGTATGGATGATGCCATCGAGGAACAACATTTTGACGTCGATAAAATGACCCAAAAGGATTGGAATTTCGTTTACTCCGAAGGCTATCGAAAACTAAAGGAATACTTGGCAACGGGTGAGTCCGTTATTCTTGATTGTGGCAATTTAGTCAGAAGTGAACGCCAGACAGCAAGAGACATTGCGAAGAGTCTGGGTGTAGAGCACAAGTTAATTTATCTTAATCTAACTAAAGACCAGGCAAGGAAACGGTGGCAGAAGAATCTGACTACTAAGGAGCGCGATCAACTAACCGAAGCCACAATGAGTAAAGCGCAAGGAATGTTTGAGGAACCGACTCCTGACGAGAATCCAATTCTTTACAACTCAACAATGAATTTGGAAGATTGGATAAAAGCGAATATTTCCCCTTAATGAGTACAAAGTCTGGTCGAATTAGGGGACACAAATTCCACGGCGATCCCAAGAGGTTCGAAGCAGTAGCCGACTTTGTGGCCAAGAGATATCTGGGTAAGATTAAATTTATTGCGGACGTGGCCGGGGGCCAAGGGATGCTAGCTCGAATACTAAACAAGAAGTACAACTTTGATACTGAGGTTATTGATCCTCGTGGCTGGACTCTAGTTGGTGTCAAAAATCGTAAGGAGGAATATAGGGCTGATATGGCCAGCTACTACGATTTAATTATTGGCATTCACCCAGACGAAGCCCTAAAGGAAACCGTGTATTCAGCTTTAGTAAGGCCCGTTGTTTTAATCCCTTGCTGCAACTTTTGGTCAGATGAGGAGAGATTAGGGAGAGATGCACTCTTAGCGAAAATCAAGGACTATTACAGAGAAAGTAGTATTAGCTGTGAACGAGTGATCTTTGATTTCGCGGGGCCAAAGAATATTGGCTTAGTCTCTTCCCCGGCGCCTTAGCTTAAACTATCCTGACAATACGCAGCAGTCCTGGGCAGAAGGATTAGAACTTATTATGCTCAAGATGTTAAAGTTCTCGACGCTCTATCTTGGCTTACATCCTACTATGTGAGGAATCCGTTTTGTGAGAATATAAAACAATGGATTCGCTACTAATCTTTCTTTTAGCCTCTCTAGCTTTTTGTCCCACAGTAATTTTATTTGGCCCAATTCTTTTTAGAATAATTAGAACAAAGGAATTTAACTTTAAACAGGATGCGATTTCAACATTAAGAGATTTTGATACTACAAAAGCAGGCTTCCTGATATGGATGAGCCTTTATCTGATTTCACAGGTTACTTATATGCTTCTTGCCCTCCCTTACGTTGTTGAAATACCAACCATTTTGTATATTTTGGGATTCGGCTCTCTTCTATTTGGCATAGCGGCTTTCTTCTTCTTATCTACCACCCTTAAGCATATAACTCTCGGCAGTCTGAGTGCTTTATGCACAGCATCTTCTTTGGTTGGGTTAGGAGTAACCCTTTATAAAGTGGATTTGTTTTTGGCTTTAATCTCAGGCTTAGTGGCCTTGGCAACAATTTTAGTTCTGTTGGTAATTGCTCTTAAAAAAATGAGGATGTGGCTAGCTGAGTATTTGGCTCTTGGTGCATTGGCATTGTGGAATCTCGCTATTCTTATAAAAATAGTCTCCAAAATTTAATAGCTTGAATCTGTTTTGCAGCCCTGGGCAGAGGACATTAGAACTTTTTACCTTCAATTGTCATAGCCATCCTGGTAGAATGTCATTAATATGACCTTTAAATTACCCAAAACAGACAATTTAAAAGTGCTTACTTCTACGAAATTTGTAGTAGAAAACCTAAAGCATGTCATAATAAACGAATTGGAATTGGAGGCTGTGTCAGAAAAGGTGGCCCAACAGATGGAAAAGGGTCTAGAAACAGCCGAAGAAGGATTTGGGGCAACTCTAAGTTATGAAGACAATGTTCAACTAATATTTCTTCAAGACGTAGTCAACTTTTGCTTCTGGGCAGAAAAAGATCAACCTAAGTGGCAGATAGATTGGCCAGTGGGCAACACCATTAAGGGTGGTGGTTATGCCATGATAGCCTGCTTCAAAAGAGCGGTAGAAGAGAAAGTACCAATCTTAGATGCTAACTATTTGAGTGGTATAACCAACAAACAGGTAGCGGATTTTTTTAGAAGTAGTAATGGGACAGAAATACCCCTCCTTAATAAGAGGCGAGAGAACTTACAGGAAGCGGGTAGTGTTATGAAAGAAAAGTATGCAGGTAAGTTTATCAACGCTTTGGAAAAGGCCCAGTATGATGCCGTTAAGCTAGTTAACCTAATTCAGACTGACTTCTCATCGTTTCAGGATGTGGCCCAATATGATGACAAAGTTGTTTACTTCTTAAAACGAGCACAAATTGCCGCCAACGATCTCTCATACCTTAGTAAAAGAAAAAATTCAAAAAGTTTATCGAACTTGGATCAATTGACTGCCTTTGCCGATTATAAGATCCCACAAATGCTAAGGATGTATGGAGTAATTTCTTATACCCCAGAGCTAGAGGCGAAGATCGACAATTACGATTTGATTCCATCGGGGAGTGCCGAAGAGATTGAAATTAGAGCAGCCACTGTTTGGTCAGTGGAATTAATTAAACAAAAACTGGAGAAATATTCTTCCGCTGAAATTGACAATGCCCTCTGGCTTATTAGCCAAGATCAAAGAGATACCAAACCCTACCACCGAACCTACACAATCTACTATTAAGGTTCGATTTTCCTGCCATCCATACCAATTTTGGAGGTAAATCCGAAGCTAAATTTATTCAGCAGGGGTGGTTGAAGTCGAACCTCGTTTTCTTTTTGCATATGGA
This sequence comes from uncultured Gammaproteobacteria bacterium, assembly GCA_964641255.1. Classification (GTDB taxonomy): domain Bacteria; phylum Patescibacteriota; class Microgenomatia; order JAMCZE01; family JAMCZE01; genus CAZXMM01. Next base: position 825,755 of record CAZXMM010000001.1, on the reverse strand, counting down.
ACACTCGGGTAAAGTATAATTGGCGATATTAGATACATTATGTCAAGAAAATGTTAGCCTGTGGCATTGTTGGTTTGCCCAACGTGGGGAAGTCCACTCTCTTTAATGCACTTCTGAGAAGGCAGCAGGCAATGGTGGCTAATTATCCCTTTGCCACTATTGAGCCCAACGTGGGGATTGTCCCAGTTCCCGATGCCCGGCTGGCTAAAATTGCCGAGATAACCAGACTGGAAGAGAAAATGGACTTTGATCCACCCATTGTTCCAGCTACTGTTCAATTTATGGACATTGCCGGGCTAGTTCGGGGGGCGGCTTCCGGGGCAGGGCTAGGGAATAAATTTCTCTCCCACATTCGCGAAGTGGATGTGATCTGTTTAGTGGTGCGGGCTTTTCCCGATGAAGACATTATTCGGGAGGGGAGTGTGGACCCTAAATCTGATGCCGAAACCGTAATTACCGAGCTTATCCTGGCTGATCTCCAAACCCTAGAAAAAACTGAAGTTAAGAAGGCTCCTGGAGCAAAGACCAATGCCGTTAAAAAACTTTTGTTAGCTCTTAATAGTGGCCAGTTAGCTCGCGAGGTCCCGTTAGCTGCCGAAGAACTAGAGGCGGCAAAGGAGCTCCAGCTCTTAACTTTCAAAACCATTATAACGGTAGCCAATGTTAACACTACCACTAACTGGGAGGGAATAAAAAACTTGGCTGAGGTAGTAATTGACGCCAAACTCGAAGCTGATCTGGCGGCCCTTAGTCCCGATGAACAACAGGAATATTTAGCTAGTTTAGGGATTAAAGGATCGGGGGTAGATGATTTAGTGAGAATCGCCTACGAGAAATTAGATTTAATCCCTTTTTTCACTTCGGGCAGTAAAGAAGTCCGGGCCTGGACACTAAGGCGGGGAGCTAAAGCTCCAGAAGCGGCCGGAGTGATTCATACCGATTTTGAGAAGGCTTTTATCAAAGCCGAGGTTATTGATTTTGCCGACTTTGTCAATAATGGCGGTTGGAAGAAGAATGGAGAACTAGGAAAAGTGCGTTTTGAAGGGCGGGACTATGTGATGGCTAGTGGGGACATTGTTGAGTTTAGGGTCAATGCCTGATAGAATTACCCAAGTTGCTAAGAGCCCATATATGCGTACTTACGAACTAACAGTAATTTTTAAGCCCAACCTAGAAGCTAAGGAGTTGGATAAACACCTAGCCGCTGTTGCGGCGCTAGTGACTAAAGCTGGAGCTAAAGTTAAATCTAAAGTGGACCCAATTAAAAAACCCTTAGCTTACGAAATCAAAAAAGTCGCCGAGGGCTATTACGCTTTTTTTACTTTGGAAATGGAACCAGCGATGGTCGCCCCGATCGATACCAGTCTTAAGTTAGAAGACCAAATCATTAGATACCTACTGGTAAATAGCGATTAAAACACTAAGTTATGGCAAGCAAAAGTCTTAACAAAGTCATGCTAATTGGGAACGTTACTCGGGATCCTGAGCTGCGTTACACTCCCCAAGGAAACGCGGTCTGTACGATGGGGCTGGCCACTAATCGCAGCTGGAAGACGGAGACCGGAGAAATTCGTGAAGAAGCCGAGTTTCATCGTCTGGTAGCTTGGAATAAGCTCGCCGAGCTTTGCAGCCAGCTCTGTACCAAGGGTCGCAAAATTTATGTTGAGGGTAGGCTGCAAACTAGAACGTTTACCGGATCTGATAATGCCCAGCACACTATCACCGAAATTGTCATTGACGATATGTTACTTCTTGACTCAAAAATGGCCGGAACCGCGGGAACATTTACACCCAGTCCGTCAAGTACCCCAGTTGCCCCCACTCCAAGCACTGGAGAAGAGGTTAGCCAGCCAGATGAGGGGGCCACTAAGGTAAGTAAGAAAAAGAAAGTAGCAAAAGAAGAAGCCGGCGAGGAGGCAGTAGCTCCTTCGGCACCAGTTGCGCCCATCACCGATGTTAGTATTGAAGACATCCCTTTTTAATTATTTGGCCAACGTAAAAAATGTATCGCAAACCCTTTAAACTAAAGCCAGTCAAGAAAAATTGTGTTTTTTGCCACACTGACAGTGTGCCTGACTACAAAAACACTGACCAGTTGCGAACTTACGTGACTGAGAAAGGTAAGATCCTGGGCCGAGCTCGGACCGGTGTCTGTGCTAAACATCAGCGGCAGATTGATCAGCAGGTCAAGCGCGCTCGCCACTTAGCCACCCTTCCTTTTGTGAGTGGAATTTAGTATCTTAAAAGGATAATTAGTTTCACTTTAAATGAAATACGCCCCTAACCTTATTCGTTGGTTGTCACTTCCTGTTGATCCACTCAGTGTTGAGGACTATTTAGCTAATCGCGAGCTACTGGGCATAGTTGAGGATAACACCGAGCTGACAGCCGAACTGGATTTGGCTTTTCGGATCGAAGAAATTAGGAGTGCTAAGCAGGCAGCTAGCAAAGTGGGACCCGAGGATTTTCCACGGGGTTTAGCGCTCCCTGTTTTTCTTCACGGTTATGAACCGGTGGGCTTAGTGGAATATGAGAATTTTGTCGTGTTCGCCCCTGCTGGTAAAGTGGAACTGTCCAAACCGCTTTTAGAAATAGAGTTAGTGCTTGACTGGAAAGGATTAGAGAAAATTACAGTCCTGGGTGGAAATGTCTGGTCAGTAGATTTGCCTTCTGATCAAACCGCCAAGATAAAAGTTAGAACAAAAGGTGGAGCCAAGATCGGTGGTAAGGGTGAACAATCTTGGAGCGGTCGGGGGCCCAAAAAACTGGTGGTTGATGGTCGGGGACGGCCCTTAACTTTGTTGCCGCCGAGTAAACAGCGGGAGATTATGGCCTCTCTGAAAGAGGCCAAAGAGGAAGGGACTAAAGATGACAACACTTAAAGGGGTGATTGGTTGCGGCCCGAGCGTTAGTGGCGAGATTGTGGTTTTGCCTCATGAGCGGGTAGTTGTACCCGCAGATCTCGATTTTTCCTTGGCGGGGAAAATTCTTGTCATCGCTGGCTGGGCGCCGATTGAGGTGTTACAAAAGGCTGGCCTAATCGGAGTAGCGGCCGTAGTAACTTCTCAGTTGCACTTTAGGGACTATGACTCGGTCGAAAAACAGGGTGAATTCTCGCTGCTTTTGCTGGACAAATTTGGTAAACTAGACGCTCATGAAGTCGCACCGGACCTAATCCGCAAGTTAGAAAAATTAAGTGGTAAAGTTGGTCATTTAAACCCCGAAGACAAAACGTTAAAGATTTCCTAAGAAGTGATTCTATGAATTTGCTGCTAGTTCGCAAAATAGCGCTTATTTTATGCCTTGTCCTAATTTCTGGAGGAGTCGGCTATAAACTGGGGACTACTAAGGTCGAAGTCGCCTGGAAAAACCAACTGCCGACCGTCTCGGTTAGCAATAAGTTGCCCAGTAACAACCCGGTGGATTTTGGACTGTTCTGGCAGGTGTGGGCTGAGGTGTCGCAAAAACACGTCGACAAATCAAAGATTGATAGCCAGAAAATGGTTTACGGAGCCATTTCTGGTATGGTGGCCGCCCTTGATGATCCCTACACCATGTTTTTGCCTCCGCAAAAAAACGTGGAAGCCAAGCAGGATTTAAACGGGGACTTTGAAGGTATCGGAGCAGAGCTGGGTTTTAAAGATAAGCAAATTATTGTGGTGGCACCGCTGGCGGGGTCGCCCGCTGAGGCAGCGGGAATTAAGCCGGGAGATTTTATTTTAAAAGTCGATGGGGCAGAAACAACCAATTGGACCTTGCCTGACGCGGTGTCTAAAATCAGAGGGAAAAAGGGTACAACAGTTGTGCTATCAATTTACCGGGTAGGCATGGATAAGCCCAGTGACGTTAGTATTATTCGCGATACGATCATTCTTAAAAGTGTCGAGTGGAAAATTGTGGAATCCACGGCCTCTGCTAATCTCAAAAAAAGCATTCACTTGCGGCTGTCAAGATTTGGTGACCAGACCACTCCCCAGTGGGATCAAGCGGTAACTGAGATTAATCATTATCTGGCGACTGCTTCCGGGGGGACTGCCGGAGTTATTTTGGACGTGAGAAACAACCCGGGTGGCTATTTAACCGGTTCCGTCTATGTAGCTTCAGAGTTTCTGCCTAGTGGTGTGGTCGTAAAACAGGAAAGCTCTAGTGGTAATGCCCAGACTTATTCTGTCAACCGGGTGGGGAGACTACTAAGTGTCCCTCTGGTAGTGTTAATCAACCAGGGTTCGGCTTCAGCTAGCGAAATCTTGGCTGGGGCACTCAGCGTTGGGGGAAGAGCAAAACTAGTTGGTATGAAGTCGTTTGGTAAGGGAAGTGTCCAAGAAGCTGAAGACTTTCCTGGGGGGGCGGGCCTTCATGTTACGACTGCTAAGTGGTTACTAGCTAATGGAGTTTGGATTCAGGGTAAAGGTCTCACCCCCGATGTGGAAGTGGAACAAGACGATAACAACCAAAGTTTTGACAACCAGCTAGATAGGGCAGTGCAGGTCTTAAATCAAGGCTCCTGATATTTTCTTAGCAGTGCTTCAATAATAGGGTCGATTTTACCTTCCATAATGACTTGGATATTATGAAAATTGTCCTCTAGCCGGTGATCAGTCACTCGGTCTTGCAAAAAATTGTAAGTGCGGATTTTTTCATTTCGCATGCCGGTTCCGACTTTAGCCCTACGGTCCGCGTCAAATTCCGCCAGTTGCTTTTCCTGTTCCTGTTCCCAGAGAATGATACGCAGTTTAGCCAGGGCTTTGTCCCGATTTTTGGGTTGATCACGCTCCTCTTGACAGGTAACCACAATCCCAGTGGGTTTGTGAGTTAGCCTCACGGCTGACGACACTTTGTTAACATTTTGGCCACCGTGGCCGCCGGCTCGAAAGAAATCCCAGTCTAAGTCGCTGGGATTGACTTCGACGTCAACATCTTCAAGCTCGGGAAGGACGGCTACAGTAGCTGTTGAAGTGTGCACTCTGCCCGAAGATTCTGTCACCGGGACCCGCTGGACTCTATGGACTCCCGATTCATATTTTAATTTTCCATACACTCCTTTGCCAATAATTTTTATGGCTGATTGGCCGTCAGGGTAGACTTTCCAGCCCTGGGTCTGGGCATAGCGAGAGTACATGCGCAGTAGATCGTCCCCCCACATTTTGGCCTCTTCACCACCAGCCGCGCCGCGAATTTCTACAATCGTATTGCGCCGGTTAAACTTGGCATCGATGTCATTCTCACCTGTCTGGGCAACTTCTTCCTCAGTCACGCTCTGAGAATTAATGAGGAGAGCTTTTTCCTCCTCCATTTTTTTGATTTCTTCCTCGGCGAGAGTAGCAAAGGAGGGATCAGTCGCTGCCAGCTCGGAAGCCTCAGCGATTTTTTTGTCCAGTGCCTCAATCGTTGCTTTAAGATAGTCAGGAATATCCATACAAATTAATACCAGAGTATCATAGTATTTTTACAGGAAGCTACCGAGATGCTTGGAGCATTTCGCGCAGTGACTTAGGAGCGTTCTCGTCACGTTGTTTTTTCGCTTTTTTAGTAGCTACGACCGCTTGTTTGGCAGTCGCTACTTTAACGGCGGTTTGGAATCTCTCGATCTTGCCTTTAACATCGACGAACTTTTGGGCCCCGGTATAAAAGGGGTGACAGGCACTACAGATTTCCACCTTAATTTGTTGTTTGGTGGAGCCAGTAGTAAAAGTATTACCACAGGCACAAATAACCTGCGCGTCAGAATAGTATTGGGGGTGAATACTTGCTTTCATCAAGCTATTATAACTCTATTGGCCTTCCTTGTCATTACTCCTGTTGCCCTTGGCCCCGTCCTCTAAAATATGCCTAATGTTTCGGCCCGCCTCGACAATATCTAGTACCTCGCTCGGACTTATTCCATTTTCAAGAGCCAACCTTATTAGACTGTTAAGGCCACGGGTAGTAGTTGGGGATATAGCATTAGCAATAAGTTTTTGATGCACCCGTCTTTTAAAAAGGTCACTATTCCTTTCGTTACCAGTGTCATTGGCCATAGATTTTTCAGTCTAAGTATTAGTTGATAACTTACGACGATGGTGAGTCTCCGCTAGAAACAAACCAAGGATAATAAAGATTGCTCCTGCGGCGAAAAACCAAGTTAGTTTCTCGTGAAGCACTATTATTCCCAGTGCCACTGCCACTATGGTACTCGTGTACCCCAGGGTTGAGGCCAGAGAGGCGGGGAGGTGTCTTAGCCCCACACTGGTGAGATAGTAAGCGGCAATGGAAGAGCCAAAGACTAGGTAGCCAAGAACGACTAAGTGACTAGAAGCAATTTGGGCTAACCAATAAGGATTCTGAAGAAACTCCCAGATAAGAAAAGGGGTGGAGGCGACAAGACTCGTTAAAAAGAAATAAAAAGTTAAAAGCAACGGGTCAAATTTGACCACCAATTTTTTTATTAGCAAATAGGAAACGCAAGCCGAGATAGTAGCGGCTAGAGCAAGAAGATTGCCAAAAAAACTGCCGTTACCAAAAGTAAACAGCGGGGAGCCAATAATGATAAGAGAGCCAACAAAAGCCAGCCCCACACCAAGATAGGCGGGTCGGGCTAGTCGCTCCTTTAGGTAAATAAATGAATATAACAATAGTAGGGGGGTGCCCAGGGAAATGATGACGAAAGCGTCAATGACGGTGGTTAGCCTTTGGCCAAAAAAGTAAAACGCCAAATTGAGAAACACTCCGGTAAAACCTGCCCAAAAAATCGTCAGTTTTTCCGCTCTGGTCATATCTGGTTGCTTGGGGAGTAAGCGCCATTCATAGATCGGGAATAAGAATAAGGCGGTAAATAGGCAGCGTAAAAATAGCAGACTAAACGGGGGAATAGTTTGGAGTTCAAATTTGACCAGTGGCGCCGCCACTCCCCAGATGATCTGGGCTAGGAGAGTTAGCACTACTGCCTGGTACCACTGGTTAGTTTTTAAGTGCATCGAGAAGATTCTCTGCCGGAATCGTCACCTGGGTTTTACTAGCTAAATTTTTCACCGTCACCAAATTCTTTGCCGCTTCGTCAGGGCCAATGATGATAGCGTAGGGGATGCCTTTTTGATCGGCATATTTGAGTTGTTTATCGAGTTTAGCGGCGGGATCAAGATAAATTTCTACCGGAATTTTAGCCTCGTACAAAATACTGTCAATCTTTAATGAGGCGTCCAAAAGCTCGGGAGAGAAAATGGTAATCAGAGCTTTGGTGGTGGCCTTAGGCATATTGGGCCACAAATTTAGCTCAGTTATCACATCAACGATCCTGTCGAGTCCCAGAGTAGTGCCTACTGCAGGAATATCCTGTCCCGCAAAAGCCCCAATGAGTTTGTCGTAGCGTCCACCACCAGTGATCGAGCCAATTTTGGGCTCAGTGACCACCGTTTCAAAAATAGCACCCGTGTAGTAATCCAGACCGCGCGCCAGCGTGGGGTCAAAACTATAAAATTCCTCAGGGACCTGGAATTTCTTCACATACTCAAGAACTTGAGCAAGGTTTTTATCGGGTTGAGCCCCTTTAAGGTTAGTAAAGATGGCCTTGATCATTTCACTAGTGAAGCCTTTGCCAGACAGCTCTTCTTTGACTTCACCCTGACTTTTTTTATCAAGCTTATCAATTGACTGGATAGCTGGCAGATATTGGTCGGGGGGTACAGCGGCTTCTTCCATGATTTTAAAGAGCACCTGGCGACTATTAATGCGAATAGTGAAGCGTTTAAAGTCAATTGACTGAAGGGCATCTTGAATTACGGCAATGATTTCCGCGTCAGCTAAGGGACTATTTAGACCAAAAGTATCAAAATCACACTGGGTGAATTCGCGGTAGCGTCCTTTTTGCGGTTTATCACTGCGCCAGACGGACTGGATTTGGTAACGCTTGAATGGCTTTGTAAGTGTTTGATACTGCGCCAGTACCCGGGCGGTGGGAACGGTTAAATCATACCGTAGTCCTACCTGACGGTCGCCGTTATCAGTAAAAAGGTACATGAGTTTTTCCGCCTCTTCACCATATTTACCAAGAAGGATATCTTGATATTCCAGGGTGGGCGTTTCTAGAGGTTCAAAGCCGTACTTTTCAAAGACAGCACTAAGGATCGCGATGACGCGCTTTCTAATCCGCAGTTGTTCCGGCAGAAAATCCCTAAAACCTGGTAGTGTTCGTGGTTCAATCTTTTTATCCATAGTCAGCTCTATGATACCAAGCTTGTTTAAATCGTACTACTACTGAATCTTACAAGTTTAGTTGACCTCTGCTTAAATTCTTGGGTGGAGTAATGGTTGCGGGCCCGAGGACGAAGTTTCCGACAATGCTGCGTAGTCTGGATATCGAAGCGTCAAAGGGGCATGTCAATAAATGTTACCTCGGTAGTCAATTGTAATAATATAGATTGTTTCTGTTTTTGAGTCAAATTCAAAAACTATCCGCAGACTGCCTAAGCGAATTCGATACAATTTCCCATAACCAGTTTGAAATTTTTCTATGTTTAGGCTTTCAAAGGGTGTAATAGCCATTTGGGCCACCGTCTTAGCAATTCTTTCTTGCTCACGCTTTGAGAATCGCGAGAACATTTTCTCTGCTCGGGGATAAAAAAATATTTTAGGCATTAATGCGGGCTTTGCGCTTTTTGGGGAGAGCTACCTTTAGGTTGTATTTTTCAATCAGCTCCCCCAAACTGATCTTTCCTTGATGACGCAGGGGATCGGTAACATATTCAGCGATGGCTAGGCTATCAAAATAATCTTCAATTTGTTCATGCATGCGAATATACTCGGCGATATCAAGTACTACTGCTTTAGGTTCAGAACCACGAAACAAGTACAGAGGATCGGTGGATCCTTTGACGGTCTCTAAAATAGAGTCTGGATCTTTACGAAAATCAGTGATATTTCTTGTATTTTTGGCGGTGGGAATCAACATGAGAAAAGTCTAACATTTTTCTCACTATTTTGTCAAGACCAAGGCCTTGAGGGAGGAGAGATCATTGGAATCGGGGTCGGAAACGTAGGCCATAACAAAAATATTATCTCCGGCTTTAAAATCAGCGAGTTTGGCGGTGACAATTTTCCCCGCTGTGTCCATCTTTTTGAGAGTTAGGGCGTCGTTAAGGTCCACGGTAACCGATTTAGCACCGACACTAATTGTAGCCATCCCATCGTCCGTTTCCGTAATGGTGCCGACGATATTTTGTCGGGCAATTTTGGCAATTACTTCCTTGGCCGTCATCTCCCCAGTAGCCGGGTCAATGGTACCAATGGCCACCACGTCCTCACCTTTTTTAATGGCGGCAAAATTTACTTCAGTAGTTTTGTTGGCTCTAAACCGGTAAAAACTAGTCACGTCCCCGGTAGTTATTGTTCGGTCGCCCTCCGCCGTGGTTACCACATAAGAGGCGGTGCCGACTGATTTAACCGGACCACTGTAAGTGCGGCGTAAATTGGTATTTTGCTCCACAATTTTGTTAACTCGGTCCACTAAATCTTTGCTCACCGGATCCAAGTCAGCCGCCGGAGTGGCAATCTGCGCCGGCGCAGTGGCGGTCACTGCTAGGACAGGAGTGGCGACAAGTGTAGCAATAATTACCGCGTAAATGACAACCAATAAATACTTCATATTTTTTTACTGACTAGCTTCAAGCGTAACATTTCTTTGTACCGTATGTCTGGTGCCACTTGGTTCAAAAGCGGTGACGGAAATAACATTGAGCCCGACTTCAAGTTTGAGACTAATTTCGAAGCTACCATCCGCACTAGCTGAGGCTATCTTTTCGTCGGCGTTACCAAAAACTACCAGTCGGGAATTAGCTGGAGCGCGACCACTAAGGGTTATACTGCTCTGTTCGGTGCTACTGTTATCTTGGGGAGAGGAAAGAGTGAGAGCGGCAGATTGGTCGGCCTTAGTATTGGCCTCATTTTTTCTGGGTGGTTGAGTCAACTTATCGACAGTTTTTGGAGATTTTGTTTGTTGGTGGGGGAGAATTCTAGTCCAGTAGAAATAGCCACCGGCGATTGCCGCGCCGACGATTAGCCCAATAAGAATAGTAATAATTTTTTCTCGGTTCATCGAGTGTTGTTAGAGCTTGGCCATTCTATGATACAGTTCATCACCTTGTCAAACTTAGTGGTGTGCGATTAAGATACAACTTAGCTATGGATATTTATCCCTTGGGACATGCCAGTTTTAGAATAAAAGGGAAAAGCGCTACTGTAGTGACTGATCCCTTCGCTTCCAGTGTGGTGGGACTTAAATTCCCCAAATTGGACGCGGTTGATATTATTACCGTTTCTCATGACCATCCCGATCATAACGCGACTGAAGCTGTCCTGGAAAAAGCCAGCGCCGGAGAGACTAGACCCTTCACAGTTAGTGGTCCGGGAGAGTATGAAATTAAAGAAGTGACCATCCTGGGTATTCCCGCTTTTCATGACAACAATCTGGGGGCTGACCGGGGCAAAAACACGATTTACGTTTTTAATATTGACGGTATTCGGGTGTGTCACTTGGGAGACCTGGGTCACAAACTAGCTGACAGTCAACTGGAAGAGATTGGTTCAGTGGACATCCTTTTTATTCCAGTAGGTGGAGTGTTCACTATTGATGCTAAGGCGGCGGCAGCAGTGGTAGCCCAGATTGAGCCAGTAGTAGTCATCCCCATGCACTACAGTCGGGCGGGGCTGACTTTGGAGCTAGCTGAGAAATTAGCCCCTGTTAATTTATTTCTTAAAGAAATGGGCGCCGAAGGAGTGACAGCGGAGAGTAAATACTCTACTTCTAAAGATAAGCTGCCGGAAACCACCACCGTGGTTGTTTTGGAATAGTTCTACAATGGTTGACAAAAAGTTGCCGCCACACAGTCTTGAAGCTGAGCAATCAGTTTTGGGCGCTATTATGATCGACAAGAACGCCATTGTCGAAGTAGCGGGGTTTTTACGGACCGAACATTTTTATGATGAGCGGCACGGAGCCATCTTCTCTGCCATGCTGAGCTTGTACGAAGAGCGCAAGCCTATTGATTTACTCACTCTGGCGGAAAAGCTTAAGGCCACGAAAAACTTTAAAGACGTTGGGGGTTCTGGTTATCTCGCCGAGCTTACTGGGGTGGTTCCGACTGCAGCCCATATCGAGCACTACGGACAAATTGTTCGGGAACTGCACGCCAAGCGGGAGCTTATTCGCGCCTCGGCTCTCATGGCCGAAATGGCTTTTGATTCGACTAAAAAGCTGGCTGATGTTTTAGACGACGCCGAGAGTCGGGTATTTTCAATCTCCCAAGCTAACGTGTCACGCAATGTAGTGCCGCTCAAAGAGGTGTTAGCCCAGACTTTTGACCGACTAGATGAAATCCAAAAGCGGGGTGGAGGGATGAGTGGGATCCCGAGCGGCTTTCGGGATCTGGACAGCGCTCTAGCTGGTTTTCAAGATTCTAACTTAATTATTCTCGCAGCTCGGCCGGGAGTGGGTAAAACTACGCTGCTTCTTGATTTCTGCCGCAACATCGCCGTTAAGGAAAAGCTTCCCGTGTGTTTCTTTTCTCTGGAAATGAGCATTGAGGAGCTTGGTAATCGCTTGGTGGTCTCACAATCAGGGGTCGATGCTTGGAAACTCAAAACTGGGAAACTGGACGATGACGACTATGACAAAATTCAAGAGGCGATGGGAGTAATGGCCGATGCGCCATTTTTTATTGATGACACTCCCGGAATTTCGCTCATGGAAATTAGAACCAAAGCGAGACGGATGCAGCTTGAGCACGGCTTAAAACTAATCATTGTGGACTATCTCCAGCTAGTTAATGCGGGGCGGACGTTTGAAAGTCGGGTGCAGGAAGTGTCACTTATCTCTTCCTCCCTCAAGAATTTAGCTCGGGAACTAAAGGTACCGGTTATCGCCGCTTCCCAGCTGAATCGTCAGGTAGAGTCCCGGGGCAGTAAAAAGCCCCAGCTAGCGGATCTAAGAGAATCGGGATCTATTGAGCAGGATGCTGACGTGGTCATGTTTATTTATCGCCCGGAAGAAAATAAAGATATGGCGCCATCAGATAAAATTCCTACCATTCTCTCTATTGATAAGCACCGCAACGGCGCCTTAACGGAAATCAATCTAATGCTTCATGGACCTAAACAGCAATTCCGGGCGGTGGCGAGGCAATCTTCAAGCGACGATGCCAAAGAATAATGCTTTTCACGACAGCCTGTTAACTAAGCTTCGACAGTGGCTGGTCATTGGAGCGCCCGTAATTTTTACTATTGGGTTCTCGTTTGTTTTGCAAATTACGGTACTAGCAAATCCCGAACTAGTTAGTCGCTCCTTAACCGCCGTTGGCCCCTCCTTTATAGTGGCCTACGTCATTATTCAGTTCCTTGCCGTAGTGATTGCCCCCTTAGGGGGGGCCTTTGTGTGGATAGCTCTGATTGCGGTAGTGGGCCCACTGCAAGCTGGGATTCTGTCTTATCTGGTGACTACTCCAGCGTTTTTTGTTAATTTTTACCTGGCCAAGCGCTACGGCAAAAACTTCTTGGGGCGCCTAATTGGCAAGGGGGGAGTAGACAAAGTTGCTAGTATTGCCAGTGACGTAGGTATCGAGGCAGCGTGGATTTTGAAAATTTTTCAAGGCGGCCAATTTGACTATTTTTCCTATGCCCTCGGGTTGACCGAGATGTCCTACAGACAATTTGCTCTTGTTAATATTATTGGTGGTATCCCTAGTGGACTCATCTACTATTTTATCCTGACCCGGTTTGAAAACTTCACTCTGGGAATAGTTGCTTTAAACCTTGCCGCCGGGGGTATGGTGCTCGTGTCGATGGGGCTTAGACACTACCATAAAAAATGGGAACAGTCTGATTTAACCCCGTAACAATGACTTGTGCCGAAGGAGGGGATCGAACCCTCATCCCAGTGACGGGACACGATTTTGAGTCGTGCGTGTATACCATTCCACCACTTCGGCTACCCAAAACCCTCGTTCTTTGCAAGCCTATTCTACCATGCTACAATTCGAACTTGTATGTTAGAAGTGACACAGCTACGAGCTGGTACCGTTTTTGAAGACACCCAAATTAGTAGCGGTCCCTGGGTGGTGATGAAATATGAGCATGTTAAAACCGGTCGGGGGTCGGCTACTATCAAGGTCAAGATCAAGAATCTGAAAAACGGGACGATCATTATCCATAGTTTTACCAATGGTTCTCGGGTTCAAGACATCATTCTGGAAAAAAGAAAAGGCCAGTTCCTCTATAACGATGGATCAAATTATGTGTTTATGGACCCTCTCTCTTTTGAACAATTTGAGGTTCCAGGGGAACTATTAACAGAACAAGGCCAGTTCCTACAAGAGGGGACCGAAGTTGACTTGAAATTTTTTGAGGGAAAACCACTCTCGATCGTTCTACCCTTAAAAATGACCTTTACGGTAACTGAGACTGATCCGGGAGTTAAGGGCAACACTGTGTCTAACGTTTTTAAGGAGGCTACCATTGATACAGGTGCAAGGGTTAAGGTGCCGCTGTTTGTAGAGGTGGGAGCCAAAATAGTCGTAAATACCGAAACTGGCGAGTACTCCGAGCGAGCTAAGTAGTTAAGTCAGTCCCCAGAAGAGAAATATTGCTGCGACCACTACCTGGGTGACTACCCCCCAAGGAACACCTAGCCTAGCGTTATAAAGTACGTCGTGAAACCAGTGTTGCACCTGGTAAATCTGATAAAAAAAAGGAAAGTGCTTCCTAGTTAATATGTAGGGCCCTTCGAGTGTGTCGGGTAATTGAGAAATAAAAGCAGCGAGTAATAAGTAGGGTAGAGTCGGACTAGGGAAGAGAATCCCGTAAAATAGAATAACTAGAGTGTAGCCGACTAAGTAATCGATCACTATCTCAATAATTATCCGATCAAAGGACTTGCTGGCTTTATTGGTTAGCGGATCCCAATGGGGAATCTTATCCAAAAGGAAGTGGGAAACAAAGATAATAGGCAGCGAAATAGTTGGGTCAGTAAGCTTACTTGCGATGCTAGCTCCTACGAGGGCATGAACAGTTGCTGTCATAGCTTGGGAATGTAGTATACCAGAAATATTTCGTGATACAATCAAAAGCGTGCTCAATCACCGAGAAAACGCTTTCATCCAAGTTCTGTGCCTTGCCCCCTTCCGTAATTTGTGGTTTTCTCAGGTGATCTCCCAAGTTTTTCTCAATCTCCTGGTTTTTGCTCTCATTATTCGGATTTACGAACTAACTAACAGCAATGTTGCCGTCTCGATTTTAGTATTGACCATTTCTGTCCCCAACTTTTTCTTAGGGGCGATTGCTGGAGTTTTTGTCGACCGCTGGGATCGGAAGATAGTTATGTTTCTCTCACATTTTTTACGTTTTGTCGCAGTGATTGCTTTTTTGCTATCGTCAGAATCGCTGCCTTGGATTTATACGCTCACTATTTTGATCTCAATTATTACTCAGTTTTTTGTTCCAGCTGAGGCAGCTACGATCTATGAAGTTGTTAAAGACAAGAGAATCCTCATTGGTGCCAACAGCCTATTTTCATTAACTTTTTTTGCTTCGATCATCGTGGGCAATGTTCTCGCTGGACCTATTTTGCAGTTAGTCGGTTTTCACTGGACTTTGGTTTTTGTTTCTCTGGCTTTTTTAGCGGCGGCTTTCTCTAGTGCCCAGTTACCAGGAGTTACGATCAGACAATGGGCCAGGGACATAGTCACAACTTACCGTCATTTCAACTCCCAAACCTTGCCGCGGCTGTCAAGGCGGGAGTTATTTGCCGAATTTTTTGAAGGACTAAAATTTGTTAACGACCACCACTTGGTCCGCCACGGCATTATTCTCATGGCTATTGCCCAAATTATTGTCGGCACTTTATCGGCCATTGCCCCCGGAATCGCCACGACCCTCCTGGGAGTGAAAGTAGTTGAAGTATCACTGGTAGTAATGGCTCCAGCTGCTTTGGGAATGATTGTTGGGGCAATTTTGATCGGCTCGTTTTTCACTAAAATAAAAAAGGAGCGACTTATCGAATCTGGTTTTATCGCCGCCGCCCTGACGATTCTTGTACTAGCTGCTACCGATTCTCTAGCGGTTGCTCTTCATTTACCCACAGCTTTAGTTGGTATTGCGGTTTTGGCGGCTTTAGGACTGGGCAATGCTTTTTTGGATGTACCTATTAATACTATTATCCAAGAAAATACCCCCCTTACTATTCGCAGTCGGGTTTATGGGGTAGTGGGAACATTTAGTGGTGGAGGCAGTATTGTGCCAGTGTTAGCCGCTGGAGCGATCGCGGATACTTTTGGTGTCCGCAGCGTGCTTCTTATTCTGGGTGGAATACTATTTGTAATTGCCATTTTTAATCGACAGATCCTACGTCGGCTGGAGCGTTTAGAAAGTGAGATCCCGACCCACTAATTGCAGTTACCCTGCTGCTAGGGGATAATAGATATCAAATTATGCTACCTCCTCTTATCTTTGCAATCTCTAGGTTAAATGTTTACACTTTTGGACTGTCTCTGGCTCTGGGGTTTTTTGTCATTAGTTTTATGGTGTGGAAGCAGGCGAGGCGCCGCGGACTGGTCGAGGAAAAATACCTTGACGCTATTATCACTACCGGCTTTTTCGCTCTGTTGGCAGCTAGAATCGGCTATGTTCTTACTCACTTAGAGCAATTTCGCCTGGATCCGGCCCGAGCTCTACTTTTCATTAAATACCCCGGACTTTCTATGGAAGCGGGGGTGGCCGGTGGGATTGCCGTGGCCATTATTTTTTCAGCTTTGGCAAAACTATCAGTTTTGGAAACCCTGGATATTTTTGCTCTCGCTTTTGCGACCGGAGCTGTCATTGGCTATGCGGGTTGTTATTTGGGGCAGTGCTCGTCAATGTCCGCCAACTCGTCTTATCTGTTGGGACTATTAGTTTGTTCATTTGTTACCATGATCTTACTCCAGTTCATATCTCGTAGTTTGCACCGCTCTGCTAGACTTGCCCATCTTGGCAAACGATACGGAATGATCTTCTTGTTCTACTTGATTTTTTGGAGCCTTTCCCTTTTAATTCTCTCAGTAGGGTTTCCTCTTGCTGGACAGCCAGTAGGATTTCCCCTAATAGTCCTTGGTGCGGCCAGTGCATTTTTAGTTATTCGTTATCCTAGCCTTGTCACTATGAGTAATTTTCCGAAGTCTCTTATCGACCAAATGAAGTCCTATTTGGAAAATCGGTCTACTACCCTGGAGAAAAAAATGGCCCGTCTCAAAAAAGAAGATCCGTTCAGTGATAAGACTCGCTTTGTTGATCAAGCAGCTGACGATGCCGAGGCACATAATAAAGCCAGACACGAGCAGGTTAGCGCTCTCCAGCGGCAAATTAACTTGGCTCTGGCGCAAACTAAAAAGGCGCTAGCCAAAATCAAGATCGGCAAATATGGTATTTGTGAGTCTTGTGGTAAGCCCATTGAAACCGGCCGTTTAGCGGCTATGCCCGATGCTACTCTTTGCTTGGCTTGTGAGCAAAAAAGAGAGAAATAGACTTATTTGTAATGCAACCCCAGATTATCTTCGAAGACCGAAACACCATTGTCGTGGATAAACCGTGGGGGATGGTGGTGAATCGCTCCGACAGTACCACCAAAAACACGCTCCAGGATTGGGCCGAAACAAAAATCGAAATGCCTAAGCCAAAATCAGTGGGTGACTCGCTTATTGACGAGGAGTTTGCCTCCCGCGGGGGGATTGTCCACCGCTTGGATAAAGACACTTCCGGGCTATTAGTAATTGCCAAAAATCCCCACGCCTTTGGCTTTTTAAAAGATCAGTTTCAAAAACGTACCGTCCACAAAGTCTATGTGGCCCTAGTCCACGGCGTACTGGCCCCTTCGGTGGGCAGTGTCACTGCCCCGATTAGCCGAAATCCTTTTAACCGCCTGCAGTACGGAGTTTTTCCGGGGGGTAGGGACGCGCAAACGGATTATACCGTCAAAGAGGAATTCACTTTTAAGTTTGCCAAATTTAGCTTAGTGGAGGTTAGTCCCGCGACGGGTCGGACGCACCAGATTCGGGTGCATCTTAAATATC
Source organism: uncultured Gammaproteobacteria bacterium (assembly GCA_964641255.1). GTDB lineage: Bacteria > Patescibacteriota > Microgenomatia > JAMCZE01 > JAMCZE01 > CAZXMM01. The sequence goes on along the minus strand of CAZXMM010000001.1, from coordinate 808,689 downwards.
TGGGCCATCCAATTGTTAGTGATCCAATCTATGCCGGTCGGAAGCAGTACCAGGCAGATCTGGCTATTTCCCCGCGGCTATTTTTACATGCGGCCCAGCTGAGTCTGAGACTACCGCTTGAGACTAAGACTAGGGTCTTTACGGCCCCGTTACCAAGCGAGCTTGAGGCGGTGTTACGGTTGCTTAAGGGGGCTAACTAACTTACAATATTTTTGTGCATGAATTGACCTTATTGACTGTAGTGGTGACAGCAGCCGCAGCGTTAGCGTTAGTTGTCAAAAAATTTCGCCAACCGCTGCTAGTGTCTTACGTGGCTGTTGGAGCTGTACTGTCGGCCTTTCATATTGTTAAGCCCGAGCAACTCAAGTTTCTTGCTATCTTACCGGAAATCGGCTTGGCCCTACTCCTTTTTTTAGTAGGCATGGAGTTGGACCTGAAAGAGTTTAAAACCGTAGGCCAGAAAGTCGTTTTGGCGACACTCGGTCAGGTAGTTTTTACAGTGGTGCTACTGGGACTACTCCTAAGGATGTTTGGTTTGGACCTTTTGCCAGCCTTTATTCTCGCCCTAGCGGTGTCGTTTAGTAGCACCATTTTGGTTATTAAACTGCTGATCGAAAAACGTGAGCTATCATCCCTTCATGGCAAACTGTCCGTGGGAATTCTGCTAGTTGAAGATTTGATTGCGGTTATTGGACTTATGTTGCTGTCGGTGGCCGGCGCGCCAGGAGGAACTATTACACCCGTAATGGTTATTGGACTACTTGCTAAAGGAGGGTTGTTGCTAGCTATTTCGCTCTTAGCCGGCCACCATCTGCTGCCTAGGATCTTTAAGGCCAGTGCTGATAACTCTGAGCTGCTTTTTCTCATTCCCATTTCCTGGTGCCTAGTGTTCGTGGCTTTTGGTTCCTCGCTAGGTTTTTCGCTCGCCATCGGTGCTTTTTTAGCTGGCATCAGTTTAGCCCAATCCACCTATCGTATCCAAATTTCCAGTAAGGTTAAGCCCCTCAGAGACTTTTTTATCATGCTGTTTTTTCTCGATTTGGGGACGGGACTATCTATTACAGGTATTGCAACGTTTTTACCTTTAGCGCTACTCTTTATTGTCTACGCAGTAGTTATTAAACCTTTGTTTTTCTTCGTAATTTTCAGTGTTTTTCGCTTTAAAACTCACCCGGCTTTTTTAACTGGTATTGTTATTTCTTCGATTTCCGAATTTTCCCTAATTTTGATTGCAGAAGCCTCAAGGGCTGGATTTCTTGATCGGAGTTTACTGTCACCACTCATTTTTGCCACCGTTTGTTCCTTTATTCTATCTTCATTTATGGCGACCCATTCCCGCAAATTGTATCTGACCCTTAGACCCCTACTGCAAACTTTGCAAAATAAGGCGGGGATTGGGGATAAAGCAGAACCACTCAGTGCCCTGACTGACCATGGTATCTTGGTCGGAGCTCATCGCAGTGGGCAAATAGTACTTCGCATGTTACAACGGGTTTACGGAGAGAATCTAATCGTAGTGGATTTTAATCCAGAAGTGATAGACGAGCTAAAAGGAGCCTGCGTACCCTGTTTGTACGGCGATATTGGTGATCCGGAGATCCAGGAACAGGTGAGTTTAAAAAACGCCCAACTAGTAGTCTCTACTGTTCGCAGCTTTGCTGACAATCTCGCCCTTCTGGATGGCGTTGAACGGACCCAGTCCAAGGCGACAGTCATTATCACTGCCACCGATTCTGCTGAGGCCATTAGCCTCTATGAGCGGGGAGCGCACCACGTCTCGGTGCCAGTTAATCTAGAGGGACTAAGTATTAGTCGACTAGTTAACGATTATCACGGCAATTTTAAAGAACTGCAGCAAAATAGAGAAAAGAAACTGGGAGATTTAAAAAGAGCTGCTTCTTAACCATGCCCAAGTTTATTGCCCGCAATGATCCCTTTGTTTGTGACCACTGTCACCAGGCAGTGACTCCCATCATTTATGGTGGCTCGTACCGCAACCACTGTCCTTTTTGCCTCTGGAGCAAGCACGTAGATGGGGATAAGCCCGGGGACCGCGCCAATACCTGCCAGGGTCTCATGGAGCCAAGTGGGGTGATAACCAGAAGAACGGGGGAGTTTGTTCTGGTTCATAAATGTACCAAATGTGCCCTAGTGAGGTATAATCGAGTGGCTGCCGATGATGACAGCCAACAGTTAGTGGCGATCTCGGGTTTAGTAATAAAATAATATGCCTACTACTCCAGATACACACAATGAGGGGCAAGGTGGTGGTGGGGGTTATGGTTTTGGTGGGGCAGATAAAAAACCCCCTCGAAGGGGGCAGGAATATTTCACTGTTGATGATTCTGAATACGATGGACTTGAGCAATTGACTGGTTCTAGGGCTCAAGACGCAGATGGTGCCCCCAATGGGTCTAAAAACCCAGGCTCAGCTAAACCAGAAGCCCGATGACCACTTTTCAAATCAATTCTATTGACGGTAGGGCCCGCGTTGGTAAACTGATCACTCCCCATGGTACTGTCCAAACTCCAGTCTATCTTCCCGTTGGTACCCAGGCTAGCGTTAAAGCGGTGACTCCAAAAGATGTTATAGATCTGGGTTTTGAGATGATTCTTGCTAACACTTACCATCTTTATCTTCGTCCCGGCCCAGAGAGTATGAAAAAGTTAGGGGGACTCCATCAGTTTATGAAATGGGATCGCCCCATCCTTACCGACTCGGGCGGTTTCCAAGTCTTTTCTCTAGGCTTTGGCATTGAACACGACGTCGGCAAAATCTTTAGGGCGGGGGAAGAAGACATGGTTTTGGGCCAGGAAATTACAGTCAATGAAAAAGGACTTATTCCCCGCACTAAACTGTGTAAAATTGAGGAGGAGGGTCCTACCTTTCAATCTCACATTGACGGCTCGGTGCATTTTTTTTCCGCTGAAAAAAGTGTGGAGGTGCAACTGGCCTTAGGCTCTGATTTTCTGGTTGCTCTGGACGAATGTACCAGTCCCTTGCACGACTTTGACTACACCAAGACTTCGATGAAGAGAAGCCACCGCTGGGAAAAGCGTTCTCTGGACCGGCTGCAAAAAATTGGGACGGAGCAAAAAATATTTGGAGTGGTACAGGGCGGACCATTTGCTGATTTACGCATTGAGTCAGCAAAATTTGTGTCCAATAACGACTTCTTTGGGGTGGGGATTGGCGGGGCCTTGGTCTCCAGAGAAAAGATGGTTGAGATCCTTGACTGGATCCATCCTTATCTTGCTCCTGAGAAACCACGCCATCTCTTGGGAATTGGTACGGTCCAAGATATATTTCTTGGGGTGGAGCGGGGCATTGATATCTTCGACTGTGTCCACCCCACGAGAATTGCTCGGACCGGACAAATGCTTTGTAGACTGCGTAGTGATTCTGACGAGAATCTTAAAAAGCATTATCATGCTGGTCGTTTTGCTTACGACGTTGGGCATATGGATTTTAAAGAAGACAGGCTACCTCTTGATGTTACTTGTGATTGTTACACTTGTAAAAACTTCACCCGAGCCTACCTGCATCATCTGTTTCGTTCCCACGAACTACTCGTTCACCGCCTGGCTACTATTCACAATTTAGCTTTTATGGCGACACTAATGCGGGAAATCAGGCAGGCTATTAGTGAAAAAAGATTTGCAAAACTAAAGGAAAATTGGTTAAACTAAAATGAAGAGGTGAGTATTTTATGGCGTCATTTGGTGATTTTGCGAAAAAACAAAAGAAAAAACTTTCTAAGGAGGAGCAAGCGAAAAAAATGAATCGGGCTCCGGTTTCATCCTATACTGTTCCCGAACCACTAGTCATTTCCAAAAAACGTAAGGACGTTAGTTTCTAGTTTTACAAACTGCCCATGGCCAGATATCACCGCCATTCTAGTTCTGTGAGTTTGCCTGCGCTGTTGGCAGTGTTAGTTGGTCTGGCCATTATTCTTCTGGCTGTTTTTAAGTTCGGCGGGGCTCTCACTCCCAGTCAATTTGGTGCCTTTGACCGGTTTAACGTGGTTGTCTCTACCCCAGCTGAAGTGCGACTGTTGTCGTTTAATTTTGTCAGTCACTCCTTATCCGATGTCATTTTCCCAAGCGACCTGTACACTCCCGAGCTAACCCATGGCTACGGTAGCTATCTACTGGGAAAAGTTTATTCGGTCGGAGAGCTAGATAAACGGGGCGGGGTAGTCCTCACAAGTACGGTGCGCGAACTGGTCGGGGCGCCGATTGACGCCTATATAGTTAGTACGACCCCACTAGATTTGGCTAACAAAAATGCCTTTCTCACCCTGGACTTTTTACTAACTAATCGCACGAATCTGTCTCTACTAGACCGACTACGTTTTGCTTGGGCGATTGCCCAGGTTAGGAGTGATCGACGCCTTAGCTTTGACCTTAGTCTTAAGAGTGAGAAACTAATTTTGCCAGATAATTCCCAAGCGCAAAGTCTTGAGAAAGATAGCCTAGATATTTTTCTTGGTAATGCTTTTATTGAACCGAGCATTCAGGATGAGCACTTGCGGTTGGAAGTCATCAATACTACCGCTTTTGCCGGATTAGGGACCCGCGCCAGCCGGATCATAACCGCTATTGGGGGCTCGGTGATTATGGTTAATTCACAAGAACAACCAATTGACCAGTGCCAAATCCTATTTAGTCCCAGTGTTAAAGACACTCGTACGCTCAAACGACTGGCAAACATTTTTGACTGTGCAGCCAAACCGAGAGCGACTTCTGAGCGGGCTGAGATTACCCTTTTACTGGGAGAAAGGTATGTGCGAGAATTGACCAAGTAATATGGAGTTGTTTGTAATTTTTGCCGTCGTTTTCGTTATTTCTGCTGCTTGGGCGGCCTGGTCACTGCGTGACCTTAAGACCCCTCTCCATCTCTATCCTAAAATTAGTCGTCAAGTCAAAAAAACACTCTTTGGAGTAATTCACCTGGGTCACACTTCATCGCGGTCTACCTCTTCGTCTAAGTAGGTTTTGGTCCGTTTAGAGGCAGTAGTGTCATCGTCTTCGTCACTATCTTCACTGGGCTCCACGACTTTAACTTCTTCAGTTATGGCGTCTTCGCGGACAAAACTTAGATACTCAGCACTAGAATTGGAAGCAATAAAAGACGGGGTGTTATGATACTTTTTGGCCCGCAAGGTTTCTTTGATAAACACCGAGACCACGCTGCGAGAAATGGATTTAATGTAACCTTCGTAAGTATTTCCGCCTTTGATAAGAAACAGTAAGCGGTGGGCAATATCATCTGGCAGGGCGCCAACGTAGTGCTCAGCCTGGTCACAGACAATGATAGTGTGCCGCTTGGGGGTCAGACTAATAGCATCGCCGTAGTTTAGTCCCAATAGCGTTTTTGCCGGAGCGAGATTGACTAGGGTTACCAGCTTTGTCACTCCTGGTTCCTCGATAAACGCGTGTTGATTGTTGTGAACTGGGGCAGCTACATTACCGGTCTTTTTGTTAGCGGGAGCGCTGGTGGCCCGGGCCAGATTCTTAGTGGCAATAGGGTCATAGCGATTAATCTTTAACACCTTACGAAAGTAGCTGGCCGCCTTTTTGTTATCTCCTAGTTCCAGACAAGCTTTGCCAAGCCGGTTGAGGCAATCAATATCTTCGGGATTTTGACTCAGGAGCTTGCTATTTATTTCTTTGGCTTTCTTCCAATCGCAGCAAAGAGCGGCAGCAACGGCGGCAGCAACGTTTATTTCTGACATGTCTTTTTAACTTCTCAAATCCCCTAATTGGTAACGTTTTGGATTGTACCAAGTCACGGTCTGCGCTACAATCCTCATTATGAGCGGTCATTCGAAGTGGTCCACCATTAAAAGACAAAAGGGGGTGGCTGACGCCAAACGGGGGAATCTTTTTACCAAGTTGTCGAACGTAATCACCTTAGCGGCAAGAGAAGGTAACAGCGGCGATGTTAATTTCAACTTCAAGCTTCGATTGGCGGTGGAAAAGGCCAAAGAAGCCAACATGCCCAAAGAAAATATACAAAGAGCCATTGATAAGGGTCTGGGGAGGGGGGAGGGGGTGAGACTGGAGAGTGTGACTTTTGAGGGTTTCGGTCCCTTTGGTACCGCCATAATTATTGAGGCGATTACTGATAATAATAATAGGACCAGTGGGGAAATTAGGACCTACTTTGCCAAAAGGGGAGGAAGTCTTGGCTCCCCCGGATCGGTTTCCTACTTGTTTACTAGACTAGGAGAGGTGGAGGTGGACAAGGCCACGATGAATTTTGACCAAATGCTGGGCAAAGCGCTGGAGGCGGAAGCGGAAGACGTGGAAGAAACAGCCGACGGCTTTCTAATTTACTCCCGGGCCGAGGATCTGCATAAAGTAAAAACCAAACTGGAAGCCCTGGGGTTAGTAGTGAGTGATGCCCAAATTACCTATCGACCAAATAAGGAAACCTTGGTATCGTTGACAGACGATTACCGGGAAGAAGTGGAAAGTTTTTTGGACGGACTTTCCGAGTTAGATAACGTCCAAGAAGTTTATATAAATATTTAAATTCTATGCCGACCAGAAAAGATATCCCTACAAATTCAGATTTAGCTACAAAATTAGAGGGATTTCTACCGGGGTTGGGTAGTGCGTTTGCTGAAGGTGTGAGGAGATCCAGGGAAAGGGAAGCGCAGTTTCTAGATCGACAAGAAAGAAGAAGTAGTAAAGGACGTTTAACTTTCAGGGGAAGACGTAAGGCAGAATTGAGTGATGAAGAGATAGCTAGAGGTAAAAATAGGATCGGGGCTAGGGATGATTAATTTATGCTAATTTTAGGACTTGATCCCGGGACTGCCCGGCTTGGCTTCGGCCTCGTAGAAGTAAAAAAAAGTAAGGAAAAAACCACAGCCAATGGTAAGGGCAGTGATTTGACTTTTGTTCGGGCCGGCTGTCTGGAAACCAAGATGGACACCCAGATGGGGGAGCGACTGCTTTATCTGCAAGAAGAAATTGGCAAGATTTTGCGGGAACACCGACCGGACGTGGTAGCGGTGGAACAACTTTTTTTTGGTATCAACGCTAGAACTGCGATTGCTGTGGGACAGGCCAGGGGGATCATTCTCTCTGAGGTGGCAAGACACAAAATCCCGCTGTTTGAGTATCAGGGTCTGTCAGTAAAATTTGCCCTCACTGGTTTCGGTCGGTCAGATAAAAAGCAAATGCAGGCCAGTGTGATGAGTCATTTAAAAATGAAACAGATTGTTAAGCCCGATGATGCTGCTGACGGCCTGGCCATTGCCATCGCGCACTATCTTAAAACTATCGCCCCAACTGCAGTTATTTCCAAGACAGCAGCCAAAAAGAAAAAGCAGTAAAATTGATCTGATGACACTGACTCTTCCTAAATTTCTCATTCTCTCCAAGCGACAGCGTTTTGTCATTGCCACCGGACTGCTTGCGGTCGGGATAATTCTTATCCGGCTGGCCTTTGGCCAGTATTTGCAGTGGCGTATTCGAGTGCCACTCTTTGCTCTTTTAGCTACAATTGCTACTATCTGGGCGATCAGGGATGAGGATTTTAACGGTATCGAGTGGTTGACCCTGCCCATTTTACCTACGCTTTTTGCGATTGGAGCGGCGCTGGTTAATCCGCTGTTACCCAGCCGGATAGATAGTATTCTTTGGCTATCACTCTCAACTGACTCTAGCTTTTTATTGGCTACGCTGGTCAAAATGTTTTTTCTAGTGATCTTTATTGTTGGCTATTACGCGAGCCTACTTACAGCCAATATCTTTAATGTGGCAGCAGAGCGGAGTATTCAGCTACTGCGGGTGGCCCACTCAATTGGCTTTCTGGTGAGTGTAGCTACGGGTCTACTTTTCTACATTGTCATTGCATCTTTTCATCTTGAGAGTCATATCAATTTTCTTTTCGTTTTTGCTGTCACTTTGTTACTTACTTTTCAGGCCGTTTGGAGTGTTAATCTTGAGGAAAAAATCACGAGTGAAGTGCGGAACTTCTCTTTAATTATTGCACTGGTAGTGGCCGAGGTGGCCTTCATTTTGTCTTTTTGGCCGGTCGGCGTTTCTGTTTTTGCGCTTTTCTTAACAGCCATCTTTTATGAATTAGTCGGCATCGTGCAATATCATTTGGGAGAGAAACTTAATAGGCGAGTGGCTAACGAGTTTGTCATTGTAGCCGTCGTAGTATTTGTCTTAACACTGTTAACCACCAGCTGGAGTGGATAATCTAAAAATTTTTCTTCCTTTTTGGAAAAAATTCCTTGACTGAGGCGGGGAAGAGAGCAGTAGAAAACACCCTATAGTTTAGAAATAGCCTCGTGTGGATGAGTTTTCATAGGTTTGAGCGTGTATTTTTCATGGATATCGAACTATATCATTAATCCGTGCCTAACTTGCAGTTATAGGGTATAAAAGAGCATAAAAAACCCGAACAGCATTCCTATTTAGCTTCGCTTTGCTCTGTCTGGACTACTATTATGCTCCAAAACCTTCTGCTCGCTCCTACCTGGGAGGTAAAAATGTGAGCGCAAAGTGTTAAAGTAGAGCGTAGCAATAGGCCGAATCCCGCTAACTTCCTCTGATGGGCGTGGCCATTTACTGCGCACAAAACTTATCACATAGAGCGTATTAACGGGCTAAATAGCATCTAGTTTTAGGTATGCTCTCTGACCCTTAGTCGTAGTGCCATCAGCGGGGTTATTAGGCTCGAAAAGATAGGAATAGCGCACTACTATGCTCCAAAAATGGTCCTGTCAAAGATACTTTAAACCCTAATAATTACGCACAAACTTTAAGGTTTAGAATATATCCAGGCGCTAAAGTAGAGTAGAAGTGTGCCTTCATCCGTGGCAAAAAACCCATTAGTCCCTGTAAAGGAAGTGATTCGGGAAATAATTCGTACCACCAATCAGTCTTTTGCTTGCAAATAGTACGGCCACTGGCGAAAAGAGTCAAAGACGGTTCTCTCTCGAGAGAAACTTGGACCCATTATTGCAGTCTGACCAAAGTGCCAGTTTAGTGGTCCGTTAGCCCTAGGGAAGCTCAAGTGTTAGTGTCGTAAATTGTATCTTATACGTAATTCGAGCACGAACTGAGAGAAGAAGGGTGTTTTTAACCCTTCTGTTGGCTTGTTCTTATTTTGGGACTATAATGCATTTCGTAGGTGCGGGGGTAAAATTGTTCAGTACACTCTGTTGTTTGGGCACCCACCTCCCCTACTATAGGATATTACGACGTTTGGAAAAGAGTGATATAGATTGATTTAACAATATAAAAACGGCACTCTATGGACAAATTACTCGTGGAGTACATTAATGATTTCCTCGAATATTGTGAGCTTGATCGCAACCTGGCGCCACTCACGGTCAAAATGTATGGTTATTATCTAGAGACTTTCAGTGGCTGGCTTTTTAGCCAGGGTAAGGTCCTCAAACCCGAGGATTTGACCGAGGACATCATTAGAGACTATCGACTCTATTTAAGCCGTTACGTAAATCCTATCAAGGGGCCGTTAGCGAAATCAACTCAAGGCTATTTTTTAATTGCCATTCGGGCATTTGTCAGATATCTCACGAAGAAGGGTCATAAGACGCTGGCGCCAGACCAAATTGAACTGGGTAAAAATCGCGACCGCAGTTTGAAATTTTTAACTCGCGATCACTTAGAGCAACTTTTTGCCAAACCCGATACTAGTACAGAGCAAGGGTTAAGAGATCGGTCCATTCTGGAATTATTATTCAGTACGGGCCTGCGAGTAGCAGAAATGACCAAACTTAATCGGGGGCAAGTAAATTTAGAAACCAGAGAATTTAGCGTTATTGGCAAAGGTGGCCGGGCCAGGGTGGTATTTATCTCCACTCGAGCCACCGAATGCCTTGCTAGGTACCTTACAACGCGTCAGGATTCCTGGAAGCCACTTTTTATTCATACTCGTGCCGGAAGAGCTGGAAAAGCTGGAGAATCTGATAATGACGGTGAGAGAATGCGTTTGACACCTAGATCAATTCAAAGGATGGTTAAAAAATATATTGCAAGAGCCGGCATTCCTGTCGACGCTACGCCACACACTTTACGACATTCGCTAGCTACTGATTTATTACGAAATGGAGCCGACCTGCGTTCGATCCAAGAGTTGCTGGGTCATAAAAACGTAGCGACCACCCAGATTTATACTCACGTGACCAATTCGCAGCTAAAGAAGGTATTTGATGAATTCCATGAAAAAGGTCCAAAAGAATAAGATTGGTTTGGATCCCTGGTATGTGACCGGACTTATTGACGGCGAAGGGTGTTTTTGTCTGATCGTGAACACTGAGAATAAAAAACGAAAGCATTCTATTTCTACGTATCGTTACTGGGTGGTTGATTTTTCCCTTCATATGCGTGAAGATGACAGACCCATCCTAGAAAAGGTGCAGAAGTTTTTTCAAGCAGGAAGGCTTAATGCCATTGTTAAACACGGTGCGGTACACTTTAATATCAGAGACCGCATGGATATCATTACTAAGCTTATTCCTCATTTTGAAAAGTACCCTTTACAGGCCAAAAAGCAAAAAGATTTTTTGCTTTGGAAAGAGGCTGTTTTAATCCTTGAGCAAAGTAAAACTCGCAAGAAAAGTTTATTTGATGGTCAACATCTAAGCCAGCCCGAGGAAGAAAGACTCTATAGCATTAAAGATTTGCTGGCCCAAAGATTAAGTGGCAGACTGCAGGCGGAGTACCTTGCTCACAAGGGGAGTGTTCAAACCGGAAAAACCGTTTCCTCTCCCCTCCTCAATGTGACTACCGCCTAGAGGGAGGTAGGCAGTAAGCTATTTCTTTCTAGTTTTACGGGCGGCATCAATCCATCTTTGACGCCCTTTGAATATTACCCTGGGAAGCCTCAACTCCAGCTGCAGCGAGGGCTAAGCCTGCTCCAAAGGTGAAGTCCACTGTCCTATTCTCTATCCGCGTCTGGTGCGACGCTGTCTCGTGCTGGAAAATAGCGCACAGGTTTCTTGGCAGTGATCAGAGCAAAAGCGTTGCTGAATAGACAGGAGTTGTGGTGTGGTGTCAATTTGGGCGGCCGTGGTGAAACCATCCATATCTTCCTCTATCTTTTTAGCGGCGCTCATCTCAAAATAATTTGCAAGTTTCGGGTGCTGCGAAGAGTCACCAATGACAGCTATTTGCACTGCTGTAACTAGGCTATCTCCCTGGCTAATAGGTATCAAGAATCTTCTGGTTCGAATATTAAATACCCGTAGTCTACATTTTGTAAATTCATCGGGAAGACGAAGATAATTAGCCTCTAAATCTTGAAGCATATGACTTTCACTCCCCTATTATACTATGGGCCAGTAGATTAGTAAACTAAGGGTAATTGTTTGTGGGTTTTGGTAAGATATTGTTAACAATGTCTTTCTGCAAAGCTAAAGAACAGAGTGTTGTAGAGGGCGGATCACTATATGCCGGACTGTCTCGAAGGGAGCGACAAATAGTAGATCAGGAGTCATCACAAATTGACGCTGGCAATCTTTTAATTGATAGGTTGCTTATAGAGGCCGTAACTGGAGTATTAGTTGACAGACACACACTCGAGGCCGATAGACAATCTTTGATGGTGGCAAACACGGTCTGGCGTAGGGTAATAGGGTTAACTGATCACTATTTTGATACTCACAGACCTGAATTCAGGCAATCATTGGGGGCAAGAAATCCAAACCACTTTATAAGAAAACTTTTGAGCATTCCCTGTGAAGACTCGAAAATAAAATTTACCACCGGTGAGCTATTTGCTATTACAAGAAAGCTAGCTGCCTCTAGCCTTTATAGACCGAGCGAGCAAAGTTTATTGCTGGCCGATATTGACTATACACAAAGAGAAGCTTTTTCCGTGATGTTTGAGGTGGAGAGCCGGTGGAGCTCCGTCGGGTCAGCCGAGATGATTAGGCACCGGACGATAACAAATCAAGCTGCCTCTCAAGGGATATTCGATTTTAGGTATGCATCTTTTATGGATCGATCAGGATACATAGATGCGCGTAATAGGTTTGTAGCCATGGCTATAGCCCTACAGTACATTGACGATGTAGCCGATTGTGTTGTCGATGAGAGACTGGGGTGTGCTAACCTATTTTCTGCCCTCTGTAGAGAAAGTGGAGAAGAACTTCAACTGAAAACAAATCTTCGGGATGCTAACGTGCGTGAAGGGGACTTAGAAGAGATTATTGGTTTATCTGCTCAATTCGCTCCAGCTGCTTATGAAAGAGTTAAAGATTTACAACAAGAGCAACTACAAATTGCCCGTAGCGACTCTTTAGACCGCTCCAGTGCTCTTTCCTAGCCATCACCCTCCTCCCTAGTTAGATTCGCTCTTTGGCCCTATGGTATGTTCTTGGCTTCCCCTCTGGCCTAGACGCCATCCACGCCAAACCCTATTTACAAAATCCCTCGCACTTAACCGTTTTGACAAGCCTTTTCTTTTATTGGGCTTCGTCTCTGTCTGCTCCCTTTTCGCTGGTAGTCTGCCTTCTTTTTAGTTTTGCCACTCATCTTGTCTCGTAATTCAAGGTCACTTGGGTAGTGATTTCTGAGGACCCCGGCTCGATTTGAGTACCACCCATGTCCCCACCCATCCCCTCTGCTTTCATCGCCAGTGGGTAGTTCCGACCATAGAAGCCGGGATTTTCGTAAATTCCGACTACCTTACCTAGTTGGATACCGGCGACACTAGCCAAATCATTGGCTTTCGCTTTAGCATTTTCGACAGCTTTTTTCCGCGCTTCAGCTTGATAGATTTCGGGTTTATCGACAGTAAAGTTGATACCTCCTACCTGATTGGCGCCGTTAGCTGTGGCTGTATCGACCACCTGGTTGACTTTGTTTAGGTCCCTAACCTTAACAATCACACTAATATTCATACTGTAGCTGGTAATGCGCGGTGTTCCTGGCTTGGGAGGCATCGGAGCTATAGCCATTTTTTCCTCCGCAGCCACTGTCGGTTCAGCTGTGGGCAGCAGCATCGGGGTAGGAATGCCCTCATTAGCGTACTGGGGATAGATATTATAGTTGGTGGTCTTGATATCTGCCGCCTCAATTCCTAGTTTTTTGACTGCTTCAACCACTCGATTGATGGCCGTATTCGACTGGCTTTGGACTAAGGCTACCGTGGCCCCTGTAGTGTTAACTCCAAAGTTAACCTCGGCAACATCCGGCTTAACAGTGACTCTCCCCTCCCCAGTGACAGTAAACAAATCGTTTTTGTTAGTAGTAATCTGATTAACTGACAGAGGTAATCCCGGTCCAAACTTGCCATAAACAAAAAGCCCCAGTAGAAGAACAATAATAAAGATTAATGCAGAAATAGCATCTTGAGCGTACTTATTATTCATAAGTTTAAATGTACCTTGTTGTTGGAAGATTGTCAAAATCTATTTGTAACTACAGTCGGTCGTGAGAACGTGGGTGCAATTGATAATTACGACTGAGTTATCGTTCTCAGCAAGATCTATATCATAGTAAGCTAATCCCTGTTGAGCTAAAAGACACCTCCCACATATTTCAAAGCACTCTCTAAGTATTTGGGTGGCTTCACTACCACTGGTGCACTCGACAGCAAGGGCTATTAATGGCTTCGGCGATGTTAGATTTCATTTTTCCAGTGTTGCCACGGCGGCTACGTGGTCACCAGCTTCACTAAAGCGCATTAAAATAACTCCTTGGGTGGCGCGACTAAGTCTAGGGATTGACTCCAGTGGCAGTTTAATAACAATAGCTTTCGCCGAAGTGAGAATTAGTTGTTCTACCAGCTCGGTCACCGCTCTGGCCGCGACCAAATGCCCGGTTTTAGCAGTGAGCTGCATGGCTTTGACTCCGGATCCCGCCCGTTTTTGTTTGGGGAACTGGCCAAACTCGGTCCGCTTCCCAATCCCCTTCTCCGAGACTACTAACAGGTCAATAATTTTTTTGTTGGCGATATCCAAAGGATTAATTGATTCCATACCAACAACGATATCATCTTTACCGAGTTTGATACCTCTGACTCCAATAGTGTCACGTCCCTGGGGCTTGACTTCCTTTTCGGAGAAACGAATAGATTGACCGTGTTTAGTTACGAGCAAAATATCATCATCTCCCGAAGTAAATTTGGCCCAGACCAGCTCATCGTCCTTTTCCAGTTTTATCGCCGTCAGGCCATTTTTGCGGATATTGGCAAAGTCGTCAATTTTGGTTTTCTTAACTGTACCGTGCCGGGTCACTAGAAAAATATTATTATGATTTTGCGCCTTGGCTGAGGCATTATCGTAGGTGAGGATTGATTGTACCGGCTCACCTTGCTCACTATTAATAATATTGACTACCGCCTGGCCTTTAGCTTGGCGGCTACCCTCGGGCAGTTCATAAACTTTGGTCTGGTAGACCTTACCCTTATTGGTAAAGAACAAAATATTATCATGGGCGTTTGCAGCGGTTAAGTGCTCAATCTCGTCTTCCTCTTTGGTAGTCATGCCGGTGACTCCCTTACCTCCCCGGGCTTGGGCTCGGTAAGAAGCGGGTGATAGTCTTTTAACATAGCCAGTTTTAGTGACCGTGACCACCATTGGTTCGTTAGGAATAAGGTCTTCTTCCGAAAATTCGTCAATTTTCCCTTTAACCACCTTGGTGCGTCTGGGATCGCCAAACTTTTCCTTCATTTTTAGAAGTTCGTCCCGAATCACTTTCATCATCAAATCCGGGTGCTTAAGGAGATTTTCCAAATAGCTAATGGTTTCTCGGATCATAGCTAGTTCATCCTCAATTTTTTGGCGCTCTAGGGCGGCCAAGCGGCGCAGCTGCATATCCAAAATCGCGGTGGCCTGCAACTCGGATAATTTAAAGCGGTCCATCAGTTTGCCTTTGGCCACTTCAGCTGACTCCGCTTTTTTAATAATGGCGATGACTTCGTCAATGTGGTCAACCGCGATCTTTAATCCTTCTAAAATATGTTCTCTGGCTTTAGCTTCTCTAAGCTCAAATTCACTGCGCCGGCGGACAATATTTTGGCGGTGTTTGAGGTACTCTTCTAAAATAACTTTGAGCGTGAGAGTTTGAGGAGTCTGGTCGATTAAGGCGACGACGTTGACAGGATAAGAGGTCTGTAAATCAGTGTGTTTAAACAGATTGTTTAGCACCGACTGGGGCCTGGCGTCGCGCTTGAGTTCGATATAGACCCTGATGCCGTGGCGATCCGATTCGTCCCGTAAATCTGAAATGCCATCGAGCTTTTTATCGCGAACCAAATCAGCAATTTTGGCTACCAAACTGGCTTTATTAACTTGATAGGGAATCTCAGTGACGATGATGGCCGATTTGCCACCAGCTACTTCCTCAATTTCCGTTTTGGCCCGGACCACAATCTTTCCTTTGCCCGTGCCATAAGCGGCCAGGATTTCCTTGTGGTCATAGATGATACCGCCTGTGGGGAAATCCGGCCCTTTAATGTGCTGGACCAAATCTTCCAGAGTCGTTGCCTCAACACCTTTATCAATCATGGCCACGACCGCGTCCACGACCTCACTTAGATTGTGTGGCGGAATTTTAGTGGCCATACCAACGGCAATGCCGTCAGCGCCCATTAAAAGTAAGTTGGGTAAGAGGGCGGGGAAAAACAGCGGCTCCACCTCGGTATTGGAATAGTTGGGTCCAAAATCAACTGTCTCTTTGTCAATGTCGATGAGAAGATAATCGGCAATACTCGACAGCCTGGCTTCAGTGTAGCGTTCGGCGGCCGGCGGATCCCCGTCCATCGAACCAAAATTGCCTTGACCATCGACTAGAGGGTAACGCAGCGAAAAATCTTGAGCCATCCGGGCCATGGCGTCATAAATCGCCAAATTACCATGAGGGTGATAGTCGCGCATCACTTGCCCCACCACTGCAGCCGATTTGACGTACTTAGCACCGTGGTGCAGACCCATCTGGTGCATCGCGTAAATGATCCGGCGGTGTACTGGCTTGAGCCCATCCCGAACATCAGGGAGAGCCCGCGCTACGATCACTGACATAGCGTAGTCAAGATACGAGCTCTGCATTTCTGCAGAAATTTCCGAATCAATGATTTTTCCAATATCGGCCATAGTCAGATAAGCTTAGTGGTTAACTTCTTTTTTGTACCTTACCACGCACTCTTCAACAGTTTTGACGGCGTCTTCTTTACTCATCCAATCAGTTACTTTTACCCACTTGCCCGGCTCGATACTTTTATAGTTCTCATAGAAATGCTTAATTTTATTCTTCCAAGCCTCGGGGACGTCGTTGAGGGTGTCTACTTTAGCGAACATTGGGTCGATTTTGCCCTTAGGGACGGCAATGAGTTTGGCGTCGTTGCCCTCTTCATCCTCAGTTTGCAGCCCGCCAATGACGCGGCATTCAATCACCACTCCGGTAGCTACCGGTTCACTGGCAATTACGACCATGTCGAGAGCGTCCTCATCTTCACTCCAGGTTTGGGGCACAAAGCCGTAGTTAAAAGGATAAGTAAACGCGGTATAGAGGAAGCGGTCGGCGGCAATAGTTTCCAGCTCCTTATTGTATTCGTACTTAATTCTACTGCCAATGGGAATCTCCACTACCACATTAACCAGTTTATTGGGGTCGCCCGCGGGGATGTCGTGCAATAAATTCATAAATTAAAAATAAATAATTAAAAATTAAATATCTAGCGTCGCTGTCTTGGCGTGAGTCTGAATAAACTTTCTTCTTGGTGGTACTTCGTCTCCCATGAGCATAATAAAAGTCTCGTTGGCTTTTTCGCTATCTTCTACAGTCACCCTCTTTAAAAATCGATTTTTGGGATTGAGTGTAGTTTCCCAGAGTTCCTCGGCGTTCATTTCGCCAAGGCCCTTGTAACGTTGTACGTTAGTCTTAACTTCACCAATCTCCTTGAGGGCGGCGTCTTTCTCTTCGTCAGTATAGACGTATTTTTTATTACCTTTACCCCACTCCAACTTATAAAGAGGTGGCATAGCAATATAGACATAACCACCAGTGACAAGCTCGGTTAAGTGGCGGTACAAAAAAGTGAGGTGGATGGTACAAATATGGCGGCCGTCCACGTCAGCATCAGCCATAATGATAATGCGGTGATAACGGAGCTTGCTGATGTTAAACTGATCAGCGATCCCCGTTCCCAGGGCAATAATCAGGGACTTAAAATTGTCATAGTTTATTATCTGATCAATCCTGGCCCGCTCCGTGTTCAGGGGTTTACCAAACAGCGGTAAAATCGCCTGAAATTTTCTATCTCTACCTTGCTTGGCTGAGCCTCCGGCACTATCGCCCTCAACGATAAAAATTTCGCTTTCGGCAGGGTCGCGAGATTGGCAATCGGACAGTTTGCCGGGAAGAGTTGAGCCTTCCAGGGCGCCCTTACGGATGACAGCGTCCTTGGCTGCCCTCGCGGCTAACCGGGCTTTGGCCGCCAAAAACACTTTTTCTAGAATTGCCCGGCCTTCCCTGGGATTCTCTTCAAAATAGGCATCCAGTGCTTCTTTAACAACTGAGTTTACAGCCGGTTGGATCTCAGCGTTATTAAGTTTAGTTTTGGTTTGTGACTCAAACTGGAGTCGGTCGGCTGACATTTTGATATAAACGACGGCGGTTAGGCCTTCCCGGAGGTCGTCACCAATAAAGCTTTCCTGATTGTCCTTAATGGCGCCAATTTTTTTGCCGTAATCATTAACTGACCGGGTTAGGGCCGAGCGAAAACCAGCAACGTGGGAGCCCCCATCGGGAGTGTCAATAATATTGACAAAGGAGCGCAGCCGTTCGCCAAAGTCGCCGTTATACTGCATGGCTACTTCAATTGTTACTGGAGACACCGGGGTTTCGACGTCTTTACTGACATAAAAAATATCGGAAATCGTCTGCTTGTTGGCGTTTAAGTGAGCCACGAGAGACTTGATTCCTCCCTCAAAATAAAAGTGATACTCCTCACCGGTGCGCTCGTCCTTAAGGGAGAATAGTAGTTTTGGTACCAGATAAGCCCAATTACGCAGTTCCTCTTTAATCGTTTTAAAGTTCCAATCCACCGTGGAAAAGATTTCTGGGTCAGGAAGGAAGGTACTG
Source organism: uncultured Gammaproteobacteria bacterium (assembly GCA_964641255.1). GTDB lineage: Bacteria > Patescibacteriota > Microgenomatia > JAMCZE01 > JAMCZE01 > CAZXMM01. The sequence goes on along the minus strand of CAZXMM010000001.1, from coordinate 790,605 downwards.
GTAGTTCCGGTTCCATTTGCTTTCCCAACTTCTTTAAGGGGGCCGTCAGGGACACCCATTTTGTAGCTCTGGCGGAATTTTTTGCCATTCTGGTCCACTTCCACAACCATCCAGACGGAAAGCGCGTTGGTTGCAGCGGCTCCTACCCCGTGCAGCCCGCCTGAAGTCTTATAGGCATGGGCGTCAAACTTCCCGCCAGCGTGCAGTCTGGTCATTGCTAGCTCTACTCCCGAAAGTTTATGTTTGGGATTAATACCGGTGGGAATTCCCCGGCCTTCGTCTTTGACAGTTAGTGAACCATCTTTATTGACAGTAACGAAGATTTTTTTGCCATAACCGGCGAGAGCCTCGTCCACGCTATTGTCGACGATTTCCTTAAACAGCTGGTTTAATCCCTTCTCATCAGTTGAGCCAATATACATTCCGGGGCGCTTGCGGACTGGTTCCAACCCTTCTAGGACTTGGATATTTTCAGCGGTATATTGGTCGTCATTCTTTGGCATAACGATGGTCATTCTACCAGAACAAAAAAAGGTTTTCTATGACGAGGCGAGCGTTAGCATTTTGTTTGAGATAGCTACTGGCCCTAAAGACCGAGTCTAACTGTTGGGCAAGCAATTTACTTCCTCCCTGAGGTTCAATTAGTTTGCCGTGCAGGTAGATCTGGAGTCTATCTAAAAATTCACTGGCGCTAACTTGGGACTTTCCCAAAGCGGCGGCCAGTTGCCACTTTTCCCCTAGCCCGCCGTGGCTCCACTGTTTTAGAGCTTCCTCAATCTCAGTAATTTCTATTGTACTTAAATCGGTTTGGCTGGGGCCAGATAGAGTAATTTCTTGGCACCGAGAAATAACGGTGGGAAGAAGTAGTTCCGGGTGGGGGATACATAAGAAGATCGCGGCCTGGGTGGGGGGTTCCTCGAGGGTTTTTAGTAGGGCGTTTTGGGCTTCCTCGGTTAATTCTTGAGCCTTGGGAATAATCATTATTTTTTCGCTGCGATTTAAGGGCGTTGACATGAGCCAGTGTTGAGCTTGACGAATAGTCTCAATCTTAATGCTACCCTCCCCGTCTAGTGCCTTGACAACGAGCACATCAGCACTAGCCACTATTTGTTGGCCCTCGCTGGAATTTGGTTCCTTAGCAATCAGCCGAGCGACCCAGGCTTCTTGTTGGTCGGCAGTAGCACCGGTAACTATAAAACTACCACACTGCATAAGCGACTAATAATAACATTGCAAAGTAAGCTAGTATTAGTATACAGTTATAGCAAATGGATTCTGCCCAAGCCCAATCATCTCCAGCACTTGGTTCGATTGAGGATATTTTGCTGGTCAATAAAATTATCACTGAAGACCAAAAAAATTTGGTCAAACTGGAGCACGACAATACCGGCAAAAGCGTGGAGGCGATCTTGCAAGAGCGAGGGTTTGCTACTGCGCACGAGATACTGGCAGCCAGAGCGGCTATTCTTGGGGTACCCACCTTTGACCTCTCGACCCATCTTATTTCTCCGGAAGTCTACAGTCTTGTGTCCCAAACCGTCATGGAAGAGTACCAGGCGGTACCGTTTGCTTTTGATCAGGGCAGTAACACACTATCTATGGCTATGGTCGATCCACTGGACTTAACGGCGATAACTTTCCTGGAACGTAAGACCGGTAAAAAAATTCGTCCGTATTTGGCACCACTCGATGCTATCAAAGCGGTGATTTCTACTCACACGACTCAAAATCTTACTTCCGAAGTTAGGGATGCTCTCAAGGACTCACCCATTAGTAAGCAGGCAGAAAACGCCGAACTGGCTAGATCAGATATTATTCGTGATGCACCGGTAGCTAAAATTGTCAGCTCAATTTTGGATTTTGCTCTTAAGGCACGGGTATCAGATATTCATATCGAACCACTAGAAGATCATACTCGGATCCGCTACCGAATCGACGGTATTTTGCAAGAGAAGCTGATTTTACCAGCCGCGATTCACGACGCGCTGGTTTCTCGGGTTAAAATTCTTTCTGGGTTAAAAATTGACGAAAAGCGGATCCCCCAAGACGGCCGGTTTAATTTTAAGTCTGAGGACGGTAACGGAGAAATTGATATCCGGGTTTCGACTCTCCCAACCGTTCATGGCGAAAAGGTAGTTCTTCGGTTGTTGCGCAAAAGTGGAGCTGTCCCCACCTTTACTGATTTGGGACTTCGGGGTTTAGCTCTCAAAAATTTAGAAATGGCGATTCTTCGTCCCCACGGGATCATTGTTGTTTGTGGTCCGACCGGCTCAGGAAAAACCACCACCCTCTACTCGGTACTATCAAAAACCAGTTCGGTGCGGGTTAACACGGTCACTATCGAAGACCCGGTAGAGTACCAAATTCCTGGTGTCAACCAGGTGCAAGTCAATCCGGCGGCGGGACTAACTTTTGCTGCGGCCCTACGGTCCTTTTTACGGCAGGATCCCAACGTAATTTTGGTCGGCGAAATCCGGGATCGTGAGACTACCGACCTGGCCATTCAAGCGGCTTTAACTGGTCACTTAGTTTTTTCGACACTGCACACTAGTAATGCTTCCGGATCGATCCCTCGGTTTTTGGATTTGGGAGCAGAACCGTTTCTTCTCGCCTCGTCACTTAATGCGGTTCTCGGGCAGAGAATTTTGCGAAAAATCTGTCCCCACTGTCGAGAATCGTTTGAGCCACCGGCTCTAATGGTAGCGGATATTAAGAACGTGCTGGGCAAATATTTCCCCAGTGATAAGGAGAAAGATGGCAAGATACTGCTCTACCGAGGTAAAGGTTGCGGCGAATGTGGCAGCAGCGGATTTTTAACCCGGGTGGGAATTTATGAGGTGTTACCAATCAGTGACGCGATTGCCAAACTCATTCTTAGTCACGCTTCCGCTAGTGATATTGAAAAGCGGGCGGTGGAAGAGGGTATGTTGACCATGAAACAAGACGGTTATTTAAAAGCGCTGGAAGGTGTAACCACTATTGAGGAAGTTATTCGAGTAGCGCAAGATTAAGTTATGTCCATCCAAGAATTACTAGAGACGACTATTGCTAGAAATGCCTCTGACCTCCATTTGGTGGCAGGTTACAGTCCGACTATTCGAATAGACGGCACCCTAATCAAAGTTGCCGACAATATTTTAACCGGGGAAGATATCACTGCTCTTCTAGCTCCCCTGATCTCAGCGGACCAAAAAACGGCTCTGGAGCGCAATAAAGAATTAGATTTTGGCTACTCTCATGGGAGGAGTCGTTTCCGGGTCAACGCCTATTTCCAAAAAGGATCTGAAGCCCTCGCCTTTCGGCTTATCCCCCTGAAAATTCGTACTATTGATGAACTCAATTTGCCCAAAATCTGCCACAGTTTTACGACCTTAAGACAGGGATTTATTCTAGTCACCGGCCCGACCGGACACGGTAAATCGACAACCCTAGCGGCCATTATCGAAGAGATCAACCAGCAACAGGGTGGCCATATTTTAACTATTGAAGACCCAATTGAGTACATTTATTCCCAAGGCAAGGCGCTAGTGTCCCAGCGGGAAGTAGGATTCGACACTTTGTCTTGGAACAATTCTCTGCGGGCGGCGCTGCGGGAAGACCCCAACGTCGTGTTGGTGGGGGAAATGCGTGATTTTGAAACAATTGCCGCCGCTATTACCATTGCTGAAACCGGCCATTTGGTGTTTGCCACTCTTCATACTAATTCTGCTGCTCAGTCCATTGACCGGATGGTTGACGTGTTTCCGGATTTCCAACAAGCCCAGGTCAGACTCCAGCTCTCCAATGTTTTGGAAGCCATAATTTCCCAAAGACTGTTACCAGCTTTGGGTGGTGGCCGAGTTCCGGGCACAGAAATCTTAATCGCCACTTCGGGGGTGAGATCGATTATTCGGGAAGGCAAGACCCACATGATTGACAATGTCATTCAGACGTCGGGAGAGCTGGGGATGTTAACCATGGATATGTCTCTGGCCTCTTTAGTCAAGGGTGGCAAAATTACTCGGGAAACTGCGATGGACTACGCTACCAATACTGAAGATGTCAGTCGGTTGATCGATAAAATGTAGCCAAGACGCCTCCCCTACTATGAAGCAGTATCTATATAAAGTCCAAGACAAGTCCGGAGCCATCGTTAAAGGTACTATTGAGAACGTCAATGAAGCCGGAGCGGCGAAAGCTCTTCAGGCTCACGGTTATTTTGTAATCACAGTTACCGAAAAAAAAAGCTTTGAATTTCGTAGCTTGTCGTTTTCTTTTGGTAGTGGGGTGTCTGAGCGAGAGGTAGCTACCTTTACTAGGTTACTGGCGACAATGCTGTCCACCGGACTGCCGCTTACCGATGCCCTCGCTGATCTTGCTCTCCAGGTCAAAAGTAATCATTTCAAAGAAGTGGTGCGCTCACTGCTGCGAGATGTCCAGTCAGGCAGCGCCCTATCTAATGCAATGAGTCGCTACCCCCTAGTATTTAATACCCTGTATGTCAGTCTAATCAAAGCGGGTGAGGCTTCGGGCAAAGTAGATGAGACTCTTTCCCGCTTGGCTGATACGCTGGAAAACCAACTTGATTTTAAAAGCAAAATTAAAGGAGCGATGATTTATCCCATGATTGTGGTGATCGCTATGGGAGCGATTGGTTTTTTTATGTTGACGAGCGTTGTTCCCAAAATTGCCGACGTCTATTCGCAATTTGGGGCGGAGTTACCGCTGCCGACTAGAGTACTAATTGGGGCGTCAGACCTACTAACCCATTACCTTTTTGTAGTTGTGGGCTTACTTATCCTGCTCTTTATTATTTACCGCGGGCTGCGAAAAAACCCAATGAGTGACATGCTCATCAATAACGCTTTTTTCCACTTTCCTGTTTTTGGTCCCTTAAGTGAAGAAGTCGCCCTGACAATTTTTGCTCGGACCCTAGGGACACTACTCTCCTCGGGGGTAGCAATTATTGATTCTCTCAAAATCGTCTCGGCCACTATGGGTAATAACTATTTTCGCGAAGGTGTAGTGACCGCTTCTAAAAGCGTGGAAAAGGGACTGCCTCTATCTCTGGCAATTCGGCGCAATCCCCACTTCCCCCTGATGGTGTCCCAGCTAATGTCCATTGGCGAGGAAACTGGGACTCTGGATGATAGTTTGGACCGACTAGCCAAGTTTTATCAGGAATCCAGTGAGCGCAAAGTTAAGGTGCTAACCACTGCGCTTGAGCCGCTAATGATACTTCTTATGGGCGGCATGGTTGGAGGACTGGCTATTGCTGTACTGCTACCGATGTTTAATTTGGTAAATGTGATTAAATAAAGTATGAGGAAAAATTTAGTAGCCATAACTAAGGGTTTTAGTCTCATTGAAATCATGATTGTTCTTTTGGTGATTGGCATACTGTCCACTTTAGCCTTAGTAGGAGTAGGAAAACTTCAAGCCTCAGCCAGGGACACCCAGCGCGTTCAGTTTATGACCGGATTGCAAGGGGCGCTGGAACGTTACTATGCCGATGCCAAAAACTACCCAAAATCTGGCGACACAGTTAATGTGGGGGGATGTAATCCGCTGCGGGTTAACAGTAATTCGGGGTTCGCGACTATGATTGCTCAACTCCATGGCCGCGGCTATATTGACGCTTCTCAGTACAAGGATCCGTCCAAAGGGCAAATTTTTTCCAATGCTTACGCCGCTACTTGTTTGGAGTTGAACTATTTTAATCACCCAGGAACAGACTGGCGCACAGCGGCGTGGTTGGGAAGTAGCAATCCGTGTGGTTGGCCAGATGGCAGCTATTACTATGCATCCTTTAGTGATACCGGTCCCATTCCCGCCGGTTATGCTTATAAAACTTCCTCAGCCACGGGGCAGGATTATGAGCTCTGTTTAGCTAAAGAATCTGGGGGTACAGTTATTTTCAAAAGTCCTAACTAATCCGTCCTCTTGACAGGGTAGTCAAAAGGCGCCACACTAAAGTTATATGAAATCTGCCCGATTTAATCTGCACCGCGGCTTTACCCTCATTGAGCTCATGATTGTCATTACGGTGATTGGAGTGCTCTCCACCCTCGCTCTTTTGGGTATTGGTCAAGCCCAAAAAGCTGCAAGAGACGTTAAGCGGGCCCAAGTTGTGAAGGGGCTCCAAGCAGCCCTAGAGTGTTTTCAGGCCGAGCTGGGTTCTTATCCGGGCAACGCGAGTTTTGATTGGACCAACCTGGGAGGTAATACCAGTAATAATCCGGCACTTGGCAGCCCAGTTACTTTTGGGCGGTGTTACGGTGCCACTGCGCTTACTGACCCCAGTGGAACAGTGGCTAATGTTTCTACCGCCGCTTCCGCTGTGGGCACCGTGACTGGAATTAAAGCTTACTCTGGCAGTGACGTCGCCTACACTTATACTTACACTGCCGCTAACAATACCTACACCATCACTATAGGTGGCGAAACAAAATTATATACATTCGATGGTCCAAAATAATTGTCAAAGGGAAAGGGGGTGAACAAATGACACACTATATCAAATCAAATCACAAAAAAGGATTTACGCTGGTAGAGCTGATGATTGTGGTCACCGTCATTGCTATTTTAGCAACTATTGGTGTTATTTCGTTCACTCGGGTACAGGCCCAAACGAGAGATACCAAGAGAAAAGCCGATGTCCGCGCCTTGGGAACAGCTCTTCAGGCTTATTATTCCGAGACTCAGACTTATCCTGCTGTAACAGCGGACTTAGCCCCCACATACATTCCTAGAATTCCGGTTGATCCGCAAGATGCGGGCGCCTATACTTATAGCGTTAACAGTGCCGCTGGCACTTACGCTATTTGTGCAGAGCTGGAGACGGCTTCAGCGTCGGCCTCAACTTGGAAAATTTCCACCGCCAACGCTGGTGGTTATAACACTAACACTACTGCTGATCCCAATTGCGTCGCTGAGTAGTTGTTTTTCAGAGTTGATACACAAATCCCACACCAGGAGGTGTGGGATTTTGGTATGATAGACTGGTGACTGAAGGGCCACTTTTTTTACTTTTAATAGGTATAATCGGGCTAGCTTTTGGTAGTTTTGCCAACGTTCTAATCTATAGACTCTGTGATCCTAAGGCTCCCAAATTTTGGCAGGGGCGCAGTCTGTGTCCAAAATGCCAAAAACAGATTGCGGCCCGAGATAATATCCCCCTGCTCTCCTTTTGTCTGTTGCGCGGTAAATGCCGGTGGTGCCACCGACCAATTGGCTGGCACTACCCCCTAGTTGAGGGGCTAACAGCTTTGTCCTTTGTCCTGTGTTTTGTCCTGACCCCAACGGCCGCTGTGACTTCCCTACTACTCTGCCTAATCGCTTTTAGTTTTATCGTCATCTTTTTTGCCGATTTACACTACGGCTTAATTCCCGACGAAATGTTAATTCTCTCGGGCCTGGCTGGCCTAGCAATTTCTCCTGCTTATTTACTAATCGGGTTAGCCACCTCGCTGGGGTTCTTTCTTGTCGTCTTAATTACTTGGTTTAGGGGTATGGGACTGGGCGATGTTAAATTGGCGTTGGTGATGGGACTCCTTCTAGGCTGGCCCAATATTTTAGTGGCTCTCTGGGTGGCGTTTGTCAGTGGCGGACTGGTGGCTACCCTCTTGCTTCTCTTGAAGAAGACCAAGCTTTCTGCCACAATTCCTTTAGGACCGTTTCTAATTGTTGGTACTCTTATCGCTGCCCTATGGTCACAAGAACTGCTCACTTTAGTGGGGGTTATAGCACTATTGAACTAATCATCGTCATGGCGGTGATTGGTATTATCGCGACCATTGCCTTTTTTGGCTTCGGGACTTTTAACCGCTCTCAGCTAGTGATTGACGCCCAAAACCAACTAATGAGTAGTTTGCGGGCGGCCCAGAACCAGGCGCAAAATGGCGCGGCCGGCTCATCGGTGCGGGCGGTAACACTAGTTAGCTCTACATCTTATCAACTGCCTGACGGAACGGTTGTGAATTTACCGGTGGGAGTTACTCTGTCACCCAGTAGTGGAACGATTTGTTTTGCTAACCCTAATTTAACTAGCTTTAGTTCTCCCACCAACCTCTGTGGCAGTTGCACTGGAAGTAATGGTTTTGCTTGCACTGCAGGAGTGTTATCAGCGAGTGATCTGACGATCACCGTTACGAACGGGACTACTACCCGGTCAGTGATAATTCGTGGTGACAATATGAGAGTGATACGAATTGATAGTTTGTAATTTTATGGCAACCACCCACCCCCTAACTGCCGGTATTTCTTTAATCGAGACTGTGATCGCACTACTCATTCTCTCGGTCATCGGGGTGGCCATTGTGGGGCTCACCATCCAAATTGGGGCAGCCAGCACCAGCGCTTCCCTACGGAGCCAAGCGGCGAGTTACGCCGAGCAAGCCCTGGAGCAGGCGCGGGGTTATTATCAAGCTAATCGTTTTCAAAGTACTCTAGCCAAGGTCTGTGCCGGGGGTTGTTACGCTGACGGCTATCTAAGCTCGTGTGGGGCGGCGGCCGCCAGTTGTGTCAGCTCTTGTACTACTGGCTATGCCATCGCCGCCACACCATTTTACCGCTCGGTGCAAGTCTCCCAAGTTAGTAGCGCCCAGATCAGAGTGAGTGCCAAAGTCGCTTGGATGGACCGCAGTAAATGCCAAACTATCGCTCTGGATACCTATTTTTATAATTACTAATCAATGAAAGGCTTTACCTTAGTCGAACTGGTCATTGTCCTTGCGGTATTTGGTATTTTGATGCTAGCAGGGACGACTTTTTTTCTCCAGGTGATTCAGAATAGTAATCAAGCCGCAGTGCGTGGTGAAGTGCGGCAAAATGCCAGCATTATTTTGCAGCGTTTTCGGGATTCAATTCGCACTAGTGCTTGTGCTACCTCAGTTGGTAGTCAGACGGTCTCTCCTGGGATCACGGTCACTACTTACCAAGCGGCAAACTGTACCAATCCTCTGGACTGTTATCGCTTTGGAACAGACGGTATTGTTCTTTGGGGACAGGCTTCTGGCGGAGTATGTACTCCAACGGAGCAATTATCCTCATCGGGCGTTTCAGTCCTCGATTGTCCCAGCGGCGCTTGTGGAACTTCTTGTACTACCTCAGGTGCGCAAGTGACTAGAGATTTGACTTCTGGTGCAATTACCGTGGTGTTGACAGTCCAACAAAAAATTGGAGTATCGAGAGCTGATCAGTGTGGCCGGATTGTTTTAACTGACACGATCACCCCCAGACAATATTAGGCGTAAGCCTAATCTTGCCAAAGTACTCAGAACTCTCCATAATGGAACCATGCGCAACTGCCTACGTTCTGGTCAGATCACGGTTCTAGCCCTACTTTTAGGACTATTGGGCCTTACCGTCGGTCTGTCAGCAGCGTCACGCACCCTGTCTGACTTACGTCAAGTTAGCTATGTTGATTCGGGTGTTCGCGCGTATGCCGCGGCCGAGGCGGCTTTGTCGGCGGCCATAGCTGATTATGTGCAAAATGGCACTATTCGCTGCGCTACCCCCACGAGTTTTGATTTGGTGGCTAGTCCGATTGATGGTATCCAGAGTCTCACTTACCTAATCTGTCCGGCCAGTCAAAATTATGCTCTAATGACCTCTTTAGCCAAAGACGATGTTTTTCAGGTGACGCTGCCTACGGGTAATCCAGCGGGCATCTCTGCCGTCGATGTTTTGTGGAACGACAATAACGCTTCCCTAGAAATAATCTCACTTAACGCCGCTAATCAGCTGACTAGACGAGTGGCCAAAGGGTTGTCGGGGTCGACTCCAGCCAATACATTAGCCGCTCATAATGCGGTAGCCGCCAGCAGTTGTGCCAGCGTTATCTGTAATGTTTCGGGCATGACCTCTTGTGCCCAGAATGTAGCCATTGGGACGAGTCCTACTCCCCTTCTAATTCGAGTTAAGCCCTTGGGTGACGCAACAGTTACTAGCGTTAATGTAGCTGTGTGTGGCCGTAACCCTAGTGGTAGTACCGCTCTTAGTACTCAAACGATAGTGATTGAGGCGACCGCCACCACGACTAATAATACGGTTAAGCGGTTGCAGGCGGTGCAAAGTCCTACAGCTCTACCGGCCTTTTTTGATAATGTGATTTTTTCCGGAGGCAGTCTGTAACACTATGAAATTTCAAAGACACCTAGGTCTCGATATTGGCAGCGCTTTTATTAAAGCGGTGCAACTTGAGTCAACGGCGCCGGGCAAATTTAAACTGTTGGAGGCGGCGGTCGTGACCACGCCAGTTAGTGAGACGACCCAAGAGCGTCAAGGCTTAATAAATGACGCCATTAAGCAGCTGCTTAAGGATGGAGGGTTTAACTGTAAAGACGTCACTATCTCTCTGCCCGAGGCCCAGGTCGATACCCGGGTCGTAGAGATGCCTTATCTGGAAGCCGGAGATTTAGCAGCGGCGATCAAGTGGCAAGCAGAACAGTATATTTCTCTACCGTTAAGTGATGTGGTTCTTCGCCATCAGGTAATAGCGACCCCAGCTATCAACTCACCGGATTCAAAAATGGAAGTACTGCTAGTGGCCGCGCCCAACAGTGTTGTTAATGAATATATGGGTCTGGCTGCCGGCGCGGGCCTGGAAGTAATTGGTATCGAAACCGAAGCTTTTTCAGTTGCCCGGTCGATCGTCGGTTTTGAGGAGAACTCACCCATTACTCTGCTAGTTCATATTGGTGCCCAAGCTACCTCGTTACTGGTTCTAAAAAACGGCGACTTTATGTTTGTCCACACCATTGGCACTGGGGGGGTGGCGATGAGTCGAGCAGTGGCTACGGAACTTGGGTTGGAATTAGCCCAAGCTGAGGAATACAAAAAAACTTACGGCCTAGATCCTAGTAAACTGGAGGGCAAAATCCTAGCCAGTCTCAGACCAATTGTTGATATGACCATCAGTGAGATGCAAAAAGCCCTTGCCTTTTACGATTCTCATCATGTCAACACAGCTGACCAGGTAAAACGGGTAGTGTTTTCCGGCGGTGGAGCACTGTTACCGGGACTAGTGCAATACATCAGTGATAAATTCGGTCAAGAAATCCAAATTGCTAACCCCTTTAGTGGAATTTTACTAACCGATGTCCAAAAAACTAATCTCTTAGAACACGCCTCTCTCTACACTACTGCGGTGGGACTAGCGCAAAAACAACTATGATCGAAATCAATCTTCTCCCCCAAAAAACAGTGCTCTCCCAAAAGGAGAGGCAACTGCAAAGAGTCCTCATTATTTTTGGGGCCATACTTACAGTAGTAGTAGTCGGTTTTTTTTTGGGACTAGTCTTTTGGCAAAGACAAATTAGGACTGCCCTCACGGCTAAGGAAGCACAGCAACGAAGGGTTTTAGAAGCATTAGCTGAAAAAGAACCGGAGGCGAAGATGCTACTAGCCACTCAAGCCAAGCTAGCGGCTATTGAAGTAGTGCGTCCGCGACAGCTGGATTTTGGCAAACGCGCCGAATTCATTTTTTCCTTGCCTGTTAGTCCGGAAAGCATTAAGGCGATGGATTGGCCGAATGGTTCGAGCGTGCGGGCGTCACTGGTTCTTAGTAATCCTACAGATACCGAAGCGCTGCTAGCCAAGTTGGGAGATCCTAGTGCCGTTCCCGCTCTGGGGAAAATTGTGGTCGAGGGACTGCAGGGCAGCAATAATCGACAATTTAGTTTGAACCTTAGTGCCAGTTACAAAGATCTTGATCTATGAAAAAAGGTACTCTTGATGCTAAGAGTCTACTCAAAAGATTCGCTCTACTTTTTGGAAGTGTGCTCCTGATAGGAGTAGAAATAATTGGAGTAGCGCTGTTTGCTCCCCAGTTGGTGCGGGAGCTTCTTGCCCAAAACGACCGGTTAAATCAGTTAACCGCAGAAGTAGCCGCCCAACAGGAGGATTTGGATTTTTTGTCAGGAGCGGCGGGAGACAGTCAAAAAATTGCAAGTGACTATGCCAAGGTAGCCGCTGCTCTACCCGATGAAAAAAAAGTTTCCGGAGTCATCACCGGAATTACTACTCTGGCCAATCAAGCTGGGGTGCGGGTAGACCACTTAGAATTTTCTCCAGGCACAATATCGACCGTGGCAGGTCAATTGGCACCGGTGACTGAAACTTTGTCGATTACCCACTTGCCACTTGGGGTAGAAGCTACTCCGGCAACTTTGGCTGTCAGTGGGACTCGGAGTCAACTCACCACTTTTTTGAGCAGTTTACCTAAAACCAGCCAGCTAATCGGAGTGGAAGCGGTTAATCTGACTCCCCAAAACGACACTCTTTGGAACGGTGAAATTACGCTGCGAATCTATTATCAGCCAGCAGTTGCTAAAGAAATCGTTTGGGGTCAGCTAGCACCACTTACTGCGGATCAGGAAGCTAAAATTAGCGAGCTAGGTGCCGAGGATATCTTTGTGCCTTAAGGATTTGGCTTATCGGTTAAGACCACGTTTAAGTTTAGTTGCTGCTTAGTTCCCAGGAGCCTGGTTAAATCGCGAATGCTATGGATAATACGTCCCTCTTTGCCAATTATCTTGCCCATATCGCTTTGATCAACCGTGATGTGGATTGTCGTCATTCCTGCCAATTCTTCAGCGCTGACTACTACCGCCTCGGGTTTATCAACTAGATTTTGACAAAGGAAAGTGACAAAGTCGACAGCTGTCATAGTGATTTAAGTAGTTGGGCTACTGTTTCTGTTGGTCTGGCCCCAACTGACAGCCAGTAATCAACGCGGTCCTTTTTACAGGTTAATTTGTTAGTGTTTTGGTGGGGATCGTAAGTGCCAACGATTTCAATGGCCCGACCATCACGCTTTTTGTGCTCATCGATCACGATGAGGCGATAGAGTGCGTGGTTGCGTTTGCCGACTCGGGACAATCTAAGTTTCACTGCCATAGGTGCTATTTTATCCTAACTTACCACTCTTCTCAAGGGCGAGCCGGGCAGCATCTTGTTCCGCTTCTTGTTTACTTTTGCCCTCTCCCCGGGCCAGTTCGGTGGTGGCCAAAAATACGCCAACGCTAAAATGTTTAGCGTGATCCGGGCCACTTTCGGCGAGCACTTTATAGGTCGGTGACTGGTGACTCTGTTCTTGAGTAAATTCCTGCAAACTACTTTTGTAGTCCAAACTGCCCAGTCGGTTGTTTTGCTCCTCAATCCGGGGGAAAAGATAGCGAGCAAGCACTTTTTTAGCAGCAGCCAAGCCCTGATCTAGGTAGACGGCGCCCAGGACGGCCTCAAAAGTATCGGCTAAAATGGCGCCGTTCTTTCTCCCCCCACCCTTTTCTTCGCCTCGGGACAGTAACAAAAAATCCCCGAGCGTGAGGGTGTCTGCCAATTCAGCCAAGGTTTTAGCCCGAACCAGGCTGGAGCGCAGAGCTGTGAGCTTACCCTCGGGATAAGTGGGGTAGAGCTTATAAAGTTCGGTGGAGACGAGAATTGAGAGCACGCTGTCGCCCAGAAATTCCAGTCGCTCATTGGAAGATGGAGTCGTTGGGTGTTCATTTAGATAAGAGCGATGGGTCAAAGCTTCTGTTAGTAAGCCCTTATCGCTAAAGTTGATGGTCAAGATTTTTTCTAAGGGAGAGGGGTCAGTGATATTCATTCGGCTTTAGCCTCCTCAATGGCCTCAAAAATATCTCCGACGGTGTGACACTGGGTGGTGGTAGGAAGAGTGAGACCTAACTCTCGTTCTAAAAGAGCTAGCAAATCCGCTACTTCTAGGGGGGAAATGTTAAGGTCCGCCTGTAAAAGTGTTTCCGCCGTTAGTTTTTCTTCCTCGACTCCCAGTTTAGCTCCTATTATAGATCTAAGACGGTCCGGGTCACTAAAGACCTGGCCCAGGACTCCATTGACAAACTGGGGGCTACTTTCGCTGCCAAATTCCTTGGCAATTTCCACCGCTTCGTCAATTATAGCTTTAGTGGGGGCACTACGGTCGAAAGTGATTTCAAAGACTGCCACTCTTAAGATAGCCAGGTCAATCTGGTTGATTTGGTTAATCTCTCGTTCGGGAGCGTTTTTACTGATCAGCTTATCTAAAAAATCCAGCTTGGCAATAATTTTTTGGGCGGTATCGGTCAGGTCTGCTACTGGTGGGGTATGGGGTGCCTGGGATTTGTTTTGAGCGTCAAACGCAAACAATTCTTGGACTACCTTCTGGCGTTTTTGATGCCGGGGATCAAGGGCGGTTTTCATTATTTCTTGACTGCTTTTTTGACTTTAAGGGGCTTAACGAGCTTGCCTTTATAAAAGCCGCAGGAAGCACAGACTTTGTGGCTAAGACTGGGTTTTTTACAATTGCTACAAAGCTGGGTATCCACCAAAGACAGCTTAAAGTGGGATCTTCTATCCCCCTGGCGGCGCGTTGAAAGTCGGCGTTTTGGTAGTGGTGTCATAGAGTTAGAACTTAGTTTTGAGCTATAAGTATTGTATTTTCTGTGACTCTATTGTGCAAGAGTGGAAATAGCTCTGGACTGGCCAACACTTTTTGGGACAAAACGTTAGTTTTTTCCACTAGAGCTAAATCGTCAAAGGTGGCGATTTTTAAATTCCACCGGCCGTGTTGAGCCTGGCCAAAACGCTGGCCCGGGCCACGGAAACGCAGGTCTGCTTCCGCCAGGGCCATTCCATCAGTGAGGCGTTCCATAAATTTCAGCCGGGCAGTAGCGGCCGGGGCAGGATTTTCCGTAAAGAGCAGGCAATAAGATTTTCTCCCCCCCCGACCGACGCGGCCCCGCAACTGGTGGAGTTGAGCCAGACCAAAACGGTCGGCCGCTTCAATCATCATGATGGTGGCCCCAGGTATATCGATACCCACCTCGACAACTGGGGTGGTGACTAGGATATCTAATTTGCCAACTTTAAAGTTTGTTAGCACTTTATCCTTCTCTTTGGCGCTCATTTGGCCGTGCAGTAGTCCCAGTTTCATTTGGGGAAAGATTTCCAAGAGGCGCTCGTATTCCTTTTTGACGGACTTAACACTTTGCAGAGTTTCAGCTTCTGACTGCTCAATAAGGGGACAGACGATAAAGGCTTGGGTTTTTTGGCTTACAATCCACTCATAAGCCTTGTCGCGTTTTTCTCGGGGCACCACCCACGTGGTAATTGGTAACCGATTTTTGGGCATTTCATTTAAGACCGAGAGATCCAAATCGCCGTAGAGCGTGAGAGCGACAGTTCGGGGAATGGGAGTGGCAGTCATGGTTAAAATATGCGGGTTAGTCCCCTTCTGAGCCAAAAGTGACCTCTGTCCCACTCCAAATCTATGTTGTTCGTCAATAACAATAAATCCGAGTTTTTTATAGCTGATCTTGTCTGATAACAAGGCGTGAGTCCCCACAATAATATCGTAGTTCTCAAAGTCTTTTAGTGAACCGGTCGCAATACCCACACCCAGACCTAGGGGTTTAAAGAGTTGAGTCAGAGTTAAGTAGTGTTGCTGCGCGAGGATTTCGGTTGGCGCCATCAGCACTGATTGAAAACCATTTAACTTGGCGACAAGCATTCCAAGAGCAGCCACCACGGTTTTTCCAGAACCTACATCTCCTTGCAGGAGTCGATTCATGGGAGTGTTTTTACCCAGATCGCTAAAGATTTCACTAATTACTTTTTGCTGGGCCCCAGTCAGTTCAAAAGGCAGACTGGTTACAAAGCTGTCAAGCTTTTCTTTGAATTCGATAATTTTAAAGATACTCCCCACGGTTTGTTTTTGCCAATCCTGACGGCGCCGCTTAGACTCGAGTTGAGACAGCAGCAGTTCATTAAAGGCCAGACGTTCTTTGGCTTTGGCTGCTCTTTCCAGTGAATCAGGAAAATGGACTTGAAAAAGCGCCTCTTGTAGACCCATGAGATGGTTCTCTTGCAAGACGTCAGTATCTAAAAACTCCTTAATTTCCAAATTGCCAGAAGTAATGAGTTCGAGCACTTTATTAATCCGACTTCTGAGCCACTTACTACTAATGCCTTGGGTTTCTGGATAGATGGGAACGAGCCGTCCGGTATGAATGGGTTTTTGGCCGGGATGGAGGACTTCAAAAGCTGGGTTTTGCAGCTGAACCTTAGACTTACTACTGCGGCCGACCTTGCCAGACAAACTGACTCTATCTCCCCTCTTAATGACACTAGTAATAAAGCGCTGGTTAAACCACATCACCTCACAAGTGCCACTATCATCTTCCACTTCGGCCTGTTGCAGCATAAAGCCGTTACGGGTAAAGATGTTTTTAATCGAGAGGACAGTTCCAAAAATAGTAACGGTTTCCCCTTCTTGCAAGCTATTGGCTTTTGCTAGCAGTGAGAAGTCGTCGAAGCGGGAGGGTAAATGATAAAGCAGATCCGAAACCGTTCTAATCTCCAGATTTTCCATGCGCCTAGCATAAGCTGGCCCAATCAGAGGCACTTTAGAGATAGAAGTGTTAAGGGCCAATTTTTCTAGAGGCATTATGGCATTATATTGCATATACTAGTTACGATGAAGGTTTTAATTGTAGGAGCAGGGGTGGCGGGACTCTCCCTTGCTGGCTATCTTGCATCTAAGGATCAGTGCGAAAAGTCGTTAGGCGCCCCGAGCTGACTATTGGTGCGGGTTTCTAAATTCCAACAGGTGGGTCATGGCCATATCTTTTACTAAACGGTACTTTGGCTCTTTTTGCATCAGTGTTTCAGTCGGTCTCATGGGAGTGTCTTTTATCAGTTTTAATCCTGCTTTGCTTCCTGCGGTTTTGTACCGTTTTATAGTTCTAATAATATCGGCTATCGTACCGTGCGCCCTTTTTACCTTAGAAACATATTCTTGGTCGTTAAGTTCTTGATACTCAATTTCGTACTCATTTCTCGCCCTTCGGTTATAGTCGGGATCTGGAACTATCGCTAAAAATTCTCCACCCCGACGCATTAGCTCAGCAATCTTTTTAAACCCGTAATCGATATCAGCTATGTGAGAAAGACAAAAAACCGCAGTTATTATGTCAAAGGGCACATTCGATCGATACTCCTCCAATGTCGTTTTAATTACTTCAACGTTGGGGTAGAGTTCTTTCGCAGCTAAAACATTCTTTTCTGAAGGATCAATTCCAATGGCTGCTGAAGCGCCTTCTCTTAAAGCTTCAACCAAAAGCCACCCTGTCCCCGCTCCAATATCAAGTAACCTCTTTCCTTTCCATTGTGAGTCTGTCGGTTTTATAAAGTCCCAAAAGTGAGCCCGGGTAGGCGAATCCAGCCCCTTAAATGATTCTTGCCAGCCGGTATCGTCTCTATCATATTGTCGTGGATCGGTAGCCCGCTGGTACGGAGTAGTCATTGGGTAGTCCTACTAAAATAGGTATCTAAAAATTTCCCCGTGACAATATTTACCTCTCTGACCACTTGGGGGAAATAGCGGTAGTTATGGTCCGACTTTAGCTCATAAAGCATTTTGGGATCTGGTGGTTGGTCATATATTTCCCTAACCTCTGCCGGTGGGGTCTCATCGTTACTGCTACTAAAAAGCAACTTGGGCTTTGTTAATTTTAGTTGGACTCAGTTTTGTCATAACTTTCAATATCTAGAATCCTTTTCATCCCTAGATACTCTACAATTGACTGTTGTCCCGGGTCTGTTTCCAGCAGCTCTTTAAGTTTATCGATGTCTCCCTCTGACTGGTCCCTATACTCTTTAATGAGGTACTCTTCCCACTTATCAATAAAGCGCCATTTGTTATGCCTAGCTAACAGTTGCTTTTTTAGGCCCACAGAATCAAAGGTGGTATTGATGAAATGGTGGATATACACCCCTCTGGCAATCCCTACTTTCCCTCCCGCCAGTCCAATCCGCCAGGACAAATCCACGTCTTCATAAAATCCGTAGGGAAACCGTTCGTCATAGAGATAGCCACCAATTTTTGGAATTACCCCCGCTTTCATTAGAAGTGCCCAGCCACCAAGAAAACCTTTGGGTGCTTCGATTGTTTCGATCGTATCTTGCCATTTGTTTTTCAGCTCCTGACAAAATTCAGCGTACTTTGGGTAAAAGCCGCTAATGAGTTGCTCGGGAGATTTTGTCGTGTTGAGCTTTTTATACTCTTGCCATTTATCATGGCTCACTCCCCTGAATTCGTCTTTTACATCAATGATGCAATTTGAGTTAGTAGATAGCTGCCAATATTGAGGATTCGCCTTAAAGATCCTTAGCCAGTCACTAAGCCAGTGGGGTGAGACCACCGTATCATTATTAAGAAGAATGAAATTTTCGCTAGCAACTTGTTCTACTCCTTTGTTGACCGCTTTAGCGTAGCCCAGATTGGTTTCCTGGGGAAAAAATTGCACCTCGCCGTACCTTTTTACTTCTTCACCCGTTTGGTCGGAGGAAGCGTTATCGATACAGATGACTCGGTAGGGGGTATCAGTGTATTGTCGTAGACTGTTTAACAACGCTCGGGTATATTGCCAGTTATTGTGGGTGACGATAATTATGTCTACTCTTTTGGCGTTCATGAGTAAACAAAAAATGGCAAAAAGGAGGAAAGGATCAGGGCAATTGAGGCAATCGCTATCAAAATTTTAAAAAGTACGTGATGTTTGTGGTGGTGTTCCATTGGCTAGTGATTTTAGACAAATTTAAGAAACCTTTTCTTGCCAATTTTCAACACATCCCCGACCTTAACCTCTACCCTACTCCCCTTCTCTACCTTCTGATCATTCAGTTCAACAGCCCCCTGTTCAATAAGACGTTTAGCGTCTGTCTTACTTTCGGCCGACTGTGTTTCCATCAGTAAGTCCACGGTTGGTAATAAGCTGCGAGAAAGATCACTAACCGCAAAAGTGGGAATCTTAGCGGCAGTCAAATCAACTTGCTGAAAAGTGAGTTCAAACTGCCTTTGGGCTTCATCTGCCGCTTCTTCACTGTGTAGCTCTCTCACAATTTGCCTAGCCAGGGTCTTTTTAATGAGCATGGGATTTTTGTCCATCGCTAACTCTTCTTCTATTTGGGCAATTTGCGTGAGGGGCAAATTAGTCGCGAGTTTAAAGTAGGAAATAATAAGCTCGTCTTTTGCAGACATTACCTTGCCAAACATTTCTACGGGTGAATCGTCAAGCCATATGGCATTATTCCAAGTCTTACTCATTTTCCGTCCGTCAGTTCCCTCCAAGTAGCCATTTGCCATTACAAAGGTATCCTTCCCGCGTAGGTCTTTTTGCAATGTTCTTCCAGCTTGCATATTAAATGTCTGATCGGGTCCGCCGATTTGGATGTCCGCATCTAAATGGTAGCAATCATAGCCTTGCATGACGGGATACAACATTTCGTCAAGTCTGACTCTCGTTCCTGAGGCCAGGCGCTCACGAATAAGCTCCCTACTGATGAAATCCCCAAGGGCAAAGTGTTGGCAAAGGCTAATGATATCTTTGAAATTTAAGTCCTTGAGCCAGTCTCCATTGTGAACGACTGTCACTTTCGAAAAATCTAAGACTTTTTCAGCCTGTGATTTATAGTCTTTGAAGTTTTCTTCAATTTGTTCCTGAGTTAAAACAGGTCGCTCGGAACTCTTGTCTGACGTATCTCCAATGAGTGCTGTGAAGCTGCCAATAAGAAACGTAACGTTATGACCTAGCTCTACAAAAGACTGAAGTTTTCTCAGCCCAACAGCATTTCCAATGTGAATATGGGTAGCTGTGGGATCAATCCCAAAGTAGACATTTAATTTTTTGCCTGAGGTAAGTAGTTTTGCCAACTCCTCTTTGTTTGAAATGATATTTTCTACCCCTCTTGTTAGTAGTTCATCAATTTTGTCCATAGGCCTATTGTACCTAATCTAGAAAGAAATTCTAGACCAGCTGTGCTAAACTGATCCAAGCTGTAGCTATGATATCTCTTCGTAAATACCGCCGCATGTTTCACACCCCCGAGGGCCGAATGCAACTGCTGCGTTTGGGTGCAATCTGTCTCTTTGTAGGCATTGTGGGGATGTTTCTTCTAACTACCCTGGTCTTTGCTGTCTTTTCCATTGATTTGCCCGATTCAGATAAATTAGTGCGTCGTCAGGGTTACTCCACAGTCATTTATGACCGTAGTGGAAAGGTGCTTTATGACGTGTTTAACAAAGAAAACCGCATTCCCTTAAAACTTAAAGACATCCCCAAGTACTTACAAGAAGCGACGGTAGCCATTGAAGACCGCGAGTTTTACTCGCATCAGGGCCTGAGCTTCTCGGGTATTGTCCGGTCAGCTATTAGTATTCTGACTCTTCAGGGAATCAGTGGCGGTGGTTCCACAATCACTCAACAGGTGGTAAAAAACGTGCTCCTCTCTCCAGAGCAGAGCGTATTTCGGAAAATTCGCGAGGTGATTCTCGCTAACCAAATTGAAAAAAAATACACGAAGGAGGAAATTCTGCAACTGTATTTAAACGAAGCTCCTTACGGCGGGGCTACCTACGGTGTCGAGTCGGCCGCACGGACCTATTTTGATAAATCAGCAAAGGATCTAAACTTGGTGGAATCGGCCGTGATTGCTGGTCTAACCCAATCCCCGACTACTTACTCTCCCTACGGAGCCCACCCCACCGCTTATATTGAGCGAACTAAAGCAGTGCTACGGCGGATGCGAGAAGATGGTTACATTACCGCCCAGCAGGAGACTGATAGCGTCAAACAGCTGCCCAGCCTAAAGTTTTCTAGCGACGATACCGGTATTAAAGCTCCCCATTTTGTCTTTTATGTTAAGGATGAACTCGTGGAGCGCTTTGGAGAAGAAATGGTTGAGTCTGGGGGGCTGCGGGTGACCACCACTCTAGACTGGCAGCTCGAGGAGGAAGTGGAAAAAATTGTCAAAGCAGAAGTTGAGAAAATTAAAAATCTCAAAGCCAGTAACGGAGCCGTGATAGTTCTCAACCCTAAAACCGGAGAAATTTTAGGGATGACTGGCTCCTACGACTACTTCGATAAAGAGTTTGGCAGTTTTAATGTAACGACCGCCCTGAGGCAACCCGGCTCCTCGGGCAAACCCTTTATCTTTGCCCAGGCCCTTAGTAAAGGCTATACTGCCGGCTCAATGTTGGTCGATGCTAAAACAGACTATCCCCTTAATGATCCCAGCAACAAGGACAAAATGTATTCTCCTGCCAATTACGATCTAAAATATCGGGGTCCGCAACAGTTGCGCTTTAGTTTGGGCAACTCAACTAATACTGTGGCCGTAAAACTTACTGCATTGGTGGGGCTTAGAGACATCATGGCCCTTGGTTATGACGCGGGGATTTCCAGCTGGAAACCGACTGAAGAGAATGTCCGTGACGTTGGGCTGTCGCTCGCCTTAGGCGGGCGCGAGGTTAAGCTCCTTGAGTTGACCAGCGCTTACGGGGCGTTTGCTAATAGCGGAGTGCATACTGATCCAGTGGCGATTTTGAAAGTGACCGACTCAAAAGACCGGGTACTTTATGAGTGGCGCCCCAGTGAGGGTAAGCGGGTGCTCTCTCCTGAAGTCAGCTTTATTATTTCTCACATTCTTTCCGACAATAATGCTCGAAAAGACGTGTTTGGTGAAGTTAATATGCTGCAAATTCCGGGCCATACGGTTGCAGTAAAAACCGGTACTACTGATCAAAAAAGAGACAACTGGACTATTGGCTATACGCCCTCAGTAGTAGTGGGCACTTGGGTAGGCAACAACGATAACACTGTGATGGCGCCGGCTCTCAGCTCTGGAGTCACGGGAGCGGCTCCAATTTGGAACAAGGTCATTAAGCTCGCTCTGAAAGGAAAAAGTGCTGAGGAGTTTAAGAAACCCGAAAGTGTACTTCCTGTTAGTGTGGACTCCCTCCTGGGCGGACTGCCCCATGGTAGCGATCCCACAAGAACAGAGTATTTTATTAAAGGAACCGAGCCAACCGCGGTGTCTCCCATGTATAAAAAGATTAAAGTGTCAAAAAGTAACGGAAAACTGGCTAATGAAGTAGAAATAAAATCTGGCGACTTTGAAGACAAAGAATTTATTGTTCTTACCGAGTCTGACCCGATCAGTACCGACGGTAAAAACCGTTGGCAAGAAGCGATCAATAAGTGGATAGAAGATAATAAAAAAGACGACGGTAAGTACCACCCGCCTACGGAAAAATCTGACGCCAATCAAAACTCAGTCAAAGTGCAAATTGAGGCCCCGAGCGATCACAGTCGGGTCAACTCAAGTGAGGTTACTGTAAAAGCCAAAGCCTTTGCCGCCCGGGAAATTGTCAAGATTGTGGTGGAACTGGACGGGGAGGAAAAATACAACAAAGCATCAGATAATATTGAAGAAAAGATTACCGGTCTGACTAACGGTAACCACACTATTAAAGTAAAGGCAATTGATGCAGGCGGCAACGAAGGCACGGCGGAAGCTAGATTTGGAATTAACGAAGATTGGAAAGATTAGGTAGGACGAGTGTAAGACATAGCTCCTATAGCCGCGCCCCCCGCCGCGCCGACCAAATAACCTAGGACTCCCCAGGGTAAAAGCAGACCGGCCGCCGCCGCGCCGGTAACCGTTAATAAAAACATGCGGTTGCGGGAAAGAAACTCGACTGCATTTTTTATTCTTGGGTGGCGGATTTGAGGTTTTAAAATATCAGGGCTAGACATCTTTAGGGGTAATGGCTAATTCCTTAGTAAGGTTGGCAATTATTTTGGTTCTTACTACCGCCACGTCTTTTTCCGCCAAATTTTTCGTTTTATCTTGATAGGTGATTCTTAGCGTCTTAGTATTTTCGTGGGTATCAATGAGCTCGGCAGAACTAACGAGAGGACTTGACTGCTTAATAAGGTCAATAATCTCACCCACTAAGGTGTGGGGCTTAGTAACAAAGGAAATATCATTAGTAATTGCCGGATATCTGGGGACCGGTTGATAGACTCGCTCTTTCCGACCCAGTTTAGTGGCAAGATCATAGTTAATGCCCCACCCAACTACTCGGCCGTTAATTTTCCACTCAGCTAACAGTGTTGGCGCGACTTCGCCAATTACTCCTAGATAGTGACCCTCCTGGCTTTCGATATGAGCGGTTCTTCCGGGATGGAACCAGTAGTGATTATCACTGGGTCTAGCTGGGCGAATTTTATAGCTCACTCCCAGTGATTGGAGGACCCGCTCAGCCTCCCCTTTGGCTTTAGAAAAGTCACTACCTGTTACACCGGCCCAAAGCCAGTACTCTTCAGTAACACTATCCAGGGTTTCTCCGAGGTAGCGTTTCCCGAGTTCAAAAAGCTTTACCTCGGCAAAATTAGCTACGTTAGCTCTGATCGAATCGAGTAAATTTCCCAACAGGTTGGGACGCAGATATTCATAGTCGCGGGAAATAGGATTGGTAATACGCAGTGTCTTAGTAGGATCGATTCCTAAGGCCTCAAGCTTGGTGTCATCAATCAGAGAATAGGTAAAAGTTTCACTGTAGCCAAGGGCAGTCAGCAGTTGTTTGGTAGCATATTCCCGGTCAAAGTCTCTAGCATAGGCTACTTTACTCGTGGGTACGCCCCCGACGGGAAGAGTTTTAGGCAAATTGTTGTAGTTATAGATTCTGGCTACTTCTTCGATTAAATCCTCTTCAATTTGCAGATCGGGTCGAAAGGTGGGCACACTGACAGTGTAGACGCCATTTTTAACCCTAGTGGGAAGTTCCAGCCGTTTAAAAATAGAGAGGACGGTTTTTTCCTCAAATCCCACGCCAATAACTTTTTCTAGCTGATCGTGACTAAGCCGTCTCTCCATCGGCTCAAACTCTTGATCCTTGGTATCAATCATCTCGGAGGCGACTTCCCCGCCGGCGAGTTCTAAGATAAGGGAGAGGGCGCGGTGGAGTCCTTTAGGTAGACTGTTGGGATCTACTCCCCGTTCCGAGAGAGCTGAGGCGTCACTTCTTAGTCCCAAAGCTTGCGAGGTTTTCCTAGTGATTACCGGATCCACTACAATCGTGTGCATCAGGACATTTTTCGTTTCACTAGTAATTGATGTATTCTCCCCGCCTTTAAGAGGCACCAGGTCAATAATCCGCTTGGCATCGGAAATAATAATGGCATCCGGTGGCAGGGTGTAATCCAGGCCATCCAGGCTCCTAAACTTTTCTCCCCCCCTTGTCAGAGTTACCGTCATTTCCGCTCCTACAATCTTGTCGTAGTCAAAAGTATGAATCGGTGTGCCCAGTTCCCACAGCACATAATTGGTGATATCCACGAGATTGTTAATTGGGCGAAGGCCGATTTGTTTGATCCGCTTTTTCAGCCAGTCAGGGGAAGCTTTTACCTCCACCCCAGAAATTGAGATCGTACAGATTCTGGGACAGACCTGGAAATTATTTCGTACCGTAATGGGTAGGGTGGTTGGTTTTCCTTTAAGAGGCACCACGACCTCCTTATAGTCAAATGCTTCATTGGTCGCGGCAGCGATTTCTCTGGCAGTGCCAATGACACTAAGCCAATCACTGCGGTTAGGAGTGACTTCGGTATCAAAAACAATGTCCTCGTCCTTTTCCTCCCACTTCTCAATGGTGAGTCCGACCTCAGACATGAGAGTAGCCAGTTTGGGAAACGGCATGGTGACTTTGGTATATTCGCTGATCCAGGAAAGTGGAATTAACATAGTTTTTAAGATCTAAGACCTAAGACTAAACAAATAACAAAAATCTAATACTCAATTAATTAAAACTGTCTCAAAATTCTTAAATCAGGGTTAGTTAACACTCGCAAGTCATCAATTTGGTATTTTAAAACTACTGCTCTGGATAGGCCCACGCAAAAAGCAAAACCGTTCCACTCTTTAGGGTCGAGCCCTCCGGCCCTGATTACACTGGGATGGACCATTCCGGCCGGCATAATTTCTACCCAGCCGGTGTGTTTACAAAAAGGACAACCCCGCTGTTTACATATCGTGCAGGACATATATGCTTGAACTCCGGGCTCGACAAACGCGAAGTTAGTACAGTCAAAGCGAATTTTTTGGTCCTGACTGTAAAGCTTTTTAAGAACGTATTCCATCGTCCCCAGTAGGTCGGTGAATTTGACTTTCTTATCAATCAGCATTCCTTCCAGCTGCCAAAATTCAAAACCGTGGGAGGCGTCGACGTCGTCCACGCGGTAGACTTTGCCGGGAATGACCACACGCATTGGCGGCTTCGTCTTTTCCATGATTCGCACTTGCATGCCCGAGAGCTGAGTTCTAGTTATGATCTCACCCGCCTTAACCTTACTGCCCCTCGGGTCAAGATAAAAAGTCGACTGGGTATCTCTTGATGGGGCGTGGGGCGGCATATTAAGAGCGGTGAAATTATAGTAGTCGGATTCGATTTCAAAGCCGTCAGCTACTTGGTAGCCCAGGGTTTGAAAGATTTCTAGGACTTCATGAAGCACTTGGGTCTGTGCATGAAGATGCCCGTGAGGAGTAAGT
Organism: uncultured Gammaproteobacteria bacterium; assembly: GCA_964641255.1. Lineage (GTDB taxonomy): Bacteria > Patescibacteriota > Microgenomatia > JAMCZE01 > JAMCZE01 > CAZXMM01. The sequence goes on along the minus strand of CAZXMM010000001.1, from coordinate 765,234 downwards.
TGGCCAGGAATGGTCACATCAATCCATTCGGTCTCGGCAATACTAGCGTCCCGGCTATTAGTTAATTCTTCTTGTCGACTGGCTAGCGCCTGCTCGATGGCGAGTTTAACCGCATTGGCGGTTTTACCCACTGGTCCTTTGTCGACAGCAGACAATTCCGGAAGTTTTTTTAAGAGCTCAGTTAACGCGCCAGAGTTTTTCCCAAACGTAGCAACTCTGATTTTTTCTAGGTCGTCCATGGTGCTAGCTGCCTTAATGTTTGCTAAGGTTTTGTCCCTAAGCTCGTGGAGCTGTTCTTCCATAGTCCTAATTCTATCCAAGTTAGGCGGCCGCTACAACTAGGAGCCAGAAGTATTATGAAGACTTAAATTTCCCTAACTTAATTTTTTAACAATTTCTTTGAAGGCCTCGGGTTGCTCGGTTGCCAGCTGTGCTAGTATTTTGCGGTCAAGGGCAATCCTGGCGACCTTAAGTCTATTCATAAAAGTGCTGTAAGTTAGCCCGTGCTGTTTGACGGCTTCGTTAATATGGAGAATCCAATCCCTACGCATCACCCGCTTTTTGTTTTTTCGTCCAGTGTAGGCGTACTGACCCGCGTGGAGAACGGCTTCTTTGGCTTTTCTGACTAGACGGTGTCTAGTCATCATAAAGCCTTTGGCTTGGCCAAGAAGTTTTTTGTGTTTAGCGTGAGTGGTGATTCCTCTTTTAACGCGGGCCATATTTTTTAAACCCTAAGTAAGGTCCTAACTTTCTTTTTCATTACTCCTAAAACTTCCACGGGAATATTACCCCTGCGCTCGTTGCGTTTACTTTTACCCATCGCCTTATGGCGATGCCCTATTTTAGCGCGCAAGATTTTACCACTCGCGGTCACTTTAAAGCGGTCAGCTGCCGACTTGGTGGTTTTCATTTTTGGCATAGCTTTATTTGTCTTTAGATTTACTAACTGGTCCAAAAGTCACTACTAGCTGTTTACCCTCAAATCTGGTTTCACGGTCTACTTTACCAATTCCCGCTAATTTTTCCCTAAACTGGTTAATAATTTTGTGGCCAAATTCCGGGTGAGCCATTTGACGCCCCGAAAATTTTACTACCACCTTAACTCCAAAACCGTCTTTTAAAAATTCCTCCGCGCGTCTTAGTCTCACCGCTACATCTGCTTCTCCGGCAAAGGGTCCTCCGACCCTGAGCTCTTTAGTTCCCGAATTCTTCTGCCCTTTTTTGGCAACGTTTTCTTTTTTCTTTTCCTGATAAAGAAATTTTTTAAAGTCGATAATCTTTGCTACTGGCGGAGTGGCGCCCTCACCAATAAGAACGAGGTCGCCCCCTTGTCCTAGTGCATAGTCCAGAGCTTCATCCCGGCTCATTACCCCAACTTGTTTGCCCTCAGCATCTAAGAGACGCACCTCGGGGACGGTAATTGAGCTGTTAACTTTGTATTGTTTAATCAATGGTGCCTGACGAATTAGCTGATAACTGACGATGATCGATCTCCATTTTACGTTCCGAAAGGAACTTTTGCAACTCCATCTGTCCCAAATCTCCCAAATCCCTACTGCGGACGGCGATTTTTTTTGCTTCTACCTCTTTATCCCCGAGCACGATCATATAGGGCACTTTCTGGGCCTGATTGTTTCTAATCTTGGCCCCGAGAGTTTCAGCTTTACTGTCCACTTCTACTCTCAGATTAGCATTTACTAGTACCTCTTTTACTTCACTGGCATAGTCTAGATGCCGATCAGCAATTGGAAGAATGGCTACCTGGACTGGGGACAGCCAAGTTGGAAATGCTCCAGCAAAATGCTCAAGAAGCACCATCATAGCCCGTTCAGATGACCCAAGGATTGCTCGGTGAATCATAATAGGAGTCTTAAGTGATCCATCAGAGTCAATGTATTGAAGCTTAAATCTCTCTGGCATGACGTAGTCGATTTGGACTGTGGAGAGTTGCCATTCTCGTCCCAAGGCGTCAGTTGCCATCAAATCCATCTTTGGAGCGTAGAATGATGCTTCCCCTGGGCCATCATAATATTCAATATTATTTCGCTCCATTATTTGCACTGCCCACTTCTCAACTTTATTCCAGGTGTCCCTATTGCCTAAATACTTGTCCAGATTTTTGGGATCGCGGGTGGAGAGTCGGTAGCGATATTTAAATCCAAGCTTTGTCATAATCTCTTTTGTCATGGAAAGCGCCAAATCTATTTCTGCATCGATTTGATCCTCACGGCAAAAAATATGACAATCATCTGTTGAAAAAGCGCGCACTCTAGCTAGACCATTCAGTTCGCCAGGCCTTTCATCTCGATAAAGCATGGCAAAGTCTGTGAGACGCATTGGCAAATCTTTGTAGCTTCGCTGCCTCCCTGCATAGATTTGAGTGTGGTGGGGACAATTCATTGGCTTAAGGAAGAATTCTTCACCAGAATAATGAGATACCACATTAAACATGTCTTCTTTGTATTTGTCATAATGTCCAGAAATTTTGAAAAGTTCCCCTTTTGCTACCTGCGGTGTCCACACTTGTAGGTAGCCCGATTTAGATTGCAGCTCTTCTACATAGCCATTTAATAGCCTTCTCACTAGAGCACCTCGTTGAGTAAAAAGTGGGAAGCCACTTCCCACTAAATCTGAAAAAGTAAAGAGATCGAGCTCCTTTCCTAGTTTGCGGTGATCCCTCTTCTCGGCTTCTTCTTGTTGCCAAAGATAGTGATCGAGTTCCTCTTGAGATGGAAAGGCCGTTCCATAGATGCGGGTGAGCATTTTATTCTTTTCATTTCCCCTCCAGTACGCCCCCGCGATTTTTAAAAGCTTGAAAAATTTGAGTTCTTTGCTAGGATCCTTAATGTGTCCTCCACGGCAAAGATCAGAATAGTCCCCGGACTTGTAAAAAGTCAGTTTTTGTCCTTCGCCTGAAAACTCTTCAATGAGTTCAATTTTGTAGGGATTGTCTTTGTAGGCTTCCTTGGCCTCTGTCACACTGACTTCCTGGCCCGCAAAAGATTTCCAGCCTTTGACGATTTCGTGCATTTTCTCTTCAATCTTGGGAAGATCAGATTCTGAAATCTTTAGGTTGTCGAAATCAAAATAAAACCCATTTTCAATGGATGGGCCAATTGTGCGCAATGACTTTGGGTACAACTGCGAAACTGCGGCAGCCAGTAGGTGTGCAGCTGAGTGTCTGAGATCATTAAGCTGGTTAGCTGTGTTTTTTGCCATAAAAAAGAGCCACTGTCATCTCGGAGAGCACTTCGGTGCTCGGTTCCATCCGACTTGGTGGCTTAATTAACTCCCGAGTCTGCTGGATCAGTTCAGCTTTGAGGTTGGTAGTCTCATGCGGGCGCTGAAATGTAACTGCTTTCTATTGTACCCCGTTTGAGTCTTATTGCAAGAGTGTCTTTAGAAGCTCGTGGACTTTACTCTTGAGATCATCAAGCGTCCCGTCGTTGACAATTTCACTATCAGCCATGGCGAGCACTTTTAACACATGCTGGCCACTGGCAAAACTAGCGTTGTACTCTGCCTCCTCTTGTCTTTTAAATTCCTCAAAGCTAAGACTGTCTCCCTCGCGTTTCCTGCTCATCGTCCATTCGTAACGCTTCCGCTGGGGTGCAGTTACCACAATAATGGTGCCACCAGCATTTTTTAGAGCGGTGACCTCGTCGGGGTGTCTTAGCCCACTGACGACAATATCGCCTCCTTGTTGTAGTGCGATCTTTGCCAAATAATCATTACCATGTACCGCCCTAAGTTTGTTAGCGGTGGCGGCAACCAGCGGCCTGTCTGGGGCTCCAAGATTATGGTCTTTTATATACTCCCTCACCAGATCTCCTGTACTAATGTGGGTGAAGTGATGGTCACTTTGGAGGTAACTGGCGACCGTGTCTTTTCCAGAAAGTGGCTGGCCAATGAGGCCAATGATTATGCGCGACATATTTTTTGATCATATCATGAATTATCTTGGTCATTTTGTGCTTTCCAAGCTGCAAATCTTTCATCAGCTCGTCGCTTTGCCAACTCGTTTAGTTCTGGGTGTTTTCGACCCCCAACTCTCCACCACACCAGTTTTCTCGCTCCACCTGAGAAAGTATGAACTTTCCCTTCCACCGGTCCGTCAATCCCCAGTCGTCTAGGACTACTTCCCAGTCCACCCACCACTCCAAGGTGAGAATTCGTAAATTGTATAGTTACAGATCTATCAGCATCTTCCATGAGCTAGCGAATATAGGTAAGTACTATCCAATCAATTAATTTTTATCTGCTGTGGGTTGGGTTGAACTTAAAAGTGTCCAGGTAAATTCGGCTTTTTTACAGCGTAAATTAAATCTTCGGTAATTATCAAAAACAAGTTTTTGTGGATGTGTAGCTTTGCTACGGGCCTGATTTCTCGCCGTCTTTTCATCACTTCCTCGTCCAAAATATTGTCTCTCATGAATTTGACACACAAGTGGATATTGTCGCAAAAGAGAACAATTGGGCGCCTCACTGCAATTCCCCTCAATCTTTACTTTTACTCCCATGGTAAGATTGTAGCAACTAAAGTCTTATAGTAAAAGAGGACTGGATTGCGGACCAAAGTAAATGGCGCTAATAGACTGGATGCGCTTCTAACATAGTCTTTACTAGTGGAGCTTTAGGTGTTCGGCCTATTCAACGCGGCTTTTATTTTAACAGCATAACCAGCCCGTTCCGTCGGTTCGGCCAAGCGTTTGTCCGATGGAGGGATAGTGTTATAGCCGTCATCCTTGTAGCGAGGGAACACATGGAAATGAAAATGGAAGGCGTGCTGATCCCCGGCTGGCTCATTATTATTCCTGGTTGTAATGCCGTCACACTGGTACGCTTCTTTCATAGCCAGTGCAATTTTTTGGGCGACATCAAAAATACGGTGTCCTAACTCGGTTGGCAGTGTGTAAATAGTTTCGTAGTGTTCGTTGGGAACCACAATGACGTGTCCGGAATTCTTTCCAACAAAGAACGAGTTAATAAAAGCTGAGACCAACTCATCTTTATAGACTAGATCACTAGGTCTCATTAGGGTTTTTGCACTGTCACTGCCTTGTACTCCAAGACAGATTGGGCACTCGTAATTTTTGGGAGCGTTACTTTGGATCATTCTGTTAAGTCTACTCCTAGACCTTTGAGTTGGTCAATAAACTTATCAAAGCCTTCATAAAGAAAAGTTGTAATCCCAACCGACTGAGCGCCTGCTAAATTAGTAGGATTGTCATCGGCAAAGGCAATTTCATTAGCTAAGACTCCCGCCCGTTTAACCAGTTCAACAAAAATAACTTCCGAGGGTTTTGTAGCGGCTACTTCGTAGGAAAATACAGCTGCATCAAAATTATTTAAAAAATTGAACCGTTGCTGAAGGCCGTTTACCCGAGCGGGAAAGTTATTTGAACAAACTAGGGTTTTAAAGCCCTTGACCCGAGCCGACCGTACTATCTCCTCAACCTGAGGGCTAACACTATAGCTAGAGATGAGCAGATCAATAAGTTGTTGAGGCGAGAGATCTAACCCCCATTCTTTACCAGCCCAAGTCCAATATTCCTTATCTGACATCGCTCCGAGCTTGTAGCGACTATTCATTTCCTCGCTCTTAAGGAAGACCCGCTTGGCTTCCTCCTCGGAAACCCCACGTTCTCTAAGAGCTGTTATAAAGTTAGTTTTGCCATCAGGGAAATAGACACCGTCGAGATCAAACGTGATTGCCTTAATCATAGTGTTTTCTATTTAAAACTTTTGGTGGGCCCTATGTTAACAACATTGAACCACTGCTAAGTGAGTATATCCGATTATATCAAGAATTAAGTGCTCCCCATTGGGGATAAGTAGCAACGGGAAAAATTAGTGATAGAATGATGTATGCTAAACTCTGATGCTAGAGAAATCCCCGTGCTTCCAGAAACTCGCTTGTCACAAAGTATAAACCGGATAGTCGATATAGCTGATACATTTAGACACAGAGCAGCGGCAATAGGAGTTCCCTATCTTGATTCCCGAGACGAAGAAACTATTTGGCGACTTACTCCAGATGGAAATGAAAATGCTGCGGAACGGATCTATCTATCCGACGAAGATCCAGATCGAATTGATTTCGCGTCAGAATCAATGCCAAACATGAAAGTGATGGGTTATAGCTTTAATGATGGTGAGAGGAAAGTACCGCAGTTCAAACTTGCCGGGACATACAACAAAGCCAAAAAGGTAGCAAAGATTGAACTTGTTAGAAAAATGTGGGCAGAAGGCCGAATTGAAAGTGAGTCATTTATTTTAGTTGAAGGAGATGTCTCTAGATTAGATGAACTTAAAGTCAGATCTAATAAGGGCCAGGATAGAAAGAGCAATTTAGAGACAGTAGTTAATTTGCTTGAGAATTTTTCCAGACGATGGAATTCAGATTATTTGAATTCTGATCAATTTGCCCAAGATCTTGCTAGTATGGCTAAGCACCCTGACGATGATGGGCCTGATTTTGATTCAGATGTAGAAGGCTACTTATTTGATTAGTAATCGAATATCGAAGAGTCTTCCGTATTTTCCACAATAAGACCGTATACCAGTTTAGTAAATGGACCTTTCCGAAGACCTGTTCAGCTTTGGTGGGTCCTATGTTAACGACATTGAACCGCTTTTGAGTGAATATCGGAAATTACTGCCATCGTTTAATGCTCAAGTTTCTAAAATATGAATGGAACCAGCCTTTTTGTCTTAGAAGAGTATTCTTTATATTTTGCTCCAAAGGTAGTTAGCATCATTTTTTCTTCAGCGACAATGCGAAAATGGAAAACAACTATCAAGGCTATCGCGGCATAAACCATAATCAGCCAATTAGTTGTAGCTATGGCAAAGCCAATGCCCCCAATTATCGAGCCCAAATATCCAGGATGACGAATATATTTATATATTCCTGTTTGTATTATTGGTTGATTAGGCAGGGTGATTAATGATCGTGTGTGGTATTTCCCCAGTGTATTCATGGCAATGGTTCTAAGGAAGATGGCTAAAATCATTAAAGCAATACCAATCCATCCTATCAATTCGGAATTTGAAATATAGCCCACGCGAAAAATAAGAAGAAGAACTCCTAAAGCAATCCCAGTAAGTGTTAAGACTAAATAAAGAAAAGTGTGCAATTGGAACTTTCCATTCACTTTCATCTTTTTAGCTGGACCAGGAGTTCTACTGGAGCTTTCAGAGATAACAATAAAACCAAGAAGTAATAATATCGCCAAAGAATGTGTCACCATTTGTTTAAACCTCTGTGGGCCCATCAGGACTTGAACCTGAGACCTCTACAATGTCAATGTAGCGCTCTAGCCAACTGAGCTATGAGCCCAACCCATTGAAGCATTATACACTAGCCTTAGCGCTCTGGAGAGTGAGAAGAAAAAAGTGGATTACCGCGCGTTTGAAATTTAAGGCCAGCGTTGCCAAACCCAAGATTTACGATAGTATCTAACCGATCATTGAGTTCACGGTCTCGCTTTCTAGACCCTACAACATACCCATCATATACGTTGCGTGCCCAGATTACGGTCGCCCCCATACCAATCGCTGCAGCGGCACAAAAAAAATCTAAATAGGGAGATTGCATAAAAAATTTCGAGCTAAATGGTATCTAACGTTCTTTATCGGCGTGACTTTTAAGAATTTCCCCAGCTGCTTTTTTATCGATAACTTGTGACTTTCCCTCAAGAAAATTTTTCCCCGCCAGCACCTCAGCTCGGCCCAGTTGAGAGCGCAAGTATAGAAGCGAACCCAACACAAATAGTCCACCTATTATTAGTTCTTTATTTTGAATAGCTGCTTTAATTAAATCATCCATTTGATGTTGCTAAAGCTCTTTCTTCATTCATGGCCCACTCCATACCGCCCTTTTTCTTAAACTGTTGCCAATAGCCACGTTGCTGCTTTTTTCTGGTCCAGAGATTGAGCCACATGCGACTCTCATTAACTTTGCGGCGAATATCTTTAAGAGAGCTGATCACGTACTCAAAGAAATTGACATGGTACTGGCCCAGGTTATTTGGGGTACTACTGACCGAGAGATTTCTTGCTTCCCCAGTCAGATCTGCCGTTTGGGCCTGGATTTTAGCAGCTTCGGCTCGCAGCTCTCTCAGGAGGGCCTCAACTTGCTGTTGCATGGTCTGTTTAGTGCGGGCCAGCTCCTTACTTTCGCTCTCATTAACAAAGCGCATTTGGCGCATTTTGGCCTCCATCGAGACCTCAGTGCTAGCCAACTTTTTCTCAGTAGAGTCGATTTTTTTCCGTAGATCAATAGAGCCTTCTAATTTGCCATCAACTTTCTTTTCAGAACTGCCGACTAGTCCGCCCAGACCAATTTCCTGGAGAATGGATTTGCCGATGTCTTTGGGAACACTAGCCAGCTCTCCGGCGATTTCGGAGGTGAAGTCTTCAATTGGACGCTTAATTTTTTGAATGTTGGCCATATGCCCCTACCTGATTTGTATGGGCAATTATACTACAGGCTGTCTAGAGTGACAAGAGCTGAGTGAGCGTCTTTTCGCGTCTAAGAACAGAAGCTAGCAGATAGGACTGCTCAGTCAGGGCTTTCTTTTTCTCTTCGTCAGTTTCCTTGGCAATAATGGCGCTAATTTCCTCCTCACTGACCTGAGTTTTAAGGTCGTCGGCGACCGCTTCCAGGATGAACTCGAGCTTGAGGGTGGTCAGTGCCTGGTTCTTGTACTTTTCTCTAACCGCCTCGGCGGTTTGACCACTGCTCTGGAGGTATTGTTCGTAGGTCAGTCCCGCTTGGCGCACATCCTCAAGAAGAGCCGTCAAAAGCCGATTGGTCTCGGCCTCGATTAAAATATCGGCAATATCCACTTTAACTGTGCTAATTAGCAGGTCAATAACCGCTGAGAGCTTTTTGTTTTTGGCCTCTTGCTCATTTTTCGGATCCGCCTCAGTTTTAGCGTCTGCCGCTTTGTCAGGAGTCCAGATCAGGCCTTTGGCGTTGGCTGCTTTTATAGCTTCCTGGTAATTACCCAGCTCAATGGTGGGTTTTTCTGCGGCCCTAACAATGAACTGCCACTCTTTGTCCTCCTCAGCGGAAGTCACCTGCACTTTGGGGGCCATGACCGGCTTAAGATTGTGCTCAGCTAGTGCTTTAGAATAAGCCTCGGGGAGGAGGTGGTTAACAACCTCGCCGTAAATCTTGCCTTTGTCCAGTTTGGCGGCCACCGCTTCTTTGGGGGCTTTGCCTTTACGAAAACCCTCAATTTCAATCTCGGCCGCGAGCTCGTCAAACACGTGATCGTAGACGGCTTTAACATCAGCCCAAGGAACCGTGAGGGTCAGTTCGAAAGCCGAACCAGAGAGCCTAGTGAGTGCGGTAGTCATGTGGCTATTTTAGATTAGGGTCCAAGCTAAGACAAGGGTCATTTCTTTCCGGGTCTTATGGCTGGATAGCAATACTGGTATCAATTAGTGGCGGGGTGATCTGCGCCTCATAAAAGTCTACAGTGTCAATCTTTCCCTGCAATTGTTGTAGACTAGTGCGGAGGCTAATAATAGCGCTGTCGCTGGCAAATTTGGACAGCGGTGGAGTCTCAATAATTTCTTCTTTAATGACTACTTTGGGTTTGGGAGTGGGCACTGGGATAGTTTTGGGCCGAGAAAAAAGCACCAACACTAAATAGAACAGGCCCAGTAAAACTATTACCCCACCCAATGCTAGCAGAAGGATGGTTTTAAATCCCCAGTGTCTGGGACTGGGTTCTACTCCTTTAGCACTGTCATTTACTACCGGGTTGACTGGCGGACTTACGGCTGGGTTAGTAAGTGGTTCGTCCATAATGTTTTAAGATTTACTATCTCGTAATTAAGCGAATAATTTCCAGTAAACTACTGACCATATCTCTTAAATATTGGTTGGCTTCGGCTAATTGTTGTTGCCCCTGGAAAACTTCTACCGGCTCGCCAATCGGCCGAATCAGTGTCTTTTGGGCACTACCCATCTTCTCGTCAAACAGCTCCAGTTTATTCTGGGTACCGATTAGATTGCGTTTATAGATAGTGGTGTCTTCTCCAGCCAGATCCATAGCTGTTAGTTGACCACCAACGCTGGCGACCGCAGCGTTTACTTCTTCTCTTAGCACTCGCTCTTTGGCTAACAGCACACTCCCTAGAGCCTGCTTGGTTTCGCTATCCATTTGCCGGTAGCGCCCTTCAAATTCTCCGGAGACTGAGTTTAAATCCAGGAGGGTGGCTGCCGCCTCGATCTTTAATTTATTAGCGGCCAGCCAGGTTTGCTCGCTAGTGCGGATACTGCCAAAAGTGGTTTTGTAGTCGTCACTAATTCCGGGAGTCACCAGGAGCTTTTCAAAGAGCAAATCATAGTAAACCACCATTAGTTGGTTGCGGCTCTGCAACACTTTCCTAAGGGCAATAATAGCGTCGTTTTCTGCCGAGTTAGTACGGTACGTTAAAAAAGTAGACTTGGCGACCTGATAATTCGTATAGTTTTCTTTATAGAGAGTATTGTTATAGAGATAATCTTGATAAGCTTTGGCAAAGTCAGCGGAAACCGGAGTGGCTAAAAAAACGCTACAGAACAACAGACAAACTACGATTAAATTGGGCAGCAGTAACCTCATGGCTCTATTACTGTAGCATATTGCTACCGGGGTGTTAAATAAGCCGAGTGTGACTTCCTAGACCAGCCAACACAGTAATTGCTTCCATTTCGCTGGTTGTTTGAAAAGCCCGCCCACCAATCGTCCTAAAGAGAGCGCAGTTACTAGTACTATCATCTAGCAGACTACACTGAGAAATGGTAAACCCATTTTTTTCGGCCAGATCAACGAAAAATTTACCCCCATCAGTCTTTTTTAAGAAACCCAGTTCAAACGACGAATAAATTTCGTGGAAAGTTTCCCTTAGTTCTGGATGAGCGGGCAGTGTCCAGCGAGAAAATGTGTCCATATTGTCCGTACGGAGAATGAGGTGGAAATTTGACCGCAATTTTTTAGCAGCGGAAATGATGGGAACTGAAACATCAAGATTTATGCAGTCCCTAACAAAGTTACTAAAAAGTTCCTTAGGGGCACCTAAGTTTTTTTCCAGTGTTTCATGAATCTCTTCCGAGGTCTTCTTTCCTGTCATCCAGGCTTGGACGAGAGTGGGGTCTGGGCCAAAAATTAAATCCTGTATTTTTAGGAAAAGACTATGACTTGGGTGTGACTTATCGGCTAGGGTTGACCAGAAGGGTTTATAGGAGATTACTCCATTAAAATCAATAAAAACTAATCCTCGCTTGGCTACTTCCTTTTGGGTTACTTTTTTTGACACAACAAGAGCAGTTTATTTAGTGTAGAAACGGAAAACAATTAGGGAGTGGCAAGCTAAATATATTTGCTGACTAGTTAGCTTTAGAAGAAGGCGACAAGTTTCCTTTTATATATATCTAAAATATCGTAGGCCACCTCACGATATTCAATTTCAGCAAATCTACCGATTTGCTGTTGCATCTGACGAAAATACGAATATTGCCCTAAGATCTCGTCAATATCGGACTCATTCAATAAGCGCAGCCTGTCTGCTATCGCAAAATCACTAGCAACAATTCCCCTAACGTCTTTTACGGTTACAATGCCAATTACATGATTTCGTGCGTGAGCGGAATTAGCGGCATTTTGCAGCCGTTCCAGTGCGGTTTGATTCCCTAACAGCGCTTGACCTAGGCGTCTAGGTCTTAATCTGAGATTATTACATGCTGCTGCTAAGGCAGTTCCTTGGGCTGTAATGGACGCAGAGTAGTCAGCCGACACTTTCGCAAACAAAAATGCAGCTATTTCTGATTTTGTTCTCACCCGGTCTGACAATTTTAAATAATGCTGTTCGCCAATTTTAATTATCGGCTTGAATCCTAAAGTATCAATGGTGGGCTGAAGAGGACTTGAACCTCCATCCCTTGCGGGACACGCTCCTAAAGCGTGCGCGTATACCAATTCCGCCATCAGCCCTAAAAAAGATGTCTTTGACTATTATATATCAAGCGATCGGGCCAAGGCTTGATTTGGTAGTGTTAGGTTGGAGATTGGTTCTGAAAGATCAACACTGTCGATCTCATTCATAAAAAAGCGTACGTTTTTGGACCAGGATTCATGGGTAGGCGGACAATAGATTCTGCCGATTTGTTCGACGGTGACCGCTCCCCGACCAATGTATTTTTCGCCCAAAGCATCGGAAATCTTGTTTATCCCATGTCCCCATGACTCAAAAGGGATTTTTCCCACTCCCCAACCCCAACAATTGTAAGTGCCAACAATGTAGCGTTTGCAAAAGGTTGACTCCACTCCCGCAATAGCTGGGAGCAGTCGGTAGTCAAAGCCGTTCTCATCAGCTTGAATCACGAACTCTTTGGCATAGTAAGCCAGGGGGGAATTGTGTTTAAAAAGATAGGCAGCGATTTTGCGTTCGCGAATATCTGTAGCCCAAGTTTCTCCCGCGCTGCCAAAAATTGCTAACACTAAAAGTGTTAAAACCAAGAGCCATTTGAGAACAAATTTTTTAAGAGTTGCAGTTGTCATAGTTGTGGACTAGTTTTGCCTGGTCTACTATGAGATGGTTCTAAGGGGAAGACTTAGATACAAAAAAACCCTGACGTAGCCTTGGGAAGCATACCTCAGGATCTAAAAGAGATTATAACAATATATTATGGGCTTGTCAAGTGGCGGGAAGTACTAGATTACTCTAGCTCGGCCATATATTTGTTAACGCAGTTTGCCCAAGATCCCTCAGAAGGAGGAGCGTATCTGGCCATAATAGCTTCAATTGTGGTTAGCCCCCGGTCGTAATAATTAGTCCGTAGTCCCTTGGAAACTGCCGCTATCCCCTCTTCCCAACTGGCAAAGCGGGTCACCTTGTTACCATAAATTCCCCAGCCGTAAGTATTAAAGCTGCCTTCGGGCATAACTTTTCCGGCGTTGCCTTCGCACATGGCGATAGCCGGTAGCAAATTAAAGGGAATCTTATTCTTATCCGCCTCGGCCACAATGATTTTACCGAGCCCGGTCATAGGTGAAGAGTGGGCGATAAAGAATTTGTTGATAATGGTCGGTCTTGCATCACTTTCAATAATTGTGGGACTGATCTGGGGTAGCTCTGCCGGTGCGGCGCCAAAGTGCCTTAGTTCCCTAGGACCTAGAGTGAGGACCACGTCACTACTCTCTGTCTCAGCGGCCGAACTACTCTGAGTAGTCCACATAGTAATAATGGCAAAGGCGATTACCAAAATGGAGAAATTGCCGAGGACAAAGCTTCCCAAGAGGAGCAGTCTCTTCATGAAGTTATAATGCCAGAAATGAGCGGTCTAGTCAAATTATTGTAAAGTGAAAGAAATGCAAGTAATTTTGCGCTAATATAAAACTACACTTATGATTCTTTCCAGTTCTGATATTAAAAATTATCTTGCGACAGGAGAGATTAGTATCACTCCATTTATTGAAGAGAATCTAAAGCCTGGCAGTTACACCTTCACTCTGGGTAGTAAGCTGTGTCAATTAAAAATAAAGGAGTTTCTTGACAGTGCCGATGATACCTTAGAGTTTGAAAATGCTTTTGAAATGACAAAAGCGGGATACCTTTTAGAACCCGGAGACTTCATTATTGGTTTTATCGCGGAAAATGTGATGCTTGGCCGCACTGTTTCCCTACTTCTGACTACCCGGGGATCCAAGGGACAAATTGATCTGGACGCTCTTCACAGCGATCAATTCGCTGAGCCAGGAAGTAGTGGGTTCCTTGCCCTCCCCATTCATAATATTGGTCCCCTGCCCATTCTTCTTCGTCCTGGTATTAAATTGGTTAAAGGAATCTTTTTTCCCGTAAGCAGTGTCCCCAACGTCAAAAATTCTGATAAGGAATTTACTTCTCGGTACCTAGCTGGAAAATAATGCTCTTAAATTTTCGGTAGGGAGAGCCCCGAAGCAATACTCGTGAAGGTGTCAAGAAGGGTTAACTTCTCTGGTTTGAAAATTCTCCCCAACATCTGCTCAAAAAGCGGGATTAGCGATGACCCACCAGTTCTTACTACCACGTCGATCTCTTCGGGGTCGACTTTCGCATCCTCCAAGGTTTTAATAACAAGCGCTTCTACCATGTGAGCTTCTGGGGCAATAATTTCCTCAAATTCGCTGCGAGTTAGGGGCATATCAATACTAATGGAAGCATCCTTAAAAACGATGCGAGACACTCTCTCTTTTGACAGTTCTTTCTTAGCAGTTTCAATTGCTTCGTAGAGTTCGAAACCAAGATTTCTGTTAATGAGGGCAATAAGACGATCCAATGCTGCGGTGTCCGAACACTGATAATGGGCATCTGAAAGATGGCGCATGTTAGCTGGATTATTTAGATTGGGAATTGTGTACCAAGAAGCCAGCTGAGTAAAGATATGGTTTGAGAGCGGTACCTGGCGATGGCCATACGTAATGTTGCTGCCAAAATAAGGGAGAAGCTTAGCTTTTAAAATTTTTGAATTTAACAGATTACCTCCAATATAGACGCCGCCTGTTGAGAGTATTTTCGGAACAGTTCCCGACTCCACAATCGTAGTGTCGAGAGTTCCGCCTCCAAAATCAAAGACAAACACCTTTTTCTGCTCGCCAGGATGAAGAGAAATATAGTGTTTGGCGGCGGCCACTGGCTCGTATTCGAACTCGATGGTTTTAAATCCAGCAGCCCTAAGTCCCTCTATCAGGCGGTCTTGGGCCGCCCGGTCCTTGGCTTTATTCGGGGAAAACTCCACTGGTCTGCCGCAAACAATCGAGGTTACATTGTCTCCTACTTGGCTGTCGGCCTTTCTTTTGATCTCTGTAACATACGTTGCGATTAACTCTTCTAGGGTAAAGAACTTGCCAAAAAGTGACGAGCCTGTATAAAGTGGAGCTTTAAGGGCGGTCTTTAGGGCGTAAAGTAGTCTTCCAGTTCCATAATCAATTTCAACATGATGCTCGGGCACTTGCACGTTTTGAGGAACATCTTCCGAGGCTGAGCTGTTGGCTTTAATCCATTTGCCTGTATAAATTTTGCGGGTGATGCCGGGTTGACGATTTTTATTATCAGCTAAATAGGTTTTTATCGCTTTGGCACCAATTTCAGTTTTAAACTCACCTTCGTACCAAATTTGTCCGACTTTAAACTCATTCCTAGCGAGAGCTTCCTTCGTGGTGTGGGGGTCAATGACTAGTTTCCGGGGATAAAAGTAAAGCGCAGTACGGATAACGTGGGGGTCAAATGCGAAGCCGTCAATTGGTAAAAGCGTTGATCCTCGTCTCCCCTCAGCCCTTCCGATGCTGATTGCACTATTAGTGGTACCGAAGTCGAGGCCGTATGTCATTGAGATCTATTTGGGTGAGTTGCATAGTGAAACTATTCTACCGAGTTTGTAAGTAATAATCTAGCGTTGTTTTAACACCGCCTTTAAAATCAATTTTGGCCCCCCACCTAAGAAGCCTTTTTGCCTTAGCTGGGGAGAGGGAATTATGCCGGGGGTCGCCGGGTCGATCGGGGCCATAAGCGGGCTGAATACCGGTTTTTAAGTGCGACTCAATAGCGTCAAATACTGCCTGGTTAGAAGTTTCTAGCCCGGTAGCAATATTGAAATAATCACTCTGATCGTAGGCCAGGGCGGCGGTATTGGCATCTACCACGTCACCGACAAAAATATAGTCCCTGGTATGTTGGCCGTCACCGTTAATTATGGGCTGCTCCCCTTTTAACAGTTTGGAACAAAAGATTGCCACAATCCCCGCCTCGCGGTTGCCATCCTGTCTTGGTCCATAGACATTGGCGTAGCGCAGAGATACCCAGGGAAGGTGGTATAAATTGCCATAGAGTTTAAGATAGTATTCCGCACACAACTTGGATACGCCGTAAAACGAGGTTGGTCTGACAACTGGGCAATCCTCAGTGATTGGTAGATCCACTTCAGCCACCTCTCCGTAAAGAGCTCCCCCGGTGTTGGAATACACGAACTTTTGGAGGCCATATTTGACTGCCAAATCCAACAGATTCATCATGCCCACAATATTTATCTCTTGATCCTCCTGTGGATGATTCATAGAGTAGGGTACCTCGTTTTGTGCCGCTAGGTGGAAAATCGCTTCTGGTTTCGTTTGGGCAAAAACTGTCTCTAGGCCCGCTTTGTCCCGGATATCCACCTCATAAAAGTGGGCTTGGGGACTGAGATAATCCTTCTTCCCCGAGCGAAGATTATCGACGATTACTACCTCGTGACCCATTGCTACCAGCTTGTCTTGAAGATGCGACCCGATAAAGCCGGCCCCGCCGGTAATGAGTATGTTCATAGCTAGCCTGATGATATACTCTTAGTATATGGCTATGCAACCCACCGTTTCGGATTCTCGCCGTATTGATCAGTTGGATGGCCTGCGGGGAATTGCGATTGTTCTTGTTATCCTCAATCACTTGCGGTTGGGTCCGCTGTTTGACCTTACCCCGACCCTTTTACAACCACTTCTTGCCACCTTTTTAGTGAGTGGCAAAATTGGTGTGAGTATTCTCTTTCTCTTAAGTGGATTTCTCATGGCGACAATTTATCCCCAGGTGGCTTCTAAGCTAGCCTTTTGGCAAAAACGTTACACCCGCATTTTTCCAGCTTTTGTGGCCATGTGTGTGGCGCTAACCATTATCAGATTTTTTGACACAAAGCTGGATCCGCTGGTGACTGCACAGATAGTTCTCGTTGTCATCGCCGTTTTGGGACTGTTGTGGAGGGGCTTTATGTTACTTCCACAAAGACCCAAACTAGGGAAATTATTGTTTCTCACTTTTCTTACCCTGCAACTGGCGGTGATTCTGGGTTATATCTTTGTCCTACCGCTAGTCCCGTCCTCAGTGTTTTATCTAATTTGGCCCAAGTGGGCTCAGTCCGTAGTTTTTTTTGCGGTTAATAGCACTGTAGCTTTGCCGTTTGGCAATTACGTGCCGCAACTTGATGGAGCTTACTGGAGCATTGTTACCGAAGTCTCCTTTTATATTTTTTACCCCCTTTTGTTTTTGCCCATTATCAGCTTTATCACTGAAAAAAAGTCCATCACTCTAGGGAGCATTACTACCCTACTGGCTTTCCCGTTCTTTTTTGGCTTATGGCTGCTTTTTAGTGGTGTTCTTGCCCTTAAGATGATGCAAATCTACCTCGGGATTTATTTTGCCTTTGGGGTGGCTATTGGTTTAATTCGCGAAACCCAGTGGATAAAGCGCTGGCAAAATCTTGCAATGCGTTTACCGAAAGTAGGACTGGTTACACTTTGCCTGATGGGAGTAGTGGGCGTCCCTTTGCTAGCCAAACTCACCCGCTTACCCGGCCTCTTTGATTTAATTTTAGGTATTATTCCCGTCACTGGGGTGTTTTTAATCACTCTGTCAGTCAATAATGCTTGGTCGGGATTTCTTAGAAACCGGATTTTAATGACTTTAGGTAGCCTTAGCTACGCACTTTATTTAACTCACACCATCGCTATTGAAGTGTTTCTCCAAAATGGTGATCCTGTAACGGTTGGGGCTATGGCGCAAGCGGCTATCTCAGCGATCATTTTGATGGCTGTTTTGGCGGTGGTACTTCATGTCTTTTTGGAACTCCCCTACTTTGCCAAAAGCCAAAGCACCCCTCCTAAAACGCAGGTAAAAGACAGAGCGGAGCGCCCTGAAAAAGGAATTGGGAGAATTCTAATCTTGGGGCTAGTAGGTTTTGTTTTTCTAATTTGGGTGGCCCAACGCGTTCCAGTCACCCTCTCGGCTCGAGTGGTCAATGTAGACAATATTAATCTACCCCGTCTCATCCCCCTATCCTTAAACCCAGTGAGTCTGCCCTTTGTGGGAGCCGATGCCAATTTAGGCATGGTGCTGATAAATTTGATGATTACTACTGATTATGCCGCTGCAGACGCCAATACTGGTCTAAGCGGAGAGCAAAGTTTGCAAGTGAACTTACAAGATCCCACCGGGAAACTTATTGCCCAGACAATCTATCCAGTTTCTCAGCTCTACGAAACTAGGTTTCACCCCGTTGGTTTTCCTCTCGATCCAAAGTCAAAGGATAAGCGCTTTATCCTGAGTTTTGTCTTATCGCACGAGGAGAAAAACCGCAGCATTGCGATTGTTAATAAAGGATCAGTGTTTCGCACTGTTTATTTCCCCACTAAGACAGATTTGCTGCATCAGCCAAAACTTCTTTTAAGTCTGGCTGTCGAAAAGGCGGTCCAACCGTTCCTTGAGGAAGATACTCGGATAATTTTTCTCCTCTGTGGGCCGCTACTTGGTCTTCTGGGACTCATTGTTCTACTGCGTAAGCGCTAGAGTCTACCACACTGTGCCTCGTACAGGATTCGAACCTGTGACCTTGAAGTTAAGAGCTTCCTGCTCTACCACTGAGCTAACGAGGCAAAGGAACCCGCAAATTTGTTGGCCGTTTGGTGTCTTTAAGTCTGGTCCACCTCTGCTTAACTGATTCTACATCAGTTTTGTAACTTTCTAAAAGGGCAGAAAGCCAGCCGAGCATTTGATACTTATAGTCTGTTGACTTAGGTACGTAAATTCTGGCCGTGCCATAGTATAAGTTATTTTTTTTAAATCCTTTGTTCTCCGGTTTAATATATGACTTGCCAAAATTTTCAAGGGGAATCCCAGTTAGCTCTGACCAAAAAAGTTTAATATCCTGTTCTCTTTGTTGAGAGTAAAGATTCAGATGAATTCTTAGTGAAGTAGGTGGAACGCCGAAGACTTTGTGTAGCCATCTCACCATAAATAAGATCAAATAAGGATCTGAATTCGTAATTTGAAGCAATTTGCTCTTTGAGCCCTCTGCCCAATACAGTCCGACACCAAAAAGCTTGATGCTTTCGTCAGAGATAGGTAATGCAACCTCTCTCTTTGCACTGCTGACTATTTGGTCGACTAATTTTGCCCGGCGGTCTCTTTGACTTTTTGGTCCACGAGATAGTATGTTAACCTGCTTTGTATAAAGTCTTAGCTGTTGTTGCGGTGTCAACTCGACATCTTTTAGCCAATAGCTAAGGGTACTTTTGGCAACGTGGATCTCTTGGTCAATTTCTTTGTAGCTTTTACCCAGAAGCCTGAGACGGACCGCTTGATTTCTTAGTTTATTGATTATCTTCACACTACCAAGCATATCACACCTGGGAGATGAACTAACCAAACTCGAGCCAACAATCCGCTGTGATTATTTTACCAACTGGTGCACCTGAAGGGAATCGAACCCCCAACCCCTTCGTCCGAAGCGAAGTGCTCTATCCATTGAGCTACAGGTGCATTAGGAAATTATAGCACCGGTGGTGGGCTATAAATGAAAAAACTCTAATACTCCACCCAACCTGTTTATTATTTTGCCTAACGCAGGTCCTACAACCGTACTCGTTTGCTTAATTCTTTGGTAAGGATCGCCTAACATATGAGCACCTAATGTTACCCCTCCAGCAATAGCCATTGTTTTCAAGTTATTAAAAAGATTACCTAGTTCTCCCAGAAAGACGTTTGTGGATCCACCAATTCCGCCTATATAGCGTCCTAGCCCATTCCAGATACTATCTATTGCGTATCCTGATTGGACTATAACGCTTCCCTCACTTATTCTGGCTCCAATTTCGCCCAATT
This sequence comes from uncultured Gammaproteobacteria bacterium, assembly GCA_964641255.1. Taxonomy (GTDB): domain Bacteria; phylum Patescibacteriota; class Microgenomatia; order JAMCZE01; family JAMCZE01; genus CAZXMM01. Next base: position 745,572 of record CAZXMM010000001.1, on the reverse strand, counting down.
GATTAAATACCATCCCCGTAGCGTCCGCAGTTGTTAAGGCGCTTAAGGCTAAGGCGAATAATCCTAAGGTAACTACGCTATTACGAAGAGCATCCACTGATGGGTAAGCTTCGGGGATCGAGCCCTCTTTGCCTCTCACAAAATGATCCACATGACTTTCTCTTTCAAGAGTCAGCCCATATTTACGAACGCTCAGTGATGGAGATGCGCTAGCCATCTTGGTAGCCTTATCCAAATGTGCGATTGTTCTATCGACAGTTAAAAATTTGCGCACTTCATCAATACCCACCCCTAAACCCCTAAAGGTTCCTACTCCAGCAGTAAACTTCTCTTTCCCATAGACACTCGTCATCCCGCGTTTGAAAGCTGCTTCTCTAGCCGCAACATGACCTTGAAAGTTTTTCTCGACAACAGCTTTCAATTGCTCTTTAAGAGGACTTGGGGTGGTATTTTTGAATCGATCTCCCAACCAATCGATTACCCAGCTATTAATATGGGACGATTCTAAAAAGGGGATAAAACCCGATAGGACGTCAACTCCAATACCCAGCAAACGCGTTGCTCTTTCGTAGCTATCTATTCTTCTACTGTCAAGGTCTCTGCCAGTAATGATCGTGGCATATTGGACTAGCTGATCCCCAATAAAAGTAAAATCTGATGCGATCTTGACTACTCGCGGAATCGTCACTGGTCGTCTACCGTCTCCGATTTCTTCAGCATTTAGTCGGCTAGTTGTTAACTCCGAAGCATACATTCTAGCCTTTAATGTACCCAATACTCCACCAGGAGGATTGTAGGCGGCTATAATGTCATCAGTGGTTGCTTGGTTACCGGGGAAAAATTCCTCAGATACTTCTTTTTGTGCTTGAGAACCGATCTCACTATAAGTTGTGCGAAGTTCTTTATTGGTCACCCCCCCATTATACTATAAGTCTAGTATCTGGAACAAGGAAAGATAGCCACGAAGCTCGAAAAGCTATTTTGTTAATCGAGAATTTTGTTCGATAATCTTTAAATTCTCCTCATTAGCTTTATAAAAAATATCTCCTATTGTCCCAAAAAAGGGAATAATGCCAATAATAAAGTCGATAAAGATGTGCCATATCATCCACAATATCTTTCTCTTTGGTAGCTCCATTTGTACTGCTATCCAGACAAGGTAGAGCGAAAAGAGCATCCCCAGGACATCTCCGAGTCCAGGAACGATATTAATAATGGGATCAAACCCAAATTTGATGGGACCTATTTGAAAACGGTTATCCAGTAGTCTTGCCACGGTCTGTGCGGCCTTAAGACGAGAATTTGTAGCCATATCTGTATTATATCGTTCTTATATTTCTTCTCCTTGCGTTAGCGCTACTCTTCTCGGGCTAACTTTATTTTTAGAGTTATGTGCGAAGTGGCAAGACAATCTTGTCTATGTTTCATTTAGCCGAGTTACCTTAATGTCGATATCACCCGCTACCCTGACGGAGTAAGCACCTATCGTTGTATAGACTAGGTCTAACGGCCCGTCTAAGCTGAGTGATGAGATTCTTGACCAATTACTACAAGCATGAGTAGTCTTACGATGGATCTTCGGGCGGGGGGGGTTGATCGTCAAACATTAGGTCCCCAGCACTGAGCCACTGCACATAAGTGCAGCCGGTGGGCTTTTTGGCTTCCTTATCCCAGCCTGCAGTGGAACACTTTTTCATTTTCTTGCCGGCGTTGGTAGTAAAGAGGACTAATTTTTCTCCGCATTCAGGACAGTCTTCGTCCAGTTTTTCCGTAGTGCCGTTGATCCACTCGACAAAGTCACAGCCGGAAGCGGTTTTAGTTTTACTATCCCAACTAGAGGTGGAACACTTTTTCATTTTTTTGCCAAAGCGGGTGACCTGCATAACTAAAGGGCTGCCACATTTGGGACATTTCTCATCCAGGGTTTTTGGCTCGGGGGTAATCCACTCTACATAGTCACAACCCTCACTTTGCTTGGTTTCCTTATTCCAGATATTTTTAGTGCAGCGGCGCAGTTGCTTTCCGGTCTGAGTTTCTAAAATATCAGTTAGCGGGGCTCCACATTTGGGACAATTTTTCGCTTCCGCCGGTGTTGTGTTTTGTTCCATAGTGACTTATCTTAACACAAAAAAATAATTGTCAACGATAGAGTTTTTCAAAATAGTCATTTAACATGCGTCCGGTCGTATAGTTTTTTTGCACGACTGCTATGGTCCGGCGCATTCTTTCTACCCACTGCTGCGACAGTCCTAGCTTGTCCCGATTGTAGTATGCGGGAATAATCTCGTTTTCCAAAATTTCATAGACCCGCTTTTCAATCGATTCCTCTGGTAGGGTCCAGCCAACATTCTCCCAATTTACTTCCGGGTACCAGCCGTCAGCGACTGAAAACTGGAGCACCCCGTTGAGCCCCGCTTTCATCCCACTGGTGCCGCAGGCTTCAAAACCGAGTTTGGGGGTATTGAGCCAGACATCAGCCCCGCTCACTAAATACCGAGCGACCGCCAAATCATAGCTGGGCCAAAACACCACGCGATCCCGAAGCTCTGGAGTGGCTACAGCGTCTTTAATGGCGGCGAGAATAGCTCTGCCTTCTTCAGTGTTAGGATTAACTTTGCCCGCGATTATCAGTTGGACAGGAGAATTGCTTTGGGTCATGATTTTGGCCAGTCGGGTCACATCATTAAAAATCAGTTGCGGCCGTTTGTAGTCCACTAGTCTTCTGGCCCAGACAATCGTAAGTCTGTCGCTAAAAAATTGTATAGCGGTTTTCTCTCTAATTTGCTCTAAAAGAAGCTGCTTGTATCTTAAGTGATTGGTCCATAGCTGCTCATTACTCATAGTGTCGAGTGGGGTCAGTGCTAGTTGCGGGATTTGCCAGCGCCATTTGCATACTCCGTTAGTTACAGCAACCAAATTACTTTCGGGATGCGTTTTTTGTTCGCAAGTCGCGTGCAGTTTTGAGACGGCACTGGCTTTACTGGCGGATTTAAGAAGAAACTTGGTCGTGGAAAAAGCTTCGGGGTGTTTTTCGTGGGTGCCCGACTGAAAAATTTCCTCACCATTTAGCTGGTATTTTTCAAAATAGGAACTAAGGGCACTAAAAAGCTCGTCCTTTTTAAGGTAGCGACCGGCGCCGGATAAAATCGTGTGTTTGGTCGCCACAATCCGAGCTGGACTCTGAAGGCGTCTTAGTTCCAAGACTGCCATCGCCGTGTGACCTTCATTTAGATGGTAAACATCAATTAAAATCCCCAGCTGACCTAGCAGGCGAACGGCGCCTATCCCCAGGATAATTTGTTGCCGAAAAAAAACTCCATTATCTGGATCGTAGAGGCTGCCTCGCTCTCCCTCTGGATCTAACAAAAGGAGGGTGGCGCTGCCAAACTTTTTTTCCCAGGCTCGAACCAGCACCTCTTCACTGCCTACTTCAATGGTGACGGTTTGGGAAATTAGGGCAAAGCCACAGGCAGTCAACTGCTCTGTCGACAAATTGTAGCGTAGACCAACAGCGGTCAGGCAGATCCCGTCTTTTTGAGCCTGAAGGACGACGTCTCCTGCTAACACTCCCAAGCCACCGGCGTAGATAGGTAGGCGTTCATCGAGCCCAAACTCGAGGGCCAAATAGGCAATGTGTAACTTTTGGGCAGTAAGCATTATGAAATTATATACAAAAACAGGGTACAATATATTAAGTATGGTGAACTGGTCCCCGATTCTACATTTCTATCAACCTCCGACTCAGGCACCGGGACTGACGGAATGGATTAAAAAAACCTGCTACACCCCTCTTATTGCCGCTCTACTTAACAACCCCACACTAGAAATGACAATCAACTTTGCCGGATCACTGGCCTTGGAACTGGAAAAACTCGGTAGCGACGAGCTCTTTAGTAACTTACACACCCTTTGGCAGCGGGGGCAGATAGAGTTTTTAAATAGTCCTCTATATCACCCCCTAGCGCCTCTCACTCCCTTTGAGGTAATTCTGCGCCAAACCAGCGAAAATGCCGATCTCTTAAAACGCCTCTTACAAGTCGATCTAACTGCGGGTTTTTTCCCTCCCGAACTGGCAGTCGATGACCAGTTGGCCAAACATCTTTTGTCCCATGTCGAATTTATGATTGGGGATGAATCAGCGGTCAATCCCGACTTCTTACTGACGAGGGTTCTGACTAACTCGGTTTATAGTCTTAGCCCCTCAACGTTTGTAGTCATCAGCCGTGCTTTAACTGAGGTATTGCGGTCTTATCCGAAAGAGCTGACCACCCAAAAGCTAGTAAAGTTTTTGACAAAGAGTACAAGAGATAACGATTGGGTGTTTTCCCTGAGTGATGCCGAGATTTTTGGTCATCACTACGCAGAAAGATTACATTTACTAGAGGACTTGGCTAATCAGCCAGAAGTAAAAATCCAAAAAGTAACTACCGCCTTAAAAGAATTAACCCCCCGACCGCTGTCCCAAGAGCAAATTACTGCCTCCAGTTGGCAAACTGCCCCCCGCGATTTAGCGCAAAATAAACCCTTTCCTCTATGGAGTGACCCTACTAACGAGCTGCAACAAAATTATCACCACCTGGAAACGGTGGCTTACGAGGCGCTTACTCTCTGTCCGGCTGAAAGCGGGGCCGCTTGCAACATTGCCCGGCATCATTATGACCGGGGTATTTCTTCCTGTCATACTTTTTGGTTGTCGCACAATCCTTGGTGGCATCCAGACTTAGCCGAAGCCGGAGCTACGGAACTGATTAAAGCCATTCGTACTTTGCCAATCGCTAACCACACCAAAAATGAAGCCGAAGCACTTTATCACAGCCTCCTTCTCCAAATTTGGCAATTGCACTGGAGTGAGCGGGTGGGCCAATATTTTCAAGACTACGATCAGCAGCGAGCCGATTTAATTAATGGTCTTCCCAAGCTGTCCTGATATGAAGAAGTTGCGAATTGCCCAGGTCACAAACCTCCAGGAATCGGTGCCGCCGCTAAATAAAAACGGTTTGGAAATGGTAGTTCACTACCTGACAGAAGAGCTGGTAACGATGGGTCATGATGTGACTCTCTTTGCTACCGCTGATTCTCAAACTTCCGCTACTTTGGTGCCGATGTGGCCCACCGCGGTATCCAGGGATCCTTATGGTCACTGGGAGACTAGTAGTGCCTATACTAAGTGGACTGTGGCAGAGGCGCTAAGACGTCACGGGGAATTTGACATTATTCATGATCACACCCGCTTTATTGCGCCCTTCTTCGCGCAGCTCATCACCACCCCGATTGTTACGACAGTCCACCATCCCATTAGCACTGAAACGGCTTTTAAAACTCACTATCCGGCCGACTATCAGCCCTATTACGAAAATACTCTGAAGTACTCTCTAGATACGATCCCAACGGTGGTGGTTAGTAAATTTCAACAAGCGGAACTTTTTAGTGCCCGGGGGCTATCCAGTACCGTAATTTATAACGGCATTACGGCACCTGCTGTGTCTTCGTCCGAGCCAGGGGAGTACCTTGCATTTCTAGGTTACTTAACTGCCGCTAAGGGCGCAGACCAAGCGATTCAGGCTGTCCTACCAACCGGGGAGAAACTGCAAATTGCCGGTTCGATTCGCCAGGACGATCCCAGCGGCCAAGACTATTTTGCCAAGAAAATCCAGCCTTTTTTAAGTGACCGTATTAGTTACGTCGGTGGCTTAGGTTACCAGGAGAAATTTGAATTTTTAGCCAAAGCCAAAGGACTACTGCTGCCGATTCAGTGGGACGAGCCCTTTGGCTTAGTAGCTATTGAAGCGTTAGCGGTGGGTACGCCAGTGATTGCTTGGAATCGGGCTGCTATGCCGGAAATCATTGTCGATGGGGTGAGTGGCTTTTTGGTAAATTCTGTCTCAGAGCTGACACAAAGGCTGGGGCAAATTGACTCAATTAGTCGATTAGCTTGCAGGGCGCGCTTTGAAGAACTCTTTAGCGCCCGAACAATGGCAAAAAATTACGAAACGTTCTATTACTCACTACTCAAATGAAAATAGGAATTTACTGTACTAATAATCTTGCTTACCCCCTTCCCAGTGGCCAGATTTATGCCAACATGGAAGTCGCGGCCAATCAGGCTGAGGCTCTTACTGCCCTGGGACACGATGTCACTTTTTTTGCCCCCGAGGGAACCAAGACTACAGCTAAACTAGAATCATTTGGGATGCTCCCCTTCTCAGACCCCACAGTCTACAAGCGATATCCGCACCCGGGCTCAAGTTATCAGTATGAAAATATTATGTTAGTCAAAGCCCTTAATTTGGCGCAGGATCAGCATTTTGATATCTTTCAGTCACACACCCGTCCTTTGTCTATAGTTAGTCCGGCGGCTTTAAAAGTTTCGCTGCCGGTAGTGATTACTGTCCATGACCCCCTAACCGATAGTGCCTTTGCGATTCTTTCCGAGTTTAATCAGTTTACTAATCTCCACTTTATCTCGATCTCAAACGCCCAAAGAGCTACCTGTCCAGGACTTAGTTGGCAAGAAACGATTTATCACGGCCTTGATTTGAGCAAATATCCCTTTACTAAGAGTAGTGGGGACTACCTACTTTATTCGGGCCGGATCATGCCAGAAAAAGGAGTCGACACGGCCGTCCAGGTAGCTCTCAAGAGTAAGTTACCTCTGATTATTTGTGGCACGATCTACCCGGAGCATCAGGCTTTTTTTGATAAGACTATCGCCCCATTTTTATCCGACCAGATCACTTACGCCGGTGCACTAACTAAGGCCGAGTTAATCAAAAAGTACGCCCAGGCCAAAGCTACTCTTATGCCGGTCCGTTGGTCCGAGCCCTTTGGCTTAGTAGCTATAGAATCCCTGGCTTGTGGCACGCCTGTAATTGCCCTAAAACAGGGCGCGTTGCCAGAAATTGTTAAAAACGGCCAAACTGGGTTTCTAGCTGAAGACGAAGACGGACTAATAGACGCGGTTGCCAAAGCTTCTTCACTTTTTAGACAGGATTGCCGTGACGATGTAGTCAGTCGCTTCAGTAACGAAATCATGGCCAAAAATTATGTAGACTTTTATCAAACACTGCTCTAGTGACATCCAATTTACTTATCACCGGTGGTTCCGGGCAACTGGGACAAATGCTTATTAGGGGGCTTATGCCCCACTACTCTGTTTGGAACTTTGACGTTAAGAGTGAGGCGTTGAGTGGCCACCACCAGGCAGTAGATCTGTCTGACTTTAATGCTTTAAAAGGGGCTTTTGCTAAACTTCCCAAACTTGATGCTATTGTCCACTTTGGCGCTGACCCCTATCCCTTTGCCTCTTGGGAACTAGTATCTAGGCACAATATTGATGGTACCGCCAATATTTATGAATGCGCGCGAATTTTTAAAGTACCCAAGGTAATTTTCGCCAGCTCCACTCACGTGATTGGCAGCTATCCGGGTTATCCAGCTGGCATTACGGGGAAAGTGGAAATAACCACTGCTGAGCCGACTCGACCCGATGGCTTCTATGCTTTATCAAAAGTGGTGGGGGAAGAAATTGGGCGGCTGTATAGCGATCTGCATGGAATAGCCTCCATCAATTTGCGTATCGGACACACTACCGGCAACACTCAAAGAGATCCCAGTCTTGATAAAATCGAGCTGTACGAGGAGGACTTAGTTAGCCTTACCCAAAAAAGTTTGACGGCCAAGGTTAGTTTTGGTATCTATTTTGCGGTGTCTGATAATCCCGGACGTTTTTTAAGTTTACAAAATGCCCAGGAAGAACTGGGTTATGACCCCAAGAAACGTTAGCCAACTAGCTCACCGTTTGTTTGAAAGCTTCAGGAGGGTTTTCCAGGAGGGCTTCTTTTCTAAACTCTACCACTCGGTTATAGAGGTCAAGATATTTTTTGGCGACGCTGCCCCAGGAATAATCTTGATCCATGCCGCGTCTGATAATCCGGCGCCAAGCATCCTCATTACGGTAAGTTTCCAGTGCTCGCACAATTGCCACCAAAAAATTCTCCTTGGCAAATGATTTAAAGGTAAAACCAGTGCCAGTGTTTTTTCCGGGATTATAGTCAGAGACAATATCACCTAGTCCACCTGTTTCCCGCACCACTGGAACGCAGCCGTAGCGCATAGCTTCCATGGCTACTATCCCTCCTGGCTCGTAGCGGCTGGGGAGAATAAACATATCCGCTCCTGAGGCTAAGCGCCTAGGCAAAGTAAAATTGGCCATCAGGTGGGCACCTACTTTACCAGGATATTTTTTCTCTAGCTCCGTAAAGTAAGCACGGTATTTGTCGTCGCTGGGTTCTCCCATCACAATTAGCTGAATATCCATTTCAGAGAGGATAAAGCCAAAAGTATCCATCATCAGGTCAATCCCCTTTTGCCAGTCCATCCGGCCCCAGTAAGCTAGCAGTGGGGTTCGGGGTTCAAGTTTAAGGCCAAACTCTCGTTGCAAATCGGCCTTATTCTCGCTGCGAGCCGAAATGGAATTTTGATTAAAATTCTTTTTGATGATTTTATCTGTCGCGGGATTAAAATCGGTGTAATCCAGGCCGTTTAGGACGCCATAAAACTTACCTCGAAGCTCTTTGAAGAGTCTTTGCAGTCCCCGACCGTATTCATCGGTCATAATTTCCCGGGCGTAAGTTTCTGACACCGTATTGACGAGATCCGCATTAATCACTCCCCTTTTGAGGGGATTTTGTTTTAAAAAGCGGTCAGAGAAAAAGGGCGCTAAGCTGCTCTTTCCATCGTCAAAGTCCATTTCTGAAGCGTGTTCAAAATCAAAATTACCCTGGTACAGATTATGGATAGAAAAAAGAGCCGCAATCCGTTTTAGTTCTGAGCTCTGTCCGTAAGCCTGACGTAAATAATTGAGCAGATAGCCGGTGTGCCAGTCGTTGGCGTGAACCACGTCGGGGACAAAGTAGTCCTGTTTCATAAATTCGAGTGCCCCTCTGGATAGCAGCCCAAAGCGGATGTGGTCGTCGGCGTAGCGGTAGACATTGGCCCGCTTTTCATAGTATTCCATGTTCTCAAGAAAATAGACGGTAGGTTCGGATTTTTTTACCTCGCCAAATATTTTGACATTACAGACTAACTCGCTGGGGTACTGAGTGGCTTCCTTCTCTCCAGTTGGGACCAGTAGCCCCTCTTTAACCATTTTCATCGGGAATTTACCCTCGTCAATGGTGCCGTATTTGGGAGTAAAAATTCGCACGTCTAGCCCCAGTCTTAGCAGGGCTCTAGGTAAAAAATAGGAGACTTGGGACAATCCCCCGACTGAGGAAAACGGCGCCACTTCAGCCGAAACAAACAAAATCTTCAGGGGTGCTTGAGCCATACCACTATTATAGCAGCAATTTGAGGGCTAGCGGCTAAGTGCCCTTTTCTAAATTACGCTGCGGGCTTATAATTCCCTAGAGTGCAAACAACTAATTCATATAACTTAATCCAGAGGTTCACCTCTGATGGGTTAAAATTGACCGGGCTGTTCGCTCCTGGTGACAAGTCTAAAACAGCCTCAATTTTCATCCATGGCTTTACCACCGACTTCTACTCGCACGATTTCTACCACCAGGTAACAACCGCTCTTAGGGATAAGGGAAACGCCGTTATTCTTGCTCAAACCAGGGGGACCGGTGTGGTGACTGAATTTTTGAAGACTGACGGAGAGGGGATTTTTTTGGGTTCCTACTATGAGAAATTAGACGATGCCCACTTAGACCTTAGTTGCTTTATCGACTTTCTTTTACAAGACGGCTATAAGGACATAGCCCTTATTGGTCATTCACTGGGAACAATTAAAGCTGTCAGATATCTGTTTGAGGGTAAATATAAAGACAGAGTTTCTAAATTAGTACTCCTAGCCCCTTTTGATAAGAATGCTTTTATTGAGGCCAAAGCTCCCCGTAAGTGGAAAGAATTTCTAACAATTGCCCAGAAAAAGGTTGAGGAAGGAAAGGGCCGAGAGATAGTGCCAGTTCCCGAGTGGGAAGACTTCGCCATGAGTTATGAAACATTTTATTCCTGGTATGAGCAGAGTGACCTAAGTTGTGTTTTTGATTTTTATCGGCCGGACTATAATTTCCCCATTCTTTCGCAGATTTTGGTGCCCGTTAAAGTAATTATCGGCGAGAACGACCCCTTTATTGCCTATTCGCAATTTGGTACGAGTGTTGAAGGAAATATGGCCACGCTAAAAAAGTATCTTAAAGACTGCGAAACGGTAATTATTCCAGGATCAGGACATACCTATTTTGGAGCAGAAGACCGAGTCTCAGTCGAGGTAGCCAATTTTTTCAGTAAACTTTATTCGTAGTCTACTTACTAGTTATTTCGACTATAAATCCCTGATGACCGAGTACATAATTACTGAATGCTACCCGCTCCTACGCGGTAAAGGAGTTCCATCCGGAAAAACCCCTTTTTGAGCTGCTAAATCCCACCTTTCATGGCAGTCCCGATATTTTGAGCCACAAAGTGCTATAAGGTTAGAAAGATTATGACCGTTCCCCCCCCAGCTGACTGTGGGATGATATGGTGAATCTCAAGTTGATTTCCAGCCTCAACATAACAATCAAAACAGGTTCCACGTTGTCTTGCAATTATTTCCCGTCTCACCGCCCTGGTAACTCCCAAAAGAAGTAACCCCAATATTGGCATTGTATAACTGAGCGTATCGATAGCTGTGGACACCTCAACCATGCTGTATTTAAGCACGAAAAGTTAATAGAGTCAACTAACTATGGGATTGTAAGGGTGGCCGGTTGGACGATTTACGCACAAGTGTAGTGGCGAGAGACAAGAATGGGGTGGGATTGTCCAGGACACTTAGGTTAGGAATTCATCAACCACGTGGTTAACTTTATCAGGAAATTCTAGGTTAACCATGTGACCAGCATCCTCAATCTCCACTAACCTAGCATTTGGTAAATACGTTTTTAGCAGCCTGCCATTGTTCACAAAGTCAGTTGCATCTTTTTTGCCAGAAATGACTAAAGTCGGCGCCGTAATTTTTTTAAGGTTGCTGACATCATTCTTTCTCGACCTTTGTGTCGGCGGATTATTGAGGTCCCAGCACGTATACTCATCAACCATTAATTTAAATAATTTATAGTTCTCGAGATTGTTAGTAGGAAGGGTTTTAAAAGCAGTTCCGGACAACCATAGGTTTTTTGCTAAATCGAAGTTGCCTGCTTGACCAGCATCGGCGACCCGTTGCCATTCCTTCTTAAATTCGAATTTAAATGTAGTCCCGGGAACGGCGCCGGACATAAGTACTAATTTTTTGATATATTCTGGATAATCCAGAGCGAAATTTATAGCAAAATATGTTCCTAATGATAGCCCCACAATAAAAGTTTTCTTAAGGCTCACATGATCAATCAATTCCTTTAATGTTCTCGATGGGTCGTACTCATCTTTGGGAACCTCAGACCTGCCAAATCCATTGAGATCATATATGATACATCTAAACTTTGATTTGAAATAATCGACTTGGGGTTGCCACATGCGAGAATCAAGTGTTCTGCCGTGGACAAAAACTATGGTCTCCCCTTGACCTGCTTCGTCGAAATAAACCTGCCCTGCATGTGATTTAAAGTAGGCCATAAGGACAAAAATTCATTGGGCGGGTTGGATGTACAATTGATGAACCTAGCCCCCAGTGCCCATAAAATACTATAGGGTGGCTGACGGGGATCGAACCCGCGACTTTTAGATCCACAATCTAACGCTCTACCACTGAGCTACAGCCACCATGGATAGCACATTATAACAAGTATCTACGCTTAGGTTTGTGTGGTGATTAAAGCTAGTTTACTACTTCGAGATAGCTGTTTAATCACGGCCTCACGTCTTAGGGCCGAGCTTTTGGTTAAGCAAATTTCTTGATACAACAATCTAACTGGCAGTTTACTACGGACATACTTGGCTCCCCTACCCTGATTGTGAGCAGCCAGGCGTTTAACGGGGTCAAGGGCAATGCCGGTATAAAGAGAGTGGTCGGCACACTCAAGGATATAGACTGTCCACATGAGGTGCTCCCGCCGTGACTCGAACACGGAACCTAATCGTTAGAACCGACTTGCTCTATCCAGTTGAGCTACGGGAGCTAAACTCTAGAGCTATTTTAACAAATTTACCTCTCCTGTCCCCAGGGAACTTATTTCCCGAAGTTTCTGGTTTGATTTTGAAACCAGGTAATAGCCTCCTTGAGTCCCCGGCCGTCAAAATCAGGCCAGAGGGTAGGAGTAAAAAACACCTCGGCGTAAGAGGTTTGCCAGAGCAGATAGTTGGACAGCCTGTTTCGTCCCCCGGTTCTAATCATCAGATCTGGGTCCGCCTGGCCGGCTGTAAAAAGATTCCTTGAGAACACTTCCTCCGTGACTTTATCCGCCCTTATCCCCTGCTGGAGAAGATTTTTTACCGCTCTTAAGATTTCCGCTCTGCCGCCGTAATTTAGACAGACATTAACATGGATCACTTCTTTCTTGACAGTAATAGCATGGATGCGGTCGATGATCTCGGTGATATTACTGGGTAGTCCCACTCTTTCTCCTAAAACTTGGACTCTGACGCCTTTTTCCGAGAGCTCTTTAGACCGCTCGTAAAAAAGCGAATCCAGGAGCTTAAAGAGGGCCGCTATTTCTTCCGGGGTGCGTTCGACGATGTTTTCGGTGGAGAGAGCAAAGACAGTCAAAGTTTTAAGCCCCATCTGGGCGGCGGCCTCGATGACCTTTTCTAGGGCATCGGCACCGTACTTGTGTCCCAGTAGCTCTGGCAGTCCTTTGCCCCGAGCCCAGCGCCGATTACCGTCCATGATAATAGCTACGTGTTTGGGCAAGGGTTTAGAAGCTAATTTTTTCGAATTCATACAAAAACCTCTACTGGATGATACGAGAGGTAGCCTCTGTGGTCAACACTAGAGGAATTTAAGTGTTGCCAGTACCTCTGATGCGTAATCTGGCAAAGTAATTTTGCCTGATTGTGGGTCTCTAATATAGCCAAAAGTGGAAAACACTACCATGTGTGGTACTCTCGGGATAAGTACGAATGTTTCACCAAAAGAGGAACAGTCACTGGTTACCAAAAGCGCCTTTTTTCCAGCGAGAGCAACGTCAGCGTAGTACCTGGGGCAATGGTTTAAAGAGCTCATGTAGGTGTTAAACCAAACACGTCTAGACCCACCAGTATAATTATCATATAGTTTATAACTATAAAACGGTAAGCAGAACTCTTGACCAGCTGTTGGTCCAGTGGTCGGAATACTGCAGGTTGAGACGTTAATACTTTGTCCCGATTCGCGTGGTTGAACCATCTGACGATAAGAGAATTCACTGCTGGACTCAATCTTGTACTGAAAAGTCAGCCTGAGATCTTCTGCGGTGTAGGTTGCCCAATCGGCCTTAGGAGCATAGGCAATTTTCAATTGGGGTAAGTCTTCAGCTTGGGGTATGTTTTTAGCTGGAACGCTAGGAGTAGCTGTAGCTTCTTTAGTTTCTGCTGGACTATTTGGGCTCGGTGCCGGGGCTATTTTAGGTGAAATTTCCACCGTCTGGCGTGGCTGTAACTGTTGGGTTTGCCAATAAAAATACCCAGCCAGAACAGTGGTAACAACCAATAACCCTCCGAGAATAACAACTAATGTATTTCCTTGCTTCTTATTCATTAGTAATTTACCTTCGGGCCGAGTCTATTTTGAGCTGGGGAGCGTAACCAGCTCGGACCTACCATTACCATTATGGCTTTTTCTAAACTTATACCGTCTGATAACTCCAGATCTTATTTTAAAACTAAATTTGTTAAAATGCCGACTTGGTATTCGAAGTTTCAAAGACTTACGTCAATGAAAGTTTAATTCGCCCTGTGATGTCTTCGACTTCTTTAATACTACTTTCCGTAACCATATTTTCTTTGGCATGATTGAAGATAAATTGAATATTCCTAATCTTTCCATCTGTGGCATCTTTCATCCAAGGATATATTGGCAACCACCAAGCATGAAAATGAGAACTTCGCTCTTCTTGTACTAAAGTAGCCTCTTCAATACCCGCATTTCTCATGGCCTCTCGAGTCCTCATCAAAACACTCACCAATTCATTTGATTCGCCAGCCGTAAACTCCGTCATACTTCTAACGTGTCTTTTTACTTCAACAACCATCATTCCTGGAATGGGTAATGCATAATCTTGATGAACTCTAAAATTACCTGTTTCCAAGACAATATCCAATCCTTCGGGTTGTGGCTCTGTGCGATTACAACCAGGACAACCTTCTGAATAGACATTTTTGTAAAAAGATATTTCTTGCTCAGCCATAATATTTTTATTTGTCAAGTAACTTTGTGTACATTTCTGTACTTAATTGTCATATGGAGCTGGTCACCGTACTTTGCTCGAACCTAAGACCTCTTGTTGAGCCTAGTTTGGAACTCCAGCTTGATTCTCTTAAAGAACACATAGGTGTCAAATCTTTTATGACACTATCTTGCTAACACCAGTACATTTTACTTCTTTTACCCCTGTGGATACAAGGTTGTTTCTGTCATTTTCTGATGTTGCGAAGATCTCGAGTAAGATATATTGTATAATACCTGTAACCTACATTAAAGATTTTTCTTTATTGTAGGAATAAATTTCTCGGAAGAGTAGTTGCCGTTTTAGATGACTATGAAAAATAAAGGCAAGAAGCCACAATCAAAAATGACAGTGTTCGGGACCGCTCCTGTAAGCTCGCGCGGTCAAATCGTTATACCTGCCAAATTGCGTAAAGCTCAGAACATTCAACCCGGCGACACACTGATTTTTACCGGTAATCCGGAATCCGGATATTTCCATGTCTTGAATGCCAACTCCTTTAAAGGTTTTACAGATGACTTAAATAATCTTGTGTTCAATAACAAATCTGAAGAAGATTCTGATAAAAAGGGTAAGAAGTAACCCTACTTAAATATAAGGCGAAAAACAAAGTCTCCTGCTATTGTCGCTATTGCAGCCGCAATACTAATCTTCACCGCCAAGGTACTCACTTTTACTTTCAGATCGCTCACGTCAGCCTGAAGTTGGTGGAGATGATTTTCTTTTATCTCTTTCAATTCCTTGTTTACATAGCCAAACCCGCCATCGACCCGTTCTTCGAGTTTGGCTACGCGCTCAAGCATTTTGACAGTATCTACTGGCTCGTTTTCCGTCATAGGTTTAAAAGATCAATTTATCAATAAGGCTGTCTTTATCTTCTGAGCCGAAAACGTCTCGTAGAAGCTTCCCTACCGCATTGAGTCCTGCAATTCCACCAGAGACTGCAAATGGCACTACCAGAGTGTTTAGGAAGCTATTCCAACTGGATAAGGATTCCGGTTGGGCGTTTACCAGCACGAGCGATCCGGTAAATAGAAATGAGGAAATGAAAATTCTGACAAAACGCCAGATTACTTTTTTCCATTCAGGGTAAAAGTCGTTCATACCTTGTCACCTCCTTTATGTAATTTATTGCCGAAGTACTGAACAACGAGAGAGAAAATGAGTTGAGGAGTCGGAACAAGCGTACCTTTTTGGCACGCATCAAGCTGACTCTTGGCTTCCTGAGCATCATTAAGTGCTCTGCCTTTGGCTTTGTTTGCCTCGTCCAGCTGGTCTTCCAGTACCCCTATGCGAGCCTGAGCTAAGGGGAGTGCATCTGAGCCGTGTTTGAGCTGTTTATTCAGTGCGTCAATCAGGGCTTTATAGTATTTATCCTTCTCTAGCAAATCCTTCTCAAGTCTGCCAACTTGTTCGACTCTATTGGTTATCTCCTGGGTGGCTTTACTGACTTCAATAGACTTCTCATTTAGCTTGTTAGATAGGTCAGTTTCTCTGCTTTTATACCCTCCGACTACACTTTTAATTCTGTCGCTGGGGGTAGTGTTAGGGTCGTCTGCGATCTCTAAAATCTTGAGAGTATCGGCCCATTTAGTTGCGGAAAAGACTACCTGCTCATACTTGGTTCGCCATTCGGGTGTGTTTGGTACCAAGCAACCTTCTGGAGCGGAAGCTGTCCCTTTTTCTTTCTTATATTTTCTGAGTTCATCAAAGAACTCCTGAGGATTAATTGCTCCAAAATATCCATTGTTATAGTTGTCACTTACAAACTTTCCGTTTTGGAGTTGGCCACGTTTTACCGTAAGGTGCAGGTGGCTGCCGGTACTATTGCCGGTGTTATCGCTGATAGCCATCGTGTCACCTTCGTTTTTATTTTCAAAACTCTCAATGGATTTACAGTGGGCATAGGTCAGTTTGTAGCTGTTATAGAGCTGTACGATAACTTCAAAGTAAAGCCCGAAGCCGTCATTGCCTTCGTTGCCCTGTGCATAAAATTTAGAAGCCCAAGAAGAGAGAATGTTGCGGAAGCCTTGGGGTGTATCGGGGAATTTTGTTTTTAAGTCCCAGCCGTTATGCCCTTTGAGTCCAAATCGGGCATAGTCTGCAGGATTTTCTCCAAAGCCTTGATTGAGTTCAAATGGTTCGATTGGTCTTGTTATATCTGCCATAGCTGTTTATCTATAAATCAAACTCTTAATACTTTGATTGTCTGTGGAATTGGACCCATTCTTCAATGGAATTAGTGTTGATTTCTGTTCATCATTGTCAGTTTCCTGAGGAATACCACCAGGAAGAGTTGTTTTTAATAAGCGTTGCAAATCGCTGGCGTTAAAAGTTATGCTGCTTTGGAAGAGCGATGCTTCTTTGGGATCATCTTTCATCAGAAGCGGAACAACTTGGGGAATTAGTTTTTCTGCTTCCTCATTCCATCTTAGTGCCATTTGCTGTGCCCCCTGAAGGTCACCTGCTTCGACCAGCTTCTTCATTTGCAGTCGGGTGGTGTTGTAGCCTACCTCTGCTTCATATTTGATGTCCCAGGCCCTACGTTGCTTCTCACCGCCCTGAGTTCGGTAAAAACGATCCATTGTCAGTCCTAGCACATCAGCAGGACTAAGAAGCTCTCTGGCCAAGCTTCCGGTTAATCCATAGACAGCATGGGTTAGTTTCATAGGACTTACTCCTAAAGCGCGGCCGATTGTGATTGCCAAATCAGGTGTTCTCCTATCGTATTGCTCTGACGGGGCAACCTTCTCCAGTTTTCTTGGGACAACCGGAAATCCAGTAAAGAAGTTTGTATTTGTCGCTATTTCCAAAGGGGTGCGAATAATTGGCGGCAAAGCTCCTGAGAAGAAGGCCTGAGCTGATAATTCACCATCTCTTGTAAACGGAACCGGAGCTAACTGACTCATCCACTCCAGACCGAGCTTGAAGAGGTTTTGAGGTTCTTGTTTACGGACATACTCAAACGAATACATCAGAGGGTTGAAGAAAATTGTTCCTACGTCACCTTTAGGGATCTGGATTACTTTTGGAAGTTTATTACCATCTTCATCTTTTTCCTCACCTACAATAATGATGAAGTAGGTATCCTTTGCCCACTGAGGAATATCGTCCCAAAGGTCTTCATGATTCATAACGTTGTAAAAGTAAGTAGCAATTCCGGGAAGAACAGTCATTGCAAGAGCTCTGGCAGCAGTCCGGACGGGATTGTCTTTCATGACACGGGTGACATTTAGTAAACCTTGCCATCGTGCATTTACAAACGGAACCCACATATTAATCAGTCGGGCTTCAACTCCTGCTTTAGCAAAGTCGACCGTCACGTTTCGTGCTTCAAATGCTGCTTCCAAAGGACTGGCTCCTTTACTGAGCGCTTTTTTATAGATTCCAAGTCTCGGAGCAAGTTCTATGGCTTCAGAGAAGTTACCTATTAACTCAAAGGGATTAAGAACAGCTTTCGTTCTTTCCATCCATCTGGGTCGGAATAATTGATCAGAGGCAACTGACAAACCTTTGGTTGATTCAATGTAGCTCCCATAGCCACCTTGATTTCTCATAAATTCGTCATAGGCTTTGGATTCCCATTTAAACGCCGAGCGGAAGCCGTCTTTAAATCCTGATAGCCATACTGCAGGATTAAAGCCATATTTGGAAACCATTGTTGCGGTTTGATAGTCCCGTACTGCATTGGAAAGGGTGAATGGAAAATAGAGCGTAGTTGTACCTGCCTTAAATGCTTTTGAAGACATCATTACTAACTTACCCATCAAACCTGACTCTGCAGGGCTCATGGCGTGCATGGCTTCAGATAATTCTTTTGGCACAGCCCAGCGCGTTACCTTGCCGTCGATAAATACGCTAATTGATTCCCAATCTTGCGGAGCATTTTCTTTGGTGGGTAAGAATCTAATCAACCCTTTAGTTGCATCAGGGTGAGTCTTGCGAAGCTCTACCAGTTTCAAGGCTACTTTATTTCGTTCAACAAGACTGACCGCTTTTGTGAGGTTGTCTATTACGGAGATAAATGGATCCCGAATGACCTTGTCTGTTCCTTCAAGAGCACTCACAACGCCTTGTTTACTCACTGAAAATGTTTCGGAGCCGACCGCCATCTTGTCTGCTTCTTCCAGCGTAGGTATGTATTCCAAAACATGGAATGGAAGCCAGTTCTTATTTTTCTCAACAACAGCGTTGAAGGCTTTATTGCTTAAAATCCCAGCATCTCTCATGGGTTCGAGAATTGCTTTAACTGCCCAATTTTGCATGCCGTTACCAACCTGCTCAAATGTTTTAAATGCTTTGTCGCCCACTTTAGTTTTTAGTTCCTGGAGTGCTTTCTCTGCAGTTTCTTGAGTTACCTCAAGTGGATTTTCAACACCTCTGGCGGCTCTTTCAGCCGTTCTTTGAGCAAGTACATAGCGGGTAAAGTCTGCCCGCAATTTTCTGACAGGTTGAAGTGCGGTATACAGATCCCGGAAACTACCCTCAACAATACCAAAACGTCCCGCGTACATTCGGGCGCCCACATAAGGACTGGAGTTGATATCGATAGGCTTGCCTTGCAGTTTACTTACTTTGTTTTCAAACTCCCGAATAGGAGCGAAGCGGTCAGTAAAAAGACGTGGGAAAACCTGAATTGCTTTTTTAGCCTTGTCCAAGAGGTTTGCGGCAGGAGAAAGCTTTCCAACCATCGCATCGATCTGGCTTAAAGCACTCCCTTCCGGCGGTGGTGAATCAGAACCAATAGGTGTTTCCTGGGGAGGTCTAGGAGGACTACCAGGCGGTGGATCTTTCGCCTCATCCGCTCGCGGTTGCTCCGGTGCAACTATTTGACCTTGGCGCCGTTTTTGAATGAGAGTTGTCTGTGATACATCTTTGTTCGTTCGCTCAATCTTTTCTAGTTCAATTTCACCATCACTTCGATATTTATCTCGAATCTCTGTAGCTTTGAAAGCTTTTTGCTCTTGACTACTTAATTTTAGTTCAGAAGGAATTATCGATTCTTTCTGAATAGTTGGTTGAGTTGATTGTTTTGAAGGAGTAACCGGTATTTTGTTTTCCATCGCTACTGTTACCAAATCGGCATCAGTTAATTCTGCAACACGGCCGAGTCTGGTTTTTGTTTCTTGCCCTCCAAGAGCTGTGACAATTTCGCTTCTCTGGGCCTCGTTGAGTGTGGCTCTGATTGAGAGCCCTGCAGGCATATTGCGAACTGCTTTGATGACCAATGCTCTTTTGTCAGGAACATTTTTCCAGAGGTCGTAGTAAAGGTCTTGAAATTCTTGTCTGAAAGACTTGCCAGTATATCCAGTGGGATTGCTTACCTTTGCTAAAAACTCATAGGCTCTATTGGCTGTATTCCAAGCTTGATTAAATTGACCCATTTCTTGTGGTGTTTGGTTGGCTTGAGCTGGAAACTGTTTAGTAATACCGACTACTTTATTTTTCCATGCTTGCTTGACCTGCTCTGCAGTTGCTGTCTCATTTACTCCAAGATACTCGAGAGCTTGTTTTTTGGTTATTTTGAGTTGTTCACTGGCCGCTTTTTCTATCTGACTTTCTACCGCAGATTTGTTGGGTAAGTATTTTGCTACGGCAAAGTTAAGTGAGTGAAGTCCAATCATTGCTGCGGTGTTTTTGAGAGCATCTTCATTGGAGTCACCTTTAATAAGTGAAGTAACGTAAGTCGCTGGCCCGATAATCGCAGAGGATTTAAGAAATGAAGGTTTCATTCCGGCTATGGAGAAAGCTCCACCTAAGGCAAAATCGCTTACAAAATCTTTGGCGCGTTGCTGCGCATCTTTGTAGGATTCTTCTTTTTGCAGTTGGGTTAACCCTGCAAAAGTAAGTCCATTCGAAAGTAGACTAAATGTTCTTGGAGCAACTGTAGCAACTCTTCCAAGAAGTGGAACACCTTTGAGTGCTCCTTGAACTAGACCTCCTCCTACCACAAAAGTTCCTATTGTTCCTAAAACATTAAACTCCACCTCCGTCATGTCACCGGCCATTTTTTCGATGTCATTGGCGTACTTTATTTCCGGATTCCACCAGCCAAAAGTTAAGGCTTGGGCAAGACCATCTCCGGCACCTTTTAATGCTCCGATTGTTGCACTTGGCAATCGCTCAAGTACATCTGTATCTCTAGCACCCAATCCAAGTGTTTGTGCTGCCGCTTCTACATACAGATTTTTGAATGGTTTGTAGGAGCCGGTTGTGGGACCTGGAATGGCGATGTCGTATTGTTCAGGCTTTAGTTTTTCGAGCGGTTTTAGAATATCCTGAATTTTTTCAGAGCCAGAACGTACTAGAGAGGAAGCTGCTTGTTGCGATTTCCCAAAAATACCACCAAGAGTTTGACTCGTATTTTGAATTGACGAGGTTATGTTTTTCTTAATTTGTGATAAAAAATTGTCCATATGCATTAAACTCCAGGTGTAAATAAGCGTCTTAAGAATCCCATCACACCTGGTTGATTTTTGAGTTGCCATTCTTCATCTATAATTTGTGTGGCACTCTTTCCTTTATCTGTACTTACTCCTGAGAGATTTGTTTTGAGCTGGTCAGCGTTATAACCCTGCTTCCAAGCAGATCTAATTTCTGTTCTTAGGTCGCCTTCATTTACAGTGGTCGTTTGTGATTGACTCGAGGGTTGCTCATAAAGATTAGTCTTGCCCGAAGTTGGGTCGAAGAAACCAACCACATTTCCAAATGCATCTTTGACTTGTTGTTTAGCGTAAGTTCCGCTACCGCCTTCACCAGCTCTTAACCTGCTTGTTTGAGCGTCATAGAGTTTGAGTTCAAATTCCCGCTCCCAGCGTTCATCCTCTTTGGCGGAGGAAAGTTCGGAAGATCGAATCTGGTTGTATGTATTGAGGAGTCCACCTAAAAATTGAAGGTCATAGCGCAGATTGTTAAGTTTGGCTTCTTTGCCTTGAGTTTCAGATGTTACTTTGCGTGTTATTTCTCCGAGGCGGGCGTTGTAATCTTCAGCTTTTGCATTGCGTTCTTCAATGAGATTTCCAATTTTTGCATTGGCAAGTCGTTGAACCTCTCCGGATTCACCGGTTATTGTGGCTGCGGAATAGCCCGGATTTTTGCGGATCTTGCTGACTGACTCATCACGAACATTTTTTTCACTTGCGATACTTGTATCCAAAGAGCTAATGGTATCTTTAAGTTTGCCAAGTTCCGCTTTGCCATATTCTTCGTCGTAGCGCCTTGTTTGATAGGTTTCGAGATCTGATGATAAATCTTGAGCTTGTTTATAAGTGTCTTGAAATCGAGTATTGAGCGTTCCTACATCAAAACCCAAGATACTAGAACCACCAACCTGAGAAAGACCGCTACTTAAATTGCTGACGGATTGTTGCTTGCCTGGTTCATCGCCGGTTGTGTAAATGTCTTTGCCGGAAGAATCAGTACCCCACCATCTGAGAGCTTTATTTTGATCAGGTTGCCAATACCAACCGCCGTATTGTTTTGTCGCCATTAGGAGCCACCTCCTTTCTGGGACTGTGTAACTTCAGTTATTTCACCGGTTACAGCATCAAAGTTGTATTCTTTCTGACTATCCAAGCCGTATTTGAAAAACTTGCCGAGAAGCCACATGACTAACTGAGAATCAAGCGCTTGGATTGTCAGCTGATGTTGCTTAATCATCTGCTTTCTTAATTGCAGCTCTTTTAAATCTGACTTATCTAATTTAGTTTGTTTTTTTGACATTGCCTGTGACCTCCTTTCTGCCAACTGAGGTGATAAATTCACTCCGCAGTTGGTCAATTTGCTCCTGGACTTTGGGACCACCTTTTTTGGTGATCTCGTTTATTCTGTGTTCCAGATAGCGTTGCTTGAAAGTTTCCTCGTCTTCGTCATTACGTTTGATGGCGATTTCACCTTCTGGTTCAAAGTCAAAGTCGAAGAATTTATCACGGACTGTTACGACCATGTAATCAAACTGAGCGGAGGATATTCCTCCTTGCAGTTCTTGCACGACAAGATGGTCGTTTGTTACTTCGACAATGAAAAGTCCGTTGCAGTTTTGCTTGGGAGTCAGATATGCGGTAATGTTTCTGGGATCGCTGACCGCTATGAAGTGGTCTGGGAAGTCAATTCGTGTCTGTCCGTTACGTAGAGTGGCTGTTCCTCGATGAACGAGGAGAACTTCTGCTGCCTCAATACCAGTATAAACCAATCTATGGCCCTTTTTCAATGGATGAGGAATTGAGAAGTTTGATGTTCCGGATTTATTTATATTTCCAGCCACATTCAACGCTTCTAATCCCGACATCAAGATGTTAATTCTGGTGAAGTATCCGGTCCCTCCGTAAATACGTTCAGCGCTCATTGAGCCAGCAGTGATCTTCCCAGCGTTTAAGTCGTTGATTTCGGCATCTGTAACTGCCAGATCCTGAATCTTGGCTGTGCTTATGGCTGCGTTTGCAATGCGAGAGTTGCCAACTTCTAGCGCACCAATTTTGGCATTAGTGATAGACGCGTCAGCAATTTCGGCATTTGTCACGGCTGCATCTTGAATTTTGGCAGTGCTGATAGCAGCATTGGCTATTCGTGAGTTACCGACTTCTAAAGCTCCTATTTTTGCATTCGTAATCGCTGCATCTGCTATTTCTGCATTTGTGATTGCGGCTGTCTGGATTTTTGCTGTGGAGATAGCGGCGTTTCCTATTCGGGAGTTAGTAATTTGGGCAAGTCCGATATGAGCCGTCAGAATAATTGCTTCTGCGATCTGAGCTGAGAGGGTGATAACAGATCCTGCTTTGTACACCTTTGCGGCGGTGACAGCATCTTCTTTGATTTTGCCAGTGGCTACTGCAGCATCAGCCAGTTTCTGTTCAGTTACGGAGAAGTCATCCAGTTCGTTATCGCCAACTGCACCAGGTTTGATATTGACAGTATCGACAGAGTTCGGGGCTAACAATGGTGAGTCCATGCCATTGTGAGAATGAGGGATCACCTCAGGAAACGGTTGGTCTTCAACCTCTCTGTTTGTTAATATTTTTTTAATATCTTTGGTCAACATAGGTTTATAAGACTCCTAAAGGCTCGAAATAAGTTGTTGCTGAGATAACTTCCGGAGTGTCATTCCCATTGGGGTGTAGATTCATTGCCAATTCGTATTCCTCTCCAGTACCTGGGTCATCTTCGTCTCCACCGGTTTCGATGGTAAAAATTGCCTTTGATCTTCCTTCTTGGTCAAATAGCTCTGAGCCATCCTGCATAGTGGCCAGTTGCCACTCCGCTTGTTGATTCACTTTGTAGAAAACTTCTATCGTGCAGTCTTTGGGGAGAGGTTTTGTGACCAGCTTGATATGTCTGAATCCCTTCTGGGTAAATGATTCACCACCATCAAACACCAAGCCTTCATAGCGGGCTTCTGCTTTGTTATCTGGATCGATGACATCCGTTCCAAAAGTAGTTCCGTCTTTCCAGGAGCAGTAGATTTTGTCCTCATACATGGTTAAAGCCCCGATGAGGACATTTTCCATTTTGCCGTGAGAAGGAATGTGCTCAAGGTTTAGAGCATAGGGTTCGTTTTTGTTCAGTCGGCCGTAAGAGTAAATGCCGCATTTATCGCTTCCATTTACTCCTAACAAAGGTAAACCTCCCATAATAGTGACACCGCCAGGGTTTACCCACCCAAACTCACCAGGAAGCTTTTTTATCCTCAGTAAGTTGGAGGTATCCCAGAAGTAGAGACCACCGCGCACTCCTGCTTGGATCATTAAGAATTCGCCTTGCAGAAGGGCGTTTATGCCTCTTTCGGCGACCATTCTTCTTTGGATCCAAGAGGGTTGGATCTTGTCCCAAGTCCAGAGCCAGCCTTCCTCGACTTTGTCACCTTTGGTAGAGCCGAATACAACTAACTGATCCAGTCCTAGTAAGCATTTGTTTCTATGGCTTCGAGGCAGATCAATGGCATCCCGATTAAATCCTCCTTCGAAGTCGACCATCGCTAAATCTTTGCTGTCGCAGATAAGCAACACTCCCAAAGCTTCAGCCATTGTGTGCCATGCCGGGTCACCATCCAGAGTCTGCCAATCATGTTCTACGTCAGTCGGCCATGTACCGGAAAGTTTAATTCTGCTGACTTTTGTTTCAGTCGCCCAATAGAGGTAAGGGATATAGTTGTCACTGCCATCATTGTTGGTGTACTCAGCCGCTCCGGTGATTTTGCCATTTGGGTCGGTATAGACCAGCTCCCATGCACTAGCTCCACCAACTTTTCGATAAATCTTGCCTGTGTCACCAAAACCATATAAATTGCCGTTTGAAGCTGGAACATAGAAGAGAATGAGGTCTGTGATAACTGTATCGCTACCGAGATCTTCTTTTAATCGTTGGTTGCATTTAAGAGTGTTTTCTTCGCCTCGGATATTTAAGCCATAGCCGAAACGGAAAGCCTCTCTGACCCCTTGGAATGGGTCATCGGCTATTCCTCCTCGAAATCCTTGTATTCTGTATGCGTTCATATATTTATGACCATCGGGTGCTTTTTGCCTGTCCCACGAAGACGGCCGATGGTTCCTCGTCCTCGCGGTCTTTGGTTTGTTGTAATAAGGCGTGAGCTTCAATAACTTCTTTTTCTGCTTCGTTTTTTCTCCCTGGCTCTTTTGCAAGGCAGGTGGCTAATGCCAGTTTCAAGATAGGTTCATCAAGTTCTTCCGGAGTAATTGGTTCATCGGTTTCTTCAACCAGTCGAACCGGGCGGCGTTTATAAAAGAGGTCGATTACTTTGCCAGCCACATCAGCCGGAGGATCTATAAAATATTGATCTCCGATTACGGCATAGATTTTTTGCCATCGCCAGTCTGTATGAAGAGAGGGGTGAACTATGTCGAGAGAGGGATGAAAAGTAGGAGCTATCTTGTTATCTGATTTACGGCTTAAATATTGGTTCTCGGAAGCCTTGTGATGCTCCTCGCCATCTACGGAGAGGAAAACCATGCCACCCGGCTTAAAGTCAAAGGGAAGAAAGTATGACTCTTTCCCCGAGCCATCGGGATTTAGTTCTGTGAGTTGACTGGCGTGTTTGCTGAGGAACTTAAAACGGGCAAAATTGCACGCGCGTACTATCGCTTTGTTAATCCAACGATCTTTATCAGCATCCTTCCAGAAACCGCTTATTTTTGCGGCTGTCATTCTGGCGTTTAAATCTTGTCTAAATTCCTGTAATTGCATATGTTTTATTGCAAACTCCCTGTTGCTCTATATCTCTGGACATAAGGCAAGATGGCGTTACCCGGACAGTCTGTTGCTGATTCAGGAACTTCCCCATGACCAAAGACACGTTCTTTGGGAATGCTTCTTTCCTGACGCAGGTCATCGAGAACTTTCTGAAGGGTGGTTAATTGGGCTGATGTCGGAGTCTCGCTGTTATGAAAGCTGCCGCAGAGAACAACTCCTAGGGAGCGATAGTTCATCTTGTTGCTGTCAGTGTGAGCTCCTATGACGTTGTCTGGTCGGCCTAAGATAAGTATCCCATCTCCATCTAGTGCTCCGGCTATCCATTTGTGGTACCCGATATCATCCCAACCAAAGCCGATATGTGCCTTCTTGATGGTTTCAAAACGGGTGTTATCCCGGGGAGTGGCTGAATGGTGGACGATAATAAACTCTGGATAGTTGGCTTTGTTGAAGACTTCCGTGTCTTTATCCCTGTTAGTTACTCTGCGTTCTCTTGTCCAGGCTATAAGTAGTCGGGGAGCGTATTTACCTGAATCTTGGTTATAGTCCCAAATGTATTTTGTGTTTCCGTGTCCGGAGTTATAGTTCTCCAGCACAAGTCCAAGCTTGCTTTCTGCCCAACCTGGGCGGTCAACAATTTCTTGAATAATATCTTTGAGCTCTGGTGATTCGTAGGCACTTTCTGCAGTCCAGTGATCTCCTATAAGCACACCTGCTTCGGCATGTCCTAAGTTCCACTGAACCTTTGCGTTCGTCTTATTGCGTAGCGAAGGACGATTTGATCCATTGGAGGCAAAGACTGCAGCATCATCTTCAGCTAGTCCCTTAATCAAAACATTCGGCATGCCGTTGTTTTGGAAAGGGCTAGTTACTAATATCTTTGCTGAGATGATTTCGGCTCTTTTGGGAATGGCGATCGGACTGAAAATAAAACCGGCATCGTTAGGTGACTGCTCTGGATCCAGACTGCCGTCATCTCCAAAGGTGGTCATGTTGTTCTGAAAACCACCGGGATACCAAGTGCTTTTATAATCTTCTTCACCATCCCGATCGTTGCCTTGGATTAATCCGATCGTGATTTGTTCATGTAGTCCTTGAGGTAGATAATAGATTTCAAGTTCTGCCTGGTAACCTTCACCTTTGCTGGAGTCATAACAGGTTTTTGATTGATCGGCTGGGCTACCATCATCCTCAATGACAAAGGCTAATGAATTACCTGGCTTCCAGCCACTTTGAGAAATGAGTTCTTCCACGATTAGATTCAAGTTTGGTGTTTGAACCCATTCGTGGACGTTCCATTTTCTGATAATGTCCCAATCGACTGCGTTGATTGTTTTGGTTCTAGTGGATGGACGATTTGAGCCGTTTGGTTTGAATGGGGCAGGGTCTGGTTCTTTAATTCCCTTAATCTTCAGGTTAACTGTAAAGTCAGTTTCATCGGTGATTGCAGGGCGAAGACGAAGCCTGGCCAGGAGAACTTTTGAAAACTTTGGAATATCGATAGCACGAAATCGCAATGCACCGGTTTGAGCGCCGGTGAAGTTTCCCAAAGTTATAACGTTTGACGCATTACCATCTTTATTCCAAGTCGAAGACCCAGCTTCTCTGCCATCATCAGAGTTCTCTTGGATTGTTACTTTGATCTTCAATACTTGGTTTTTCATAGTCGTTTTTGCTTCTGCGCGGAACATCTAACTTGATGTTTATTCGGGCATTGGCTTTGACCCCTACGAGCTTCATAATTCTTCGAATTGCTGCTATGGTTTCTCCGCCTCTGCCGATTAATGCACCCGCGTCTTTGTCATCTAGTCGAACTGATAACAGGACTCCCATTTCGTCTACTTTTCTTTCGATAACAACTTTCTCTGGCTTTGCGACTATGGCTTTTATGATTTGTTCTAGTAGTGCTACATCGCTTTCTTGCATAGTTTTCACCTCCTTATAAATCCGGTTCTATAGTTAATATGAGTTGTGGAGCATTTGCAGCACCACTGTTAAAGTCCCAGATGTTTTCATAGTTATTGGATGGGCTGGCATTGTCTTCAATCGCTATGCCAATCGCTTTATTGGTGAACTCTGTTTGGTCGATAATTTCCTGAATGATTGATTTTATGTCAGGGCTTTCATACCAGGTATTAAGTACCCAATCGGCTCCCGGCACCCAGGCAACAGTAGCTGTCGTCTTTGGCTGCTGGGAGGGTCTATGGGTTGAGTCAAAACTCAGAGTGCTGGGTTGCTTAATACCCTTTATTACCCAGACGGGACGTTTTGTGGAGTTGACGGCAGACTTTACCCGCAGGATGGCCTTCGTAATCTTGATGTTATTAGGGAGAAGTGGTCGTAAAAATCTTAATCCGGCATCATTGCTTCCCGTGCCGTCATGGCCGATTGATATCTGGTTACTGGCAAATCCGTTCGGATACCAGGTTGTATCATAGTCTTCCTCGCCATCATCAGTGTTAACGATAATTCTCAGCTTCGTAAACATTCTTTTGATATTCGCTTGTGATGGTTTGAATTTAGCCATATATTTACAACTCAGTAATAACTTCAACAACCTGTCCGGTAGTTACTGAACTAACTACAATCTGTGCCGTGTTTTTTATACGCAGGGAAACACTGTCACCAGGGTTATCCAGCATCAACGGTGCATTCTTACTGTCAGTATCGTCGTGAGCCACCTTAATAGCTGCTGTATTTGAAACCTTACTTTTAATAACCACTTCACAACCTTCACCGACTTTGATATCCGGTAGCGGATACCAGGTGTCGGCGTTGGTTATAGTCACCTGGGCCGTGGTAAATGTCGGTCTGCTATTGCTGGACATATGGTTTTCTAAAACTTCGGCTGGTCGGCCGTACTTCTAATTCCTGTTGTTGCTTTTGGCTGGGTAGCTCCTTCTGCTGATCCGTTCAGCTCAATTTCTTTCTTGCGAAGTGTTGCTTCTCGGGCCTCAATTTCTTTTTCGCGTTCTTCAAGAGTTTTGAATTTATCCTGATAGATTTGGTCGACACTTTTACCTCCTTTTAAGTCGGAAGTCTCAACTTTTCTAAAGACGCTACCGAAGTTTGGATGGTTGTCGAGATACTCGATTTCTTCAGGATTTGCCGTTTTGTACACACCGTCATGGAATTGAATATATGAACCTCGGATGATTAACACCTTGCCACCAACCTCTTTCAGATAGGAGGAAGCCATTACCAACTTAAGCTCGTAATAACGGGAGATATAGACTGCCTCTTTCGTGACTTGTTTCTTAGTTGCTTTGGGCTGTTCAGGCTGCGTTGGTTCTGAACCAGCGTTTCCTTGCTGTTCCTGTGCTTCTTTGATTCGGGCAATCAGTTCATCCCGCTTGCCGTCTTTTGAAATGCCGAGTAGCTTGGCAACACTCCAAAGCTCTGCCATTGACATTTCGTCTACTGATTTTGTAATTCTTTCGTCTGTCATGTTTTTCACCTCGCTTTCTTTTTTATCTGATTAACAACCCCAGATTGGGTTGAAGGGGTGATAACGCTCACCCCTTCCTAGGCGACTACACTGAGTAAGAAAGTGTGTAGTGACTTTCGTTGTTTTGCTTTGTTAGTCATAGGTTTCAGTAATGCACTCCGGTTTAGAGCGAGCCGATACTCATGATGGCGTGGCGTTGCTCTTGTTCCATCTGTAATCCACACTCGGTTAGATACTCATCAACCTGACTGTCTTCACCTGGATTTTGACGGTTAGTCAAAAGCTTGGTGTCACGATTGGTCAGATAGCGGTATGTCAAAGCTTCCATATCTAAACCGATGGCGTAGTTACCATAGGTTGTTCCAATTAATAGTGGATGCTTGATGATGTGCAGAGTGCCGTGTGGAGAGTCGTAAGTAACGATTCTTAACCCGTAGGCTTTAGTTGGATTGACTACCTGGAGTTTCCCTTTTGCCCAGCCATTGATCATCGAAACGACCGAAGCTGAAGCGAAGAGATACTTTTCTGTGTTGCCGTGCGCAAAGAGACTTTCAAGCCATGAGTCAAACTCAGACTCGGTGTCAACGTTGGCAGTTGCGTAAGTAGCAATCCTTCCTAGAATTCCGCTTGTAAACCTCTTGGGGTGAGTTCCGGAAGTGATGATTCCTTTCTTACCAAAGATAAATGTGCGCTCGATATCAACATAGTGCTCAATACCTTTTTTGCGCCTCTGGTAATCAAAGTCATTTTCTTTCACCCATCCTTGAGTATTTCGGGCAGTTTCAGTGATACCGACTGGAGTTCTGAAAATCTGACAGTAGTTGGACACTTCGGCAATGGTGGTCGATTTGATATCTCGCAAACCTGCACCTTCCTCATTGGCGTTACCAATGAGCCAGACGTCTCCGACTGCTGACGCAGCCGAGCCCGTTGCACCGCCGAGTTCGGGACCAACTGTTACTGTGTTTGCGTCTACGATAGCGGTTACCTGAAAGACCCACTTCTGTGAGGACACCAAGATGATGTCGCCGACTTGAAGATACTGCGATTGCCCTGTGACAGTTAAGTTACCGCCATCAGGATCGACAGTGCTTGAGCCGGTAAGCTGTCGCTTTCCAAACTCATCTTCAAACCATTTAAATTCCGGGTCAGTAGACTCTTTCTTTTTAAGTGCTTCGCCCTCGCCGGTTGCTGGGTCTTTACCAGCGTTTGTTAATATCGCCATCAATGGATATCGGTTGACATCCAATAGCGATACAACGTCTGCGACGTCATACTTTCGGGTTGCCCCTAGATTACCTGAACCTCTGATTCCTGTTGCTGATGCTGGCATATATTTTTTTCACCTCCCTTCTTTTAATAACGTAGGGAGTTAGATTCCTAACCCTCCTAAGGGGCTTTTTGACCCGCTTCCGGCGAGGGCTTTCTGGATGCGTTTTGTTTCGGCATCCGAGCCGTCGGGTTGAGTCGGAGCGCCCGCTCCACTCTCAACTTGAGCTTTGGCTTTTTTGAGCCTGCTCTTTTCTTCATCTGATAATTCCTCAGATCCATCGTTGTTCTCGACTGTGTCTTTGGCTTTATGCTTGCCGAGGAAAGCATCTACTTGGACACATGCTTCTTTTAGAGAAATCGTGGTTCCTTTAGCACTGGCAGCATCCATGATGGTTTGCACCATCTTGCGATAATCAGGATCCTGCAACGGATGATCTTTTTTGGCTTCTGCAATTTCTTTGCGAACTGACTCACGGATCTTTTCCTGAGTCTCAATGGTTTTTTTGACACCATCGTCAATTCGGGAAATAACCCATTTAGCAAAATCAGAAGGAGTCATTTTCTGAAGTTCATCTGCTGAAGGAAGATTTAAGTTTTCTTCCTCTTTGTCTTTGGTCTTGCCATCTTCCAGCTGATCTTTTTTGTCAGGGTCTTTGTTTTCCAGTGCAGCGACACGACTCTCCAAAGTTTCGTATTCTTTAATTACTTCTTCACGGCTTTTGCCATTCCAGCGGTCTTTATTATCTTTATCCTTATCTTTGTCTTTAGCATCTTTACCTGACTCATCCTCAGCATTTTCGGTGTTAGGTTTCTCGTCTTTGCCAGGTTCCGGTTTTTTGTCCTTATCTTTATCGATATCTTCAGTCGGCTGAGTCGTGTCTTTATTGGCATCAGAAGACTCCTCCTCATCCGGTGCATCAAGAAGGGCTCGTAATTCTTCCTGCTCTTTTTGTTTCAGTAGTTCTTCGTCCATATGTTTATTCCTTTCGTAAATCCTGAGCAGTTTCGTCGCGCTCTTTAATAACGCTGTCGACCATGCTCAAAACTTTTCTGTAAGCCTTGATCATTTGTTTATGCTCAAGATCTTCTTCTATAGGGCAGTCGAGTAAGTCTTTGCTTTCAATTTCTAACTCCTGGTCGATTAGGCCTTTGATGATTTGCCATCCTTCAGTTTGGGTCATTTCCCAAACTGCCCGGCCTTGATCAAGTTTTTCGTCAATACTGCTTGCCATAGTTTTATAAGTTCGGATTAGCCGGTTCTTCTTCTTTCTCCGGCTGTTCCTGATCTTCTAACTTCATTTTGTTTTTCTGAGTTAACCCACCAAGAGGGCGTACCTCGTTTTCCTTCATGTCCTGCAAGGTAGCGATTAAGCTATCCAGCACTTCTACAAAGGTGGAATTGCCCTGAAAAAATGTGTTACGGGCGACTGTGAATAGGGAGTCAACCTTGTCCCACATTTGAGCTTCATTGGGTTGAGCTGATGCACCAGCTTCAGGTTTTTTGTCCGCAGGATTTGGATCCTGTGTTGGTACTTTTGGTTGTTTGTTTTGATCTGGTTCCATAGTTTTCCTTTAAGTAATTGGGAACGGTCTTTGCGCGTCCCACAGTAATGCTCCGACATATGCTTCAGCAGATGGAGCGGAGCCCGCAGTAATAGTTACAACTGCCCGGAGATATCTTTTCTTCCGTTCAATCTGCATCTTGTAGCCGGTGTCTGCCGCAACAGTGATTTCCTCTCCGCCTTTGGCCAAAGTTACTCCTGAAGAAAAATCGGAAGCATCTGATTCTTCAATCTTTACTTTGGTAGAGGTTTGATCGCCGAGGTTCCCGATGGCGACGTCGATAAGACCGGAGTCATAAGCCGGTCGGCCGGAGAGATAACTATCAACTGCTGAACCTTGAGTCGTTTCAGTAATTACTCCAATGGGGAGGAGAGTTGCCGGATGGATATTCTGATTAAGTGTTTTCATTTCTTCTTAGTAACTAAAAGAGGGCTGCAACTTCTAAACACACGCGATTATGCGTATATCCAGAAGTCACAGCCCCGATTGTTTCGTTAGGCTTTACTTCCTAATAGCTACAGTCTAGTAAAGGGGAAAATAGTTCTCAATAAAGTTTCTGTAACTTTGTGGTGATTTACAAAGCATTGAAATTTATCAACAATTTATCTACAATTTGTAGTAGCTATGAAGACTAAAACCTTAAGCGAGCTCGAACAGGAAGTTATGGATGTTGTATGGGCATTGGGAAAATGTACCATCCGCGAAGTGGTGGAAGAGACAAACAAAACAAAGAATCTTGCTTATACGACAATAGCCACGATTTTAGAACGGTTGCACGATAAGGGGTTAGTAAATAAAGATACTTCTGCATTCACCGTTGTTTTTGTTCCAAAGCAGACTAAAGAGGAATTCAGCCGGAAAATGGCCAGAACATTGTTGGACAGATTTTTCGGGACGTTCGGGGATGCGGCGCTTGCTTCATTTGCCCAGTCTATTGACCGTTTACCGAAGGAAAAGAAAGAGTATTTCCTAAAGCTCTTACACGAATATGATAAAAACAAATAAATTTTTATGGATCTTTGCCGGAATCTTTCTTGTACTCGCAACGCTCTCATACAATGCCTGCGCCAAATACATCCCCTTTTTTCTCCATAACACGGTTTATTACTGCAGGCAGGTTATTCAATCTGTTTCACCCCAAGCGATTCAGTTAAATATGAAGCAATTTACCCTGTGGGGGTTAGCTGCCCTGGCCTTATATATAGTGATAAAAGTTCTTCTGACAGCCTGGCGGATAGTTCAGCAAAGAAGAGAGCTGGAACAAAAGCTAACGGATAATCGTGCCATTCTCCCGATAATTAATAAACTCGATCTGCAACATAAAGTCTGTGTTATTAAAGACAAACGGATGGGTGCATTTTGTTTCGGGATTTCTAAACCTAAAATATATATCTCTACACAGATGATCTCACTGGCCACATCATCTGAGATAGAAGCGGTGCTCCGGCACGAAAAATATCACCTGGAAAACAATGATACTTTGGTGATGCTCTTTGCAGTTTTTACCGAATCTCTCTTTCCGTTCTTCCCCTTACTAACTGATTTTATTTCTCATTACCAAACTCATAGAGAATTACAGGCAGATAAGAGTGCAATCATGGCAATGGAGCAGGGTAAAGATCATCTTAGATCTATTTTAGTTAAACTTCTGCGCCATGATATATACCCCGCTTATGTAACTGCACCAGGTTTTGCCGATACCCACACGCTGGAAACCAGAATCAACACTCTCATTCAAAAAACCTCTTTAACACCCCGCCTTTCAGTTAAAAATGTCATCATCAGTGCGTTATCCGTAATGGTCCTGGGCAGTTTGGCTATGGCTCCGGTTCAGGCTGTCGAATACCATCAATCCGGTCAGGATGCGGTAATGGCCTGTTTTAGTTCAGGTAGTTGTTCCAATGCGTGTCAGCAGAACGCTTCTTCAAAAGATTTATCCCCGCAGTCTTCCCGCCTCTATAGCCCCGTGATATTCACTTCAGTTTCCTATTGACAATTGGTATAACACTTTACTACACTTTGTAGTAATATTAGTTTATACTTTTACTATGACAGAAGAAAAAAACTTATCTCCCCTAAAAAATGTACTTTCCGGTAATTTTAATATTGTTCTGGTACTTATCCTCATAGTTGCCTCGTTTGTCATCGGATCTCTGTATACCAAAGTTAAGTATCTTGAAAAGGGCGCTGCGGTGGCTGGAACAACCACGACAGGTACCAATCAGGCTGCCGGTGCTCCGGCTGCTGCAGGCGCACCCCAACCCCAAGCTGCAGCCAAGAAACCGGAAGTAACCAATGCTGACTGGTATCGGGGTAACAAAAATGCCAAAGTCGTAATGGTGGAATATTCTGATTTAGAATGCCCATTTTGTATTAGGTTTCACCCCACAATGCAACAAGTCATGAAAGAGTATGGAGATAAAGTAAAATGGGTATATCGTCATTATCCGCTTTCTTTCCATGCTAACGCTCAAAAAGAAGCCGAAGCGGCTGAATGTGCCGGCAAACTTGGTGGAAACGAGTCGTTCTGGAAATATGCAGACGCGATATTTTCCCGTACATCAGGGAATGGCACAGGGTTTGCGCTGGACAAGCTAGTACCGTTGGCGAAGGAGTTGGGACTAAACGAGTCATCGTTTAAGCAATGTCTGGACTCCGGCGAAATGGCACAGAAAGTTAAAGATCAGATGGCTAAAGGATCAGAAGAAGGGGTAACGGGTACGCCGGGTACGATTATTATTGACGCCAAAGGTGATACCCAGCTCGTTCCCGGTGCTTTGCCTTTCGATCAGATCAAGCCGATGATTGACAAGGCACTTCAATCGTAAGCTAACTTGAAATATGAACTATGGATATAACTACAATATTTGTCACCGGATTATTTGCAGGCGGGCTTACCTGTCTGGCAGTTCAGGGAGGACTTCTCGCTACCTCAGTTGCCCAACAGACAGAGAATAAACTTGAGGAGGAAGCCAAGCGGTTTGGTCACCTTCTCCCGATAGTTTCATTTCTGTTCACACGGCTGATTGCATACACCCTGCTTGGATTACTATTAGGATCACTCGGATCAGTGTTCCAACTTTCACTTTCTGCCCGCGTTTTTCTGCAATTTGCAGCGGTTGTATTTATGGTCGGCACGGCGCTGAATTTACTTCAGGTTCACCCGATATTCCGCTACTTTGTCATTCAACCACCAAAATTTCTCACCCGATTGGTGCGCAACCAGTCAAAGAGTAAGGCTGTTTTTGGTCCGGCACTTCTCGGGGCCATGACTGTGTTTATACCCTGCGGAGCGACGCAGGCGATGATGGCATATGCCATCTCAACCGGATCTGCTCTTGCCGGAGCTACCACCATGTTTGTCTTTATGCTGGGGACGTCTCCTTTATTTTTTCTTCTCGGCTACGCCGCCCGAAAGCTTGGTAGTACTTTAAGCGGAACGTTTAATCGGGTTGCTGCCGGAGCAATTATTTTAGTCGCCGTGTATAACTTTAACGGCGCGTTAGCGCTAAGCGGCAGCAGTTTTACCCTTGATGGTATTTTAACGGGTATTAACTGCACGATTAGTTTTTGTGATGAAGGGAAAGTGGCCGGAGCTACCACCACGGCGGTTAAGGAGGCGACGATTTTTATTACCAGAAACGGCTACAGTACGGATCCGGGAATTGTCAATGTCAGAGCTGGTTCTAAAATAAAATTTAAGATTGTTAACCAGGGCGGTGGTGGCTGTGCTCAGTCGCTTACGATTCCCAAGCTGGGACTGCAAAGGGTTGTGCCGATCGGCCAGTCTGACGTAATTGAATTTACAGCACCGACAACACCGGGACCGCTTGCCTTTATGTGCAGCATGGGCATGTTTAAAGGAAACATTAACGTCATCTGATAAAAACTATGAAGACAGTAACATTAAAAATTGTCGGTATGCATTGCACGAGCTGTGCCATGAATATTGACTTTGAGCTGGAAGACTTAAAAGGTGTCAAAGAGGCCAGTACAAATTACGCCAAGCAAAAAACAGTCGTTACCTTTGACCCGAATGTGGTTAACCTGGGAAAAATTATTGAAGTTATTAAATCACTGGAATATGAGGTGAAAGTCGCCTCATAAATAAAGGGTTTAAAAATTACTACAAAACATAGTAAAATAACAAAATATGTTTAAGGATAAATTTGTATTAGGAATAATGCTCGTTACAGTTGTTGTTTTGGTGGGCGGAGTATTTTTTGCCAGCAAAATGGGTTCGTCACCATCCTCCGCCACGAATAACTCCACGCCCGTTTCCGATGAGCAGAAAAAGTTACTTGAAGTAGTATCTGACGATTATATTAAAGGTAACAAGGAAGCTTCTGTAACTCTGGTTGAGTATCTGGATTTTGAATGTGAGGCCTGCGGTGCATATTACCCTCTCATAAAACAACTGGCAGAGGAGTTTAAGACCGATGTCCGTTTTGTCAATCGCTATTTCCCGCTCCCCGGACACAAAAACGGTCTGCCGGCCGCCCTTGCCGTTGAAGCCGCTGCCAGGCAGGGTAAATACTGGGAGATGCATGACAAGCTATTTAATGAACAGAAAAATTGGGGCGAGAAACCAGCCGCCGATCCGAAAATATTCGAAGGTTATGCCCAAGCAATCGGACTTAATATGGACCAATTTAAAAAGGATGTGGCTTCAAAAGAGGTAAAAGACAGGGTTGAACGGGATAAAAACTCGGGTACCAGGCTAGGCGTTTCCGGTACGCCGACCTTCTTTCTCAACGGTGACAAAATTCCTAATCCCAAAACTCCTGAGGACTTTAAAACCTTTATCAATGCCGCCATTCTTAAAGCTCCGAAGCCCTCCGGGCAATCAACTGGTGAAAAAGTTCATGAACACGCAGACCTTGCTTTATATGTGAATGGGAAAAGAGTTCTGCTTCAGGATCGCCCGGAATATTTTGAAAAAGACCCCGATATTCATTCGCACAAAGACACTGAAGAAGTAATCCATAAGCATAAAACCGGCGTCACCCTGGGTCAGCTTATTGACTCCTGGAAGGCAAACTTGCCATCCGAAGTCAGTTGGTATGTAAACGGAGATAAACAAACCGGTAATTGGAGGGAGTACGAGTTTAAGGACCTGGACAGAATTGTTATGAGCTTTAATACTGCGGCTGCCGAAATCTCAGGCAAACAGCTTTCGGAAGTAACGGACAGAGCGTGTATTTATTCTGAAAAATGTCCCGAGCGGGGTAAACCGCCGACAGAAAACTGTGTCGGAGGATTAGGAACAGATTGTGATTAAAACGTATGATTACATTGACAAAATTATCAAAGCGGTTTGACAGGCAGTTTGTTGTCAGTGATGTCAACCTCAAAATAAAACAAGGGGAAATTGTTGGACTTCTGGGACCAAACGGTGCGGGAAAAACAACCACCTTACGGATGGTCGCCGGAGTCCTGCCTCCGTCAAAGGGCACGGTCGTTATTGATGAGACGAATATCGAGACAGACGGAATCGTTAAAAAGCGGATCGGATTTTTACCGGAAAATAATCCGTTATATGAGGAACTGACGGTTGAGGAATACCTATCATTTTGGTCGGACATGAAGGAGATTCCTAAAAGTGAGCGGCAGGAGGCAATTGATTTTGTGGTCGACCGCTGCGGAATCGCAGAGGTGTATTACCGTCCGATCTCCGAGCTTTCCAAAGGATACCGCCAACGGGTCGGGCTTTCTCAGGCAATTCTGACGAAACCAGATATTCTGATTCTGGATGAGCCGACCGAAGGATTGGATCCCAATCAGCGCCAGGATATAGCCGCACTTATCCGCGACCTGGGAAAAGAGCGCACCGTTATTATTTCTTCCCATGTTTTAAGTGAGCTGGCCAAAATCGTAAACCGGATGGTTATTATCCATAAAGGCGCTATTGTAGCCGATGAAACACCGGATAATCTGCGTCGCCTGGGCAGTTCGTCTCAAACCGTTGAAATGGAAGTTAAGGGAAACCATGTTTTGTCGACTCTGAAAAAGGTTGACGGAGTTATTGATGTTCACGAAACCAAAAAGGATTACTTCGTGGTCGAAGTTGAAAAGAAGCTGGATATCCGCGAAAAGCTTTATAAATTGGCCGTTAAAAATAAATGGACGCTTTTGACCCTCGTGGCCAAAGAGCGGGCTATTGAGGATGTCTTTAGCCAACTAACCAGTAATTAAAGTTATGAAACTAAATCTGATTAAAAGAATTGCCAAAAAAGAATTTCTCGGTTACGTTAACAGCGCGTTGGCGTACACGGTAATCGTGCCGTTTTTACTGCTTTCGATATTTATTTATACCCGTACTGCTTTAGTCGGAGGCGAGGCAAGTTTGCGGCCTTACTTTGAACTCCTACCCTGGTTTTTACTGCTTCTGGCACCTGCCCTCTCAATG
The DNA here is from genome assembly GCA_964641255.1 of uncultured Gammaproteobacteria bacterium. GTDB lineage: Bacteria > Patescibacteriota > Microgenomatia > JAMCZE01 > JAMCZE01 > CAZXMM01. Next base: position 707,333 of record CAZXMM010000001.1, on the reverse strand, counting down.
AAGCTTCTGACCGACGAGCACCGCTCTGAGACGCTGGAGCTTTTGTTTGCTCACCCGATCTCGGAGCTGGAAATTGTCCTGGGAAAATTCTTCGGCGCGCTTTCTTTTTATATCATCATACTGCTGACAACTATTGGTTTACCGCTGACCCTAGTAGCCTACTCCCGGCCGGATATTGGACAGATTGCCGGACAGTATATAGGTGCGTTGTTCATCGGGGCTACATTCTTATCCATCGGCATTGCTGCTTCAGCCTATGTTAAAAACGCCATCAGCAGCTTTCTACTTTCGGCTGCAGTCGGGTTTGTACTCATTATTATCGGACTGGATTTTGTCACCCAGATGCTGCCGTTTCCTTTCAGCAGAATTGCGGCGGAATTGTCAGTATTAACCCATGGAGAAAACATTGCCCGGGGACTTTTGGACATCCGTGACGTTTTTTATTTTCTTACCATAACCGGTTTATTCTTAGCAGCCGCTGTCACCAAGCTTTCCGAAAGAAAGACGCTGGAAAATCCTGCTGAAAAGAGAAAACTGAATTTTGCATTCGGGCTTATCGCAGGCATCGGTATTGTCTCTAACATTCTTTTGTCTTCGTATCCGATCCGTCTGGATATTACCCAGGCCAGACTTTTCACTTTGTCGGCCGGCACCAGGCAGACCATCAGGAACCTGCCGGACATTGTCACTATTACGGTTTATCAATCCCGTGAGTTACCCGCTCAGATCCAGCTGGTTGCCAGGGACATTACTGATCTTCTGAAGGATTATGAAAAATTGAGCCGGAACGTTAAAACGCGTGTGGTTTATCCCGAAAGCAGCCAGGACATTTCCGAAGCTCAATCAGCGGGTATCAGGGAAGTGCAGTTCAATAGCGTTGGTTCGGGAAAATTTGAAGTCCAGGCAGGAGTTCTGGGAATTGCCGTGCGTTACGGTGACAAAACCGAAAGCATTCCTTTTGTGTCGGATTCTTCGGACCTTGAATATCAGTTGACCCGCAGGATCAGAAAGTTGACAAACGAGAAAGAGCAGACGATTGGTATCATGCAAGGCGGATACTCGCAGAATCAGATATTAAATGAACTGCTTTCAACACAATACCAGACTAAAACTATTTCGGAAGGAGATGCGGCAGCTGTCAAAGATGTATCAGCTTTGTTGGTCATAGATGACGGCAGCAGTCAAAACCAAAGTACTGCTTCCGCCACCCTTAAGGAATATTTGAATAACGGCGGAAAAGCTCTGGTAATGGTCAGCGGTGTGAATGTCAGCCAGCAGACTCTTTCGGCTCAAGCCAGCACTTCACCGATGTTAGGGGTACTTAAAGAGTATGGCCTCACCGTTAATACCGATTTGGTATATGACCTGCAGCTTTCAGAAACCCTGGCTTTCGGAGGGCAGGGTGGTCAGCGCTATCTGGCTCAGTATCCCTACTGGTTGCGGGCTCTTCCGGCGGATACTAATTTTTCACCACTGGCAACGGTCAAGAGTATCAGTTTGGGCTGGCCAAGCTCCGTCACGCTTGAGACAAAAGACGGAATAACCCAGAAGAAACTTCTTGCGACCGGTCCGAATGCGGGAAAAACAGAAGGAAGTTTTAATATCTCCCCGCAGATGGTAGCAAGCCTGAAGCCGAATGCCAAGGAAGTGACTCTTGCCGCACTTGCTGAAAAAGGAGACACCCGTCTGGTTGTGGTGGGTTCCAGTACTCTGGCAGACGATCAGTTCCTGGGCAACAACCGCGACAATGTAGCCTTCCTGTCAAACACCATCGATTATCTGGCTACCGACAAGGACCTGGCAGCAATACCGAGTAAATCTTCAGGGCGGGCAGTCTTTGAGTTTAGGTCGCCTACTGATGTTTTATTTGTCCAGTACGGGAACCTACTCATTCCTCCGGTTCTAGTGATCGGCTTTGCCGTTTATTACCTCAGGAGAAGAAAATTACTCACACAAAGAACCTATGTCAAATAAAAATATTAAATTACTACTGGCGGTTTTTGTTGTTCTCATAGGCCTTTTGGCTTTTAAACAGTATGCGCCCTCTTTATCGCAGCCGACTTCAGCCTATGCCCAAAAAACGAAAGACGTAAGCGCTAAGACCGTTTCTGCAATTGAAATCAGCAATTCCTCCGGATCCGTGCAGCTAAAAAAGGAGGGAGACGCCTGGAAAGTAAACGGCAAAAAGGCAGATACCGCTAAAGTAAACAGCCTTCTCTCATCCCTGCTTCCCGAAATTGCCCCCGAACAAATTGCTCAGACAGATAAGCGCCACAAAGAATTAGAACTGACCGACGACACGGCCACTCAAATAAAGCTTGATAACAAGCTCACCTTGCTTACCGGAAAAACCGCCGGATCAGGAATTTATACCCGGTTTGATAATGACCCCGCTGTGTACCTTCTTAAAAACAATCCGTCAGTTACTTCAACTGTATCCGAGTGGTACGACAAAACCATTCTTGCTTTCGATCAGACTAAAGCCACGAAAATTACTTTCAGAGAAGGAAACTCGATAACCATACTCACTAAAGAAGGAGATAAATGGAAAGGCGGCTCTAAAAATGAAGAAGTCGGAAAAGATAAGGTGGACCCCATTCTTTCTCAAATTAGTAGCCTAACCGCGCAGTCTCTTTATGATGCTGCGGGTGGAAACACCTATCCGAAACAACCCAACCTGATTTTAACAGTTGAATACGACGGTAAGATGGAAACCCTCGAGTTTTATAAAGGTGCATCCGATTATCTGGTGAAGCGCCAGTCAGATGGCGAGCAATTTATTGTCAGTGAATATTCTATCTCATCTCTCATTTCGGCGCCGAAAGAGATTTTGTGAGAGGAGGTGGAAATTATGGATATAAACACTAATCCAGACCAACCAAAACAACCGACGAATCCTTTAATAATAGGTGCAGTAGTAGTCGGTATTTTGCTTCTGGGTGGATATGCACTATTTTCCAATAAACCATCCAAATTTTCCCCTCAGCCTGAAGGTTCAACTTTACAGAATTCACCAACGACTGCTGTTCAGGGGGAATCTCAGATTTCCGGCAGCCCTTCGCAAGCAGCAAAGACATACACGTTGGAGGAGATTGCAATTCATAACTCTGAAAATGATTGTTGGTTAGCTATTGAGGGCAAAGTCTATAACGTGACTGAGTTTATTCCGAAGCACCCGGGTGGCAAGGCAATAATCGGAGGTTGTGGGAAGGATGCTACGACACTGTTTAACGAACGCCCAACCAATAACAAAGGTCCGCATCCGGCTCAGGCCAGAGAGTTATTAAAAGGTTTCTATATCGGCGACTTAAAACAATAATAGTTTAGACCTATGAAACCAATACGCGGTACAATAAAATTATGCTTATATCAGAGATTCTCAAAGAAACCAAATTCAGACGGCTAGCAGCCACTCTCCTTCTCATTATTCCTCTTGAAATCCTATCACTTTTTTCGGTTCATCTGCCCAAATTTGTCGAGTATCCTCTGTTTGCAGCCATCATTTTCTTTTTCGGCCGCGATGTCATTGTAGGTGGTCTGCAAAGTCTGGTCAGACTCAGGTTCTCCAATATTAACCTCTTAATGACTGTAGCCACCTTTGGGGCAGTCTACCTGGGCGAACTGGAAGAAGCCGTCATTATTATCGTTCTGTTTGCCGTTAGTGAAGCTCTGGAAGAATTCGGTATCGAAAGAAGCCAGAATGCCCTGGAAGAGTTGGTTGAGAAAGCTCCCAAAACGGCGTTACTTAAGGGGCAGGAAACTAAAACGCCGATAGAAAAAATAACGGTCAACGATATTGTGGTGGTCAAACCGGGTGATTATATTCCACTGGACGGAGTGGTAGTAAAAGGTGAATCCCTGGTTGATGAAAGCAGTATCACCGGAGAGCCGCTGCCAAAAAATAAATACGAGGGCGAATTGGTATTTGCCGGAACTTTAAACAGTCAGGGATACCTGGAAATCAAAGTCACCAAAACCTCCAAGGATACGACGCTGGCTAAAATCGTGGATCTGACCTTTCAGGCGGCAGAACGGAAATCCCAGGCCGCTAAGTTTATCGAAAAATTCGCATCTTACTACACACCGGGGGTCTTAGTTTTTGCTGCTTTACTGACTGTAATACCTGTACTGTTTTTACGTCAGCCGTTTACCCCGTGGTTTGCCCAAAGCCTAACCATACTTCTGATTGCCTGTCCATGCGCGCTGGTTATTTCCACCCCGATCACAATCTTTTCTGCTATTGGCAACGCCACCAAACGCGGAATCCTGATTAAAGGCGGTCAGTTTCTGGAGGAAATGGGCAGAATTAAGGCTGTTGCCTTTGACAAAACCAGAACGCTCACGAAAGGCGAGCCTATCGTTTCTGACGTTATTCCCCTGAACGGGTATTCCAAAGGTGAACTTTTGGCCTGTGTGGCCGGAGCAGAGGCCTTCTCAGAACACCCGATTGCCAGAAGTATTGTTGAGAGTTCAAAAAGTTTCCCCGATATCAAAGATCACGAATATGCTAACTTCAAGGCAATCCTGGGCAAAGGTATTTCCGGTGAGTGTCTGGTCTGTGTTGATAAACACCACTGTATAGGGACGCTGCAGTTTGTGATGGAGGAACACAAGGTAGATAAACGGGCTGTTGATATTGTGGAACGGTTTGAGAAAGAAGGGAAAACCGCCATTATCATCAGCGATGACAAAAAGCTCAAAGGTATTTTAGGAATTGTCGATGAGATCAGGCCGGAAAGTTCTGGTGCTGTCAGGGAATTGCATAAGCTGAAAGTTAAGACCGCTATTCTTACCGGCGACAATGCGTCAGCTGCCGGCTACGTCGCCAAAGAAGTCGGTATTGATGAAGTTCACGCCAAGCTTTTGCCTGATGAGAAAGTCATTCAATTGAAAAACCTCGTTAATAAACACAAAGACGTGGCCATGGTCGGTGATGGGGTCAATGACGCGCCGTCACTCTCAACCGCTTCTGTCGGTATCGCCATGGGAGCGATCGGTTCAGAAGTCGCAGTCGAGAATGCCGATATTGCTCTCATGAATAATAATCTCGGACTCATTCCTTTCTTAGTGAAACTAGGCAGAGTCTCGGGCAGTACGATCCGCATTAATACCGGCGCGGCAATTGCGGTTAAAGCAATATTCCTGGCACTGGCCCTGGTAGGAAAGAGTAGTTTAGCCTTAGCCATTTTTGCTGACGTTGGGGTTACCGTTCTGGTTGTGGCCAACAGTTTACGATTATTTAATTTCGATACTCAAAAGAACTAATTATGGATATAACAAAAATCAGACACGATTTTCCGGTGCTTTCAGAAAAGGGCGTCTATTTTGACAATGCCTGCCAGAGCCTGCGTCCTCAATCCGTGATTGATGCAGTCACAGAATACTATCGTGAGTATTCTGCTTGTGCAGGAAGAAGCAACCACCATTTGGCTGCCAAGGTTACCCAAAAGTGTGATGATGCGCGGGCGAGAGTTGCCAAATTCCTGCGTGCCAAACGGAAAGAAGAAATCGTTTTTACCAGAAATACCACCGAAGGAATTAATCTCGTAGCAAACACTTTAAATCTCAAAGAAGGTGACGTAGTCCTGACTTCCGATAAAGAGCATAACTCAAACCTTGTTCCCTGGCAGATGCTGCACAATAAAGCAGGGATTATTCACCGGATTGTGCGATCGAGAGACGATAACACGTTTGACCTGGACGCCTACACACAGGCGTTAGGTAACGGCGTAAAACTGGTGAGCTTGGGCATGACATCCAACCTGGACGGAGTGACGATTCCGGCTGACGAAATTGTCCGTCTGGCTCACCAACACGGAGCTCTCGTGTTGTTTGATGCTGCCCAGGCGGTTCCGCATCAGGTAATTGGCGTGCAGAAGCTGGATGTTGATTTTCTGGCATTTTCCGGTCATAAGATACTGGGACCTTCGGGCACTGGGGTGTTATATGGTAAATACAAACTTTTGGAAACACTGTCACCGTTTTTGGTCGGGGGTGATACTGTTTCTTCGTCAACGTATGAATCGTGCGAGTTTCTTCCGCCGCCGGAAAAATTTGAGGCAGGGCTGCAGGATTATGCCGGCATTATCGGATTAGGCGAAGCCGTTTCATATCTTGAAAGCGTGGGCATTGCTGAAATTCAGAAACAGGAATATGCACTGAATAGCTACATAACGGAGGAACTGCAGAAAATTCCTAACCTGGTTATTCTGGGCCCTTCTGACCCGAAAGAAAGAAGCGGGATTATTTCTTTTTATATTCCGGGCATTGACCACCATCAGATAGCTTTGATGCTTGATTCCTCCTCAAAGATTATGGTTCGCTCGGGTCAGCATTGTGTCCATTCATGGTTTGCGGACAGAAAGATTCCCGGTTCAGTACGGGCATCCGTTTATTTTTATAACACGCTTGAAGAAGCTGAACTTTTTGTTAAGGAATTACGGAAGGTAATAAGCATTCTCTGAACCTATGTTTTGTATTTTAGCGTTTATCGCTTTATCAATTATCAGCATATTCAGCGCCTCTCACCGGCGGTTGGCCAGGGAGGCTTTTGATTGCGTTTTTAGGCGGATCACACTTCGTCCCTGCACCACAGGGTTTAAAGAAAAGATGAAAGCACAGTTGGTAGGGACACTACTTTCCCGTTCTGCTGTTGCAGCCAGGATAGTCAACAGACACTTTGAGTTGCTTTCCTGGATCTTGTTTATCACGACCGTTGCGAGCATTTTCTGGACAGGCAAAGGATTGTACAACTATTACATGTACGGCAGCTGTAACGGACTTAATAAAACGGGCTTTTGCGCTCTGGATCCTAAAGGAGAAAACAATAAAGTTTCTCAGACCGGCGGCAGTTGTGTAGACGGAGCTGGAGATGAGAGCAAGGTGACTCTTGCCAACGTTGATCTAAGTCTTTTCCCAACTGTTGATAAAGGGGTCAAGGATTCGGTAGTGCTCATTGGTTGTTACAGCTGCGACTATACCAGAAAAGCATACCCGCTTATCCAGAAACTTATTTCTGAAAATCAGGTTAACTACACTTTTGCCCATTATCCCATCAAAGAGGAAATGCTGTATCTCCTCCCGATCGGCTACTGTGCGTATAACCAGGATCAGAATAAATACTGGCAGTTAAACGATAGACTCTTTGCCAACTCCAAGGAAGATATTTCCAAAAAAGAATTTGTAGAAAAAATCCTTGGCGAGTTGGGGTATGATGTGGCAGCAATCAATGCCTGCAGTCAGTCTCCCCAAACCCAGGCGGCCGTCGTTGCGCAACGGATTGAGCTTGAGAAAACCAATATCTACGGCACGCCGCTGGTGTTAATAAACGGTAAAGGTTTAGTCGGCCCCAAACCCTACCGGGTTTATGAACGGATACTTAAGGGTTTTAAATTTTGGTAAACTGCTGATACTTCAACCTCTTGAATTCAGCCGATAAATCTCCTACAATTTGTAGTAAAATAATAAGTTATTGTGCTGCCCAGAGATTTCATATTACCTAACTATGAACCGGAAAGAAAAAACCATTGTCGTCACCATTGTTGCTAATGTAATTCTCGTCCTTCTCAAGTTTTTCCTCGCTTCCTCATCGGGTAGTTTATCACTTAAAGCCAGTGCCTGGCATTCTGTCGGGGATGTCTTTGTTTCCGTCTTTGTACTTTTAGGGCTTTTATCTGCGGCCTGGGAAGCCAGACGTCGGTTGCAGGCGGGAACAATTGAAAATATCGTTGCCCTGATCGTCTCCGGTCTGATGTTTTTCTCGGCGCTGGATATTTTCCGGGAAGTAACCGGCGCCTCAGAAACACCTGATCTCAGAAATATCTGGCTGGTGACCATCGGGGCATTTTTAACTATAGCCATTACCTACTTCACTGCAAGGTACAAAGAGTTCGTTGGTCGTGCCACCAATTCCCTTTCCCTTATTGCCAGCGGATATCATTCGCGGATGGATCTGTATGCTTCGGTTCTTGTCGTTGTAGGGCTTATTGCTGCTGCCGTTGGGTTTCCTGCTCTGGATAAACTGGCCGCGATATTTGTGATTGTTCTGATCGTTACTTCCGGCTGGGAAATTGCCGAGTCAGCCATTCATGCCCTGCGGACCAAACAGGCATTACCCAATCATATTGAAGGACACCATCATCTGGCCTTTTTGCATAATAAGCGGATGCTCGCGTACCTCGGAGGAATTGCGGTTCTTTTTATCCTGCTTTCCGGTGTCTATACCGTTCCCATGGGCGAACAGGCCGTTGTTTCCAGATTCGGAAAAGTTGTCGGTTCGTTCGGGCCAGGGCTGCATGCCCGGGTTCCTCTGGTTGATACCATAGCCAGAGTCAATGTGGACGAAGTGCGCCAGGTTCAGACGGACGCATCTTTAGTGCTTACCGGTGACACGAACCTTATTAATACCAAATTAACAGTTCAGTATACGATTACGAATCCCGCCGATTATCTTTTTAGCATCCAAAATCCGGAAAATTTACTTGCCAAAGAGACGGAAACAGCGTTTAGAGCCGCGGTTGCTCAAAGAGGTGTCGACGATTTGTTAACCGCTTCAAGAAGTGCGATCTTGGCACAAACTACGAGCGGGACGCAAAATTTACTCAAAGAACATAACACCGGAATAAAAGTAACCAATGTTCAACTGCTTTCGGTGACTCCGCCGGGCGAAGTAGCTGACGCATTTTTGGATGTGGCCAGTGCTAGAGAAGACAAAAACACATATATGAATGAAGCCCTGGCGTATAAAAACGAAACAGTCGCTGTTGCCCGGGGAGAAGCTACTAAACAGGTGACCACTGCAGAAGCGGAAAAAGCCAGTAAGATCGCGCTTGCCACCGGTGAAGCAGAACGTTTCAGTAAAAAACTCACTGCCTACCAGAATGCTCCCCAGGTTACCCGTACCCGCTTATACCTTGAGTCTCTGGAAAAAGTATTGCCAAACATTAAAAAATACATTCTCGATCCGCGGGTGGAAACTAATTCCACCGATTTGTGGATTACTAATGGAAAAACTGCCCAGCCGTAAAGGAGGTGAATTTATGAGAAACAGAACACAATCATCATTCATAGATCAGGCAAGAAGCAGAATCAGTTGGCAGATGCTGCGTCAGCCGAAAATGTTAATTGGTTTAGGAGTCGGAATTTTACTGATTCTTTCAACTTTGGTTGCGTTTCAGGTAGACGCGACACAATACGCTATCGTTTCACAGTTCGGCAGTCCCGTCCGCGCCATTAAAGAGCCGGGGTTGTATGTCAAGCTTCCCGATCCGCTGCAAAATCTCATCAAACTTGATAAAAGGATCCAGGTCCATAATCTGACCGAAACGGAGTTTCTGACCAAGGACAAGAAAAATATTTTAGTAGAAGCCTATGCCACCTGGCAGATAGATGACCCGGTACAGTTTTTCAAAAGTGTCAGAGATGCCCAGGGAGCATCATCACGACTATCCGATATTCTCACGTCCGAGCTCGGAGTGGCACTGTCGCAGTATGAGTTGACTAATCTGGTCACTACCGACCAAAGCCAGATGAAGCTGGATGAAATGCTTGCGGGTCTTACCAAGCAAACAGATGAGCGTACACGCTCGTACGGTTTTAAAGTTGCCGATGTGCGGCTCAAACAGCTTAACTTCCCTGAGGCAAACAGACAAAGCGTATTTCAGCGTATGCGCGCAGAACGCCAGCAGATAGCCAGGCAGCTGCGCTCTGAGGGTACTGAAGAAGCAACAAAGATCAGAGCCGAAGCAGATGCCGAGAAAACCACTCTTTTGTCTAAAGCCCAGGAAGAATCAAACCGGATTAAGGGAGAGGGTGAGGCTCAGGCAATCCGGATTTATGCTCAGGCATTTGGTAAGGATCCGGCATTTTACCAGTTCCTGCGTACGCTTGAGTCATACGACAAGGTCATAAATCAGGGCACAACGCTTATTCTTCCTTCAGATTCAGAGCTCTTAAAATATCTCAATCCGTAAGCGGATTGAGATGAAGCACTGAAATCGTGAAGAAAGATAAGTAAAGAAGTGTCGGTATCTTTATATGGAACAAATGAACAAAATAAAACAACTGTTAGCAGAGATCACCAAACGCATACTCACGGTTGTCGGTATACTGGTGCGGTTGATTCAGTCTGTTATGGCCAAAATCCGGTCAGCCGACGGATCATCATCCCTGGCTGACATCAAACAGGCCTTTGCCCACGTCAATGCCCGCTATATTTCCGGGAATATTGTCAAAATTATTGTGGCCGTTTATTTTCTTTCCGGCATTTATATCGTTAAACCCGGAGAAGCGGCGGTAGTTACCCGTTTCGGCAAAGTAGTCAGTCCCAAAGTATCGGAAGGTCTGCATTATCGTCTGCCGTGGCCGGTTGACCGCGAAACCATTGTGAATGTTTCCGAAGTCAGACGCGAAAGCGTCGGCCTCCTGAGCCCCGAACCGGAGCATCCCAAACATCCCGAACAACCGGGTAAATTGCAGGTGTTAAGCGGGGACACTAATATTGTTGATTACGAGGTCATTGTCCAGTACCAGATCAGGGAACCCGCCGATTATTTGTTTAATATTGACTATGCGCCGTATCAGATTGTCCGGGATGCCGTACGGGCGGCAGTGACCAAAGTGAGCGCAGAGACAGCTGTTGATAACATCCTTACCTCGGAGCGCCAGAGTGTTTTGAACCGGCTGCAGAAAGAGACACAGACCCTGCTTGACGGGTATAACAGCGGTCTGGCTGTGGTCAGCGTTAATTTTCAAAAGGCCTATCCGCCGGACGAAGTAGCTGACGCGTTCCGTGACGTCTCAAGCGCTAGAGAGGATAAAAGCAAGACTGTCAATGAAGCCGAAGGGTATAAAAACAGTGTCATTCCGGAAGCCCGTGGTCAGGCGCAGAAGCTCATCACCGAAGCCAGCAGTTCAGCGACTGCGCAAATCAATGAAGCCAGCGGTTCAGCGGTGGCCTTCAATGAGATTTTGACGCAGTACAGAACCAACAGCAGTATTTACGGAGAGCAGGTCACTCGCTTCCGGCTGTACCTGGAACGGATGGAGAAAATATTTCCCAGAATCGTTACGTATATTGTTAAACCGGGAGAACGGGTTAATCTAAAATTACTGGAAGGAAATGAAACAAAAGTCAATGTCTTCCCACCACAAACCGAAAGCAGCCGCTAAAGACAAATCCGGTGAGGGCTGGGGTCAGGTATTTACTGACATCCGGCAGTCTCTGGGTTTTTCCGGTGGTGATCGGAAGCAGAAACCTCTGCCAAAAAAACCGGAGCGGATTCAATCCGGGAAAAAGACACTTGATAAGGAGGTTGTTGATATTCCGAAGGAAATTACTCCTCAGGAAGTTCATCCGGAACAATCCATAGAACCCACAAAAGCCGGAGAGCAACCGCCTGAAAGTAAGCCATTACGGTTACCTCTACCCAAAATTCACTTATCTAAAAAGAAGAAAATTATTTTGGGTGTCATTGTGGTTCTCGCTTTCCTTGTTTTCAGATTCCGTGAAGACATTTTTGCTCCCTGGCCGCCCGCTCCCGACGTCGTTGCCGCATATGACGGGGGTAGAATCACCATTGAAGATGTTGAAAAACACCTGGTTTCACTTGTTGAGGACGAAGAAACGCAAAAGCAGCTAAAGTCTCCCCAAGGGTATGCACTGATCGTCCAGGAAATGATCACCGATGAAATCGTCAAACGCTGGCAGGCTACCCGCAAACCCGACCAGGATAAAGAATTTTCCCATGTGATGAAGCATATCACTGAGGAAATAAACCTGAATGAACTTCATGCCCAGATGCACAAAGGGCAACTCGGAGTAACTGAGGGTGATATCGGCGCCTACTATGATGCCAACAGAAAAGATTTCGGAGATAAAACGCTGACCGACGTACGTGAGGAAATAAAAACGAAGCTGCAAAGCGAAAAGGAAGATCAGTTTGTCCAGAACTACATTACCGGCCTGAAAAATAGAGCCTCAATTACCCGCGATCCGGCAGTGTTGGCTATTCCTGACCCTGCCGACTGGGAACTGCGTAACTACTATGATGCCAATAAAGATAAATATCTAGTCAAAGCCCAAGCCGTTGTTTACGAAATCCGCATTCCGAAAGGCACTGATGAAAAGAAGGCTAAAGAAAAAGCCGAACAGACTTTATCCAAAATCCGCTCCGGAAGCGACTTCGGTCAGGTGTATCAGGAAATAACCGGCTCTCCGCTTCCCCAGACCGGAGTAACCAGGACAAAAGGAGAAAACGATCCTGGTTATGAAGAAGCTATCTTCCGGCTGGATCCGGAGCAGATAAGCGATGTTATTGCCGACAAAGACGCATTTGTTATTGCCAGACTTAGTTCCAAACAGCCGGAACGGCAGCAGAGTTTTGAGGAAGTCCGCTCACAGGTGCAAACGGCAGTCCTGATCGAGACGGAAAAGAAATACTATACCGATAATGCCGACAGGACACTCTTTACCGTCAACGGTAAACGGTTTACTTTGGGTGAATTCTGGGAAGAATATCAGGAACTACCGCTTTCGTTTCTGTCTTCATATGCCGGCACTGAAGGTAAGCAGGCACTGGTTGAGAAAATTATCGAGCGCCTGCTGTTATACGAAGACAGTTTAAGCCAGGTATCCCAGACTGAAACAAAGGAGCGCAAAGATGAGATGCGCCTGAAAGTCCTGGCTCAGATGCTTGAACAGGAGGAAGTCGATGAGAAAATTAAAATCGAAGATAAAGAAATCGAGGATTACTACAACCGTAATAAATCACAATTTATAAAACCTGCTAAGTCAAGAGTCCGCCAGATTGTCATCCGTGCGGGTGGCTCTGATAACGCAACCGACGATGAGCATAAAAAAGCCTTCGACAAAGCTAACGAAGCATATAAAAAGCTCGTTCCCGGTCCACTAAAAAAAGGAGAGGATTTTGCCTCTGTTGCCAAGCAATATTCGGAAGACGAAGAAACCAAAGATAAGGGGGGCGAGGTAACAGAATGGGTTGAGGAAGAAATGGATCTTATGGGAGAAATTGTTAAACATCAATATCATGAGCAGGTTCAGGCTATTCCCAAAGGAGAAATCGGTACGCCGTTTGAGGCCAATGGCTACATCTATATCGTTGAAGTCCTTGACCGTTCGGAGCCGGAACAATTGAGCTTTGAAGACTCGAAGGAATTTATTAAAGAACGTCTGACTCAGGAGAAGCACGCACAGCTTTCCGAGCAGCTTTCCTCAAAACTTATGAAGGATGCAAAAGTGGTGATTTATACGAGAACATTAAAAAAGATTCCCAAGCCACAGGCACCGTCGGATAATAACGCGGAACCTATTCAAAAGTAATGTCCGATAAGAGAAAATAAGAATATGATTACACTAAAAGAAGAAACTTTTATTAATGCTCCTGCCAAATCAGTTTTCGGATTTTTAACCCATATTGATCTGCTTTACAAAACATGGCACCACAAAGACCACGTTTTCTGCAAAACAATTTCAGGAACATTATCAAAGAAGGGTTGTGTATTTCATTTTCTGGAACGTATCGGCGGCTTTCCCCTGTACCTGATTGCAAGAGTTACGGATATTAAGACGAACGAATATATAGAATATAAGCCGGCTTTCCCTTTCTCGCTACTGAAAACCGGAAAAGGCTATTTTCAGATAGAAAAAATTTCGGATAATAAATCGAGACTGATTGCGTATGTCGAGTATGGGGATAAATACGGAATTCTTGATAGACTTGCAAACCTGTTCGTAGAACCGGCTGCTGCCAGAAAGCACATCCGGGAAGAGGGAATAAATTTGAAAATATACTTGGAAAGTCAGAAGTGATCTGCTTGGCTTATGAATCAAGTTGTTACAAAAGCACATCTTACTTGTCCCAATTGCCACACGACACAGGAGGCCGAGATGCCAACTGATGCCTGCCAGCATTTTTATAAATGTCAGAATTGCGGCGACATGTTGAAACCCAAAGAAGGTGTTTGCTGTGTCTTTTGTTCCTATGCAGATACAAAATGTCCTCCAAAACAGACGGAGGCAATAATAAAAGGAGGTGACCATTTATGATGGGTTTTGGCCGATATGGAGGTATGATGGGAGGATTCGGACTTTTCGGAAGTCTCTTTACAATCATCGTTTTGGTTGATTTAGTACTCTTGGGTGTTTGGCTCTGGAAACAAATACAAAAGAAGTAACACGACTTCAGGCAAAAATTTACCACTAAGAACTCAATGCCTTGCCAAGGAGCGGAATTTTACCTATTAACTGCCGAATCTTGTTGTTTGTTGATTTGGATGGTGAACTAGTCGGCTGAGGTGGTAAATCCCTCTCAAAAGGCGCTACAGGGGCTACCGGCGCCCCTTTTGGTAATACTTCTTCGGTTTCTTCCTCAATTTTAGCTACTTCCGGTCCAAGGAGAATGTCGACATACTGGTCGAGGTCGAGTTCCTCCAGAATCATTTTCTGTAGAGCACGCTTGCGGACTAACCAACGTTTTACATCAGCCACACTATTTGGATCAGGTTTATCCTGAGCTATGAATTTGTCATAAAGAAGCAATATCTGGTTAAGTCTGGCCTGCTTATCCGGTGGGATGACCGGCTCAACTTCAACAATCGCGTCTACCTGGATTTTCTTATCCTCAGACTTGAACTCCTTAAAGTCGACACTATTGCCAACAATGCGATAGAGTTTGTCTTCTCCGATAAATTCACGGTTAAGCTGAATAAGAATGTTTGCTACAACGGTTAGAGCATTTGAAATGTTTTGGGCATTCATGCTTAGTCTTAGATTGCTCTGACCTAACAGCATTGCTACTTTGCCAAGTGGCTCACCGGATGATTGTGGTAATCCCTGCAAGTATTCTCCTAGGGCAAGAGTTCTTGAGATTTCATCACGGAGCAACTTGTCTTCGTTGACGCCCATTAAGCTAATGTCTGGCGGTCGTTCAATCACCACGTCATCCATTTTTCGTAGTTCCCAAACTGCCCCTGGAGAGAAAATGATGTCATTTTTGGTAATGCCGGTATCCTTGCGGATTTTTACCACTGGGTCGAGCATTAACACCACATCATCCATTCTTTGGTTCCGTAGGTCAGAAATTTCCATGATTGTACTTTCAACGGGTTCAACGTGGCCGGTTGCCCAGAATTCCCAAAGGAGTGACATATCAGGAAGATCCACAAAAATGTGGCCGTTGTTAACATCAAGATAAGGATTCTCGTCATCGCGAATAACTACTTCACCATTGGCGATCACTATCAGCTGATCCTCTTCGTAGTCCCAGCACTCCCAGAGTTCCAGTTGTTTTTCCTGATCATTTTTGACCTGAAGCACTTTTTGCTCGCCCGTTTCAGCTTTTTTGATATCGCCATCAATTTGGGACATTTTCTTGGTGTTAATCTCGTAGCGCTCTTTCTTCCAGTCCTCAACTACTTTAGGCTCACAAAACTCAAGATTCTTGTAGATTTTGTTATCACCCCGTTTTTCTTCTTCTTTAGTAATCTTTTCTTTTGGTTTAACAATACGGTGAATAAGCCAGGGACATCCTTCCTGGAGGTCTTCAGTTTCCGGAGCAGGTAGAAAATCCCACAAGTCACAGAGAATCATGGTGGGGTCATCGTAAATAGTTTTTATTGAGCCGTTTGACCGTTTTCTGTTAATTATTTTCCAAGCAAGCTTAACTATCCCGTTCCCGTACAAAACTGATGACTCAATCCAGTTGGGCAGCTTCTTTGCTAACTCGATGATGTCAAAGTCATAATTCACTAAATCGGCCCAAGATCCGAGGGATGTCGATTGAATATCTGCTTTTTCTCTTGGGATGACTCTTGTTTTGCGTTTTGCCGTGGCCAGCCTGGATACAACAGTTTTGACTATTTCAAAAGCGATCGGAGGCATGAGACGGGTGTTGTAAGCGTAGTTTTGTTTGTGTTGATAGGCTCGATAAAGTCTGTACATCCGTAGCCATTTGGCTTGATACGGATCCCGAAACTCCTTGGCACGTTTGAATCTAGCTTTCCATTTAGTCAGAAGCTCCTGCTCACGCTCTGAAGGTTGATATCTGGCTGTCTTGGTGATTTTTACTTCTTTAACTTCGGGTTTTGACATAAGAATTTAGGCAACAAAAACGGGGCTTGGGTTTATCTACTTCTTGAAAAATAGAGAAACCTAAGCCCCGATAGCTTCGTTAGGCGGTTTTATTTACCCTTTTAGGGTACCGATCCTGCAACCTAAACTCTAGTCATTAAGTGTTAATATCTGTTGAAAACTATTGGTATCTCTTGTATTCTATTGGTGTCAGTTGTTAAGTAAAAAATTATGGAAGAACTTCTTACTTTGCACGAAACCGCCGGAATTCTTAAAGTCCACCCCAATACCCTCCGTTTGTGGGATAAAAAAGGAGTACTGAAGGCAGTGAGAATAGGGGTGAAAAAAGTCAGGCGTTATAGAAAAGAAGATATTGAAAAGTTTATCAGTAATAAAAATTCCGAAAACAATGCCTAAAACACTTAATAAATTATTATGCCGGACATGACTAACTTAGTTCAGGATGTCAGAAAAGAATTCCCTGAATTTTGGGAACTACCGATTTCGATCTGTAATACTGACTATGGTAAAACAGAGTTCGACCGGATTAATGTTTCATTGATACTGGAACACCTGATAGGCAGTACTGATAATTTCCTTTTAATCGTTAACCCGGTTGATCCGACAATTGCCCCTATTTCATTTATCGAAGGATTACTTTCGCTTCTCAAGAGAGATCTTCTGGCGGAAGATCCAGAAGTACTTTCCGGCATTAAGATCGGAGATACAGTTGCGCTGATTAACGGCAGAACTACAGTACCGGGTATATATCTTGGTATAGAAAAAGGTTCTGACGGTATTACCCGTCATATAGTTCGGGAGGATGTAAAGTCTGACTCTCCGGTTACGCACGGGATTCCGCTCAGGTTTCAGTGGACAATTCAGCCTTATAGCCAGGCAGTAACTATAAAAAATAAGAGACAGGCGGAAATATCCGGAGAGCGGCTCGAAAAAATTCTGAATCTGCCACCAGGAGGGTTATTAGCCTTTCAGAAATCAAAGATGCTTTTTGTAACAAAAAACAAGACTCAGTTGAAGGAAGAAATTTCCGATACATACCTTGGTGGTGATCCGTTAACTGCTGTTTTTCCTGTAGCCGACTATATTTCCGGTAGGGAATTTGTTCCTATCGGAAGCAATCCCCTGAGAAGGGAGCCTACAGGCGGTTTGGTATCCAATCTGGACCAGGCTGTTGATATAGCTCTGGAGAATGACTCAATTAAACTTATCATTGTAGATGGCGCGGCAAAATTACGTTCCCACTTCGGAAGTCTGGAGAAACTCCGAAACGATTCTGATTCCTGTAGGGTTATTTGTTTACTGAATGCCGAAGATGAAGACCAGATTACGACTCTGAAAAATCTGGGGGCACAGGCCTGGATATGGAAAAGAAGTGATTTTAAAGGTATGAAATCTGATAATCTTTCGGTTGATAACGGTAGCCTTGTTTCCATGCATAATCTTATTCTGAATTACATCGGTGGATCGGATCCGGAAGTATTAACAGTAAGTCAGTCTCAGGAGCTTGCGGAAGCAATAGACAGTTCCTTCCGTCTCATAACTCAAATTAACAGTAAAACCAGGGACGATCCGGAATGTGCGGTTCTGCTCCGGTGGTCGATATCATTGGTAAACGGCATGATGCAGTTACCGATAACGATCGACGATTATCACAATTACATCGGCACACTGAATGAGGGCAGTGATCTACGGCTCGATGAAAAAATAAGTTCGTTGGAACAGAAAGTCAGAAGTTCTTATGGTTTTTCCGTACCTCTTGAAGTAAAGGATGAGTGGGAACAGTTACTGGAAAATATACAGCTTATTTACATGCTCATTAAGCAGGAAAATCCTAAATGGAAAGCGCTTCTCGATCTAACCGGTACGAATGGAACAAAAAAAGGTTTTTCGTTGCTAATTCCGGACGGTAATTACTGCAATGCGGTAACGAACCTCTTTCCCGGTAAATTCGGAAATGTTCTTACAGGATCCGAGACAGGCAATACTGCGGAAGAAACGGTGGTGGTTACAGGGTGGAAAAATAAACAAATAGCAGCAAAACTATTTCTTTCCCCTTACAAAAAATGCATATATCTTCTTTATCCCCAGGAAAATCAGCGTTACGGGAGGGTTCTTCAGACCCACCCTGCCTCTCCGGAAAGCGATGCTGATAGTTTCCTGAGAAAGGCTCAGGGGTTTCATAGCGAAAATGAAACAACGTATAGTGATACTGACATGGGAAGGATGCTCGATGACATTGAACAAAAGCTTTCTGACTCACTCTACAGGGTACACCTTCAGGAGTTTGGTGAAGAGAACATGACCGAGGTCCGCAGAATACTGTTTGAGGAAAACCAGTATTCTTATGTATCGGAAAATCAGGCGTTAAACAAACTAAACAGGGATAACAAAACGATTGAAAAATGCCAATTGAAAGACATTATTCCCGGTGATGAGTTGGTTTTTGCTGAATCACAGCGGGACATGTTTGAGGAACTGTTGGCAATCCTCCGCCAGTCAGATCAGTATAAATTACTCTTTTCGGATACCCAGCAGTGGCACGCTGCTCTTGTCAGTTATATGAAAGAAAACTTCATTGATGAAAGTAATCTCTCTTCAAAATTATCATCAGCGGGATGCCGGGTAGGAATAGGCACACTGAAGTCATGGGTTAATGGTGATCTGATAAGTCCCAGTGAAAGTAATCTGAGGGTACTGGCAAAAGTCATTGATGATTCCGAATTAAACCATAATCTGGACCAGATTATTATTTCTGCCCGCAAAGTTCATGCGCTTCATATACAAACAGGCAGACTACTTGTAAGGCGGATTATTAATGCAGTAGTGCAGGATGAAGATGATGAAATTGATGAGGAGACAAGAAAAAAAATTGAAGATTACTCCCGTAAAGCAAAAATCGTTACTGTCAGGGAAATACTACCCGATGCTTTAAGCGTGCCTGCAAAAGCAATCGGAAGGTTATTTGAATTTTAGTTATGAAATTAATACCTCCATACATTGCTAACGAAACCAGTAGTGCGGAAAGGAAAATTCTCCGCTTATTCGCCGACAACAGGAAACTGGGTGATTGGTATTGCCTGCATTCTCTCGGATTGAGTAATCACATTTTCAAGAGAGAGGGTGAGATTGACTTTCTTTTGATCGGATCTGAGGGCATATTTGTAATTGAGGTAAAGGGCGGACGGGTTCAGAGAAGAAACGGACTTTGGCTATTTACTGATAGGTTCGGGAGAATTACACAAAAGAAAGAATCACCGTTTAACCAGGCCAAAACTGCTCTTTACTCAATCAGAAACAATTTATCTAGAAAATTCGGCCGGTCAGTTACAGAACACGTTTTCGGTTACGGGGTAATCTTCCCTGATATCGTTTTTGACATTACTTCTCCGGAATGGGAAACAGAAATGATCTGTGATAGCCGCAATCTGACTAAACCTGTCAATGAGTATATATCCGAGCTTGCCGGCTACTGGGCTTCACATCAGCAGAAAGCTACTATGCTCGGACCCGATGAAATATTAGAAATTGTGGACTTTCTGAGACGCGATTTTGAAATTATTTATCCGGTCAGTCTTGATTTACATGAGTCGGAGGAGCAAATACTAAGTCTTACGCTTGAGCAATACAGAGCTCTCGATGCTATGGAGTTAAATCCCAGACTGTTTTTTTCCGGACCGGCAGGCACGGGTAAAACCGTACTGGCTGTTGAGAAAGCCAGAAGGAATAATGCGAAAGGGGTAAAAACATTATTTTTATGTTTTAACCGGCTACTTGGTTCATATCTTACTGAGGTAATCCGGCAGGAAAATCTGGAACATATTAAGGCTGACTCAATGCATCAGTTTTTCTATGAACATATATCCTCAAAAGGCTTTACAGGTGAATTGAGAAAACACGACAACGAAAAGACTTTGTTTACTGATACATATCCGGAGCTCTTTGTGAAGGCATGGCAGGGAGAGCCACAGTTTACGGAGCTTATTATTGATGAAGGGCAGGATATTCTGACTGATAAATACACCTCCGCTCTCGATCAGTGTCTTGCTGATGGTTTCCATAAGGGCAGATGGACAATTTTTATCGACCGTGATGTTCAGAGAAACATGTTCTCTGCGTTTGATCAGAAAGTCTATGAAAAATTAATGGATCTTTCTGCATCCTATCAGTTGACAGTGAACTGCAGAAATACCATGCCGATTGCTTTACAGGCAGAAGTTGTTACCGGATATCCTTTGGGTCAGGTAAAGAAAGCAAAGGGTTTACCGGTTAAGTATCTGTGGTATATGAGTTCATCAGATCAGGCGCACCAGGTTTCAGAGGCAATTAATAATTTGTTAAAAGAAGGTGTCTCCGCAGATGAGATAACCATTCTTTCCCCGAGGAGATATCTGGAATCTTTGGCCGGCAGCGGGAAACTCAGACTTAACGCAGGTATATACCGCCTGGGATCAGGAAAGTATAAAGTCAGCAAGGGACTCATCGGCTGTAGCACTATACACGCCTATAAAGGTATGGAGAACACAATTGTAATCCTGACGGATATTGAAGACCTAAACTCGGAGGAGGCAAGAACAATTAACTACGTCGGCTATACCCGTCCCAGATCTCTTCTGATAGTATCAGCTGATAAAAAACAAAAGATTATTTATGAAACCCACTTCTCTGATGTGGTTTCGGGAAAAGTAAAGTAAAATTGAACCAGTTATGAATAGTTATCAAAAAGCCCGTGACGGGCTTCTGAAAACAATATATGACGATCTGATCGGGCCGGAATCGGAAAACGAGATTATTCCGGAGGCACCGACAACGCGCTATTCAGCCGGTGTTCTTTTCCCGAAAGAAAAAGCAGAGGAACAGGCAGATTCCGAAGTACATGCCGAGAGAAGTCTACAGGCAGGAGACGATCGTCCTATTGACGACGAAGAAGCGGAAGGGTTAATTGAACAGACAAGCTCTTTTTACCCTTCAGCCATGGGTCTAAGTTTTATCGTTGATAAACACTGTAAGGAATTAAAGATTGACCTGTCTGCCGGAAAGTATCAGCGGATCCAGCCTGCAGATTTCCCTGTTTCGGTTCCTGCTCCTAAAGCGTCTGAATTACCGGCTGATGAGTTCTTTTCCGGATACATCTCATACAGTGACGGCCGGATCGTACTGAAAAAACCTATTGACCCTGAAACCAGAAACAGGCTATTGAATTTAACGGAAAAAGGTACACTAAGGGATGGCCTTTACCGGCTATCAAATCTTGCTGATCAGGGGTGGAAACGCCTTCCAGTAAATTCCATTATTAAAGTAAATCCCCTCGCTGGATACAGCAGGCACAGTATTCCGGACGAACACCTGGCCGTTGTTTTTACGTCGAAAACCGATCCGGGAACAGACCTGCTAATCTGTACCGCAACGGTGGTTAATGAGGAAACAGCTGTCCGCCAGCTCGATAATGAAAAATCTTATTATCAGATTGCATTAAAACTGAGTAGTGATAGCGGAAAACCGGTGTTTCACCCATTCAGGGATAAGAATTATTTTGAAGGTTCTGATCCGGAAGAAAAGTCACTTCAACTGCTTTACAGAAATAAAAACTTTTTTGCTACAGGACACGGTACGTCAGCCTCCTGGAAAGCCGGAAAGAATGAGGGTTTTGCTACTGAGGTAATGACTGACCATTTACCAAGTTATATCATTCCTCAGGTAGATTTCGGATTGAAAGCTTCAGAGGAAAATTACCCCGATCTTTCAATGAGACATTTTGCCGATGACGAAAAAGCCATGGTAATTAATGACTTAAGGGGTTTGCATTCGTTATATGAGAAGTGGATTTCCGCTCTCAATAAGGAATCAGAGACTCTCCCGCCTCACCTGAAGGTTCCGGCGGAAATGCATATTAGACTCTGCAGGGAGTCAGCATCAAGGATTGGTAGAGGTATCGACTTGTTGAATACTAACGACAGAGTGTTGAATTGCTTTAGGCTCGCTAATAAAGCTATGCTTATGCAGCGCGTTCACAGTAAAGAGCAGGAGGTTAAACACTTTCCTGATGAACACTATGCACCTGACTATAACTACAACACTAATGATCATGTCTGGCGTCCTTTTCAGATAGCCTTTTTACTACTTAATATTGCCGGTATCGCAGATCCCTCATCCGGTGATAGGGACCTGGTAGATCTGATCTGGTTTCCGACCGGAGGCGGAAAGACAGAAGCATACCTCGCACTTACCGCTTTTGTTATTTTTATGAGAAGAACCGGAACCGATAATTCAGGAGGGACAACTGTACTAATGCGTTACACTCTCCGTTTATTAACTTCTCAACAATTTCAGCGTGCATGCACACTTATATGCGCCTGTGAAAAATTGCGTAGGAATGTCGGTATGGGAGGAGAACAGATCACAATCGGACAATGGCTTGGAAGTGCTTCATCACCGAATACTCTTAAAGATGCCGGAGAGAAGCTTGATGAACTGCTTCGCCAGCGTGACGGATCAGGAAAAAACCCTTTTCAGGTACTGCACTGCCCGTGGTGCGGAACTCACCTAGTCAGAAAAGAAGGACGAGGAACTTTCGGATACAGAATCAGAACCGGACCTAAAAGATTTGAAATCTGGTGTCCGAATGGACATTGTGACTTCCACGACGGATTGCCTTTAAAGATTGTTGATGAAGATATATACAGGGAACCCCCTACTTTACTTTTCGGAACTGTAGATAAGTTTGCAATGCTTGCCTGGAAAGCAGATGCATCTTCAATTTTTGCACTTAATCAGGGAAATAATAACCCCTCTCCGGAACTGATAATTCAGGATGAGCTTCATCTGATTTCCGGTTCGTTGGGAACAATGGTGGGACTATATGAGACGGCAATAGATCTACTCTGCAGCCGTAAAGGTTTAAGACCGAAAATTATTGCATCTACGGCAACTATCAGAAGATCCAAGGATCAGTGCAGATCACTCTATGCCAGACAGGTAAGACAATTTCCTGCACCCGGATTAAACTCGGAGGATTCTTTCTTTGCTAAAGAATCCGAAATTAGTAAGATCACACCAGGGAGACTTTATGTGGGAGTGATGCCGTCAGGCAAAACATCTACAACCATGCAGGTGCGTTTGCTTGCGGATTCTATCCAGGGAGTGGAGTTACTGGAAGCGGATGATGATGTGAAGGATAAGTACTGGACTCAGGTAGTTTACTGTAATAGCATCCGCGAACTTGGCACTTCCAAAAGTATCATTTATGATGACGTCAAAGAATATTCCAAACGCCTGTCAGACCGCCTTGGTGTAAAACCCAGATACTACAGTGATAAAGCCGTAGAAGAACTTACGAGCCGGATTCCGGCAGAAACGATTCCTGAGATACTACAGAAGCTTGAGATTAAATATCCGTCCCGGGAGGCAATCGATGTACTTCTGGCAACCAATATGATCTCTGTCGGTGTTGATATTAACCGGCTGGGATTGATGATGGTTCTGGGACAACCTAAAACCACTTCTGAATATATTCAGGCTTCCAGTAGGGTCGGACGTAGTTATCCCGGGCTGGTTGTAACTCTTTACAGTCCGGTAAAAAGCAGAGACAGATCTCATTTCGAGCAATTTATTAAGTATCATCAGGCACTATACCGGTACGTAGAACCGACCAGCGTCACCCCGTTCTCGTCACCTGTACGCAATAAAGCACTTCACGCTGTTCTCATTATTCTCATAAGACATATGCTCGGATATGCAACGAATGATTCCCTGGCAAAATTTGATGCCGGTTCAGCTGAGATGCAGGAACTAATTCAGAAAATTTTGGCAAGGGTATCTGTGGTTGACCCCGCCGAAATTGAGACTGCAGAGGCTGATATATCTGCCTTAGTAGACAGAATAAAAGAGCTGCAGCAGCTGGAAACAGGTATCTCTTATGAGAATATCCGGAATTCCGAAAAAATTCCTTTATTAAGAAGACCTGGGGATAAAACAAAAGGTATATATGCCACCCCTCAGTCGTTAAGAAATACTGATGCAGAGTGCTATGTCAGTATGGATTACAGTTAAACTTATATGCCGAAACCTACACTAAGAAGAAGTCAAACAATAACAGTATTCGGGGTAGGATCCATAGTGGATCTTCCCGATGCTTCGGTTATGGTGTGCGGTATTGAAAAATGGGACACACGCGGCGCACCTCACCTCAGCGATCCGAGACTTGAAAGAAAGTTAGGCGCTCCGTATTTCATCATGCCTCCCGATACAGATCAGTCAAAAGACGGAATCAGGGTGATAAGGTTTCCGAGATGGATGAGGTGCAGATCCTGCGGAGCATTAAAAACGATTTCTGAATGGGAGGAGTTAGCTGTTAAAGCCCGGCCTGAACGCGATTTTCATTGGCGTCCGTTTTGTCATAATTGCTCAGTACCCCTAATCCCCTCAAGATTTGTAGTGGCATGCAGAAAAGGTCACATTGATGATTTTCCCTACGTTGAATGGGTTCATTCCGATAAGTCGTGCCCAAAACCTGATCTGAAATACGGCGAAAGCGGAAGATCTGCTTCATTGGCCGGAATTACCATCTCCTGCAAAACCTGCAAAGAAAAAAGAAGTATGAGAGGAGCATTTAATAAACAACTATTATCGGCCGTGGTGAGATGTAAAGGATCAAAACCATGGGTTAATAAGTGGGAGGAAGGCTGTGGTGAAGAGTTAACCGGTTTATTGAGAGGTGGGACAAATGTACACTTTCCGATCGTAAAAAGTTCTATTCTCATCCCGCCTTTTACTTCCGATAGTCTTAAGACGAAAATTTCGAATACCAGGGCATGGCAGGTGTATGAATCTCAGGAGGGCGGACTTGATGTTAAAACTGTTGCAGCTCTGGTTGCGGATGAAATTGAAGAAAAGCTAACAGCCGTTCTGGATGCGATCAGGGAAATGGAAGAAGGTGAACTTAACGGTCAAACTGAAAGATCCGAAGAACAATACAGGTATGACGAGTATAGGGCTTTTATAGGAAAAGGTTGCAATGAACCTGACTTTGAAATTGAACCTATTTCCGGTGATAAATACGGAATCCCGCAGCTTAATAAAGTTGTCCTGGTGAAGAGACTAAGAGAAATAAGGGTGCAAACAGGATTTGCTCGGATCAGACCGCCGGAATATTCAACAGGTGAGCCTGAAGAAGGATCAGCAGAAAAAACCGAGGAAGTGTCTGTCTCCGATGACAGATCGGTCAGATGGCGTCCCGGTTTCGAAGTAAGAGGGGAAGGAATCTTTCTTGACTTTGATCCTGAAAAGTTAAAGGAATGGTCATCGAAACCTGAAGTTCAGGAAAGAAGCAGGCTCTTGATAGAACGTTTCAGAAAGCATCCTGATGTTTTTGCTACCGTTGATTTAATGACTCCTGAATATATATTGCTGCACACGATATCTCACCTATTAATCAGACAACTTAGCTTTGAATGCGGATACAGTAGTTCTGCTTTGCGGGAAAGAGTATATTGTTCTTCATCTCAGGACGAAAACAGAATGTCCGGAATCCTCATTTATACAGCAGATGGAGATTCGGAAGGTACAATGGGTGGTTTAGTCAGGCAAGGTAAAGCAGACTTTTTCCCTAAGACGCTATTTGAGGCGGTATCATCGGCAAAATGGTGTTCCTCTGATCCGCTTTGTATAGAATCAAACGGACAGGGTTTCCAATCAATGAACTTGGCCGCATGCCATGCCTGCGCTATGCTTCCTGAAACATCGTGTGAGATTATGAACCGCTACCTGGATAGAGGCTTGGTAGTGGGGACACTGGATAATTCTGAAGTCGGATTTATGTCTGACTGGATTAAAGAAATCGCCGGATAAACAGGTTGGCTTCCTGGGTTATAGTTTTTGTATTGCCTATTTCCGGATTTTGTTTCTCTTCTTTTCCTTAGTCTAGTGCTTGCAGAAACCTCATTTTTAAGCTGTTTCTTCAATGAAGTAGCCAGGGTTTTAATAATCGGTACACAGACTGAGTTCCCGAATTGTCTATAAGCGGGCGTTTTTGTAGCCGGCAATATGAAGGATTCGGGGAATCCCATAAGGCGCGCGCACTCACGGGGAGTCAGCATCCGTGGATTCTTATCCTTCTGCGGAACCAGGTTTTCCCGGCCGTCCTTACCGTACCTGGAGGTCAAAGTGTTTGCTACTCCCTTCGGATCAATCAGATAATGAGCGAAACCGTTTCCTTTCTTTTTGTTTCTGATTGTCCTTTCCTGATGGGACTTCCAGAGTAAATCACTAATGGTGTAGGTGTCCGGAACTCTTTTTTCCAGAATGTCGGATAAACAATGCTGTTTCTGCTCTATCTCAGGAAATCGGAATGCTGATTCCTTCAGTGCAACCATATAAATACGCTTTCTTCTGTGCGGGACCAGTAAGGAGGCATCAATAACTTTCGTGCTCAGTGTATAGCCCAAGGCCTCCAATTCTTCTCTGACTATTCTCAGGGTGTTACCCTTGTCATGTCTTTCAAAGTTGGAAACATTCTCAAGAAAAACCGCCCTAGGTTTGTGGTGGCGTAATATTCTGATTATTTCGAAAAACATTACACCCTGATCCTTGTCTTCAAACCCGTGCTTTCTGTGACTACTGACTCTTGCGGAAACTCCGGCCCTTGAGAAGGGTTGGCAGGGAAAACCCGCGCAGAGAATATCGTGATGAGGTATGTTTTTTTCGTTTACTTCCCTAATGTCTTTTACTTCGATATCATTTCCATGATTTGCAGCATAAGTTGCGGCGGCGGATTTATCCCGCTCATTGCTGTAAACACACCTGAATCCGGCCTGTTCAAAACCAAGCCTGATACCACCGATCCCTGCAAATAGGTCAATAAAAGTTAGCTTTTTAGATTTCATGAGTACAATTTAAGTATGTCAAGAAACGACCTTAATATCAAATCCATTAAATTACTTTCTTCCCTCCATTGTACCGGATGAGATAATAAATTTATGGACGTTCACACTAAAGCTCAACGCAGCTATAACATGTCCCAGATAAAATCAAAGAATACCAAGCCGGAATTGGTTATGTTTGAAATGCTTGAAAGAAAAGGGTATGAATTTGAAAAGCATTATCCGGTCACCGGTAAACCGGATATAGTTTTCCCTGACTGTAAAGTAGCTGTCTTCATTAACGGAGAATACTGGCATGGCAAAGACTTTAAATCAACGAAGAGGACAATGAGCTCTTTCTGGCTTAAGAAAATCGGAAACAACATAAAACGTGACAGAAAAAATATCAAGATTCTCAGGTCAGACGGTTGGCATGTCCTCCGCTTTTGGGGCAGGAATATAACAAAAAACCCTGAAAAGGCTTCCAGGCGGGTAATTAGATTTGTGAAGCGGATTCGCGATGCGTATGAATAATTGATTTAGTTGTCGAAACTTAACGTGGAGAGGATTCTATCCGTAATTTCTTTATTCTCTTCTGTAGCAGGTATTGTCGAAAATGATAAGGTCTTGCCATCTTTTACGACGATTGTGTTGTAACGTCCTCTTGGTCCGGTAATCAGCCCTTCAATGCCTTTATAACCGCCCACGGTGGCTTCCTTGATTGTTTGTGTGTCCATTTCCTTCTTAGCTTCTTCCAATCCCTGCTCGGTCAGATCCTTTTCCTGATATAAGCCATAGAGCTGATAATCCTGATTGTTTTCTATATAAAAACCAACGCTCCTGATAACACCCGCATCATCAGCAATTTCTTTCCGGAAGGTCATTTCCTCCGGAACAGTAATATAAAGACCAATAGGGCTGATAAACTCTTCGCGTGATTTTAGAGTTCTACTTGGTTTTTGTTCAGCGGTCGGCGTCATTGTGGCTACAACAGCCGGAGCATGTGATGGTTGTTGAGCAGCTCTACTGGCTGAAAAGGTTTTAATTGTTAAACTCAAACCTGCAATTACCAGTATGCTCAGTAGAAAAGTCTTCAGTTTCATTCGTCTATTTTACAAAATTTCGTGACCTCAATAAACAAGTCAGCACCCTTTTCAGGATGCTGACTGTTAATCCCCACTTTGGCTTTAATAGCCGTGAGACCTAGTTCCTGGTTGTGTGATTACCTGGGCAGTTGGAACTGTACTGTCCTGATTCAGCGCATTTCTGCACTTCATCAAAGCCTATTTGTGTTGACGGACTTTCATTCGTCACATCGGTTAACCAGGTATTCATGATCTGAGTGAAATTCTCAGTTCGGGATCCAGGTGTTACCCAAATGTTTGAATAGGCATTTTGATTTATGGTGAAGTTGTATTGACTTCCGCCGGCATAGGTAATCGTATACGGCGCTCTGGTTGTGGTAGCGTAGTTACTTGGTATAAAGGCATACCAGTACCACCACCCACCATCATTTCCCATATTCCATCGGGCATAATTGCTTTGCTGGCTACCTGAGTAGGTCTTCCACATACTTCGGGAAACCTGATTGTATGGGGAATTGTGGGCGCACTGACCGTGTTCACACCAGTTATTGCCTGAAGGGGCATTACACCAGCCCATGCTTCCGTGTTCCCACCAATAATTGCTGGGACCAAACCTATCAAAGTAACCGCCGCCGGTACAGTAAATGGATGCTTCACCATAAGCAAAAGCATTACTGATGCCGGTAGTTCCGAATATGACAGCCAGCGTCAATGCCAGGAAGATTTTTGAGACTAAGTTTTTCATAGAGCATCAAAAAAGCCTGCATTGATATAGCCAATTAGCTGTCCACCCTGGGTGTAAGCAACATACAGATACGGCTGTACTTCACCCGATAGCTTATCGCTCTTCCAGGTATAGAAGAACGTTCCGACTTTTTGATTCTTTTCAAGTGTCAAAGAATCAAGATTCACGCCTAGGTTTTGTGCCTCGATTAGTTGTCGGGCTTTTTGCTCTAACTGAGCTTCGGTGTAGCGTGCTGTCATGTCAAGAACGGCCTCAGGTTCACCAACTTCTTTAGGTCGCACATACATTTCCAACATGGCATCGGAAACAGGATCGACCGTAAATTGATAGTCCTCTGAGAAGTAGCGTTCTGCACCAACCATCTTAGTACCCTGGACTTGCCCCGGACGGCCGGCATACTGAACAGACTGTTTCTGAAGACTATCAGCAGAAGGGTAAAGGTATTTACTGTTCCAGCCATCTATTGCAGAAACAGTTTTTGCTCTATCCTCAGCTGGTCTGGCAGTAAGTTCGCGGGCTTCGGCACCAGCCTCTTTTTCAAGACGTTTTAGGTCTTCGGCCGTTTTACCGGCATAGACTTTTTCGCCGAATTGGTTTGTTGTAAACTCACCGTTTTTCTTCGCATCTTCGACTGCATCCAGGTACTTTTGTTGCAGAGATTCAATTCTCGCTTGTTTGGGATCCTGCTGTGCACCCACCGCACCTGTTTTTATCAGACCAAAACCAGTTAGTGCAGTTACAGCAAGAACGGGCAGAATTACGAACATTCGTTTTGGATATTTCATAGCTTTTTTGTTTTTCACCTCCTTTCTATAGCTTTATTTATAAAAAATCCGGATTTCGCTATTAACCCGGATTTGCAAAAGGTAGGGAGATCAAAAACACTTAGAAAATCATTTGAAGCAAGATGAAGTAGTATGGTTGAAGTAAGCATATTCTTACTATTCTTACTTATCATACTTTAATAATTACAAAACAATTTGGAGTTGTCAATAGCTATCTGTTTATGGTGATTTAGGGAATTTTAGTCTCTTGTCGGAGTTAATTAAGGTCTTGCACCGAAGAAGTGTTCCAAACTGATCCGGCCCTCTGCTGAAGGGTCGGATCTTTCCTGCCACCTACGTTTAGTTTCCGTTCTTCTTTAAGTCGTAGGTGTCGTTATCAAAGACGACTATCTGTCCGCCTTTGGTTATTGTGACCGCTACCAGTTCGGTTGTCTTGCCGTTGGCGTCTTTGTTTCTCCAGGTATAGAAGTAGTTGACTTTATCTCCTGGAGTGATGCCATTGCCACCATCCTTTGTACCTTCATATTGTCTAGTCATATTAGCGACTTCGACACCGAAGATATTTTGGTGGTCGGTGATAAACTTCTCGGCGACTTCTCCTGCTTCCTCCGCGTTGTAGCGGGCGGTGTAGTCGTATTCGGGCGCTTCGTCAAACCAGCGCGTGCCGTCTGGGTTGTCTCCCCAGCTGCGTGGTGCTTCTCTCATCTCGACGATGTGGTTGTTAGTCGGGTCGACGATAAACTGCCACTTGGCTGATTGGTAGTACTCGTAGCTGCCCCTTCCGCAGTCGAATGTGACCGGATAGTCTTTGCTGCTTGTTGGATAGCTTGCCCGCACGAACTCTTTGACATTGGCTACAGCCTGAGCTCTTTCTGCCTCTGACCTTGACCTAAGCTCGCAGAATTGTTGTTTTGCCTCTTTGTATTCCTGGGATCCTTTGTCTTTTATGCTATTGAGCCTGGTTTCGGCTTCAGCTATCTGTTGAGCTTTGGTATCTTCAGCCGCCTGCACATTGGTTTCTGCCTTACTTGTTTGGGAGTTATAAACAAACACTCCGAGAGTCAGGACGATAACCGCTGCCATCAATATTTGTTTTCCTTTCATTCTTTCTCACCCCCTTTCATTTCAGGTAATTGTTAATGTTGGATAGATGCTCCTGGTATGTCTTGGCGCAGTGGATTTGTCGGTTTGAGTCGTGCAGATAATATAAGCAGTCGGTTTGCGCCGGGTTTAAGACCGCATCAATGGCGTCAATTCCCGGATTAGTTATTGGGAACGGTGGGAGTCCTGCGTATTTGTAGGTGTTATATTTCGAGTCGATATCTTTGTCCGCTGGTGTGATCGGCTTCCAGAAGCCTTCAGTCAACTCGTCCCGGTCATCTCTGGCGTATTGCACTGTGGCGTCGACTTCCAGTTTCATCTGCGGCTCTTTGAGCAGTCTGTTCCAGAGGATACCGGCTATAAGAGGCATGTCGTTTTTGCCTCCTGCCTCTCTCTGGACTATCGAGGCGATTTTGAGGGCAGTTGTCCATTTTACGTTCTGCTTCATGAAGCCTGTCAAATAGGGTGCAAACTGCTCGTCAAAGCGCCTGCGTAGCCGGTTGGCGACATCTATTCCAGTTTCATCTGTCGGTATAAGATAGGTGTCGGGGAAGTATGTCCCTTCGAGGTGGTCATAATCCATGGCAGTGTATGTGTAGTTCCAGTCATGCAGGGCTTTCTCGTCCCATCCCAGGGCTTTTGCCAGGCGGTTTCCGATTTCCTCTTTCCTCAGGCCTTCCGGTATGGTTACCCAGACCAGATGGGGCTTGCCAGCGACTGTCTTTGCCAGCGTCCAGGCGTCCATGCTTTTGCTTATCCGATAACCTCCCGGTTCGATCTCTCCGTCAGTAGTTGTGAGGGCGCGGTTGAATGCCCAGGCGCTCTTGTAGAATCCCTGGTTTTTCAGCTTTTCTTTTATCTCTTGCTGTTCAGTAGCAGCGTTTACAACGAAAACTTCTGTTTCTGCCTGCTTCTGTGGAGCTGAAAAGAGGGAATTGTAGTAAAAATAGATCAAGATGGCGGCTAAAACGCCTATTACTATTGGTAAAAATATCAGTAATTTCCTTACATTCTTCTGGTGATTAGTGTTATTCATAGCTTGGTAACCAGAGTATACCGGATTTAGTATGAAAGTCCATATTTCTCTTACTTTACTTACTTATTTGTTCAATTCATTGAGAAAAGAAACCAGCTGGCCGCTCTGGGTAAATGCGAGGATGAGGGATTTGTTATCAGCCTTCCAGTTCAGAAAGTAAGTATTTCCTCCTTCAGCATTTTCCTTTGAATCAACTTCAAAGGCGAGTTTATTTAGGTCTATCTTCCCCAGCGATTTTTCGTGATTTGTTAAGAAATCAACGGCAAACGGTTTAATTGTTTCTTTGGAATAGCGGGGCGTGTAGTCATATTCTTTTTGAGGACTGAACCAGCGTGAGCCGTCTTTATTTGTACCCCAGGTGCCTTCCTTTGGTGACATTTCAATTAACAGATTAGTCTTGGTATCTACAGTGAACCGGTCAAAATCAACGGTATAACTTTCTGTTTGGGGCTGCTCATCAGGATTACTATTCGGATTTCTCACACATTCATACTCAACATTGGCATCCGGCCGGTCCAGAAAGTCTCTAACTGCCTCAACGGCTTTTTCGCGCTCTTCAGCCGGTCTGGCACTGACAAGACACCACTCTTTCTGTGCCTGTTGATACTTTTGGGTACCTTTATCCCTGTAGCTGGGGTCGTTATTCAAAAGGTTTGATAGTTCTTGTTGAAGTGCATTTCTTAGGTTTAAGAGCATCTCAATAACTGAGCCTCTCGCCATCACGTTGGTCGCTGTGAAACTTATTAATAAGACACCCAGAACAACAACAGCAAAAGCGTAAGGAACTCTTATGTTTAGAAAGTCCCAGAACGGTCGCGGTGCCGGAGAGAATGATTTATCTAGTTCTTTCTCAAGTTCCTGTTCTTCCCTCACTCTGGTTAGAATTTGATTCTCTAAAGCATTAATGTGCTTAAACTCTTTTTTACTCTCCAGAAGGAAGAAAGATCGGATAATATTTTTTAGTCTCATATTAGTGATTCTTTAAGCTTAACTAGCGCTCTGTAAAAACGCATCTTGACTGCGGCTTCTTTTGAGTCGAGAGCAGTGGCGATTTCACAAAATTGCATATCCTCGGTAACCCTGAGTCTGATAATTTCCTGCTCGGCCGGTTTAAGTTTTTTAAGTGCTGCAGTTACTTTCTTTATATCTTCTTCCTGAGTGATTTTTGCTTCGAGCATGACCTCTACATCACTATCATCAAAAAGTTCAATGTTATTCTGCTCGATAGACAGGTGATTATTATTCTTTGACCTGAACATGTCCGTAATTACGTGACGACAAATAATAAGGAGCCAACTTTTCAACTCGCCCTCGCTTTTGAATTTAAAGTTTGTATATGCTTTCATAGCCTTTAAAAATGTCTCCTGGACGGCATCATCGATGTCATCCTGATGGGGCAAGGACTTTTTAGCAAAAAAATAAACTAGTCTGATGTAATCTCTGACTACATCTTCAAAAGGTGGTTTCATTGTCGTATTCTAGTGTCCCGTCCCACCCTTCTACTAAAGTAAACGGATGAGTTAGGAAAAGTAACATTTTTACTTCTTACACAATTATAGCTAAATTCCAAAGAAGAGGCTGGGGTTATTGCTCTGTAGAGGGGACTAAATTAATTTTCTTCATTAGTGCCTTGATTTCGTTAACCAGGGCCTGAGCTTTATCGAGCTTTTTAAGAATGATGTATTTGATTTTTTGTTCTTCATCGCTGTCTATTTTTTGAGTCATGTTTTCGTCACCTCCCATCGTTTTTTGTATTTACGGTAGTTTGTCATTATTTCTAAGATTTTTTCTCTTGAGAGGCCTGATAGCTTTACTACGTTCCTGAGATCGAACATATTGGTTTTGCCTGAGTTTTGTACTTTTAAGTAGGCTTGAAAATCCTCTTTTGTTATCTTAATAGCCATAGGATTCCTTTGACTGCTAATAAAACAATGACGATGACGTAAATCACACCGAAGAAGTAGGCAAGGCGTTTTTCTAACTTGGGGTCGGCGTAGTTTTCTTGAGGTTTCATAGCGATGCAACAAGCAATTATCATCAAACACCTCAGGAAGTCAAACTTTTTTTCTACAGTTCGACCGCACTTTGTTTCTTGGGGGTTTCACCAGCACTGCCACCTTCTTTAGGATCGATTCTTTGCTGTTCAGTGATTTCCTTGCGGTAAGGCTTGCCATTCTGTATAAACACGTCAACTTTGCCGAATTTAACTGCCCGGATATCTTCAATGATCCTGGCTTCAGCGGGCGTGACTGCGATGGTGGTAATGGTTGGTTTATTTATTTGGTTCATATTTAAGTCTTTTCTTCAGGGCAATATGCCAATAAATAAGCGAGAGCCAGAAATCATTCGGTCCGGTGTTAGCCCACTCGCGTTTTGCCTGACCCAACTTATCGGTGACTGTTCTGGCATACATAGTCTGGGCATGGGTAATTAAGAGCTTGAATGCCGGGTTGCTGGCCGGTACTGCAAACTTGATGTCTCCACGTCTGAGGGCTGAGATCGTGTCATCCATAATTCTGGTACGGGAAGAGAAGACTTTTATTTCATCCTCAAAAACTGCGTCTTTGCTTTCTTTCTCGTCAAAAAAGCGGATTACCTCGAGCATCTTTGGGTCATCTTTGAACCAGCTTAGGTAAACCCTGTAAGGAAACTCTTTGGCTAATTCAAATGCCTCTGCTGTATAAGGTTGACCATCAATCACAACAACTCTCACATCAAAAAACTTAATAAGGTCTGAGGTTTGCTTCCAGCGATCTTGGCCTTCATGGTCCTGGAGGATGCCAATCCAGAATATCCCTTTCTTATTGCCAATCATCACATGGTTACCTTTGCCGGTTCCCATACCGGTATCAATGCCCATCACATTATATTCACCCGATGTGTCTGCCTTGATTTCAGTTATGTTTCGAACAAAAAGGCTAGCGGGGATTTTCTGGTCAGCGGACAAATAGGGTAGGCCTAAAACGAAGTTGAAGAAGTAAGTGTCATCGTCAGCATCTTTTCGTTCTTTAATAAGATCAATCGCCGTTCTCCAGGGGCAGTGCATCTGACTAATCCAGTATCCTGAGATTGGTCTGCCCGGAAAACGCGCTTCCCAGCTTCCTAAGTCACCAATTTCTTTGGGCTTGAGTTCCTTCCTGCAGTTTTGGCAGTAATAAATTCCTTTTTCTTCATCCACATTTTTATCCCACTCCATGTGTTGCCTAAAGTCACAGTGTGGACAGTTAAAGCGCCAATGTTTCTGGTCGGACTGCTCAAAGAGCCTATTTATTCCGAAGTCGGGAATAGTCGGTGTTGACAGGAAATGCTGACTTCTTACTTTTGAATATCCCATGCGGGAAGTGTAATCTCTGACAACTTCCGGTTTTGATTTATCCAATTCATCATGGATATTTCTATCAGACGTAAGCATAATTGCCTCCCGTCCTGTAAACGTACCCTTGAAGTGAATAAAGGCTTTACCGAATTGTTTTTGCTCTACGGAATCAATGTTTTTGGAATCAACTCCCTCTTTAATACAAGGATTTGTTTTAATAATTTGGTTTACCTTGCTGGGGACAAATTTAAGTACATCGTCAGTGGTTGGAAGGGTATATATCTGCCCGATACCCCAAAACCTTGCTGCATGCAAAACTCTTAGTATCTCCATTGTGCTTGCTCCGACCTGCGAAGCTTTTTGAATAACCTGAATCTGAGAAGTATCCCGATAGATGTCCACCATAAACCTATGACTTTCAAACTCGATAAGCTCACCGTTTTCATTTTTGATTCTGTTTCTTGCGATCCAGTAATCAACACCAGCTTTCTCAAGATTTTTTATTATTTCTAGGTTTTCGTCTTGCATCATGTTCTTTCCTCCAAACTTGCAATGCTTTTTGGGTAGGCTCGTCAATATCTAGGTTTTGTTCAGTAGGATTAATAACGTTAACGTCCTGTTTTCCCGTACTTAATCCAGACTCCAGACGGATCATTTCCCAGGCTTTTTTAAAGTCATCTACAGTCAATTCCCGGTTGGCCGTTATCTGAGGCAACAAGTATGTCTTAATGCGGTTGAATAACCGCGCCACACTTATACCCCGCTCATCAACAATTTGCTGGAATTCCAACGATGCTGCTTTTTTCCTTTCCTCAGTCCATAACTTTGCTCTTTCCTGCCAGTGATATTTGGCTGACCACTTTCCCAAGGAAAACATTGATACCCGATCACCAAGTCTGATATTTGTATTTTGTGACTCCAATTCCTGTCGTAATTTTGTCCAGTTTTTGTACAGCTCCCGCAGACTCTTTTTAAGCATCAAACAGTAAGCTAGAAAGGCAGCAAATTGTTGCTCAGTTTCACCTTGCATTTGCTCAATTATTATTTGTGGTTTAGTCTGTTTTTTCCTCATACTTAAAGCTTCAATCGTTTGGCACGCTTTCTAATCAGATCGCAAAACTTCTCATCACGTTCCATCAGGTAAGCAATCCTACCTACCTTGTGTGCAGTCATGAGAGTGCTTCCTGATCCACCAAAGAGATCCAAAACGATATTCCCAAATCTGCTACCTCCTTTGATCGCCTTCATAATCAACCATTCCGGTTTTTCAGTAGGATGAACCATTTCAGTAACTGCTTTTCTGGGCATGTTCCAAACATCACTTTCGTTTGTCTCTCCGGTGAATACATGCTTCTCGCCTTGCTTCCAGCCGTAAATAATGCCTTCAGCTTTAGTTTTGCCCTTGCCTTTCTTGCCCTTCATAATCTGCTCGTACTGCTTTTTATAGTCACTCCAGCCAACTGCGAAAGAAGGTTTTACCCAAACGATGGCGCTACTAAATACAAAGCCTGAATTTAACATTTGGTAATAAAACAGAGGGTAGGAAGTATATCCTGTGCAGACATAAATAACCCCTCCAGCTTTGAGGGCATCGTGCATTGTATTGAAAAACCCTTCAGTAAACTTTTTGAAGTCTTCCTGACTTTGGTCATCGCCTAAAATTATTCCCTTCTCAGTATGGAATTTGCCTTGTTTTTCTTTACTTGTGTGGGCAACGTTGTAAGGGGGATCTGTGAAGACCATGTCTGCCAGTTTTTCTCCCATAAGTTTTTTAACATCATCTGCGTTCGTGGAATCGCCACACATCAGTCTGTGAGGGCCGATCTGATAAACCTCGCCATACTTTGATATGGGTTCAGCGATATTTTTGATTTCTTCTTCAGTGTCCCAGGGTTTTTCTTCTTCCTGTTCCAGAAGCATTGTTGTATCCAGAAGGTTGCTTACTTCTACCTCGTTAAATCCCGTTAGGGAGATATCAAAGTCTGATTGCGTCAGGTCTGTTATTATTTGGGCCAATTTTTCTTCATCCCATTGATCTTCAATCTTGTTAAGAGCAAGATTTAGTGCTTTTTCCTTTTGTAGTGGAATATCAACGGAACTGTAGGGGATCTCAGTCCAACCTAGCTCTGTTGCTGCGCGTACTCTTTTTTCACCACCCACAATGACATTTTCTCTGCCTTTATGAGTATTTATGACAATAGGCACAGGGCATCCGAACTCCTGAAGTGAGCGCTTTAGTTGTTCAATAACACTCCTGGTTACTTTGCGAGGATTGTATTCCGCAAATCTCAGTGAGCTTATTGCTATTGTTGGGTACGTTTTATTTTCCATAGATTTAATAATTTTTTGATGTTTACCTTCACTTTCAGAACAAGAAATTCATGCCATTGCAATTTATTCCCATCCTGAGGGAGAAGAGGAATAAACTTGTACTTTTCTTTCTCATTCATTTTTGTTTAATAATTTTTTAATAACTTTCAGCACTTTTTCCCGCTTCTCGATATCTTTGGTGTATTTGGCAATGACATCTTTCTTTGTTAGGTTTTCTTCTCTGGCTCCCAAAGGTGACCGCCTGACCACAGTCTCAATTACTGTGTCATCATCGACGTCTGTTAGAGTTTCGATAGCAACCTCCATCCTGAGGACTTCCTCATGAACGCTGTTATAAATTTCTTCTAGTAGTTCAGTTCTGGTTTTGAGCATATGTTTAATATTCAACTTTCGATATATTTTTATTGAATGTTTCCTCTGACCATTCCAAGGTTTTTCCTGTTTTCAGATCTAAAACCATATAAATCGTTTTGTCTGATTCACTTTGCTTAGTTCCTTCAAAGTGATACTTTGGATTTTTAGGGTTTTGGTCTTTTAATCCTGGTTTCATATTTGATTCACTTCCTTTGTTTGAATAAGTTGTCGACCTATTTCCGTGATGACTAAAGTAGTTACCGCATTTCCTAGGCACTTGTATCGCTGGGTATCACTGATTCCTTCAGTCCAACCATCCGGAAAGCCTTGTAGTCGTTCACATTCAACAGGAGTTAAGCGGCGAATGCTTAAGCCGTCGTACACGCCATGTTTGTCCTGACTGGTTAGAGTAAAAGCTGGATCACCATCGTTTTTAAACCTTCGGCCGTTTTGTCGTTTCTCCATGCGATCTGGAGTTAACACCGGAATTGCTACACCATTGGGATTAGAAGCTCGAATAGTAAAGGCTTGATCCTGGTCACCAATAACTGTTCCTGCCTTAGCAGCTCGGCTCTTTTTTCCTTGGCCAACTTGAACCGGCACTGCGTATAATCCTGTCTTACCACCCAGACCACCGGCATTCCCCGCAATGGTCGAAGCTATACCATCTGAGGAGTAGACCCTCTGGCCTTGGCTAAAGTTTCGACTGTTCTGTTTGTTGTCTTTTAACCACATATCTCTTTTTCCTTTAATGCCTCCGATGTAATGGAGGTAGGTTTCTCCGGCGTTTCGGAGTGATCCATAACGGGCATCAATCGTGCTCGAAATCCTCGACCTTCCTGCTTGTTCTTCAAGCTTCGTCTGATGAGAAATTGAGTAGCTCTCGCCGATAGGAAATACTTCCGGTCGACTTGTTCCTCTAAGATGTCCGACAATAAAGATCCGCTCCCTGTTCTGGGGAACTCCGAAATTTTTGCTGTTAAGAACTTGCCATTGATACTCATACCCCATGTCGGAGAGAACCCCAAGTATTGCCTGGAAAGTTTTTCCTTTGTCATGACTAAGTAGCCCTTTAACATTTTCAAGGAGAAAATATCGAGGTCTTTTGTCTCTGATAACCCGAGCGATTTCAAAAAACATCGTCCCTCTGGTGTCCTCAAATCCCAATCTTTTTCCTGCGATGCTAAATGATTGACAAGGAAAGCCAGCACAGAGGAGATCGTGGTCTGGGATCTCGCTTGTGTCGACTGTTCTGATGTCTCTGGTGTCGCATTCTCCATAGTGTTTTTTGTATATTTGGCTTGCATATTTATCCCACTCATTGGACCAGACGCAATGAAATGCACACTGGCCGTGTTGTGATGCTCTGCTCTCACTGTCGGAGCCACCTTCGGATTCAGCTGCCACTTTCTGTAGCCCATATCTGAATCCTCCAATGCCGGCAAATAAATCTATAAATTTCATGATTCATGTTGTGTTTGTTGTAGAGCTCTTTCATTTGCTCTGATAAGAATTTCTATTGCTTCAAGTGTCGTCCCAGTGGCTTTTCGAGCATGGGACTTTAGGACTTCAGTGTTTATCTCAAGCTCTTGAACTGATTTCTGATGAGGCGTGAGAGTTGATAGTTCTTTCAGGGCAAAAACCAATTCCCGTTCTTCTAAATCACTAATTACTGAATCAACTGTTTCTATCCAATGTTCGGTGTTGCAACCGCTTGAAAGTGGGCAGTATGTTTCTCCGAGATCCCTAGTTTTCCCGGAGTTTCTGTATTCCTCGTAGTACGACAAAGTTGCAATTCCTTTTGATACTGCCTGACATGCTGACTCAAATGTTGGGAAATGATTTTTGCAGCTACTCCAACCAAAAGGATTACCGTCACAAGCGTTCTTGCCAAAGGTGCTTTCGATTCTGCTTATTCCAACCAATACATAAGGAGAAATATTGTTTTCATCCGCACAGGCAACAAAAGCACCGCTTTTTTCAGTTAATGGGCTTTCAAATTGTCCAAGGAGTTCGTGGATCGCATCGGTTCTATAAGTGAAATGCTCGTGATTCTGAATATCCTTATCAGATTTTGGAAGATCTGTAGGAGTCGGCACAGGCGAGATAAGTTCTTCCGGCTTATTATTTCCAGCACCTTTGATAAGCCCAATGAGGGCTATGCAAAAAATGACTATTAGTATTATTGCTATTAGTTTTTTCATACTTCGTTGCCGGCACAGTGCCAGTAAAATAACTGTTCTTTATTGCGAACTCCGACAGCGTCCTTGCAATAGGAAAGGGCTGCTGCCAACTTACCTTCCTGGTTATTGAGAAATGCTTTCTTGACATGACTAAAAAACTGACGGGTTGGTTCACCCACCATCCCAAGCTCGCTCCAGATTCTGATGGCATCAACTTGCCATTCGTATTTGATGCCGTTGTTTTTACTTTTTCCTGGCTGGTGGTGTTTGACTATTTCTCCTATCGAAGCAATTCCGTTTCCTGAATTTTTATGACTCACAGTACTATTGTCATTTTCTTTGTCTATATCTTTGTTTGTTCTCATTTTGAGACGCGGTGGAGTCTCAATTTGATACGAGTCGTATCCCGATTTGATACCCACCGTCTCATTTTGAGACTCGAACTTAATCATGACTTCATCGAACCAATTACTGGTTGCTTTGATGAGTGCGGGCTGATCGGGGTGTTTCTCCAGGAGGCGGAGAGCGAGTCCCTTGTTTATTGCTCTGAAAACTGTTGCACGGCCGAGATCTAAATATGCTGCCAGGGTTTCTTTCTTTGCGTAGCACCAACCCATCTGGGCGTTCTTGGGGTTAGTGGCTAGGTTATGAATTAGGTCAATCACACAGTATTCGTTAATAGTTAAGCCAAGTCTCACCCTGGCATCGTGATTTATAGTTGTGTAGTTCAATCGTGCTACTTTGCTCATGTTTGGTTTTCAATCGGCGTTTACTCATAGGCGTTACTGTCTTGCTAGATTGCATTTGGCTCGGGAATATCAGTCGTATCCGGTTCCCGGTCGATATACCATTTACCTGCCGGAATACCTAAATAGTCAGCGACCTTTTTGACAGTTGATGGCCGGGGATCGCCACCTATAACTAAAACCCGCCTGACTGTTTGAGGGGAAAGTTCAACGTCGATTGCCAACTGAAAACGGGAAAGGCCTTTACTCAAACGAATTTCATCAAAGAGTTCACTGTTAACTCTCTTGTCTTTATTGATATAGATTGTCTTTTTATGGGCAGTAGTTGTCATCTTTAATAACAAAGTACAATTTGTTGCAATTTACCTCAATAAACTTTATAGTGATTTATGTTCATTTGTGTAAACTATTCTCATTATAGTATGATTAGTAAGAGATTTCTTACTTTATTTGCTACAATAATTTAGTAGGGAAATTTATGACTATGAAAAACACTCCAGTATCAAAAACCAAGCTTCAGGGACCGGATGACTTTTCCACTGTCTGGGAATACCTTAAATCTGTTAGGGAAGCAAAGGGCTTTACTATCCGCGTTGTTATCGACCTGATAAACAAAGCCATATCCGAAGAAAAATTGGAGCCTCAGGCAGCTATCTCACGCGGTTACCTTTCTAACTTAGAGTCCGGTAAGTACCTACATCCGTCTCCGTTCAAGTTAAAAGGGTTATCTGTCGCGTATAACATCCCTTATGAATTACTACTAAACAAAGCAGGCTACTTGGACAAAACGAGTAAGAGAGTTAAAGAGGATGCAACCTTTACGTTAATGCTGAAGGAAGTTCAGGATATGACCGTACGGGAAAGACAAACCGTTCTGGACTACATCGAGTATGTAAAGTCCAGAAGGAATAAAAAATATGATAAAAGCCCAAAAAAAGGCTAGGCAGGTTTTGCGCAAGTACAACCTGACTACTGCCCCGATTAATTTACAGACAATTATTGACGGCGAAGAGCTGATACTTGATAGTTGGTCGTTTCATGGAAGGGTGAAAGAGGTCTATCTCGGTGACTGTATCGGCATTAACAAAAACGAATGTCCCAAAAAACAGCGCGAACTAATTGCTCACGCCTTAGGACATCACTTCCTGCATCAGGGAAATCACTTCTATTTTGAAAGCAGGGACCAGTTCACTGCCTTTAAGCAGGAACATGAAGCACAGTGTTTCGCTGCCGAACTTCTTATGCCAAAGTCTGAACTCGGGAAAGTTAAACATCTTCCGGCTGCAGAAATAGCCGACTACTTTTTTATACCAGAGGATTTTACTCAGTATGGGGTGAACGTTGTTTTAAAGGGGGGCTTATGCCGCTAGCGATGCTTATTTTTATGGATGAATCCGGGGACACCGGATTTAAGCTGAAGACTGCCTCCAGTAGGTATTTTGTTTTAACAATCGTTATCTTCGACAATCTTGAAAGTGCGGCGGAAGCAAACGAAGCGATTAACCAATTACATAAGGAACTCAAATTTCCCGATAATAAAGAGTTTAAGTTTAGTACGGGAACATCGAATAAGTATAAGACTGTGTTTCTGAGCAAACTCTCAAAATATGACTTCCGGTACCGGACGATAGTCATTGATAAAGAAAAACTCGCGCAACGCGAGCCTCATAATCCTGAAGAAAGTTTATATATGCTGGTTACTGATCAGTTGTTCCTCAGAGCACAGGGCAGAGTGAAAAACGCTTCACTTTTTGTTGACAGAACTGCACAGTCAAAAGCCTTCATTCAGAAATTCAATCATTACCTGAAGAGAAAACTAAACACTGATATGAATAAACTCATTGGGGAGATCCGGCACAAGGATTCCAAAAGCAACAACCTCTTACAGCTGGCTGATATGGTGTGCGGAGCAATTTACAGAAAATACAACAAAAAGGACGATTCGTTTTATAAGCTGATCAGAAAACGGGAAGAAGATTTGTGGAAGCCCTACTAAAAAAAGCGACCTCTGTGGCTAAGTTGAATCACTATTGCTAATGTCAACAGTTCCCTAAAAGTAAGGTACCTTCACCACAAAGGTCATTCGGTACTGTAAATATACCAAAAATGCCTTTCAGAGTCAATCGCACTAGGTAAGAATTAGATATGCCCCGAGTAATAAGCCGGTCAACAAAACACCTCCAATAACCCAACCTGAATAGTTTGGTTTGCTCCTACGGGTTTCAATCGCTGAGTACATAAAAGGCTGTTTTTTCTCCTGATGGAAAAAGGTCGGCATATTTTTATCATAGCAAATTCTGCTTAATTGATCAGTAATGTACACAAATCATCTGAATATTTACACAAGTGGACAAATCCAATCATAAAGTTTATTGAGGTAAATCGACAGTTTCTGTACCTTTGGTTATAAAGATGACAGAAATTGCTGCCCAGAAAACAACTAATAACGGTAACACCCTAATACTTACAAACTCTCTCGTAACCAGAGAGGAACTCGATGAGTTTAAGGAAATAGCCCTTAAAGAGTATGGAGTACGGTTAACTGACGAGCAGGCTTTTGAGCAAGCGACTGCATTATTGCTGTTGGTGGATACCTTAATCGAAAAATCACTTGCAAACAAACGTAATAGAGTTAACATCAACACAATCCAGAAGTAAGAATAATCTTACTTGGAAGACCAAATAACATGAATACTTGTTTTATATACTGTAGAAAATCTTCCGAGGATAAAGACCGCCAAATTCTCTCTCTTGATGATCAGGAAAAAATTTGTAGCGAACTAGCGGCGGACAAAGGCTTCGCTGTTATTGGCGTGTATAGAGAGAGCAAATCAGCCAAACGACCGGACAAGAGACCGGAGTTTAAGCAGATGCTTGCCAGGATATCTCAGGGTGAAGCCAACCATATAATTTGCTGGAAGGCTGACCGTTTATGCCGGAATGCCAAAGAAGGCGGAACCCTCATTGATCATGTCGACTATAACGGAATGCAGATTGTTACACCGACAATGGACTACGACCGAAATAACTCAACCTTTCTATTTATTGAGTTCGGCATGGCAACTAAATTTAGCAAAGATCTTTCCGATAATGTTAAGCGTGGAATGAATACAAAAGTTCAAAACGGGTGGAGGCCAGGTTCAGCACCATTAGGTTATGTTAACGATCCCATAAAGCCGAAGGGGCAAAAGGAAGTTCTTCCTGATCCGGAACGGTTTAACCTGTGTCGGTCGTGGTGGGAGTTAATGCTGACAGGCAATGAAACTGTCGAGAGTTCTCTGCAGAAAATTACTGCCTTGGGACTAAAAAGCAAGAGAACAGGCAAACCGGTAAGCAGAACCGAAGCTTTCCGGTTTTTTAGAAATATCTTCTACGCCGGATTATTTGACTACGTAGGAGAACGATTTAACGGAAAACACACACCAATGGTAACACTTGATGAATATTATCGGGTTCAGGACACCATTGATGGCAGAGCCAAGATACACCAATTTACAAATGACTTTTACTTCATGAAAACACTCAAGTGCGGGGAGTGCGGCTCTGCAATTACCTGTGACCGCAAAACTAAGGAATATAAAAACGGCAACTCTCAGACTTTCATCTATGCCAGGTGTGTTAAGAAAAAAGGACCATGTAGTCAGCCATACCTTAATGCAATTGAAGTTGAGAAACAGGTAACTGAGTTTATCAACAGTTTGGAAATAAGACCTACGTTTGTGACCTGGGTCAGGAAAAACCTCAGAAGAAGAAACGAGAGGGAATTTGAATTCGAGCGCGGACAGAAAAGTAAACTGACCAAACGCCTTGACGCTATTTTAGTTGAGAAGAA
Source organism: uncultured Gammaproteobacteria bacterium (assembly GCA_964641255.1). Lineage (GTDB taxonomy): Bacteria > Patescibacteriota > Microgenomatia > JAMCZE01 > JAMCZE01 > CAZXMM01. Next base: position 662,858 of record CAZXMM010000001.1, on the reverse strand, counting down.
AAACCTTTATGGAATGAAGATTGAAGGTTTAATTAGCGATGATGAGTATAAAAAGGAAAAAAGTCGTCTTTTGGTTGAAGAAAAACAGACAAAGGATAACATTGCCAGCGACGGTTTAACTAACTGGACTGAGGTGATGGAAGAGGTGTTAGCATTTCTATCCAACGTCACTAAAATCTTCCATTCTTACGACACGGAAGCCAAAAGAATGGTACTGAGGATTCTCGGCTCGAACCTGGAGTTGAAAGACAGAATAGTCCGAATCAACGCCAAAAACGCATTTGTGTACATAAAAGAGACTGAAAAAAGCGTAATTCGGAAAAATGAGTGGCTCGAACCTGAAAATAGCTCTATAGATCGGTCTAAAAAGGCATTTTTGCAAATGCAGTCCGATATGGAGCGGGCGAAGGGAATCGAACCCTCTGTCTTCTCCTTGGCAAGGAGACGTATTACCGGTATACAACGCCCGCAGCTGACGTAATTATATAGAAAAGACCCCCCCTTTGGTAGTTCTTATCGTACTTTGGCTTTAGGCATGCTAAAATTACAGAGAAAGGAATTTTACATATGGCCGATGATTTGCAACGACTCATCATGGAGTTCGTTGGTCCTGAAGACAAAATTCAAAAGCTTCTTGAGATGCTCGAGGAGATGGTTGATAAGGACAACGAACTGGAAATAAAAGCCGTCACTATTCGTAAGGACTAAGCATAGCTAGCCGGGGTGGTGGAATGGTATACACGCACGACTTAAAATCGTGTCCTCTCAAGGGATATGGGTTCGACTCCCATCCTCGGCACTAAGAGGTTTCGGGGTGTAGTTCATCGGTAGAACGCTCGGTTTGGGACCGAGAAGCAGGAGGTTCAATTCCTCTCACCCCGACAATAATATATAATAAACAACGCTGATGAAGCGGGCTTGCCCGCCGAAGCGCAGCGAAAGCGGGATTAGTTCAATGGTAGAACAACACTTTTCCAAAGTGTGAGCACCAGTTCGATTCTGGTATCCCGCTCCCAAAGTAGTTTTTATTTAAGCCGAGGTAGCCAAGTTGGTCACGGCGGGTGCCTGAAGAGCATCAGATTACAGTTCGATTCTGTACCTCGGCACAAAATAGGTAAGCTGGTCAACCAGAATGCCGTGATGGTGGAACTGGCAGACACGCAGGCCTCAGAAGCCTGTTCCCTTAAACAAGGAGTGGGAGTTCAACTCTCCCTCACGGCACAAGATTCTGTAAAAAATCAGCGGACGTGGTGAAATGGTATACACGCCAGCTTGAGGTGCTGGTGCCCGCAAGGGTGTGGAGGTTCAACTCCTCTCGTCCGCACCATAGAGAACTTTTTTCAGAAAAATTGAGATTAGATTGATTTAACAGTCCGTCTTTAGGTACGAGCGGGTCTTTCTTCTCTCCTCCCCCATTTGCGCCCCTTTTATAATAGAGAAATAGTTTTCGAAGCTGAAATTGCAATTTTTGATCTATTAAGATTTGGTTCGAGCCGATTGTCTTAAAAATGACTTTCTTATCCTCTGAGTCCCCGTTTATAAACCTGTCATAAGCTAATCGACCAAACTCAAAACTGCCATCTGCCAAATCAATCCATTCATTATTATTGGAATTAACTTGTGAAAGTTGCTGAATTATTTGGTCTTTTTCTTCCATTAGTTTTCTTTTCCTATCAGAGAATTCGCTATCAGACAGTAAGCTGCCGTCAGAATTGACCGGAGAGATTTTAAGAGCTAATAAATTATCAATTCGTTTATTGACTCCGTCTAAAGTAATTTTGATAGCTTCAGAACTATCTTTGGTTACTACGCTGTCTTTCTCTTTTACAAGATCTAAAGCTTTATATGCCCATCCAAGAGAATCTTTATCTAACTCTAATTGAGTTAACTCAGAAGCAAACTGTACTTCTAACTTGGAAGTACGTACATAGGGTTGGTCACATTTGTCGCTGCCTTTTTTAGTGCAGTGATAATAGGCAAAAACCTGACATTTGCCATTTTTATATCTCTTGGTATGTTCTTCAGCTGTTACGCAATAACCGCAGCTTCCACATTTAATAATTCCATTTAAAGCAAAGTCGTGTCGGTATTGTCTTGGTTTTGTCCTTCCGTCTAAAATATCTTGCAAGAGGTTAAACTCTTCATCGCTAATTATGGCCGGATGCTGTCCTTTAAATATCTTTCCGTTGTAAATAAACCGCCCTGTGTAGAAGGGGTCTCTGAGAATTCGGTGCATCCAACTTTTACAAATAGTCTTTCCACTTTTGGAACTTCGTATTCCCAGCTTTTCAGATTCAACAACCAGTTTTTCAACACTGTAGTTTCCAGTTAAGGCTAAGTCGAAGAGTTTCCTCATTAACGGAAAATAAACTGAATGAGCAGAAATGTCTCTTAGCCCTTGAGGTTTTTCGTGATTATTTTTATAACCGGGTCTAGCCTTACCAGGGAAAATGCCGCGTTCTGATTTAAGCTTCAGCGATTCTTTTATGTTAACGCTTTTATTGTCGTTTTCTAACTTAGCTTGACTACATAGCAAATTGAGCATGAATTTATCATTAGGATTGTTTTTAAATGTTTGATAAGGCGTCATCACTTCAAGAAGCTTTCCCTGATCCATCATATAAATTACTCTTCCAGTATCTACTGTGTTTCGAGAAAGACGTGAGGGGTTAAGGAGTACGATGCTGTTTGCTTTGCCGTTTTCTATCATTTGGATTAGCTGTTCAAATACTGGTCTGCCTGGAATTTTGGCTGTTCTGGATTCTTGTAAGGCTTCTCCCACCAGGTTCATTCCTTGCCCTTTGACAAGATTTGTCAAACTTGTGATTTGGTCGGGTAAAGACTGGATTTGTCGCTCGTCAGACTCACTGCTTTTTCGGCAGTACATGATATATCTGGGAACGGTAGGTAATTGTTGAACAGACGATTGCACGTTTGTATATTCGTTTAATCTCATATTTGGCTTGCCGATTGATAACTTTCATTACTCTCGGCTTTTTTTGGCTTCGGCCTTAATAAAACTTTCATTAAATTTAGAAAGTCTGTTGCCAGTCGAGTGTTTTCTTCATCAGAAAGACTAATATTGTATTTCTTTTGGTATAGTCTCTTAAATTCCTCTAATAATTCTGGCGTTAACATGTTTTATTCGATATTGCGGTGTAACTATATTTATAGTATAGTAACTATAGTTACACCTGTCAAGCACGAGAATTGCTTTTACAGACCCAGCTATTAAATACTTGAAAAGCTCTTTTTAAAATGCGCTATACTAATTTCATGCCAGTAGACATAAATAGACGGTCACTCGAAGAGTTTGGCCGAAAAGTCAGGGAGATCAGAGACAAAAAGCGTTGGACTCAAGAGGAAGTTGCTAAAAACGTGGGAATTTCTGAAACTTACTATGCAGGGATTGAGAGAGGTGAACAAAATTTAACCTTCTCCGTAATGGAAAAAATCTGTAAAGTCTTAAACGTTAGATCTTCACAAATTTTGCCTTTTTAACCCACAACTTACTGGACTTTCTTTTTGCTTGGAGCTTAACAATAAGCTATACTCCGTTTACTGCTCACGTAGTCTTATTATTTCAAAGTCTGTCTGCCCACAAATGAGACGGAAATGACCATTTTAAAGCAATTGGGGTTTGGACAGATATTCAAAGCCGCTTTACTGCAGATTAACATGCTGTCCGTGGTAATTAAATTAGCTCCAGCTTTCTATATAATTTCCAGTTTGATTTTATTTGTAGGGTTAATCCAACTCCTTAGAAGGCTTATTTCTATGGGGAAAGAACTCAAGGAAGAAAGCATCCTCTTGGAGCTCACCCCGCCAGCCTTTAGCCAAAAAACTGCTTATACAACCGCTCAACTATTTGCCGTGGTCCATACCCTGGGAAGTAAAAGGAAATTTATAGACAGAGTTTTAGGGAGGAAGATTGTGTTTTCCTTTGAAATAGTTTCGACTTTAGATCAAGGAATAAGATTTTTAATTAGAACTTCTCCAAGGGAAGTAAATAATGTCAAAAGGAACTTATTCTCATATGTTCCACAAGCGAATGTAAAAGAAGTTGAAGAATACTTATCTAAAATTTCAGATACTTCACACACGAAAATAACTGAGTATAAGTTAAGCAAACATTTTGCCTTTCCGTTGCAAAAACAGAATGTACTAGATGAGCACGATCCCGTAGCCTATATCACTGGCATGATGACAAAACTGAATCCTGGAGAACTTATCGCCTTCCAGTTAGTGTTAACTCCGACAAAAGTGAGTGAGGTTAATAAATTATCGACCATGATTCTGCACAATGAAAATGTTTTGGATTATTTGAATAGCTTCCAATTCCCTAAATGGCTGAACCCATTGAATTTTGCTTTAAATATCCTTATGAAGGGAATTAGTGAATTAGGCAGGGAAACTCAATGGATAATTACCGAGTTAGTTCACTCACCAAGCTCTTCTCCTGCCTATGCTTACCAAATGCAATCTCAACAACAGATACAGCAGGCGCATGTTAAACCGGCAAGAGTTTTAAGTAGTTTTGAACAGCAGACAGTTGAAACAATTCAAGAAAAGATTAAACAATCTCTTTTTGAAAGCTCGATTCGGGTTCTGACAGTTATGAAAGATAAAACTGCCAGTCAGGAAAGAAGTGATGGTTTTACTTCCTCTTTGGCCGTTTTTGGAGTGCCACAATATCAAGCAATTCAGCCAAAGAATAGTTTTCCAGGAGTTTTAACTAATAGACTTAGACTATTAGCTTTTGAGAAACGCCTTTTATCGCCAATATTAAACAGCAGTAATTCTCTTCTATCAGTTTCAGAAGCAGCCGATCTCTTCCATTTTCCGTTTGCCAAAGTAACGCAAACTGAAAATATAGTTAAGATCATGTCAAAAGAGCTTCCAGCACCCCTCACCTTAAAGCAAGGAAAAGAGCTAAGCGTGGTGTTTGGAAAAAACACGTATGCAGGAACGGAAACTCCAATTGGATTAACCGCGGATGAGCGGAAAACTCATATGTATATTATTGGACGAACTGGGAGTGGAAAAACAACGCTAATGTTCAGCATGGCCAGGCACGATATTGCAAGCGGTGAAGGAATGGCTTTTGTCGATCCTCATGGCGATGTTTCCGAAGACTTACTAGCCTCAGTTCCAGAAGATAGAAAAGACGACCTTATATATTTCAATCCAGTTGATCTTAAATATCCAATTGGAATTAATCTATTAGAGTTAACTCCTGGACTAGACGAAGATGAAGCGGAGTTAGAAAAAGAACTCGTAGCTGAAGGGGTAATTTCGCTTTTTAGAAAAGTGTTCTCCAAGGAGGAGAATGCCAACGCTCACAGAATCGAATATATCTTAAGAAATACTATTCACACTGCGTTTACCACAGAAGAACCCACGATTTTTACAGTTTACGATTTACTTAACAATCCACCATTCCAACAAAAAGTGGTAGCCAAACTACAAGACGAAAATCTGAAGAACTTTTGGAAATTCGAGTTTGGTCGAGCTGGTGACTATCAAGTAGTTAAAATGACCAGTGGAGTTACTGCTAAGATCGGCCGATTCCTTTTCTCACCAACTGCAAAGCGAATACTTGAACAAAAGAAATCCACAATCAATTTTGACGAAGTGTTAGATGGAAAGATATTAATTTGTAATCTTCCCCAAGGAAAGCTAGGTGAGGACACAGCAAAGCTTCTGGGAACAACTATCTTAACCAAGCTGCAGCAAGCTGCTCTTAAACGTGCAGACCGGCCACAAAGTGAAAGAAAACAGTTTCATCTTTATGTCGACGAGTTTCAAAACTTTGCCACATTGTCCTTCTCTAAAATGTTATCCGAAGGCAGAAAGTATGGACTAGAAGTTTGTATCGCCGAACAATCAACGTCACAGCAGCAAGACAGAAGTATTGTCAACGTGATTTTATCTAACGTCACAACCGTAATTTGTTTCAAATCTGGCAACCCAATTGATGAACAATTGATGCTATCTCAGTTTACGCCATATGTTGAAGAAGGAGAAATTCAAAACCTGTCTCGCTATCACTTCTATATTAAAATTTCTGCTATTGAGTCCGAAGCTCCATTCTCCGGTGAAACCCTCTTTATTCCAGTTATTAAAGACAAAGGAAAGATGGAAGCACTAGTTGAAGCTTCTAGGAAGAATTGGGCAATTAAGTACATTCATAAATTAAAAGTAGAGAGTAAAGAGAAAGTTTCAAACGGCCAAGAAAAGAGTCCCAATAAGTTTAAAAACACGGCACTACCTGAAGATGATATTGACGAATAAATTGTGTTAGCGCGTTAACACTGATTTTGAGTAATTTTGAACCTAATTTACTTTTGTTTACATCCTTTTTATATCTTATATAAATATAAGAGGCTTTATTTATAATCCTAAAGACTAACCTAACCATGACTACTCCACCTACAACCAAAGGCCAAGAAAAAATAATACATTTACTATATAAATTCCGCTACTTAACAACTAATCATCTCCAAAAGCTACTCAACCACAAAGCTCAATATCGAATTAATACCTGGCTACAAGATCTAGAATATAAAAAATATATTGCAGTAATTAAAGACAAAGATCGAACACAACCATTCATTTATTGCTTAGATACTAAATCGGGGCAGCTCTTAAAAGATCATGATAAATTTGAAAAAACGTTTCTAAGTAGGTTGTATAAGGAAAAAACCAAAGAAAAACCATTTATTAACCATCATCTTTTTATAGCTACGGTCTATTTGCTCCTTTTATCTAAGGAGGAAAAGGGGTCGGTTCTTAAATTTTTTACTAAACAAAATCTGAAAGGTTATAAATATTTTCCTGATCCTCTTCCCGATGCATATATTTCTGTTAAAAATGAAAAACAAACAAAGAGATATTTCTTGGATTTGTTTGATTATAATATCCCACCATTTGTGTTGAGAAATAGAATCAAATATTATTTGAAATATTTTCAGGATGGACAATGGCAAGAAAGTACAGATAATAGCCCATTTCCTTCAATCTTGTTCGTTTGTCCCAATGAACGACTTAAAAAGCACATTTTTATGTATAGTAAGTCTTTGCTTCAAAAATCTTTTAACAATGAAGTTAAGCTTTTTCTTTCCACAAAGGAAATTTTGGAAACTGACAAATTAGACCTAATAATTTGGGAACCAGTAAAGTAGAGTTTGCCGCCGGGCAGTGGCGGCAAATTAATTTATTCGTGAAGTTTTCTCACTTCAGGCAAACGTTTTGGTTTGAAGTGAAAGTCTCTTTTAATTGGCAAACCTAGTGCTCCCCTAGCATTTTTCAACTCTTTGAAAGAAAAATAGCCTAATTTTGGCTCCGCTCCCACCACATAGCCAAAAAAATTATCTTCACCATCAAATTCCAAAACATACCAAGTCCAACTTGAATCTGGCAAGAAAAACTTGCATCTGACTAGTGGATCAGCTTCATTTTCTACTTCATAGAGCTTAGGAATTGTAGAAACAACATATTTAGGTAGTAATTGCATAAATTGTTCACCTCCTTTCGTGCTCCCGAAAAATTAAAGATCGGAAGCATGCGCATGCTTCCGATAGGAGCTATTAAGAAAGCAAGGTGAATTTTGCAAGGGCGAAGCTATGCGTAGTTCATTGAAGTGAAACGGAAACCCTTGCAAAAGAGGAGCGCAGCCCCTAAAGTCTTTTTTATGATCCAGGATGGTGAAATAGAAGAGAAAGCAAAGGAATTCCAAATTAATCCCGCGAATGTGCAAAGGGATTATGTTTTTGGGTGGTTACTTGCTGGAATTTACAACGAATCTCAGTTGGGAGAAAAATTCATCCTTAAAGGAGGGAATGCACTGCGGAAGGCCTATCTTAAAAATACCCGTTTCTCTAAAGATCTTGACTTCTCCGTTGTCAATGAAGTTGATCCCACCACGATCGGCGCTGCCATCAATGAAGTCTGCCAATATGCTCATGATCGAACTGGTGTGAATTTTGAAGTGGATAAGACTCAAGTAGATGAAAAACGTGGTTTTGACAAAGAAAATAAGCAGGTGTATGAAGCACGAATTTATTTTAAAAGTTTTTACGGTGAAGAAGAAATTGTATTAAAAGTTCAGCTAGATGTCACAACTTTTGATCAAATACTCCTTCCTGTTCAAGATAAATCTTTGATACATCCCTATTCGGATGCAGAATCCTGTGTCGCAAATTTAAAATGCCAGAAATTAGAAGAAATTCTTGCGTCAAAGTTAAATTCCTCAATCCAAAGAGGAAAAGTAACTGATTTATTTGATTTAGTGTTCTCCATTATGGTGAACAACGACTACAGTGTAAGTAGACAGGAAGTTATTACCACTTTCTTGAAGAAAACCATTTATGAATCTTCTCCAGATGTTGCAAAGAATTTACTTTTAAATGTCCCGACAGAGGAATATCGGCCGTTTTGGCAACAAATTATCGCTCCAATTTTCAGTGTCTTTGATTTTGATAGAGCAGTTTCTGGATTTCAGGATATGGTTAATGTTTTGTTTTCACTTCTTCCCCCGCCAACACCGGCACCAGCTTTTGCATATTCGACGCCGAACATGGGTGGTTACGGTAGATCCAGTTCGTATTTTAGAGCAACACCTTCGGCCAGTTATTTTCCCTCTGCTGAGCGCAATACAATAATCTCTGCTGGCAGGTCGCAAAAGATGGTCAGTATGGAGTATGACGGAGCCGAGCGATTAGTAGAGCCTTATGCCTTTGAGTACAGGGTGAGAAAAGCTGATGGAAGACCAATGGAATATTTTTGGGGTTGGGACACAAGCGGCGGGAAATCAGGAAGAATTGGGATAAAAATGTTTATTTATGACAAAATTCGTTCAGTATCTCCAACAAATTATTCTTTTGCCCCACGGTTTGAAATAGAGCTATGAACATAGATGACACAAAAGACAAGAGAAACTAAATTTGAGTTAATGTTTTTGAAAAAAGCGAATTTTTCGGAGAAAAATTAAATCTCCTTGTGTAATAAGTTGCTTCAAAAAGCATATTTTAGATTGTCCCAATTGACTTTCTTCAACTCGTTGATATAATTTGAAATAGTTTTACACAGTAAGTTTCTTTTTTCTTCTGCCCATCATAAAAAGAACTTCCGAAAGGGGGTGGAAGATATGAAGAAAATTGTTTTTTTACAAGCTCTTGCTTTAACAGCACTTACAATTACCACTCCAGTTTTTGCCGCTTCCGCTGATGTATCAAAAATTCAAACATTTATCCAAAGCATCATTACTATTCTGGTAACTCTCGCTGGTCTTGTTGCTTCTGGGTTCTTTGTCGTTGGTGGATTTGGTTACATCACAAGTTCCGGCAATCCTGAAGCACTGGATAAATCCAAAAAGACCATTGTCTATTCAGCCATTGGCTTAGTGGTCGTTCTGGGAGCATTTGTGCTGTCTAACATGGTCACACAACTGGCGACTGGTGCTTTTGGATCAGGAACAGGTAATTAAAAGTGCCTATGAGAAAAGTTGTAACCATTTTAGGAGTAATCCTAGCTTTCTTCATATTTCCTTTGCCCGCATTTGCTGCGGGAACGGATTTGGCAACTTATACCACTGATACTTTAAATCTCATTACCATCATTGCAACGGCGGCAGCAACGCTTTTCTTAATTAAAGGTGGTTATCTCTATTTCACCTCAGCGGGTCAACCACAAGCACTAGATGAGGCCAAGAAAACAATTAGAAACAGTTTAATGGGTCTCGTTGTGGTTCTGTCTGCGGGACTGATCATTTCCATCTTTAAAGGTGCGCTGCCTGCTTCCTCAACTACTGCAAATTCTGCTGCTGTAACTATTGCACCAATTACGACCATTAAGCCAAGTGATGGTTTATCACAAGTCTTAATTGACGCAGTATCTGCTTTCATTCAAAACATCGTGGAAAGTTCCACTAAACCAATAGTTGACGGCATCATTGGCTTTTTAACCACAACTCCCAATCTTTTGGGTAATTCAGTGATTACGAACTTTTGGTTAGTTAGTTTGGGAATCGTGGATACACTATTTGTTTTGGTGGTGGCGCTGCTTGGTCTTCATTTCATGAGTGCCAGCACTCTTGGGTTTGAAGAAGTGGAATTAAAACAACTGCTGCCAAGAATTGGGACCGCATTTCTGGGAGCTAATATTTCTTTATTCCTGGCTGACTATGTGATTACCACAGCTAACACTTTAGTCAAAACTATTCTTGATTCCACTGGAGGACTGAGCCATGCCTGGATTATGGATGCAATTAATCCCGTGAGCTTTGCCACTGGCACTACTCCACTTATTACACTTATTTTCCTCGTGCTATTCCTCATTTTGGCAGTGGTTCTCCTCCTTATGTACATTGCTCGACTAATTACTATTTCTTTAGGTGCAGTTTTGTCACCATTTATCTTTCTGCTATGGACCTTACCAAAATTCTCTGACTTTGCTGAAATTGCGATTAAATCTTACGTCGCTACTGTCTTTACTGTGTTTATCCATGTAGTAGTTATTCAACTAGCGGCTGCATTCTTAACTATTCCTGGCAACTCTAATAATTCACTGTTAGCAATCGCGATTGCAATTGGACTTTTTCTCACCCTTCTTAAAGTTCCTGGCACGATGATGCAAATGGTCTTCTACACTTCGAGAAATGGCACTTTCAAAAAAATGGGGAGTCAAATTGTCAATGTAATGACCACTGAAAGATCGAGTTCAGCTACAGCAGTAGCGGCTAAAGAAGCAGTAATCAAAGTACCCAGAAAGGCGGTTGCAATATGAGAACAACAGTTGTGCCAGCACAAATTACTACAGTGGAGGATAAGATTGCCGGAAACCTAAATCTGACGCAAATCCTTCTCTTCTTAGGTGCAATATTTAGTGCCACTATTCTTTATGTAGTTTTACCTCCCACTTACAAACTCAACCCAATCAAGATAGCAGCTAGTTTGCTTGCAATTAGCACTTTTACTATTTTGGCCATGCGCATCAAAGGAAAAATTATTCTTGATTGGTTGCTTGTTTTGTCTAACTACAACCTAAGGCCAAAATATTACGTCTTTAACAAAAACGATAACTGTTTACGCACTCTCTATTTACCAGAAGTTCCAATGAAGGCAAAAAACCTTGCTAGAAAAGCACATCTCCAACCAGTAATCAATCCAACAAAGAATATTGGCATCAAGGATTTAGTGGAACTGGATAAATTGGTCTTAAACAAAAATTTGAGCTTTAGTTTTAAGACAAACAAGAAAGGAGGACTCCATGTGGCTTTTGAACAAGTCTAGCAACAAAGTTAGCTCCCGAAGACAAATTAATATCAAAGAAGTTAAAGACGGTATTCTTATTCTTCCCAGCGAACAATACCGCATGGCCATTGAGACTTCCTCAATTAACTTTGAACTCAAAAGTGAGCAGGAACAAGATGTTCTAATTGATAGTTTTCAAAACTTCCTTAATTCACTTCCTAGTCAAATTCAAATTCTTGTTCGAGTTAGAGAAGTTGACATCGACAGCTACTTGGAGGGAATTGCAAAATCAAAAACGGAAGAAAAAGAAGCTCAGTATAAAGAACAAATTGCCAATTACTCTGACTTCATTAAAAGCGTAGTTTCCGGCAACAAAATCCTTTCTCGGAGGTTTTACATTGTAATTCCCTATCACAACACAACCAAGATTAAGGATTTCCAAGTTATTAAAGAACAAATTAAGTTGAATGCCGATCTGGTTACGAAAGGTATTGAAAAGTTAGGAATGAAAGCCAGACAACTCGACAGTTTAGAGCTATTGGATTTATTTTATTCCTTTTATAACAAGGACCAAACGAAAACTCAGCAATTAAAAGGCCAAACTATTCAAACATTACTAAATGACAACCATGCTTAATCTAATCGATAAATTCAAAGACAATAAAATTAACCAGCTGAGGCTACAAAGAAAAGCTCAAAAAGAGACATTTAAACGTTCCATGGAGTTTCATCATGGGGAACAAGATCAAGTCGATCTACTGTCTTATTCCGGGATGATGGAAGAAGCCTCATACCTCCAAGTCGGAGATAAATTTGTTCGTACCTTGTTTATTTCTGGCTATCCTTACGTTGCTTCAACTGGTTGGTTGAATATGCTGATCAACTTTAATCACAATGTTGATATTTCCTATCACATTGAGCAAGTTGACCCACAACTGGCCTTGCCTAAATTAACCAGAAAGATTACAGAACTGGAATCAACTAAAAGAACAATGCTTAAAGACGGTAAAGTGATTGGATCGGAAATTACTGATCCTCTTGAATCAGCAATTGAGTTGAAAGACAAGATTCAACGTGGTCAAGAAAAACTGTTTCAACTTTCAATCTACATTACGCTTATTGCAGATAGCTTAAGTGACCTAAACAAATTAACCACAATACTAGAAACAGTCATGTCAACCAGACTTTTCTATATTAAAACTGCTAATTTTCAACAAATTGAAGGGTTGCAATCAATTCTGCCTCGAGGCGAGAATCTTCTCAATCAAAAGCGCAACTTGGATAGTTCTTCAGCCGCATTAACCTTCCCTTTTGTATCTTCAGAACTGGTTCAAGAATCGGGCATTTTGTATGGCATCAACAAATCAAACAATTCACTCGTTATCATCGACAGATTCAGTTTAAACAATGCCAACAGCATAATTTTCGCTCAGTCAGGTTCAGGCAAGAGCTACACTGCTAAAGTTGAAATACTCAGGCAGCTAATGCAGGGAACAAGAGTGATTGTCATCGATCCAGAACGAGAGTATGAACAGTTAGCAAAATCAGTCAATGGCAGTTACATCAAACTGTCTGCCAACTCCAAGGAGAAAATTAACCCTTTTGACTTTTCCAACACGAGTTATCACGGAGAAAACAGTCTTTCAGAACATATTCAAGATTTAACAGAGATAATTTCACTGATGGCGGGCTCACTATCAACTGAAGAGCGAGCGATGGTAGATAAGGCGCTGATTCAAACTTACAAACAGTTTGGCTTTTCAATGAATGGAAAAAGTACAAAAGCAAAGAATAAAAACTTCCCGATTTTGAAGGATTTTTATAAAACCCTCAAAACAGTGAAACAAACTGATCTGTGCAACCGATTAGAACGTTTTGTGGAAGGATCACTCTCCTCAGTATTTGATTCCCAAACAAACATCGATTTAACCAATCGCTTAGTAGTTTTTGACATTAAGGATCTTGGTGAGTCTTTGAGACAAATCATGATGCTAACAATTGCTAACTTTGTGAACTCGGAAGTGAAGACGAACCCTCAAAAACGCATTCTCGTTATTGATGAGGGTTGGTTGCTTCTCCAATATGAGGAAAGTGCTAGATTCATTTCTGGACTTGTTAGACGAGCGAGAAAATATTATTTGGGAGTAACTATCATTTCCCAACAAGCCAATGATTTCTTAAATCAAGAATATGGTCGGGCCATTGCTTCGCAATCAGCACTTAGAGTGCTGATGAAGCAAGACACTACCACCATTCAAAAAGTAGCTCAGGAATTTCATTTAAGTGAATATGAGGAACATTTCCTCCTAACATGTGACCGAGGAGAAGCTCTCATTATTGCTGACCAAAACCATGTTGCCCTTAAAGTTGTGGCTTCAGAAAAAGAACACCCACTTCTAACGACTGATCCAAAGGAGATTTATCTTTAATGGCCATCTTGACTCCAAGCACAATTTTGGCCGCTTGGTCATTTAGAAAAGAACTTATCTACGTAGCTACTGCTTTCCTCATTGTTCTGGCCATGCCAATTGTGGCAGTCATAATTTTGACAAACACAGGAATTAATATTGTTTCTGATAAGTTAGCTACGGTTAATGTTCAAACTCAATCTATCCAAATTCGTAATCCAGCTGACAATTCAGTAGTTAAAGAAATTCATGCCCAAATAGTCTGGCCAGTTAAAGGAGTTATTACTCTTGGGTTTGGAGAATCCGATCTACCATATCAACTTCTTCATACAGGAATTGATATTGCTAATCCCAGCGGCAAAATTGGCGACCCGATAGTCCCATTTATGAATGGCAAAGTCATTTACGCAGGAGAAACAGCAATTGGTTACGGTAAACATATAATTATTGACCACGGAGACAATATTACGTCAGTTTATGGTCACTTAGACAAGGTTTATGTGTTTACAGGTCAACAAGTAACTACTAATGATGTAATTGGCCTAGAAGGTCAAACAGGTTGGGCCACAGGACCACATTTGCATTTTGAAGTAAGAGTATTTGGAATTCCAGTAAATCCAAGAATATTTCTGCTTAACTAAGCGATCTTGCAATTCCTATCATGCTTTCCTACAATCTGTAGTATGAACGCGAAGCAACTGAGTGAGCTGGAGCAAGAAGCAATGAACATCGTTTGGCAACTGAAAAATTGTTCGGTACGAGATGTCCTGCAAGAATTAACTAAATCTAAGAAATTGGCCTATACGACTGTGGCAACAATACTTCAAAGACTTAACGATAAGGGGGTGGTTGTCCGTAAAGGGTCTGGGCAAACTTTTTACTACTCGCCTAAACTTTCTAAAAAGGTTTACAGCAAAAATATTGCCCAATCATTCGTCCAAAAATTTTTTAAGTCTTATGGTGATACAGCAATAGCTTCGTTTGCTGAAACACTTGACAAGCTACCTACTGAGAAAAAGAAACAGTTACTAAAATTGCTGTCCGATAATGGCAAATAAAAGTCTATTAGTAGCTACCGGCTTGCTTGGCATTTTCTGCTTAGCCGCTTTCTTTATTTTTCAAAAGTTCCTCCATCTTTCGATTAGTCACACAATTTATTACTGTCAAAACGTAATCAAGTCTTTATCTTTCCAACTTCCTCAAACTTTTGGTATCGCTCTTATTTTACTCTTCTTCCTAACAATTATTTTTCCAATCGTTAGGCTTCTTTTAAGCCTTTATACGATTTCTCGCCATAAAAAAAGTCTTATCCCATGCCTGAATATGAATCCGAAACTTTCGCAAACTGCAAAAAAACTGGAAATTAAAGAAAGGGTAATACAGGTTAAAAGTGCTAAACTCTTTGCCTACTGCATGGGAATGAAAAGTCCAAAAATATACATTTCGTCAACCCTGGTCTCAGAAGTAAATACCAAAGAGCTTGAAGCAATTCTCCTCCACGAAAAAAGTCATTTGGACAATCACGATCCGCTCGTTTTAACACTATTATCGATTGCTCGTGCTTTATTTCCCTATTTTCCGGTGCTTGCAGATTTTGTGCAAAATTTTCGCATTGAGCGAGAAGTCCGCGCTGATCAATCTGTCGTCTACCATCAAGGGGAAAGACAGCCACTGCTGTCCGCAATGAGAAAACTTCTTTTAATAGAAGACTCAAATAGATTTGAATTTTCACTAGGAATTGGGGAACCAGATACGTTTGAGGTCCGGATTAACACACTGCTTGAGAAAAGAGTGATTTATAAAAAGTTTCATCTACTTAATATCCTTATTACCGTAATATCAATTTTGATTGTTAGTTTTGCTGCAATTACGCCCGTTCACGCAATAGAAAACCACGAGGACGGCAAGGATATCATGATGGTCTGTCCAAATGATGATTCTTGTGCGTCATGGTGTGAACGAAACCAAAAGTCTGCTCCAAACCAGTCAGTTGAAAATTCTTCCCATCCTTTTAGCACCAAATAACTGTCAAACTCCTCTTGACAAGAGAAAATACACCTACTACACTGTGTAGTAATGAAGTTCGATAATCCTATCATCTCAATTTTGGTAGCCGTGGTAATTTTTGTTCTTGGTGCCGGAGTTGGTGGAATGTATACTAAAATTCAATACCTCGAGGGGAAGGGAGTAGCAGGAACCGCAGCCCTTGCTGCTGCCCCTCTTGCAGGAATTAACCAACAACCCACTCCCAATGCAGCACCACCAGCGCCAACAAAAGTTGATATCAAGGTAACAAGCGACGATCCATATTTGGGGAATGCCAATGCAAAGCTAACTGTGGTTGAGTTTGGTGACTTCCAATGTCCATTCTGTGGAAAATTTCATTCGGAAGTCCTGCCACAGCTTAAGAAAGACTATATTGACAAGGGCAAAATCAAATTCGTTTTTAAAAACTTAGCTTTTCTTGGAAAAGAATCCACAGACACTGCCAATGCGGCAATGTGTGCTAAGGAACAAAACAAATATTGGGAGTTTCATGACAAAATTTACACTAGTCAAAGTGGAGAAAATCAGGGAACATTTTCTATCCCAAATCTGAAAAAGATAGCCGCTGATCTTGGACTTAATAGTTCGCAGTTTGACCAGTGTTTAGATTCTCAAAAATACAATGCTCAAGTGACAGCTGATACTGCTGAAGCAAATAAAAACGGATTTAATAGCACCCCTAGCACTGCTGTTGGTGACACTCCGGTAATTGGTGCTCAACCTTACAATACAATTAAAACAATTATCGATCAAAAACTCTCAGCGCTTTAGTTATCCGACTATGAGAAAGGTTTTATTCCCAGCGCTGATAATTACGGTCCTCTACTTCTTAGCAACGACATATTTTATGAATTCACGCCTAGCCCTTGATACATTAATCGGGAATTATACAGTGAGTTATAAATTGAATCTTTTCGTAGCTCTGATTTTGGGGATGTGGTCAGTAATGGGTGGTTTTGGTTTAACAATTCTGTTATTAACAGCCGGACTTACCGGACTTAATTTGTCTATTTTGGTTCAACGAATTGGAGAACTTTCAAAAACGGGTAATGTCCATCTTGTAGTCGGCGGCAGCAGTCTTCTTGGGCTGGCCACTAGTGGCTGTGCAGCCTGTGGATTGCCAATTCTTTCATTATTGGGGATCTCAGGAAGTTTATTTTATCTGCCTCTTCGAGGGTTGGAGCTATCATATTTGTCTATTGTGTTGCTTATTATTTCACTCATTCTACTGGCTAAAAACAAAACAGCAGCAGAGTGCAAAGTTAACTCAAATGTCCAAAGAGCCTAAAATTATTGAAAAAGAGGAACCGGTTGCGAAAATCAATAATATTCTTTTGCCAGGGATATTACTTGGCACAATTGTTGTCATGGCTGTTTTATTTTTCAAAGTAATTGCACCTTCAAAACAAGTGTCCGCTCAAACTAAGGCCTTCAATCTCACTCTCAGCAAAGAGCAATACCAACCAGCCAAGATTCAAGTTAATCTAAACGACACGGTCACTTTAAATGTTGAAAATAAAGACAATATCCTTCACGGACTGCATTTGGTTCAGTTTAATATTGCAGAGAGCATCCCTCCTCTATCACGAAAGACAATCCAATTTGTGGCAACAAAAAACGGATCAATAACTGCTGGTTGTGCAAATGATCAACATAAAGAAAAGTTGGACGTTGAAGTTTTATGAAATTAACTACTGAGACAAAAATAATAGGAGCAGTAATGCTTACAACCGTAGCAATTATCATTGGCGGGGTATTTATGTTCTCCAGAAAAAGTAATATTCCCAAAGAACTAATTGTGTCAGAGAATGGTTTACATTGGCACCCAAAACTAACTATTTACATTAAAGGTGAAAAGCAACAACTGGCTCGAGATATTGGTCTTGGAGGAGTTGAGATGCCGATGCATACGCATATTGCAGACTTTAAAGATGGGGTTATCCACATGGAAATGAACGGAACAGTTTCTAAAGACCAAACGAAACTCGGGAGATTTTTTCAAGTTTGGGGAAAGGAATTTAGCAAGACTTGCGTTTTTGATAAGTGTAACGGTGCGGGGGGAAAAGTTAAAATGACAGTAAATGGGAAACCAAACACGGATTTTAATAATTTCTTAATGAAGGATAGTGATAATATAGAAATTCGATATGAATAAATTCCAAAACTATCTTGTCGGAAAAAATATTTTTATTATTGTGTTTGTTGTCATTGGTGCCGCCTTGTTATATTTTTTGGGATCCAATAATAGGCAGACCAGCTTTAAAAATCCGCCAGCACAACTTTCAACATCAGGAACCAACCAATCTGCAATAGAAGCAATGGAGGCTATTCCCCAACAAGGAGCTGCCCAAGCAACCGAAAAACAGCGACTACAGGAGCTAAAGTATACTTTTGAAAATGGAGTGAAGGTTTTTAACCTTACTGCCGAACCAGTTCGTTGGCCAATTCTCAAGGATGTTACGGTAACTGCCTGGACATATAACGGAACAGTCCCTGGACCATTAATCCATGTCGCAGAAGGAGACAAAGTAAGAATTCTAGTTAAAAACAATTTGCCAGAACCAACCACAATCCACTGGCATGGAATTCAAGTTCCGAACAATATGGACGGCATTCCTGATGAGACACAAAAACCAATTCAACCGGGAGAGACGTTTACTTATGAATTTATTGCCAAGCCAGCTGGGACATATTGGTATCATTCCCATTTTGACAGCGATAAACAAATTTCAGTTGGTCTTTCTGGAGCCTTCATTATCGATCCTCCTGGCGGACTTGTGTCAAAGCCAGATATTGATAAAGTTTTAATGCTTAACGAATGGCGTGTGATTGATGGCCAAACTTATGCAGCAATGCCAGCAACAGGAATGGACGGAAACTTCTTCACAATTAATGGCAAGTCATACCCGGAAACAGAAACCATTGAAGCGAAAGTGGGACAAAAGATCCGCTTGCGGTTCATTGGCAGTGGACAAATGATTCATCCAATGCATCTTCACGGCTTTCCATTTAAAGTTGTTGCTACCGATGGAAATGATGTGCCAGAGTCTGCACAATGGACAAAGGATGTTATATCGGTAGCTCCTGGGGAAAGATATGATATCGAATTTACTCCAGACAGGCCGGGAAAGTGGATGCTGCATTGTCACATCCCGCACCACACGACCAATGAACACAAAGAACCTGGTGGACTAATGATGTTAATTAATGTAACTTAAAATAGAAAGGAAAATTATGAATAACAAAAATTTGTTACCCATCATTCTCTTAGTTATTGTGGTCATTGTTGGTATCCTGGGCTTTAAATTTATTTTTGCTTCGCCCCAGGATGGGAATTTGGCAGCAACTGGAAACGGACAAATTAGTCTTTCCACAAATCCAAACCCGCCAAAACTTGGCAAGACAACTTTTGTAATTTCAGTCAAAGATAAAGATGGCAAAGCAGTCGACAATGCCAAAGTTTCTTTTGATCTTAATATGACGACCATGAATATGGGAACACAGCAGGGGGAAGCCACTCCCCAAGGAAATGGTCAATATGCAGCAACTGGTGGCCTTTCAATGGGCGGACCATGGGCAGTGAGAACTAAAGTGGTCATGCCAGGTGGTGAGATCCTTAATAAGGAATTTACGATTAATGTTTACTAGTTCGGATGCTCAATTTAATGCTGCCATATCACTATGAACAAAGAGTTTTAGTCTCTGCTACTCCTTCTGAAGTTTTCAATTTTATTGACGATCCTATTCTCTTTTCGTCCCATATGGCAAAATCGTCCTGGATGATGGGCGGAGGAAAGATGACTACATCTGTTGATGATGGGAAGGGTAAAAAGGTTGGTTCTCATATTACAATGACGGGCACGGCTTTGGGATTTTCCTTATGGCTGGATGAAGTCGTTACCCAATATCAACCGCCCAATATTAAGGTTTGGGAAACGGCGGATAATCCTAAATTACTTGTAGTTGGTCCTTATAAGATGGTCGTTCAAATCACGCCCCAGGAAGAAAAGTCACTACTAAATGTGTCAATTGATTATGCTCTTCCGGCACAAAATGCCTGGCTGGGACTATTATTTGGAGGATTTTACGCCAAATGGTGCGTTTCCCAAATGACAGGTGGAGTTGCACATCATTTCTTAACAATTTCTTAATCTTCACTTTAGTATCCTTCAAACATAATCATTTGTAAGCAAGAACCAACGCTTCAACAAGAGTTGGTTTTTAATTAGAAAAAAATGAAAAAAGACACAATTTGTATTAAAGGAATGCACTGCAGGAGTTGTGAACTTCTAGTAGAAGACGAACTTTTACGCATCCCCGGGGTCAAAAAAGCTGTTGTCAGCCAGACTGCGGGAACTGCCGAAATATACTCAGAAACCAATATCGACCCACAAAAAGTAGAAATGGCAGTTACTAATGCCGGATATTCACTGGGGCAGGATGACAGGTCGTATTTATCAAAAAATCCCCGCGACTACAAAGACCTCGCCATTGCCATATTTCTGGCATTGGATCTAATTCTGGTTGCCAAAGGATTGGGTTTCTTCCACTTAAATTTAGTGTCTTCAAGTAATTACAACAGTCTGCCGATTGTTTTCCTAATCGGCCTAACCGCCGGAGTTTCGACTTGCATGGCTTTAATTGGCGGCTTAATTCTTGGAGCCTCAGCAAAGTTTGCCGAGAAACACCCAAATGCATCCGCAAAAGACAAATTCAAACCGCACCTGTTTTTTAACGCCGGCCGAATAGTTTCTTATACAATCTTCGGAGCGATAGTTGGCTTTTTGGGATCTTTTTTCCAGCTTTCTAACTCACTTTTGGGAATATTAATCATAATTGTAGGTTCAGTAATGTTACTTTTGGGAGCCCAATTGGTAGACATCTTTCCATTTCTCAAAGGGATAAATTTCACTTTGCCTAAAAGTATCAGTCGGCTTTTTGGTATTAAAGAAAAGAGTGAGAAAGAATATAGTCACAAGAACGCAGCAATTTTAGGCGCAACCACCTTTTTCCTCCCCTGTGCTTTTACCCAAGCAATGGTGCTATTTGCTATGGGCTCAGGCAATGCTGTTACGGGAGCTTTAACTTTGGGAACATTTGCACTGGGAACTGCACCGGGACTTCTTGGAGTGGGCGGACTCACCTCAGTTGTTAAAGGAGCCGCATCGCGATTATTTTTTAAAACAGCGGGCATTGTAGTTATCTTGTTGGCCATATTTAACATTCAAAATGGCTACAACTTAACTGGTATCACTTTTAATCCAGGTGAAATAATTTCAACGGTATTTAGCCCCGCCTCGGTTGCCGCCACCAATGTTAACGACCCTAATGTTAAACTAGAAAATGGAGTCCAAGTCATCAAAATGACACAATCAGGAGACGGCTATTCACCAAATGCCTTCACAATTAAAAGAAATGTTCCCGTTAGGTGGCTTATCAACTCCACTGACCCTAACACTTGCTCAGCAAGCATTGTTTCTTCGCAATTGAATATTCGAAAATCTCTCAACGCCGGTGAAAATATAATTGAATTTACTCCGACGCAAACAGGGGCAATCCGATTTTCCTGCAGCATGGGAATGTACACTGGATCATTTAATGTGGTTGACGATACTGGGGCAACTGCTCCCCAACCACAAGCAGAACTAGCTCAAAATCAACCCTCAGTCCCCACTGCTCCAACCGCCGGTGGATCTTGTGGAAAAAGTGGCGGGTGTGGTTGCGGAGGAGGAGCTAAAAAGGCACAACCAGTAGTTGTCGCTGATCCTTCAACCCAGGTCCAACAAGCAGATGTCCAAGTTATAAAAACAACCTATACTCAAAGTGCTGACATTCGTCCGAATAGTTTTACCCTTAAGGCAGGTAAGCCAGTCCGTTTCGAAGTCCTCGCCAAAGATAATGGCCAAGGGTGCATGGGAAGCATTACAATTCCCGGTCTAACCGACAAAGTTGACATTTTAAAAGCGGGAAAAACTACAGTTTTTGAATTCACTCCAAAGGCTGGCAGCTATCAAATAACCTGTGCAATGGGTGTTCCCAGAGGAACAATTCAAGTTAATTAAATAATTCTAGTTTTATGAACCAACAAACCAATTTCAAAGTTAAACTTTCCGGGCTGCACTGCCAGGCGTGTCAGAAATTAACCAAGATGATGATTGAAAAAATAAGTGGGGTAACTTCGGTCGAAGTGGATCTGGATAAAAGTGAAGCACAAGTTACTGCTGATAGAGAGATTTCCTTAGAGGAATTAAAAAAGGCGCTCGAAATGACTAATTACCAAGTGGTAAATATTATCAACTAAAATCTATGACTAAACTCGATTTTCAAGTTTCTGGAATGCACTGTGAATCATGCGAAATGCTGGTCAAAGAAGAAATTCTGGCACTTCAAGGGATTTCTGACATTCAGGTCGATCACAAATCAGGGCTAGGAACGGTGAAGTTTGTAAATGGTAATGCGGACACCGCCGGAGTTTTGGCTGCCATCGAAAGAGCTGGCTACAAAGGGGAAATATTAAATACTGGCGGCCACAAAAGAGTCGAAGAAATTGCGACGTTCCCGCAGCAAGTACAACTAATTCTGCCTAAAGAACTGGAGTTTGAAGGGAAGCTTGGTAAAGATGATAACGGACAACTTGTTTTCAAAGGAAGACTGAAAGTGGCTGATCAGAGCAGTGAAAAAGAAATAGCGACAGAAGAAACACTACAACCGGAAAATATGCTTGTTCCACAAGGAGTGCAAAAAGTTAATCTCTCACTTTATGGAATGCATTGTTCTTCCTGCGCGGCACTTATCGAAAGATCCTTAAAAAAAGTTGCTGGAGTTAAGGAAGCGAGAGTTAATTTTGCCGCGGAAAAAGCTAGTGTCGTTTTTGAAGGTCCAGCAAAAGTAGACGACTTAACCCAAGCTGTTGTAAAGGCTGGATACAAAGCCCAATTGGTTGACGCCAAAAATACCGCGTCTGACACTCAAAGACAACAAGCCGAAATCAAAACACAATTTACCAACTTTATAGCTGGTCTTGTCCTCTCAGCTCCGATGCTTTACTTTATGCTTCTGGATTTTTTTGGCTTCCTACCGGGAGCGAAACTGTTGCTTCCCTACATTGGCATCGTCTCTCTACTTTTGGCCACCCCGATTCAATTTGTTCTGGGCTCCAGGTTCTATAAAGGCATGTGGTCAGCACTGCGAATGAGAACGTTTAACATGGATTCATTGATTGCTATTGGCACCTCTGTGGCATTTTTCTATAGCCTGATTAGCTATCTTCGTTATGTTGCAATTAACAGCTCGTTTATTGGACTAAATGGGATGAAGATTCCTGAGTTATATTTCGAAACCGCTGCCTTTCTAATTACTTTTGTCATCTTGGGAAAACTGCTTGAAGCCAAAGCCAAAGGAAGAACCTCAGACGCGATTAAAAAGCTAATGGGACTCCAGGCTAAAACAGCCAGAGTTATTAGAGATGGCCAAACTCTTGACATCCCGGTTGATCAAGTGACAAAAGACGATGTAGTGGTCGTTAGACCGGGTGAGAAAGTTCCGGTTGACGGCATAATTCTCAAAGGCTCATCAGCAATTGACGAATCAATGATTACTGGCGAAAGTTTGCCGGTGGAAAAACATGAAGAGGACTCAGTTATTGGTGGCACCATTAATAAAACCGGCAGCTTTGAATTTCGTCCCACTAGACTTGGAGCAGAAACAACACTTTCACAGATAATCAGACTGGTTGAAGACGCCCAAGGGTCTAAGGCTCCAATCCAAGCTTTTGCTGACCGCATTTCCGCTTATTTCGTTCCGGCTGTAATTGGGGTAGCTGCCTTGACCTTTATTGTTTGGTTCTTTGTGTTGAGTGCTCCACTCTCCTTTGCCTTAATGGCCTTCACTGCCGTTATTGTGATTGCTTGCCCTTGCGCCCTGGGACTGGCCACTCCCACTGCTATTATGGTGGGAACCGGAAAAGGAGCTGAGCATGGAATTTTAGTTAAGGGTGGCGAGCCACTGGAGGCTGCTTGCAAAGTTAATGCAATTGTTTTTGATAAAACTGGAACTCTGACCAAAGGCAAGCCGGAAGTAACTGATGTGGAGGACTTTGGACCAATTGATGAAGACGAGGTGTTAAAAATTGCTGCCAGTATTGATAAGAAATCTGAACATCCCCTGGCCGAGGCCATCTGCAAATATGCCGAAGAGGAAGGCATAAAACTTGATGAGGTTGACGACTTTAAAGCCATTCCTGGCCACGGAGTACAAGCGAAAATTGGCAAGACGACCTACTTTTTTGGCAATCGTAAACTCATTTCTGATGTAGTCAAACTTCCGCTTGATCGCATTGAACGAAAAATTGAACGCCTTGAGGAACAAGGAAAAACAGCCATGATTTTGGCTACCAGTAAAGAAATTCTAGGAGCCGTGGCAGTTGCAGACACAGTTAAAGACACATCCCGGGAGGCTGTAGAAGCGCTTAAGAAGCGTGGAATTGATGTCTGGATGATTACTGGAGACAATACTCGAACTGCCAAAGCCATCGCTTCGCAAGTGGGGATAACTAATATTTTGGCTGAGGTTCTTCCCCAGGACAAGGCAAATGAGGTTAAAAAACTTCAAGAATCGGGCAAGAAGGTGGCCATGGTGGGAGATGGAATCAACGACGCCCCGGCGCTTGCGCAAGCGGAACTGGGAATTGCGATGGGATCTGGGACTGATGTGGCAATGGAAACTGGCGGAATTGTGATTATAAAAAATGATCTAAGAGATGTGGTAAATGCAATTGATCTTTCTAAAGATACGATGGGCAAAATTAAACAAAATATGTTCTTTGCCCTTTTCTATAATGTTATCGGCATTCCTGTTGCAGCCCGAGTGTTTATTGGACTAGGCTTAATTCTTAAGCCGGAACTGGCGGGTCTAGCTATGGCCCTAAGTTCCATTTCTGTAGTTGGTAATTCTCTCCTGCTTCGCAAATATAGTCCAGGCAAAAAGAATTACTTGTCTACCTATGCACCAATTGGAATGATAGTTGCCTTTACCCTTCTGTTTATTGAATTTGCTCGGGTTAGTTCTGGTATGGCCAAATAGATATTGATTCCTAAAGTATAAAGGCAGTATGCTTGATGGAGAGGAGGTGAGAAAATGAAATTTTCTGCTCTATCATTTGCAAATGCTGCAGCGACAACAGGTGGTATACTCTGGATCGCTTGCGCTCTAACAGCAATGTTACTCCCAGATCTTTATAAAGTTGCGGCAGATCTTTTGTCTTTCGGAAGTGGCATTGGGCATTTCAATTTAAACTTGACCTCGGCTGTAATGGGTGGACTTTTATTTACAGGAATTTCCTGGGTGGGTGGATATATCTTTGGTTGGAATCTGGAAAGATTTTCTAAGAAATGAGGTGACAAAACATGATGGGATATTACGGCAGCATGATGTCAGGTTGGGGGGTTTTTGGAGGCCTAACCTGGCTATTATTAATTGTGTTTCTAATTCTGGGAATTGCTTATTTTTGGAAAGGACTAAATAAAAAGTAGTGCCGACTGTTTTACGAGGCTTCATATACTTCTAGATCTGGTTGTTATTATTTGTTGTGTTGTCCAGTCGTTATACTCTCTTGGAGAGTTACCAACAGGCCTTAACAGAAACTTGTTTTCTTCATAATTCCTTAATCTTCCAGGGAGTAATATTGCTTCATGACAACCAGATTATCTCCAAAAGCTAAAGCTCTAAAACAAATCAATTTGGCGAAAATTCAGCTCGAACAGGCAATGAGAGATTTTGAGCAGGGAGTTGCTGTACCTACAATTATATTAACAATTAATAAAGCCATTGAGAATCTCCGAATGGTTGACAAGGCCCTCGTGCAAAAACATTTCAAAGAGTGTTTGCCTAAAATGAAACCCGAACAAATGACAGACGAGTTAGTTAAAACTTTTAAATATAGCCAACGGTGAACACCAAAACAATCATCATCAGTCTTGCAGTTTTCCTGGTTTTAATTATTGGAGTTTCCTTTCTTCTCACCACAGGACAAAAACCCGAACCACAGGTGGCCTCATATGCAACAACAACTAAAGAACGACCCATTGCTGAAATGAAAGACGCATTATTTGATTTCGGAGAAATCAAGGTTTCTGACGTTAAGCAAAAAGATTTCGCCTTGACTAACACTGGTAATAAACCATTACAAATTCTGAATATTAATTCAAGCTGCGGATGCACAAATGGCCAGATCATTTACAAAGGAGAAACTAGTAAGGAATTTGGCATGCATTCACAAAGTGGGTTTGTTACAGAAATCGCCCCAAATACCACGGCAACAGTCCGAGTGATTTATCGACCTGCAACTATGCCAGTTTATGGCCCAGTTGAAAGAGAAGTTTACCTAACAACCAACGATCCTGAGCACCAAAAATTAGTCTTTGCTGTCAAAGCAAATGTTAAGTAAGACTGCCCAAGTTAATAAGTTATGGATGCAAATTTTTTATTTGGGATTTCTCTCACAGCCTCATTTCTAGCTGGAGTATTGGCTCTATTTGCCCCATGTTGCATTACATTTCTGTTTCCTTCTTATCTGGGAACAATCTTTAAGTCATCAGATGGAAAAGGCAATCGACCTAAGGTGATGTTCTATACTCTTCTTTTTGCCATCGGACTGGCTTTCATTCTCATTCCTATTGCTCTTGGCTTCAGATTTGCAATTTTCTTTTTGGATTCATATCACACTCCCATCTATTATCTGGGCGCAGCAATAATGATTTTGATGGGAATCATGACAATTAAGCCTATTCTCCACATTCCGCAGTTTTTCCACGTTTCTGGTGGTCCTACAAAAGATATAAACGCTGTTTCTGTCTTTGGACTGGGGCTTATGTCGGGACTTACTTCTGCTTGCTGTGCCCCAGTGCTTTTCGCTGCAATTACACTTACATCATTATCACCGACGCTGTTTCAAGCCCTCATCGTGTCGTTTGCCTACGTCTTAGGAATTGTTTTTCCACTTTTTCTGATGTCGATGTTTTACGAAAAAGCCGCTTCCAAAATTGGCGGCCCAAATCGCCAAAAAATCTATAACACCTTCAAGTGGATCGGCGCTGGAATCTTCTTGGTTACTGGAGTTTTAATTGCGATATTTAACTATCTGGGGAAAATTCAAATGAATCAAATGGAACCATATAGCCAAACAATTCGGATGGTGGTTTTTAATATTGCTAAATATTTCCAGAATCCGATTGCCGATTTAGGAGTATTTTTATTGATTCTCTTTGTCTTCTACAAATTACTTCGATCGACAAAACATGATTAGACGCTTGTCCATTATTTTAATTGTAAGCTTGGGAGTCAATCTTTTCTTAATAGTTGCACTTTTGCCAAAAACTGGATTTACTTTCCCTTTTCAAAAAGTTGAGCAAGTATCTACTGTTAAACCGCCTGAAAAAGTCACTACCATTACAAATGCTGTTAGCAACGAAATTTATAGCGAAATAAACCCGCCGGCAGGTTATCAGCTTAATCTTTCCTACGGAGAGCTTGGGCCAAAAATGATTCAATCAGGAGTAATTGATCTGGAGAAATTTAAAGCCGTATACCAGTCGTCAGGCCAGCCACTTACTGCTGATCAGGAAAGGATTTTAACTAAGGGATCAAATCAAAAAATAAAAATTACGCGCGAGAATTCATATTTCATTCTAAATTTCTTTTGGGCGGTGGGACTTGCTAACAATTCAAAAATATTGACCTCCGGAGAGATTGTGAAATATGGTGGAGAAAAAGATTTAGGTAATTTTGCCTCTACCGGCGGATGGACGCTTGGGCGAGGGAGTGCAATGAATTACTACTCAAAAGAGAACCTGATTAATTTGACGCCAGCGCAAGAAGACCTTATCCAAACTGTGGCGTCCCAAATTTATCGACCTTGTTGTAATAATTCCACCGCTTTTCCTGATTGCAATCACGGGATGGCTTTGCTTGGAGTTCTTGAACTGATGACCGCAAACGGAGCCAGTCAAGATGAAATGTTCCAGGCCGCCAAATATGTTAATGCTTTTTGGTTTCCGACAAATTATTACGATCTTGCCAGTTATTTCAAAAATAAAGAAAATAAGGCGTTCAAAGACATTGATCCCCGCTTATTACTTAGTAAGGACTACTCTTCTGCCTCTGGTTGGCAAGCGGCCAAAACATGGCTTGTCGAGGCAGGAATTGTTCAAGAACCGCCAAAATCAGGCGGTGGTTGTGGGGTTTGAGGTAGAATACAGCCATGCGCATATTATTAATAGAAGATGAAAAACGTCTTTCTGACGTTATTAAAAAGGGTTTTACTGAACAAGGCTTTGCCGTAGATCAAGCGTTTGACGGCGAGGAAGGTCAATACTTGGCAGAAAACGAGCAATACGACCTCATTGTTCTTGATCTCATGCTACCCAAAATTGACGGGGTAACAGTCTGTAAGAATCTTCGGAAAAAAGATATTAAAACTCCAATTATGATGTTGACGGCAAAAGACACAGTTGAAGACATCGCGGTAGGTCTAGATTCTGGTGCTGATGATTACTTGGCTAAACCGTTTTCGTTTATTGAGCTTAGATCAAGAGTGCAAGCTTTAATTAGAAGAAGTCACAATAATCCGAGTGGAACTTTGAAACTTGCTGATTTGGAACTAGATCCCATTAAGCATACCGCGGTGCGGGCTGACAAGGAGTTGAAGCTAACGCCGAAAGAATTTGCAGTTTTAGAACTACTTCTCCGGCATAAAGGCGAGGTGGTCACAAGAACCATGATTATTGAGCATGTGTGGGACTACAACTTTGACGGTATGAGTAATATTGTTGACGTTTTCATAGCGACTCTCCGAGCTAAACTGGATAAAAACTCCAAAACTAAGCTTCTTCACACACTTCATGGAGTTGGCTACAAAATGGCAGTAGAATAAAACTATGAACTTTCGAGGAATTCGGTTCAGATTGACACTTTGGTATTCACTGGCTTTCTTTATCAGTACTGCCATTATTTTTGCCGCTTTCTACCTGATTACCAAACAAACGCTTCTTTCTCACACTGACAGTAGAATTATTTCTCACGGAGAAGCAATTGCAAAAATTGCCCAGAGCGAACAATCAACCATGATGACTGGAGCTTTTAACCAAGGAGTTATTGCCCAGCAATTCTCAGAAATGCCGGGAATGCTTGTTTTAATAACTAATCCCGCTGGCAAAATAGTAGCTGACTCACAAACAGGGGCAGAAGAAAATAAAGTAATTAAAGACCTAGTTGAAAAATCAACAGCACTTATCAAACCCACTTTTGTTGAAAGGTCGGTTGGATCAACAATTTTGCGCATAGGCATTTTCCCAATAGTCAAAAATGGCACCACCATTGGTCATGTCTTTATGGGTGACCCAGTTGAGGCTATCTACCGCTCGCTCAATTCCCTTTTGCTAATTTTAGTCACGGTGTATGTTTTGCTTTTTATTCCAACAATCATAGGCGTTCATCTGCTAGCAAAGGTTGCCATGCGACCAATTACTGATATTTCCGGGAAACTTAAAAATATTTCTAGCAAGAACCTTGAGGACCAGGTGCCAATTCCCAAAACTCACGATGAAGTGGAAGAACTAGCAACAACGTTTAATGGGTTACTAGCGAGATTATCACAGGCATTTGGGCGAGAACGACAATTTATTGGCGATGTGGCTCATGAGATGAAAACCCCTCTTGCCACCATGAGAAGCAGTGTTGAGATTGCTTTATCAAAGCAGCGAAACCTAGAGGAATATAAAGAGACCTTGGCAGAGACTTTGATTGACGTTGATAAACTATCTTCCACACTGACAAATGTTTTAGATTTGGCCTGGTCCGAAGCTGATCAGTCGAAAGTGTCGAAAGACTCATTTAATTTTTCGGAGTTGGCAAATGAAGTTTTTGACCTTGCTCAAAAATTGGCAGCAAAAAAACAAATCAATGTTTCCGGCCACATTGAGAAAGAAATTGTAGTGTCTGGAAGAAGAGACAAAGTAATGCGAGCGCTTTTAAATGTTGTGGATAACGCCATCAAGTACACTCCCCAAAAAAGAAAAGTTCAAATTAATCTAAAAGCCGTGGGGCAAGAAGCAATATTTGAAATTTCAGACACTGGTCTGGGAATTGCCAAAGAGGAACAATCTCATGTGTTTGAACGATTCTACCGAGGTGCAAAAACAGACAAGACTCTTGGCTCAGGACTTGGTCTGGCAATTACTCAAGCAATTGTAACAGCTCACGGAGGCACAGTTAGCCTTTCAAGTGAACTAGGAAAAGGCACAAAAGTGCAAATTACTCTCCCTTTAAAGAATTCCTAACTTTAGCTTCACAATTTCTTAATGGGCAGTTTGTTATTCTTCAGACATGAATATGGATAAAAAATCATTCCTTTCGACAAAAACACTAGGCGTGTGTTTTGCATTAATAGTACTTGCTCTAGGAGCAATCTTTATCTTTAAAGTTCCGATTAGTTCCGTATTTATATTTGGTGCGGTTCTGCTTTGCCCGCTAATGCATCTTTGGATGATGGGCGGCGGCAAGCATAACCATTGAATTGGAGGTGAAAATATATGAATAAAGTTTATTTAGCAGTGACAGTTGTTTTTATAGGGTTAGCAGCTTTTGTTGGTTGGCACACTTTTGGAAGCGGGCAGGTATTTGCACAAGAAGAAGCTGTAAAAGACTACCACCAAAGCATGATGACAGGTCTGACATCACAACAGAAAGATTCAATGATTGATATGATGAAAAGTCATCATGGAGAAAATTGGAAAGAAGGCTGCACCAAAATGATGGAAAATTTAGACGACAAAACATAAATAGCGGCCTGAAAATACTGCCTGAAACAAAGTATCCCAAATGCCCAGGGGATATTTTGTTTTCTAAAACTGACCCACCATAAAACTTCTTCATACCAACTTCATTATCTCTTAATGACCGTAATTGTAAGATGACTTTAAGAAAGGAGGTGACAGGATGAAAAGCAAAAAACGCCTGAGTTACATCACTATAGCGGCAATCTTTGTCCTGACAAGTATTTTTGTTGGAATGCACATGACTGGAGCAAAAGACAGTTCTGCCCACACGCAACTGATCATTAGCCAGAAACAATCTCCCAAATATTCTGAATTTAGCTTGGGGCGGGATCGCGGCAAAACCCACCAAGTGATGTTAGTTTTAGATAATAGTGCCCGAGAAGATAAACGAAATCGACCAGAAATTACTACCTTTTGGAAAGACTCCGGCCTATTATCAGCAATTTCTCCCCGGGGGCCTCCAGGTGTTCTTTAACACTAGGTGCTCTTCTTTGACCTCTTCATAAATCCTTAATAAACAAAAAGTTATAATCAGAGATATTACTACACTATGTAGTATCATTAATTTATGAAAACTACCGTACTTATTATCTCAGGAGTGGCACTCTCTTTTTATCTTCTAACCGAACACCAAGCACATCTTTTTGGTAATGTGCAATATATTTTGCTGGGGGCTTTTATCCTCGCTCATCTTTTTATGCATGCAGGTCATGGGGAACACGGCAAGGACAACACAAAAGGAAAGGGGGAGCATCATGGATAGCGCACCAGCCTATGGCTTATGGCCCCTTGTGGCTATCAATTCAGCCATTTTCATTATCTTTGCTTTCAGCTTCACTAAACCCAAATCTCCACGGGATTGGCGGTCACTAGGAATGTTCTCAGGCTTCATCGTGGCTCTATTTACTGAGATGTATGGTTTTCCTCTCACTATTTATTTGCTTTCTGGATGGCTCAGTTCCCGTTTTCCCGGATTAAATCTTTTTTCTCACAATGCTGGCCACCTTCCGGAAACGATTCTGGGCTGGAGTGGAGATCCACACTTTAGTCCTTTACATATCTTGAGCTATATTTTCATCGGCGGTGGTTTTATTATCCTTTCAAAGGCCTGGGATAAATTATATCGGGCTCAAAAACAGCACCATCTGGCAACAACAGGATTATACGCTCGTGTTCGCCATCCCCAATATGTAGGATTCATCGCTATTATGTTTGGGCTACTACTGCAATGGCCGACCCTTATAACCTTAGCCATGTTTCCAATTCTCGTATTTATGTATTTAAAACTGGCCAAGCGAGAAGAAAAGGACAGTGAGAAAGAATTTGGTGAGCGATATAGATCATATGCCCAAAAAACACCGGCGTTTATTCCAAAATTAGAAAGACTTACCCTATAAAGCTATTTTAAAAACCCTCTTTTAACAAAAGTGAGATATTATTAGTAATATGAAGCAAATCTACACCTGCCCGATGCATCCGGAAGTCCAACAAAGTGATCCTGGAACCTGCCCAAAGTGTGGCATGAAATTAATTCTCAAAGAAATGAAAATGGATCACGATGGGCACAAAGAACACACAATGAAGGCGGTTTCCGAAATGTCTAGGTGGGACAAATTCAAAATGAGCATGACAATGAGTATGGGGATGGAGCACACTGGCCTGGCTGGTCGAGAGATGGCCGCACTTATGGAAGAGGATATTCGCAATAAATTCTTCTTTTCTCTCTTCTTTTCAATCCCAATAATTCTTTATTCCCCCCTGGCAACTCAATTTTTAAAGATTTCTTTGCCCTCACCGATCCCCGTGCCTTGGCTGCTCTTTTTCTTAACTACGCCAGTATTTTTTTATTCCGGCTGGATTTTCCTTTATTCTACCTATAAAGCCCTGCAAGCAAAAACCCTTAACATGGCAGTTTTAATTGCTGTTGGAATAACTGCTGCCTATAGCTTTAGTGTTCTTCTTACCTTTCTTGGCAGTGGGGACTCCTATTACGAAGCCGCGGCACTTCTTATTACCTTTGTTCTCTTTGGCCATTGGATGGAGATGAAGTCCAGGCGTGGAACAACTGATGCCTTACAAGCGCTCTTTAATTTAGTTCCACCGCAAGCCAGAATATTACGAAATGGGAAAGAAGAACTAATCCCGACTTCAGAAGTAAAGCTGGGCGATATTTTAATCCTTAAACCTGGTGACAAAGTTCCCGTGGATGGTGAAATTGTACAAGGAGAAACAGCAATTGACGAATCCTTGGTGACAGGAGAGTCTCTCCCGGTTTCCAAAAAAGTTGGTGATATGGTTATCGGCGGCTCAATCAACACTTCTGGTTCAGTTCAATTTAAGGCCACAAAAGTGGGAGAGGATACCGCTCTAGCTCAAATCGTCAAAATGGTTGAGCTGGCTCAAAGCTCCAAGGCTCCCGGGCAAAAAATTGCCGATCGATTTGCTAAATATCTGGTAATTGTCGCTGTCGGCGGAGGTCTAATTACCTTTGTCGTCTGGTTTTTTATCCTGGGTCAGCCGCTCCTTCTCGCCCTAAGTTTTGCAATTTCGACTGTAGTTATTGCTTGTCCCGATGCTTTGGGACTAGCAACTCCCACTGCCGTGGCTGTGGGAACAGGCCTAGGAGCAAAACACAACATTCTTATTAAGGACGCACCGACACTTGAAGCTGTTTCAAAGATTCAAGCAGTTGTCATGGACAAAACTGGGACCCTAACAGAGGGGAAACCAAAAATTACCGACGTGGTGGCAGCTACAGGATTTACTGAAAATGACATTATAAAACTTGATGCTGCTGTGGAAGCAAAATCAGGGCATCCTTTAAGTAAAGCTGTTCTGGAAGAAGCACAAAGAAGAAAACTAATGATTTCTGAAAAGGTCGAAAAGTTCAACTCAATATCTGGTCATGGGGTCGAGGCCATTGTTGATAGTAAAAAGATTTTGGTCGGCACTTTAAAGCTCATGGCTGATAGGAATGTAGACACTACAGCCCTAAGTAAGGATATTGACCGGCTTTTGTCTGAAGGAAAAACCATTATGGTTTTATCAGTCGATGGAAAAGTGGCGGGTGTAGCCGCTGCCCAAGATCCCATAAAAGAAAACGCTAAAGACGCAGTAACCAAAATGAAAGAGTTAGGCCTGGAAGTGGCAATGATCACGGGAGATAATAAAATGACAGCAGATGGTGTGGCAAAAAGCCTCGGCATCGAAAGAGTTTTTGCGGAGGTTCTGCCAGAGGATAAGGAAAAATATGTTAAAAAGCTCCAAGATGAAGGCAAATTTGTCGACATGGTTGGTGACGGCGTCAACGATGCTCCAGCACTCGCCCAAGCAGATATTGGCATTGCCATTGGTGCCGGGACCGATGTGGCTATTGAAACAGCTAAAGTAGTTCTGATGCGATCAGACCCGGCAGATGTCTTACGTGCAATCCGTTTGTCAAAAGCCACGGTGCGAAAAATGAAAGAAAATCTAGCCTGGGCTAGTGTTTATAATCTTCTGGCCATTCCAATTGCTGCTGGAGTTTTGTATCCAAAGTTTGGAATCACCCTGCGGCCTGAGTTTGCAGCACTTTTAATGTCTGCTTCATCAATTATTGTCGCAGTGAACGCAGTACTCCTCAAGCGCACCGAAAAAAGCTTGTTAAAAATCTAACTCACAATTAGTGTGAGCTAACTACTCCATTTACAATACTAAATGACACTGAGCGACCAGTGCATTTCCCTGAGTTGAAAATATTTGTGCCTCCAGAATTACTTATTGACACACTTGACTTTGAGTCACCAGTAGTGATTGTTGTGTTTCCATTACTAGTGATGGTCACTGTAGAATTTGCAAAAGCCGGTGACACAAAAACCCCTAAAAAAAGAGCCCCAGATGTGATACTTATTACGGTCTTTTTTACTAAACTATTCATTAAATTCCACCCCCTCTCTTTTGATAACATACTATAAAGCCTATAAAGAAATCAATAATGATAATTATTGAAGATGTAAATAAAGAGTCATCCTTCCGTTTGAATGAAATACCCGAACATTGTTTCCTAAACTGCTATTGCCACGGTAAAAATAAGCTATTCCATCATCAATAGAGCGAACGGCAACGTTGTTTGAATCATACATGTCTAGGCCATCATGGCGACCATTAGTGTAAACAAATGAATAAGGAGTGGAGCCAAAACACTGAGAGATATTAGGATTTTCCATAGGCCAATCCCACCCCCCATTGCCAACATTTAAGTTTCCGGATTTGTCGTTGCAAGCTCCAGAATCAACAGTCAAACCCCTCCCCCTTAAATAATTAAGCGGATCACTCGTCCCGTTGGCATAGGAAAAATTTGCGGCGTCACTTTCTTTCAAATCATAAACTCCAAAATGTAGATGAGGCCCAGTTGAATAACCACTACTTCCCATAAGGCCGATGACGTCACCCTTTTTGACTTCTCGTTTACCTGAAAATTGCGAGGCACCAATAGCATTAAGTTCTGCCTGCGCCTGTGCTAGAAGTTGTTGATAACGCTTTTCATCATTTCTAGTAACTTCTAGAAGCGTTTGTTTCTCTTCGCTCTGGCTATCCAGCTGTGCTTGATAGGTTTTAAGTTGGACGGTTAAGGTTTCCACTTGTTTTTTTCTATCTTCAAGCAGACTTTTCTGATCGTTGTAGTTTTTCTTTGTTGCCGCCATTTGGAACATCAAAGTCTTGTCATGTTTTTGAACAATGCGCAGGTATTCGAAACGTTGAAGAAGGTCGTCAAAGTTGTTCGAAGATAATAAATATAAAGTTGGGTCAGTTCGGCCAGCAATGTAGGTTTGAGCAATGCGATTAACAAGAACAGAAGAAACACGACTTAGGGAATTTTCTATGACGTCAATTTTCCCCGAGACGGAATCAATGTCTCCAGTCAATCGCTTCAATTTATCTTCGGTTTGCGTTATTTTTAATTCGGTTAGAGTGATTTCATTCGTGATCAATGATAGCTGTGAAGAAAGGGTTTTCTCCTGACTTTGAGCCCCAGCAATCTTTCCCTGAAGCTCATTAATTTGTTTTTGCAAGTCTTCAGAAGAGGCAGCGTTAATAGAGGGTGCCAGCGTGAGGGCGGCAACCAAAGAAAGAATAATGGTTAAAAACAATTTTTTCCACATCAATTCACTCGTTAGTTTACTAACTACAAATTTAACTTTCCTTGTTTAACACTAATCCTTGGCAAATTGCTGTGGATTTTCGTCAAACTTTTTCTTGCAGTCCTCTGAGCAGAAATAATATTCCTTGTCTTTGTAAACGCTTTTAAATTTAGCCTGGCTTGAGTCCACCTCCATGCCGCAAACTGGATCTTTAGCTTTCATATTTCTCACCTTCTTTCATTTTTAAATCATGACTCCAATGCGCATAATTAAAAGAATTAATGCCGATGCTAGTATTAACCCAAAGTGGGGTAAGTGTCTAAGCGCCAGGTTTACTGCAACCTTTCTTTTCCAAAGAACAATTATGTCAGTAAGTCCTATTATTGTCAGAATAGCTATAAGAGAAAAGGTTAATGCTCGTGTAATGGAATAAGGGTTGATTCTTATGTATTGACTAAGAAAAGATGGTGCTGGGGATGCAACAGTTTTGGCACTTTTTACTTGCGGAATCATGGCAAGTGACTGGTCACTTGGGATATTTGTAGCGATCTTATTATCAACTGTAGTGTTTGCTCCCTCGTCACTAATTTGTGGTTTAACATTTGCCCCCGTCATTGTGCCAAATAACTGAACGACCAGTGTAGTTTTTTCGCCGTTAATGACACCATCTTCAACGGCAACACCAATTTCCTGGTATCTATTATTTAAAATGTTT
The DNA here is from genome assembly GCA_964641255.1 of uncultured Gammaproteobacteria bacterium. Taxonomy (GTDB): domain Bacteria; phylum Patescibacteriota; class Microgenomatia; order JAMCZE01; family JAMCZE01; genus CAZXMM01. The sequence goes on along the minus strand of CAZXMM010000001.1, from coordinate 626,486 downwards.
TCCCGGTGGCCCATTGTGGAGGCCATCCAAGCACTCTCTACTTGCGAAGAGGAAGAAAAACTCCTTGCCAAATTTTCACCTGCAAAGAGGTAATTATATCCAGCCTTCTGAATCCACAACCATGGATCTTTGCCAGATGGGGAAACATGTGCCCAATAGTTTTCCTCAAACATATTTTTTGCCTTTAATTCCGCCGCTTGATCTAATTTTTCGTTTTCTTTTAATGGTTGAGCATTATTTTTTTGCCTATCTGAATTTGTTAAATTAATAATCTCTTGCTTAGTGATTGCCGAGGTGGTTCCAAGAACTCCTGGCTGCACAACTCTTATGGCCGAAAAACCAATTTGCATAAAAACGAAAAAAACAACGTAAAAGGCCAGTGCATTAAAAGAAAGAAGATGGGCTTTTTTGTGTTTGTTTTTAGCCTTGTGAGGAATAAATAGGTGCCTAATCATAAACTAAAGACTAGCTTATCAGTTAAGACCTACTACATAAAGTAGTAGTTTTATTTATTAAGAATAATGGACAACCCTGTAAGGGAAAGTGATAAATAAACTATCCATAAAAGTACGACATTTTTTATTAAACTTCTGTAATATCCCGAAATGACAGTAAAATATCAACATAGAAGAAACTTTAAAGATATCAAATTGCATAATCGCCTTTGTCGAAGAATCCGAGAAATTCGGATGGCGCAAGAACGGTCAAGATTGGATGTAGCAATTGGGGCTGATTTAAATCCTAACTATTATGGCAGACTTGAGAGCGGAAAAACTGGAAACATGCATATGGACACCCTTTGTGGGATTAGGCACTCGTTGAGGGTGCCTTGGAAGGAAATATTTAACACAGACCTCGAATTGGCTGCATTTCTTGAGGAAATTAATTACGGAGGAAATGAAATTGAATATGAAAATAAAATTAATAACTAGCATGAACTATTTAAAAGATAAACAGCACTATATTGATCGCTACGATCTTTTGACAATCAAGGAATGTCTTGAGGTTATTGATTTTTGTACTAAAGTTTACGTTGAGATGGGTAATAAGGAGGAAGCTAAGAAATTTTCGTTGACAGATAAAGCTAAGGGAACTAATTGGATGACAAATCAATATCTCTTTCTTGCCAAAGCTTGCAGGTATGAGCAAAAGGAGGAAACAATCAACAAATGGACTAGCGATGATAGTGTAAAACAGGAAAAATATGAAACTACCTCTCTACCTAAAAATATTCTTTGCACTAATTGTAATAAATCCATGCAAAGCACACTTAAGCATCTCGAAACACTCGACGATCCTATGCGGATGATGTTTCTTTTTGAATGTACTCTGTGCAGGCAAAAGAAATGGATCTACGAAGATGGATCGGAACGCGAGTCAAAGCCTCAGTTGTGTCCCAAATGCAATCACAAGATTAAATTGAGCGTTATTAAAGAATCTAAGGACAAAATTATTTATAAAACGACTTGTCCGTTTTGTGACTTTTCTGAAATCACTACTGATGATTTAGGAAAACGACGGAGTAAGTGGAAGGAACAAGAGGAACAGGATAAAAAGTTGTTGCTCACGTACCGTGAACAGTTCTGTTCGGAGGAAAACGGGAAAGAGGCTTTTGACTATGTAGAAGCTTCAAAGGTTGCTAAAGTGGTGTACAACGAAGAATTCAAAAAATATGATAGCCAAGCTTACCAACAAATTATCCAACTTAAAAAATTAACCGTAGTGGAGTTAGAAAAACTCCTTAATCCTTTATTGAAAGAAAAACACTTCGTCAAGCTTTCCCTAAATAATCCAGAAATTGGCAAGTACTTCATTGTTCCGTTTAGTATTCAGGATAACGACTCTATGCGTAAACAAGAAGCTAGTGTTTCTTCACTTGAAATAATCATAAAAGAAGCCTTGGAAGGCACCAATTGGCGCTTGATGAGTGACGGGCTATCCTATCGACTTGGTTATATTTCAGGACGACTGAAAGGCTATGAAAATGAGGAAGACTTCTTTGAGTTGGTAGGCAAGAAAAAAGAACCGGAACAGCCAAAAATAGATTATGACACGAGAATGAAATATGAAGGACATAATGTTGTCCAATTTGCCCATTTCTCCGGCGAATTTGCCGGAATTCAAAATGCACGGAAACGAAGGTTAGAAAAGGAACCTGGCGGATTCTTTTTAGAAGAAAGTGATGGTGTGTATCAATGTGGTATCTGCAGAGAAAATACTCCAAGCAGTAAGACTTGGTGGAATTTAGATGGTGTACGGTGTGCAGACTGCCAGAGGAATATAAAAAAGGGCGTTATTCCGGCTGAAATAGATAAAAACGATGATTTATGGATAAAAGATTGGCAATTAACTTCTGACAATTATTTTGACATTAATCCTGGAAAGATTAAAAAACTCAGGCGAGAAGGTTTGTTGGTAGGTCACGATTTAAATAGAGAAAACGGAACAATTTATGAAACTGTTTATCTCGTTAGCGAAAACGAAGAATTTCTTAAAAAATACCCTAAAAAACCGCTGCCTAAGCATTTTATTACTGATCTTCTTGGCAATAAAATTGAACTTTAATTAACTAAGCCCTTTTTGTGCCCATCGTCTGGTGCTGACATATCCATAAAATCTTCGGCATGCTGTAAAAGATTCATGAATTCCTGAGGATCTTCGTCTTGAACGTTAAGCGCTTCAAGAATCTTGTTTACGTCTTTAAGATCGTTAACATTCAGACTGTTCTCGTTGGCATATATCATTGCCTGAATGACCAATCTAGATTTTTCTGTGACTGGGTTATTTGAGTCCATAATTCACACCTCCTTTCAGAATTATAACATTACTAACTGACGCACTTTTCGAGTTTCAAAAACTTAAAGGTTTCTTCCGCCAATTGTTTGCTGTTTATCCTTCTCATAAATTCACGACTGCAAGATTGCGACAAAATGTTGAGGCTGCCTTCCCAAAGTACATTTCTATCTATGATGGCTAATTTTCTATGATGACCTTTACAAAGTACCACTTGCACACCTAACTCCTCAAAAAATTGTATGCCAGATTCAGCTTGGATACTCATGTTCTCGTCAAGCTCACTTGGGTCTTTGGTAATTATGAAGACTTTGACCCGCCTATTTATTAATTTTTCAAAGAAAGGCTTAAGCACTCTAAGTCTCGGTACAGTAATGAATGGACTCTCGATAATAACTTCACTTTTGGCTGTTGCTAAGTCTTTAGTGAAACGGTGGTAAAAGGTCGTTTCATCGTATAAAATACTCTCTAGTGCACCCTGAGAGTCTCGTAGGTTCTGTTTTCGGCCTAGTTTGAGGAAGTTAAGTGGGTTCACAGTTTAGCCTCCTTCTGTTTGAAGTAGGCAATTGCGGTGATGAGTGTTGATTTTTCGAGAGGATCGATCTGGGAGGTTATGTAGGTACGAACATCGTCCCAGATGGTGCACAACCATTACTAAGGTTCTATGAATTCAATAAAGCTTTCTCCAAATTGCGTCAGCTTATAAACAGTACCGCCAGCCCCTCCCATTTGTCCTACTCCATCGGTTACGGAACTCATAATTCCTAAACTTACGTACTCAGGCCAGTAAGAATGTATTTCTTTTTCAATCGTATGTTTCTTAATCGAATGGTCAGTATTAAATTTCATTTTTTGTGCCTGATCCCAAGAATCATCATAATGATACTTCTGTTTAACTATATGACTATCGGGATCAAAATTATCATGAATCCAACGTTGTATGTAGTCGGAGATATTTTTTCGAGCTTTTGTAATGTCTTTAAGCCTTGTTATCTCTTTGGGATTGTTCTTATGGTCATAACTTTGTACCTCATATTCTATTTCCTTTTCAATTTGAGGGATGAAATGAGATTTGATAAAAAGCAAATTTCTTATTGCTCCTAGCGAAATTTGGCTTAATACGTTATTTAGCCGGTCAATCTCAAACTTTTCGTCCTCCTCTTTAGATAATGATTGCAGCAGGATTTTCTTTAATGCTTCTCTTTTTCGCTTGTTACTCTGTTTCAAATATTCTCCTAAAAACTTTAAAAAGTTACTCCTGAAATAGGTTGAACTTACAATTGATTTAGTAAATTTATCTGGGTTTTCGTATATAAACTCCGTAACTTCATTTAATTTGTCTTGTTCCGCATAAAGATAAAGATTGTATAGTCCAATGGCGGAAACCCAAACAACAGTCCAAAAAGGTTGTGAAGAAATCAAAGGGGAAAGAATGGCATCAAGCGTGGGTAGATATGTCGTCGTTGCCGCCAGTAACCCGAATTTTAGTAATTTCTTATTAATAGCTATATTGGTGAATTAACTTTTGAATTTATAAAATAAAGTTCTTCCGAACGGTTAGCTATATTTTAACATTCTCTGAAGTTTTGCCATGTCGTATATTAGCCATTATCCGCCTTTGAACTGAAGCTACGGAGTCAAAAGTAGCTAATAATTATTCAAGTCTAGCTTATAACATCAAAAATTTGGACATAGGAGGATATTTTAGAGGAGTACGATTATGCTGCCAAAGATTGGACTATAAAAGCCATTTCCCGTGCAGATATGCTCCCGCCTCGTTTGGCCATTTCTTTTTTGACCTCTTTTTGAACAGCTTTCATTTTTTCAATTGGTCCATAAACCAGACGAGGATAGCGAGACGATGTCCCAATATACTTATCCCCTACTACAATTTCTCCTTGGCCTTTGACAATGAGGTTTTCTGCAAAAATAAGTTGTAGATCTCCGTCACCATCGATCCAAGCTCTTTCTTTGCCCAAAGCCGTTAACGGTTGATTACCCGGGAGCCTAGTTCCCAAGTTGGGAATAACACCGGTCACTCGGCACCGGACACCAGGCTTACCGTGAATGGCTGTTGCAATAAGTTCATCACTTGCTCTGTTCCTGATATCCACAGTAGAGATCTTATGTTCCGATTTATCGGGTATATCTTTAATTGCTATTTGAGGACGATAGTGAGTCCAAGGAATATCCATTCCTGCTAGTTCAGAAACTCTTTTAGCGGATTCAATTAAAGCGGTATTTATAGGATAGGCGTCTTGAGCAAGGACCCGACTGTCATTAGGCGTGTATTTTTCGCTGACTGGGCGTGCGTCTGCTGAATCCATCTTAACGACAACAACCTCATGTCCTAAGTGGTCACTTAGCCATTTGTTGGCGCCATCTCCTTGATTAATTGCATTAACGTCATGCTTCCATATGTTGACCTTCATTCGGCCACCTTGTTGTCTAGGATTGTCAATTTCAATGGCATCCTTTTTGTTGCCATCCCACGTTAGAAGCATTTGCTGTCCGTCCAACTGGGGAATTACTCTAGCCATTGCTGCCATTCCCTCCGGAGTATCTCTGGTTATGTGGTCATTTTGTCGAAGAAACTTATGAACGCCATTAGCATCGATTGGAACTGCTTCAACCACCAAAAACTGGTGATCTCGCCTGCCGGATTGATCCATGAGTCCTCGCTCAGTGATATTGGCCCGCTCTACTGCACGTCCCCCTAGAGCTTTGACGTCGTAGATCATTAGGCCAGCTACTTCTGCTTGTAATAGCTCTCCTGTCTGCATTTCGGTGAGTATAAGGCGAAGTAATTGTTAAATCAAGCCAAAGCTAGTATTAGTAAATGTAGGTGGGTTGTACGGTATTTGGGATGAGTGGAGGAGCTCCTATGTCTAAACCAGCTTTGTTCCCGTTTGAAATGATCGATTCTGTCAGAGTTCTCAGCGGTTCAAGACTTCTGCTCCAGGTGCACAACGTAAATACTGTTTTAATCTCTTTTATTAAGGTTTAAATTTTCTTACCATACATTTTTATTTCCTTTAGGGCCCATCTTGGCATTGGCTTATTTAATGCAGACACAGCGGCAAATTGTACTTGACCTTTCTCGCCCCCCATAGTAACTCTCCGGTTTTTCATTTTAGCTCGTAGTAAGTCTTCCAACGTAAATTCGGTGAAAGGATATATGTCGAAAGGAAAGCATACCGCCAAGTCAGCGTCAGAGCTTAAGCTAAATTCATTTTTATTTGGAATTACTATACCGGCGAGATAACGAGCGAGAGAACCGATAAGAGCCATGTCAGTACCTGGAAAAGTCTGTTTTGTAACCTCAGAGGTAACAAGAACCTTTCTTAGCATCAAATCGGCATATTTTGAGAGCTCAGACACAAGGTCATTATACTATAAGATATACTCCAAATCAAAACTTTTCGAAAAATCCGAAGCTAATTCAAATGAAGTTGCGCTCGAAGTTATTGCTTCAGCCGATGATTTGAGAAGTTCAAGACTGTTCGCTCCAGGTGCACAATATTAGCTTCCGGATGGTTTATATAGCGAGTAAACTTTTCCTGTGCCCACTTTCAAACGGCCACAGTTCTCCTTAGGCTTCTTCAAGCATCTCAACTAATCTACCTCGTGGATCTTTATTTCCCACTGCGTTTTGATCACCTGTTAAATAAAACTCAACCTCCCGTCTTACTTCCATCCTTTCATCCCAGTCACGACGGTCAGCATATTTCTCCCACTTTCGTTCTAGCTCTTCTAGGTATAAAAGCACATCTACTCCGTAATAAAAGGCAGCATGCTGTTTGTTAATGGGTCGTATTAATGCTTCAGTAAGGTTTTGTATTGCCATATTATCTAATAAACTTCTTTCTCTCACAATTCTTCGTGAAATAGCTATGCGGGCAGCCGTCAGTCCCCCTTGTTCAATTTGTCTTTGCGCTATTAAAATGCCTGCTTTATACATAAGCGAGGGAATGCCATTTTTTTCTATGGGTGTAGCGCTTATACGTTTTAAACTTCTTTTTGCTAAACCAAGTTCTCGGTCCAGTAATGTAGGTTTATCTTTTGCCCTCATAAACTATTCTTTAATAGCTTCAATATAAGTTGCCCAAGGGTAAATGAGATTTGGTAATCGCAGGAGTGAGAGTAAATAGTACCTCTTAGGCGAAGCCGACTTGTTTTCGGATAACCATAATAGTCGGTCTACTTCTCGTCTAACAATCCCTTTTCTTTCAGGAGGCAAGGAAAGCAGCTCTCCTGTGTCTGGATCATAATCAAGTTTTCCAAGAGCACGTGCTACGAGCCACCGTGTAGTTAGCTTAACAGCAGATTTCCACATTCTGGTAGAAAACTCAGTAACTTTAAATCCAGCCTCTTGTGTGATATTGAAAATTTCTTGTGGTTTAAAAACTTGTTTGTGAGTTTCTCTATGGTAAGCACCATCCTTGTTTGCTAGCCAGCCCATTACACGATCATAGCGAGGATGTGGTACGTCTATAGTGATTCTTCCTTTGTGCTTTAAAGTTCGATGTGCTTCCCTTAATACTTGACCAGGATTATCTACATGCTCCAGTGAGTTTGTTGCGAAAGCTTCATCAAATATGCCACTAGCAAAAGGTAAATTATGAGCATCAGCTACAATGAAGACCCCATTGGGAGTATCTTTTTTTCTTCTTTCAGCTACATCTTGACGTATATCAATTCCAAAGACTTTACGTCCCTTTCCTTGAGCATAAATATCTAGATGATTGGAACCTCCTACACCAATTTCCAGCGATCTGTTTATCATGCCGCATTATACTATAAGATATAATGCAAGGCTAAATTCTGATTCATTGGTGAAGCTAATTTAAAAAAATCGTGCTTAGTATTATATTCTCCGCAAGCAGTTCAAGATTCCTCGCTCCAGGTGCACAAACAAACTTTTTTGCTACCTATATTCTAGTGTAGCGCCCTTTAATCAACGCGTACCTATCACCCGTTGCAGTATTTTGCATCAATGATCCAACATTGTGAGGCCGAATATCACATCTAATGGCTTCCCCGTTTTTAATTGAGCGTGGAAACATTTCTTGTTGCTCAGCTTCAGCGGTTTTAATGTCTATTAGTAAGTCGGCGTCTGCAAATACCCTGGCTACTTCGGCAGTTTCAGCTGCTGCACTACCTCGAACAGGCGCTCCTCTCCTAGTACCAAATTTACATCTTCCTATATCAGCCAACTTGCATATGCCCTTTCGTGTACAGATTCCGTCTGCGCTAAATGAGACTACCCATGGTTTATAAGTTTCATCCATAACCCCATTATACTATAAGACATATCTTGAAGCAAACTCACTGCATTCTAAGCTAAACGTAGGAACTTTCCACTTTAAAAGTACTGATTCCGCAAGCGATTTCAGTAGTTCAAGACTAATCGCTCCGGGTGCACAATTAAAAAGTTGTTACTTTATTTTAGCGTAGCCTTTTCCCTTTATTAACTACAAACATGTCCCGATTTGGGCTGCCTCTATTAACAACTCTGGCAACAATATCGCTCAAAGTAACGTTTTGAGGTACCGGTTGATGTAAATCGAAAAGTAGTAAGCCTCCTTTTAACGATTTCTTCACAGAAAATGCATGGTCATATTGAGCACTATGTTGTTCTGTAAAGATCACTCCAATTTCTGCTTGATTTATTCGACTGTGGACTGTTTCTACTACTTTTTTAAGATCTCCTGATGGATGTTTATGCCTTATATAGTCAATTAGACTTTTATGAGCTAAATCACTCAGGATGTGATGGGTCAAAGTGCCATAACCCATATATGCAGCAAAGTACCAGTCATTTGTAGCCTCATCTGTAAGTGAGAAGGGCAAAATACAATCCGTAGCATATGGAGAGCATATGGTGAGCCGAGAGCGGGCACTACTTTTCTCCAATTGAATTCTGCATCTTTCTGCGTCCGAATACCCCATCCCTCATTATACTATAAGATATATCTTGAAGTAAAATTCTGCTTGTTTGAAGGTAAATCGAAGATAATTGTGTTTAGCACTATGCTCTCAACTAGAAGTTCAAGACTCATCGCTCCAGGTGCACAGTGTTTTTAGCTTTATAAAGCAGGCTTCTTGTTTTTTCTGCGGGTCCATAAATTAACGCTCCTTCGTGAGGCGGCTTCGAAGTTCTAATGGAAAATTTTTTTCTAGGTATCCACGAGGGCACACACCGCCAGCTAGCAGAAAGCAACGCGTGTCACGTGACTGTACCGCTGCGAATAGCTTAGGCATACAAAAGATAGTACTAGAAGCATCGTCCCTTGGGGCTTTTCTGCCCTCCTCATCTAGTGGCGAAAGTAGTGGTCCTCCATAATTGCAAACTTCTTTCACCTCTCCGATTATTTGCAACCCGTCTTTCCAAGTCATACGCAATTATAGCAATTTGGGCCTTACTTAAAAAATCAATCTCTTGGTTGCGTAAGTCAACATCGAGTGTATGGAACCCGCCCGTAATACTACCAAGAGTAGCCCCCATGGTATAACTAGGAATGGCAAAGGAATTGGACACTCAAGCATTGCAACAGTAAGATGAAGGTTCTTATCATACTGAGCATATTCAAATTGCGGATGAACCCTTTTCAGCCTTTTGTCTCACGGGTACCGAGTATTTAACAATAACGCCAATAAATTTTGAGCTTGTAAATGACAATGAGCCGGACTCTTCGGAGCCAAAACTTATTTTTGCAGCTACTAGTATCGACCTCAAGCCCGCCGTACTTGAATTAAATGCATATCCAGAAACTACCCAAAAATTAGCGCGTGTTGTGGACGAGGCGGTCGACGAATTTTGTAGAACGAATGGATGCAACCTGGGTCAAGCCTGCGCAATTAGGGGAAGAAGAGTTAAAGTATTGAAGAAGTAAGAGCATTACTAAGTTAAAAACCGGAGACAACTCTTGCTGGGAGATTACTCGACAAGTCTTCAAGAAATGTAATCAATAGCCTCGATTCTTGGTGTTGGAAAAGTTTCTAGATGGAATCTTGGCGAATCCATGCTTGGAATTATTGTTTCAAGTAGTGGTTTTAGAAGTTCAAGACTCTTCGCTCCAGGTGCACAATTAGGCAGCTTATGTTTTATAAATGCCGGGAAAATCTTCTGGATCCAATCCCTCCTCCCGAGCTTGCCGTTTTAAATCTTGAATACGCTAAGTAGATTGAAGTAGTAATTCGACATCACCATCCTCTCTCGCAATTCTTTGTAATTGTTGCTGGGCTGATATAGAGTCAGCAATATGTCCCGCTATCTCGATTTGTTCTGGGGCTCTTCCCAATAATTGCTCTAAAAGTTTCATAGGATGTATTAGTATCGCTATAATACTATAAGACACACCTCGAAGCAAACCCCAGTTCACTAATTGAAGCTAATTTGAAAGAAGTTGTGCTTAAAACAATGAGTTCTGCCAGAAGTTCAAGGTTCCCTGCTCCGGTTGCATATTTTTTCTAGTTAGCTTTAGGGAAAAACTCTTTCTAGGTTTTGTCTACTGAAACCCCTATACACGACTAATCGATGTCTAGCTGCGATTCCAAGGTTCATTTGCCATAAATCAGCGTTTTTAGACCAGGCCCGAGCTCGTTTCGAATGGAGTTTGGAGGCTGATCCTAAATATTCGTAGCCATATGTTTCAAACCAGTGCCTCTCAAAGGCGTCGAAGTCCGTAATTAATGGGTCAACCTCTGTTGCGACTGTTTCTCTAGATTTGAATACCAATAGGTTATCAGCTCCCTCTACTAGTCCAGCCATTGCTAAAGAATCAACTCGATTAACTAGTGAGTATAAATCCCCCGGCGAATAAGCCGAGCGTGATTCTGAAAGCTCCGGCAAAGTACTCCATAGAAAAGGAAGTTGTCTCGGGTGGGAGTGGTATATTGCCACGATTTGATCAACATTCCCCGTATCACGAGCCTCCTGAATTGCCTTGCGAATGATATCCACTGAGACATGGTCCACATCCCCAGGGATGGCAATCGATCTCATAAGCGCTTTTCGTTGCTGAGAATCTACACCAGTCATATTTAGTTGCTCCCCCCTTTCGCTTTCTACTCGCATTTGATCCATAAAGGAATGATAACCTTCTTCACTTGGGGCAATAAAACCTGGATATTCACGTAGAGGAAGAAGAAACTTACGTCCGCCGGCTAAAGCAATCTGGTATTCACGAAACATGTTTTGATCCCACGTTTCATCATCTTTTCCCCCCTCCAGATTGATTTTTTTTGAAGAGTCGCCTTGATCCACCATATTAGCAGCTTAACAGAAAGTTAAGTTCAATAACAAGATAATGAAGTACAGAGAACGACCAATGAGGAAAATTGAATTACTAGAAAATATAATACGTATGTTTGGCAGAAAGGCTTTTGGTCGAATTTAGTTAAATTCTATGGTGAAATTATCGATTCACTAAGCGGTTCCAGATGTTCAAGATTCCTCGCTCCAGATGTGCAAAATGAATGAGTATGGCAAGAAAAGGCAAATTACCGGTGTGGGGTGAAGAAAGCGTCAGGGCAAGAATTGTACGAATGGTCATTACTTTTCTGTTAGGCGCTATATCCGGTCGCGTGTATCCGGACTGGAGAGATACGAGACCACGAAACCAGCGTGATCCCAAGACGTGGAGATAGACTTAATTCATTAACTTCTGTTTAACCGGACAGGTACATTCCGTCGCAAAATTAGCCTTATCTGACTCTTCGTTGAAGCTACTAAAACTAAAATTCCTAATAACTAAAGAACTCAACCTATAATACTTTATTTCCTTCATAAAAAAGATATAATTTGGATATATGTCGAGATACAGCATTACATGCGAAAGCCATAGAGACTGTGTTTTTAACACGTATTTTGAAGCAGTTCCTAGTACTCTTCGTCAGATAGTAACCGATGCCAGTAGCCAACATGTGGTAAATGTTGCCAAGCATCATTTAGATACAGCAATCCAAGTCACAGCTGATGGCAAACCCTACGGCGGCCATCCACTATATGCTGTGCGAGATGGAGAAGGTAGAGAGGTTGCTGATTTGGAGTTCCACGGCAAACTTCCCAATCCTAGGATAATTTTTTCTCTATCTGTGAGGCAATAATTCTAGCTCTGATTCATCGATCCGGGTGCACTTTATTGAGGAAAAGTTTTCTGCCCTGTTTTTTCAAAACCCCTCCCTGTTTCTCCATAAATTGTTCCATCGCGAGAAACAACTTTTCTTGGAAAAAGAGACGAGTTTCTTTATCGGGAGTATCGAAACTAAGGGCTAATATTGTGTTGCCGTTGGAAAGGCTGTACCTTCTAAAGGGCCGCCCGGAATTTAATTCTTTCCCTGCGTGTCTCAAAGCAGGCAGACAAGTAAAATAAGCGCAGTCGTCCCAGATAGCAGGTTCATATCCCCACTTGGCAACTTTTGGATTGCGGATTTTACATCTTTCGAAGATCTGACATGGCTGGCAGACAGGATTCTCCAATTTGCCCATTAGTTATTCTACTATAAGATATATGTTGAAGTAAAACTGGGGTTGGTACAGACTACTTTGAAGTGCAGCGGCTGACCTTTTTAAAAAGCTGGCAGGGTAAAAATCCGAGACCTAGTGGGCTTAAAAAGATAAGCTGTTTCAATATTCGTCCTAAAGCCTAGGCTTCTTTTGGTTGATTTCCACTGCGGTGCAGCTAATCGACAAATTTTAGATACATCCGCTGACTTGTAGCTAGGAATCCGTTTACTATCTGCTCCAACGGAATAGTTAAACGCTATTCCTGCATTAGCAATTGACGCGGCCTTTCCTAATAGAAGCAGAAGATATTCGTTAGGACTATAGTTTTCAACTCTTGACCAGGCTACGCCACTTAGAAATACAAAGTCAACGGAATCCCCAATAGTGGAAGTTAAAAATTCACCATTAACAAATTGCCCCTCAGGATACCTGGTAGCCGCTACTCTGATATCTGGCTTGCTAACATCAATGCCAATGTAGCGATCGCCACCAATGGCTTGCCAATAGGGGTAAAAGTTTGCTTCTGAACACCCCACATCTAGTGCCGTTTTACCCTGTGGGTCTACACGTGCGAGGTCGCAAACATGCAGTAGTTCAGTATATAATTTAGCTTCCAGTCTCTTTGGTCACCATGCAGAATCCTCTCGTCTCTGAAATTCTCGAATATCCCTTTCCGTAAGTCCCATAAATCTTTATGGTGTGACCCACTTTAAGTTACCTTATGTGCTTGGGCTTCTTTTAAGCCAAAGTTTATACCGAAAATTAAGGGTGGAGTTAATTTCTTCGAAAGTATGCCTCAGGTGCCTTGAAAATTCGCCTTGGTCCGCCTGGAGTAAAATCTATTCGCATTCGTAATGTACCTTTACCCGTTACCATATCAATGCCACTAGAACCTTCTATGTACCTATCTACCGCTACTGTTCGTTGCGTTCGCACTTGGGGTGGGACAATTGTTAGCTTCCCCTTTTTGGGTCTTAAGTGTAGTCCGTAAACCTCTCTGGCCTCATTAGGGAGAGAATATTTTGTCAAGCTCGCAATTAGAGAGCAATCTTCGCCTTCTCCAATAAGGGTAACTGGAACGTATCCAAAAAGAAGCATTCGTAAAACAGCTGCGTCTGAAAGGGTTGCGTGCTCTGGCGCCCTTCTTCGCAAAAGAAGTCCTCTCAGCCTCTCAAGTGGCGGCTTGACTGGTCTCAAATTATATCCAGGCAAAGGCGTGTAACTGGGCTTATCCCAGAGATGGCACAAAGCATTGAGACCGCCCCACGCCTCCCTATCTTGTCGAAGATCGTCAGAAGTAATAAATTCTTTTCCAAAGTAAATGTTCCCAACCTCTCTGAGTTCTAGATTGTTAGTATACCTTGCATACGGGAGTTCACTTGCCATGCTTTATTATAGGCTCACTAAGTTTAATAGTCAAACTTGTGGCAATCTATTTTCTCGGCGGTCCTACTTGGGAGGGTTCTATACTTGCGGACAGCTCCCAGTTTCGCCCGAGCATTGTCCCTAGCTGAGAAACTAGTGGCCCCAGCACTGCATTAACATACCCATACCCTGTCGCTTCATTGGGCAGGGCAAGAGCGTCAGCGGCTGTATCGTGATGTCCCAACCATTTAAGTGCGTAGTTGAGAAGTCCTGTCCAAGTTTCAGCGCCACAACCGTCCCGATGAATTTTCATAACAAATTGTAATTTTTCCCCAGGATTAGCCCGGTCAATAGCGAGTATTTGTTGAATCATGGTAGTCTGCCCCAGTAAAAAAGATAAAGCATTTCCTGCCATGAAATAACCAGTCAAAAATCTTCCAATTGGCGTATCTTGACCCAAATGGTCAGCCGCTAGACCTAGTAAGACCCCATTAAAGCCTGCCCCTAGGGGTCCGTAACCGCCAAAGACCACCCCCCCATCTTTACTTTTTCTTCTTCTGTCCCCACACTGCAGGTAAAAAACCCTGGTACCGTCAGGCTTTTCTTCATTGGGTTTTAGGCTCCCTTCTGCTACTTTGCCAGGTGCAGAAAGGTGGTGAAGAACTAATCCCATGAGAGCAGCGTTTTTAGCTACACCTACTCCAACCCCAAGAATAAACGGCGTATCCGGATTGGTAATGGTTTCTGCCGCATGGTGAAGTATGGGAGCGATGTCACCGTCTTCTCCCCCAGCTAGCCTATAGAGCCCGTAGAGAGCGGCGGGTACCGCTGCCCCCAGGATCAAACCGGCCGCTGCATGAGCAGCAATCCTTACTCCCTTCATGGGGTCGACTCCCCATTCTCTTTGTGATGGTTGTTCAGCTAGATTAGCCATAAAAACGTCCCATAATATTGGGACAAGAAGAGAGTTTAGGCGGAAATGGGGATGTTGTCAAGGCTTTCGTGCTATAATTTATTTCATGCACACTTGTGACGCTTTGGTAGTTTGTTGTATTGACTTCCGTTTTCAGAAGTTTATCCGCGCTTGGACCGATAAAAACTTGCCGGATAAAACCTTTGATTTGGTAGGTTTTGCTGGCGCCAGTAAAGACCTGGAGATTGTCCTAAAGCAAGTGGATATTTCCGTCCGGCTTCACGATGTCAAGCAAATAGTGTTAATTCATCACGAAGAGTGTGGCGCCTATGGAGTTGAAAGTACCCCCGAGAAACACGCCGCCGACCTGGGAGTTGCTAAGGATACCATCTTGGCTAAATACCCCGACCTAATCGTTACGGGGTACTATCTTCATCTTGATGGCACCTGTGAACAGGTTGTCTAGCTGAATTAAAAACCTTGGGGCGATTAGCTCAATGGTAGAGCACTGCGTTTACATCGCAGCCACAGGGGTTCGATTCCCTTATCGCCCACCAGACTCAAACACTACTCGTACTCTAGTTGGCCTAATTCTGAACTAAGTTCAACTGTGGGAATGTCAATGTAGGCAGTTTTACCACGCTGGACCTTAAAACTATTGCCCGCGTCTACAAAGGCCTGCTCTCCGCTTGGGGTCCATTTTTTAATAAACAGCTTGTATTTATTGCCCTTGTCATTTAAACCCTGGCAGTAAAAATAGTGGTTGTCTTTGGGAATTTTTCCCCGATTGGGAGGAATTACGGCCCCACAATTTATAAAAGTTCGACCGCTCGGTAATTTGGGCCGATTAAGTTGATAATTGCCTTCAGCTGACACCCCAAATTGAAAATTACTACTGCTGCCAGTTTTACTCGATTCGGTTTGGCTGACACGGTCTGAACCAGCTCTGGTCACTTTAAAAAGAACAATATTGATATTACCTAACAAGCCTTCGTTATTGAAGACCGCGTTACCGTTAGTGTCTTTGAAGACAAACCCCCGCACCGACGTTCCTGTCCCATCGTCGATCGTAATCGTACAACTGTCACCTCCTCTAGTGGGCGTCCACAGCCGATCCGACTCGCCGCAAGTTGTACTAGCTACTACTTGATTAGCCGGTAAGTTAACACTGCTAGAATCAGAACAATTGCGACACGGTCCGATCTGGTAACCAACTTGCGGGGTGTAGTCGGGAAACTGGGCACAACCTACTCCTCCGCAACCATTAGGATCGTACAACACGTTGCGATTTTGGCACACCGGATTAGAGCAGCTCTGATTACAACCACTGGGGCAATCGGCAGAGTAAAACTCTCTAATAGTAAAAGGACGGGTATATTTGCCCCCGGAACTTTTGACTACTTTAACTTGCAGCTTGTCAGGTCGAACGGCAATATCTGCCTGGCAGCGCTCACCATTGGAAAAATAGGCTTGAATATAACACGTGCCGGAGCTGGTGACCTGGGCGTGGCCCCCGCAACTAGCCTGCCGATCCATCGTCCGAAAACAGAGGGGAATACCATCAACATCGTCACCTGGTCCGGCTGTGGCTGTATTACACGAGCCATTGGTGGAATAATTTACCAAGGTACCACCCTCTTTGTAAGAGTTAATTTTATAGCGGACATAATCGCCCACTCTCGCTTCTCGGTTGGGACTCCAAATGTCAATTTTGCATTCTGATAGCGAGCTAAATGAGCTAGTAGATTCCTGGCCGGAGGGTGAATTCGAGCAAGCTCCACAATCATTTGGACAACTAGAACAGGATTCATCGCTAGAACAGACAAAATCGCCGCAAGCGTGGGTAATTGGGGCAACACAGCTATTGTAGGCGTTAGGAGCTCCTTCCAAACCAGGATCATTAAGAGCATTTTCGTAGTCAACAACATATTTCCACCAATTATTCAAGATACCATTGGTTTTTCCCGCGGCTTTTGGGAGATGCTGTAGCCACCAGGTCTGATAACCCAGTTCAGAGGTAGATAAAAGATTGGAATTAAATTCACCGAGCCATGTACTTTGGTTAACAGATTCAAATAAAGGATTAGCTAAATTTTGGAAATTACAAAAACTATTACAGGCTGATTGTACAGTAGTGTAATTACCGTAGTCAGAGTCGAAATTGGCGTTCGGTGGGAAATGCACATTTCCACAACGGGCCCTAGTGGAAAGAGACTTATCAATTATCCCAAAGTCAGAAAATAGGTTTAGCCCCTCCTGAGTTGAAAATATTCCAAAATATGGCCCCCAATAGCCGTCAAGTAACTCATAACCGAATACACTTGAAAGAGCTAGTTCTACTCTGTGGCCAAACGAGTGGAAAGCGCTAGCAATCGGTACTCGATAATTAAAATTCATGATGGGTAAAGGTCGAGTACAGGAAATCCTGTCATTAAAATGAATACCAGGATTGTTTTCACTCCAAGCGCCACGTCCGACTATTAGCCATTCTAACCCGTGCGGTGCCCCAGCTCCATCGTCCCAGATCCAAACTTCATCTATCTCTCCTAAGTTTCTTTTCTCGCAAGACTGATTGTCAATTAATATCTGAGCATAATCGGTGCGATTATCTGCTCCAGTATAGCAGTATGCACTATCTCGGAGACAATTTGCTACTTCAGAGGGATGATAAGTGTGTCCGTCTCGGGCTCTGGGTATATCAATTTCCTTAACTTCGGCTATAGAATAATTTACATAATCACCGCTGACTGTCCGAAGTCGTGAGATAATGCCATTTGTTAAATCCACTGGATCATAGAACTTCCAACCAATGCTACGGTAATAATCAATAAGTTTTTTTCCCTGGTCGGGCCAATAGGGATTAATAATGAGGAGTTGGACTCTTTTATTAACAGTAGAGCTAGTCTGGTTGCTGGCCGCTTTATTAAACAGTCGGACGTCTTTACCTAAAACAAATAGCGTCAGTCCTAAAACAAAGATTGAACCTATTAATAAAATTATGGCTAAGAGTCCAAACCCAACGCGCTTATTCATGGATTTCTACTAAAGAGTGTTTAAGTATCTTTTAAGGTAACTCTTAAAATCCTGGCCTAAATCCTCTCTTTTAAGGGCAAACTCAACTACAGTTTTTAAGTACTCCAGTTTGTTACCACAGTCGTAGTGGGTGGCGTCACTAATAACCCGGGCATAAACCGGAATGCCCTTCTCAAGCAGTTTTTGTACTCCGTAGGTGTAGACAAACTCCTCGCCTGGTGGAACTAAATGGGCGCTTTCTTCCAGGGCGGCGAAAATATCAGAGGTGTAAATTCCCCCACCCATCATGGCTAAGTTAGAAGGAGCGAGTTCCTTGCCGGGCTTTTCGATGATTTTATCCAAGCGGTAGGAATTGGGGTCAATCTGCTTGCCTGAGGCGTAACCATATTTTTTAAAAGCCGCGTCATCGCTAGTCATAATGCCACCCACAATAGTTGCACCAAAAGTTTCGTAGGCGTCGAGGAGCTGCTTAATTCGCGGAGGATTGGCCTCCAAAAGTTCGTCTCCCCAGGCCCAGATAAAGGGATCGTCCCCAATTACTGATTTGGCATTAAGGATCGGAGTGGCGTTACCTGTAAGCCCTTTTTGACGAATGTAAATGAACTCGGCTAAATCAGCAATTTTGCGCACCTTTTCCAGCTCAGCGTGCTTGCCGGCCTCATGCAGTTTTTGCTCTAATTCAAAAACGTTATCAAAGTGATCCTCAATAGCGCGTTTGTAAAAACCAGTAACAATTATGATTGTCTCAATCCCCTGCTCTACTAGCTCCTCAACAATATATTGAATGACGGGCTTATCAATAATGGGCATCATTTCCTTGGGAATTGCCTTGGTTTGAGGGAGAAACCGGGTGCCAAAGCCGGCGGCGGGAATCACGGCTTTAGTAATTTTTTTCATACTGATATTATTCTAGACCTATTTGCAGTTTTCGCAAAGACTGAATATTGAAAAATGGACTTGGCCCACACTTTTTGTTGCCCAGAACAAATATAAAAAAGTCAAAATCAAAGTATGTTATTAGTTCATTGACACTCGAACCGCTACCTTATATCGTAGGAATACTTACCAATGTTCACATGAATTCTAAGGTAAAAGAAAAACAGAAAGCCATCGGACTGCGATCACTGGGCTTATCTTACTCAGAAATTAGCAGGGAGGTTAAGGCATCTAAGGCTTCTCTCTCTTTATGGTTACGTTCGGTTAAATTATCTCCAGCGCACAAGCATAGACTCGCACAGTTACAAGTAGCGTCCGCTATAAAGGGGGCACAGGTAAAAAAGCAACATCGAATAGACCTGGTAAAATCCATTATCGACAAAGCCGCAACAGAGGTGCGGCCACTAAATAATAGTGACCTATGGCTTATTGGAGTTATTCTTTATTGGGCTGAGGGTTCAAAGGACAAGGCTTATCTACCAGGTCGGGGGATGATATTTACAAACTCAGATCCCAAAATGCTTGCGCTCTTTCTGCGCTGGCTAGTTGAGTGTGTTCACGTAGAAACCGATCGTATAAAATTCGAAATCTATTTACACGACACCCACGCATATCGAGTAAATGCTGTCCGGGCTTACTGGTCAAAGGCTATTAATAGGCCACTTTCAACAATCTCGAGAGTCTACTATAAGCACGGAAATATTAATTCTAATAGAAAAAACCGCGAAAACACATATAATGGCTTATTAAGGATAAAAGTGGCGGCTAGTAGTACTCTAAATAGACAGGTGGTGGGTTGGGTCAAGGGAATATGTTCACAATGCGGGATCGTCTAACGGTAGGACGAAGGTTTTTGGAGCCTTCTATCATGGTTCGAATCCATGTCCCGCAGCTAGTAAAAATTAGGCACAAGCAGAGCTTCTATAACAATAATCCTCAGCCCTGATTTGGACTTTTGATAAGATAAGGCATGTTTACTCCCAACCAAAAGACCTTAAGGATTTTAGACTTACTCGAAGAGATTTTACTGTCCGCCCAACAGGCCGGTAAAAAAGTGGCTGTGGTTGGCGGCTTGGCCCTAGAACTAGCAGCAGCTGCCCAGCGGGGAGACGAGCTTTTGACCAGAAATCACGACGACCTTGACATTGCTCCCTTACAAGAAGATATTCCCTTTTGGCAAGACTGGTTTCTAAAGAAAGGCTACATCCTTGGCACCAATGAGGAGATAAAAGACCCCAGTAAAGCTTTTATTGCTCACTCACCAGACTCCACCTTTGATGGCAAGGATCCCCTAGACTGCTTCTCAGCGGACTTTTATTCAATTGGTGTTAATAGTGATAAAACGTTGTACAGTAGCGAAACCGGACAGAAAGATAATTGGGAGAAAACCTGGGATGAAGAATTTACTTTGGTTAAGTGGGGGGGACATCTTGTCCACGTCATGCGACCCGAATTAGCTATTGCACTAAAAAAGGCATTTCATAAGGATGGTCATACCGTAAGGGACAAGGATCTCCACGATTTTACTGTGTTTGACAGTAAAAACTGCACTTAATATTTTAGTCAACTATTTTTTGTGGTACTGTCCCGCCCTCTTGTAACCTGCCGCTACAGCCTATTTCTAATTGCAAAACTGCCTATTCCTTTTATCCGCTATAATTTAATGAGCTATGTCCTTAGTTAATGAGCTACTAAATAGTATCGCGGCCCTCTTACTTAGCGCCTTTTTACTCCTCAGTAATTTTTGGCACCAGAATTTTTTACCCCCGACCCCAGCCCCCACCCTAAATACCGCTAGTTTTATGGTAGTTAACGAGGCCCCAGTAGCCACCAAGGCGGCTATGCCAAGGCTGTTAGCCACTGACCCTGGCCCTTGGGGGGTGGCGAAACAACTCGACGAACACACCTGGACAATAAAATTGGAGCCGGATGAGCACATGGCTACTCCCCAGGAGATTTTTAGTGCCCTAAATAGTTACCGGGCAGCCAAGGGGAGACTGCCCTTAGCCTGGAGTGATAATTTGGCTGCTTATGCTCTTGAGCGTGCCAAATACTTTACTATCCTGGGTAGTTTGGACGGTCACGCCGGCTTTAACACCTTTTTACAAAACGAAGATAATTTTACCAAGCTGGGATTTACCAAGTTGGGAGAAAACTCCGCCTATGGCTACCGGATGACGGGAGTTCATTTGATTGAATGGGTGTTTGCGGGCGATAAACCACACGATGATAACCAGCTCTCCTCTGATTGGTCTCATGTGGGAATTGGAGTAAACGGTAAGGAGTCAAACCTGATCTTTGGTGGCAGCCGACTTTAAGTTTTCTTGTTCCTCTCGATGGGGACAATTTTTTCCTCACTTAAATTGAGAATATTAACGAGGTCAGAATCGGCGGGAAGGACCCACTTAGTGTTGTCCGCTAACACTGTGGAGGCCACTTCAAGTTTTTTGAGGATTTGGGGGCGCTCAGTGAAATATTTCTCGGCGGCTTCAGCCACTTTTTGAATCGCTTTAGCTTCAGAGTCGGCCCGCAAAATCCTTGCTTGGGCCTCACCCTCGGCTTTATTGATTTCACTTTGACGAATACCTTCGGCTTCCAAAATTAAAGCCCGTTTTTCCCGCTCGGCTTTCATTTGGCCACTCATTGCCTCAGTAATATCAGCTGGCGGATCAATGCGCTGGACCTCGACTCTGGTCACCTTGACACCCCAACCGTGAGTAGCCTCGTCCAAAACGTCACGCAGATTAGCGTTAATTGAGTCTCTAGCAATTAAAGTCTCATCCAGTGTCTTATCCCCAATTAAATTGCGCAAATTAGTTTGAGCTAGAGTGGTGGCCGCTAGACCAAAATCCTGAACTTCAAACTCGGCCTTAACGGGATCGACCACCTTAACATAGATTACCGCATCGACCATCACAGTCACGTTATCTTTAGTAATTACCTGCTGCGGCTCGACCATAATAACCTTTTCCCGCATATCGACCATGATGATGCTCTCAATAAATGGAAGGACTAGGGAGACGCCAGAGTCGACAGTGGAACGGTAGCGCCCCAGTCGCAAAATTACCCCTTTTTCGTACTGATTGACAATCCGTACCGAGCGCAGTAGGACAATGGAACCAATAATAACGGTAACGATGAGAATTAAAGTATCCAGTGTCATAGCTATTTGGTTTTCTCGACAATTAAAGTTACCCCGGAAACGCTGACCACTTTGATTGTCTCACCTTTTTTTAAGGTGTCAATTCTACTTTTACTCTCGGCGCGCCAAACTTCAGCCCCCACTTTTACCTGCCCAGCAGTGTCTGGGCCAATTTCTTTTGTCACTATTCCCCGCTTATCCAGAACTAAGTCAATATTGCTGACCTCTTTAGTTACATTTAGTCGCTCTCGAACAATTTTTCGCAGTAGAAAAAAGTACAGGAGGGTAAGAAGAGTAGCGATGAGAAGGCCCAATTGCTCGTTACCGGTAATTTGACCTACCAACCCCCCAAGAGCCAGAGCAAGTCCTACCAGCAGTAAATCAAAACCACTAGCCCCTCCTAAAGCCAGCTCCAAAACTGCTAGGCTGATTCCTGCGCCAATAAGTACTAATGAGGTCTCCATCTAGCCCATTATACTTCCCAAGACGCCTCAATTGCCACTAAGAGTATAAAGTAAGTAATCTAGCCGGGCTTTTTGCTCAGGAGTAATACTTGTTAATCTGTCCCTTCGAATGTAAAGGCCAGTCGAACCCCCAAAACTGCGATAAAACTGCACATAATTTTGGGTCAAATGGGGTAATAAGTCAGGGTAATAGGGACTTCCGGGGTCGGAAAAAGCGATAAAGCTGGGAGGGGTTAAAGTTAATACCTCCAAAAACTCTTGTCGTAAGGCGGCAGAGCGGTGAGCCCAAGGTAAAAAAGCGGTTTGCCGACTGGCCAGGGCAATCCCTGAAGCCAAATTCAAAAAACTTTGCGGACCCGCGAGCAAGGTATCCGAAGAATTTTTGAGAGTGGTAAGCACTAAGGCCGCTGATGCTTCTTGACCGTAGGCAATAAAATGATCATTTTGTTTGTCAGTCTTAAGGCTCTCCCGCCACCAGTGAGTGGCGCTAAATAGAAACAGGGCCAGAGCCAAAAAGTAGAAAACCGCTACTGTCCGAAAGTAATGGGTGCGGTGAACTCTTTCTAAAGCTTCCCAACTGAGTCCCACCGTTAGGAGACACAACACAGCTAGCTGCGGTAGGGCATGAAAGGCGGTAAAAAAGGCGATATTGGTCGCAGTGACCCTCGGGTTGATAAGGATTAATAAAGCGTAACCCACGCCAACCAGGGCTAGTAAACTGTGTTTGTTTGTCGTGTTCTTGTAAAGTAGTACTAGGCTGACGGCGCTTACAACAACTAGCACTATATATAGTTGTGAGACTAGTGAACCGGGGGTAACAACATGAAGCAAAGGGTAAAGGACGAGAGCGGTCAGAGAACTTACAGTCATTGTTGTCTCGTAAGGTAAAAAATAGTGGAAATTGTTTAGAATAGTTTCTTGCAACCAGCCCAGTGGAGACACCAAGGAAAACAGCAGCCCAGTTAGTATAAAAAAGCTTAGAGCGGTAATAACTAAAGAGCGCCACGATCTAGTAAGGTAACAATAACAGATGGTGGCAGCGACTAGAAACGGCCAGGCCGGTAATAAGCTAAAGGCTACTATAAAGGTGGCAAGTCCCCAGGCCAAATCGCTAATGAATGACGTGGTTGTTTTAGTTTTTTTCAAGCTCAACTCCAGTAAGATCCCCATCAGGTACATTAAGGGATAAAGAACTAGAGACTCGGCCAAAATGTAAAAACCCAAAAGATAAAACTTACTCGTTTCCAAAAGAATTGTTGCTAGTAGTCCCGTCCACTTAAATCGCAGGGTAAGGGCTACTGCGCCAATCAAGGAAAAAAGCCACATTAGTTGTCTCGTGCGCTCAATCGTCATGAACAGATTGGCTGGCGGAGACAGGCTAATAATTGGAATGGCAGCCAAAATAGGTAGTGGTTGATGATTGGTAGAGAGATCAACGTACAGCCGCCGCTGACTATTAAGCACGGCTGCTCCTTGGGTCAAATGTTCGCTTTCATCACTAAAACTCAGCGTCTGGCTCTTTTTGAGCACAAAAAAGAGCTGTAGAGCGAAAAAAAGAACAACCAGCACTACCAAAATTAGTGTGCGCAGGGTCTTATGCCAAACCATAGATGTTATGATACACGAAATGTTATAATTTACCCATGATTCCGGACAGTCTCCAACCTATTCTTTGGAGCGTTAATGTTGACAAGCTTGATCTGCACAAGGACAAGCCCTACATCATTCATCAAGTGCTGGCATATGGTACCCGCGAACACTTACATTGGCTAAGAAAAACCTACTCGCTAGCAGAGCTCCAAAAAGTTTTTATAAACTCCCCGGCCAAAGACTACGTTCCCGCCTCGTTTAACTTTATTAAGAATTATTTTTTAAAGTTGGCAGACGTCAACATTAATCCCACAAACTATGTTCGCACCCTTCGAAGATATATTGGACAATAACCGTCAGGCGGTTTTTCAGAAACTGAGAGCTTTTCGAGATATTGGTAGCCTCGGTGGTGGAACTGCTATTGCCCTGCAAATCAATCACCGTAGGTCCTACGACTTTGATATATTTCTAAACGACCCCCTCCAATACACCCTTCTTCAAAGAGCTAGGAGTGTTTTTGGTCAAAAGTCGGTCCAAACGCTAAATACCCCAGAGCAAATCAACCTAATCACTCCGGAGAAAGTGTTAGTAACCTTTTTCTACGACACAGCCAAACCTCGGTTTCCGGTTGTGTCTATGGAAGCAATCGATTTACTAGACTTACGTGATCTGGCCAGCAACAAGGCTACAACCATTGGTTTCCGGGGTAAATGGCGAGATTATGTGGATGTTTACTTTTTATTAAAGGAAGGAAAAGTGAGCCTAACGGAATTACTTGAGATTACAGAAAAGCGCCGTGGAGCAGAATTCTCGGCACGCCTGTTTCTGCAACAACTTGTCTATTTTGACGATATCACTGACTTTACCATTGACTTTGTTGGCCAACCCACGTCTCCAGCAGATATTAAAAACTATCTCTCCACTCAGGTCAAGGCACTGGGAATTTTGAACTAGCAATTGCAAGTGGAGTGTGGTACACTCCATGTGGTTCCAATAGAACAGCTTAAGTTGAATTGCCACAAACTCTTCTTTTTTAAGCTCCATTTGCAAATCTTTACACTAGTTCTATTTTTTTAAATTTTGAGAGATTCTTGCCGTTGGAACTAATTTTGCTATTTGTTTACTATGTATCAATCCCACCCAAATTTTCGCCGCAGTGCCCAATTCTCCATTCGGGGAGGGGGTAGCTACCGCAAATTTGGCCCTAGGTTTGGCGGCCGTCGGGGTCCAGCTGCCCCCAACATTGATATTATTCGGATCATTGAGGGCAATCGTGATATGCAACAGCGGTTAGTAGCCAGCGAGGAAGTGGCTTTTACCCCCACCCACCGCTTTAGTGACTTTGCTCTCGTCCCCGAACTCCAAGCCAATATTGTTGCCAAAGGCTACGAACTGCCAACTCCTGTTCAAGACCAGGCTATCCCCTTAGCTTTAAATGGTCAAGACGTTATTGGAGTGGCGAGCACTGGAACCGGCAAAACGGCCGCCTTTTTACTGCCACTAATTAACAAAGTGTTAAAAAATCGTGCCGAAAAGGTCCTAATCATTACTCCCACCCGAGAATTGGCGACGCAAATCTTTGACGAATTTCGCTCGTTTACTAAGGGCTTAAATCTGACGGCCGCGGTCTGCATTGGCGGCCTAAGCATGGGCCGGCAGCGGATGGACCTTCGGCGTAACCCCAATTTTGTGATCGGTACTCCTGGCCGACTCAAAGATTTGGCCCAGGAGAAACAGCTTTATCTGGGGCAATTTAGAAACGTGGTTTTAGATGAAGCCGACCGGATGGTCGATATTGGCTTTATCAATGAAATTAAGTACTTTTTGTCCTTTTTGCCCAAAGAGCGGCAGTCACTATTTTTCTCCGCCACTATCTCTGGTAAAGTGGCGGATATTCTAAGAGATTTTGTTCATAGTGCCGTTACTGTGACTGTTAAACAGTCAGTCGGTAGCCAAACGATTACCCAAGATGTTATTCGCCTAACTCCTGGTAAAACTAAAATCGATACCCTCCACGACCTTTTGGCCAGTGATGGTTTCGACCGAGTGTTAATTTTTGGTCGCACCAAATGGGCGGTACAAAAACTTAGCGAGGACTTAGTTAAACGGGGTTTTCGGGCTGGCGCTATCCATGGTAATAAGAATCAAAACCAAAGGCAGAGGATTTTAAATGATTTTAAAAGCGGCCAAATTAAAATTTTACTCGCTACCGACGTCGCTTCTAGGGGAATTGACATTCCCAGCGTCAGTCACGTCATTAACTACGAACTACCCGCTACTTATGAAGACTATGTGCACCGCATTGGTCGCACTGGTCGCGCCGACAAAAAAGGGATTGCTCTGACATTTGCTAACTAAGCGATGGAGACTAAACCACAATCGCAGCGAATACTAGCTTTGGATCTATTGCGCGGCTATTTTTTGTGTGTCGTTTTAGTCGATCATATTTACCGCTTTCCGGGTTTTTTCGATATTTTTAGTGGCCAGGGCAAGCTCTGGGTGTCGGCGGCTGAAGGGTTTTTTCTGATTTCCGGAGTACTCGTAGGCTTTATTTACCGGGAGGCAGTAAAAACTCATTTTTGGGCAGTGGCCACCAAACTGTGGAAACGGGCCGCCACTCTTTATTTTTGGGCAGTGGCTCTAACACTTTTTTTTACAATCTGGGCCAATCTTACTCCCTCCTTAAAAATCAAACAAAACTGGCTTTCTCTTAGTGATCCCCTGCGGCTACTTATAGACACTCTCAGTTTGCGCTATACCTACGGCTGGGCCGACTTCCTGCCTTACTATGCTATCTTTATGCTCTTTGCCCCCCTAGCTCTTTGGCTCCTCGCCAAACGCCGCTGGTGGCTAGTAATTCTCGCCACAAGTGGTGTCTGGCTACTAAGACAAGACAATTTTTATCTCTCTTGGCAACTGCTTTTTACTTTTGGTATTACGGGTGGCTATTATCTCTTGCAGCTAGAAAAAAAACTGCGCCCTACGTACGTTACCTGGCTGTACACTCTTTCACTCCTAACACTTTTCCTCAGTGTAGTTATGGTCTTTGGAGTAAAGGCCCTTCTTGATCTTAACTGGCACCTTGATTTTTTAAGCCAGGCTAATCTTAGCGCTTTAAAAGACCTAAGCTATTGGCACAAAGAGCTACTAGTGAGTGTTTTTGACAAAGGGAAACTGGGGCCGGGGCGGGCTCTTTTAGCCCTGCTCTGGTTTAGTGCCCTCTACTACTGGGTACGAAGGCACGAGCAAAAAATTAACGCTTGGTCAAAAGGCTTTTTTAAAACATTCGGCGCCAATTCGCTGCTTGCCTACGGACTACACGCTCTGTTGATCTTTCCCATCAATCTGATCTTGCCTAGTTACACCCCACTGTGGCAAAACATCCTCATTAATGCGGGATTGCTGGGTCTGTTGTACGCCCTTGTAGTCCTCATCACCTATTTAACTAAAAAGTAGTCGTAGACTACCTTGCTGATTTGAGCTATCCGCTCTTCGGCTCCTACAGGAGAGTCACTTTCTGACAAAACGACAATAATGAAGTCTCCCTGGTTAGAAAAGACAATTCCCGCGTCGTGGGTCACTCGGTCTAGTTCCCCAGTCTTATGAGCCATTTGTACTTCAGGGGGCAAATAGAGTGGCAATTTATTGTTTAACTGTTGGCGCTTCAGGAGCGCCAGCATATCGTGCGTGCTACTTTCACTACCTAATTTGCCGTGGTACAAATCAGCTAAAAACTGAGCCATATCTGCGGCGGTAGTCTTGGGCGGGGTCCCAAGAGCCGAATGGGTGTAATTATGGGCAGCTAAAAACGCGCTGACCTGAGACAGCTTTACCCGCTTTGAGAGCAGCATGGCAGCGTAGTTATGAGAAATGGTAATCATTTGTTCCAGCGCCGTCTTGGTCGTTAGAGAAATTCCCCCACTAGTTAGTTCAGCCGACTCCGAGGCAATATCAAAGTCGCGGTTCAGCTGAGCGATGGAATCAGTTAAGACCTCGTCTCTCTTTAGACTGCCCGCCTCAATTTGCTTAAAGGCCGTGGCCATGACCCACAGTTTATAGAGGCTGGCAGATTCGAAGACCCGCTCCTCGTTGAGGCGGTAGCTTTCTCCTGTTCGTAAATTAATCACGACTACCGCGTAAGTGCCTTTACTCCCCGCAAGAGCCTTAGTCACTAGTTCTGCTAGCCCAGTCTTGGCAACGTTTTTAGTTGGAACCACACTGACGGCCGTGGGAACAGTCCTCACTGGGGAGGCAGAGGTAGGAAGTAGCGGCAAGATAAAGGCCCTGATCATGGCGACCGCCACTAAACCTAGAGACAAAACGCAAAGAACTATAACTAGTAACCCCAGCTTAGTCATAAGAGCTCCCATTATAGTGGAAATTGCATCTTGCAACTTGTCTCCCTCGCTCTATAATTTTGGATGTGAAAACTGGCGAATATTTAGTTACTTGCGAATCTACTAAGCTGAGGGTTTCCGCTGTGGGTCGACTACGCCCCACTATTGGAGATGCTGTTTTTTGTCTAAATGGAAGGGCCGGAAAAACCAATCACCGTTGCCCTTTGAGCGTATATTGCAATAGGGACTGTGCAGTGGTCGCAGCTGAGGTTAGATCACTCGATGGTGTTGTAGCAGATCAATTTGCCGTTGTCCGGCCACGTCTAACGCTAGATGGCTCCCAGTTTTTTAACAACTAAATAACTATAATGTTAGAAATTGAGCGCCGGTTCCTTTTAAAATCACTCCCCGATCTGGGTGGACTGCATAGTCTCACCATTGAAGACCGCATGATTTTAACTGGTGAGGAGCACCCGAGTCTTAGATTGCGGCGCAGGGGGGAGGAGCGGGAACTGACCAAAAAACGACCCAAAGCCGGTGGTAATGGGACAGAGATGACCGAAGAAACAATTACCCTGTCAGTCGTTGAATACGACGCTTTAGCCAAGCTGGACTCTTTAGGTCAGACCAAAACCCGCTATTATCTCCCCTTAGGAAACTTAGAAGCGGAACTGGATCTCTGGACGGGTGATCTTTATGGCCTGGGGATTTTAGAAGTAGAGTTTGCCTCAACAGAGGAAGCAGCCGGGTTTATTCCTCCCGATTTTTGTGGAGCAGAGATTACCGGCAGCGAATTTGAGTGGTTAGCGGGAGGAAAAATTGCCGGGAAAAAATTTGCCGATTTGGCAGACAAACTTAGTCTATTGGGTTATCAACAACTAAGTTACTAGTCTTGCTAGCGTTTTAGTCCCCCCCACTCTACTACGGTAAAGCCCCGCCTGACAATTGGCTCTAGTTTCTGGGGTGAAAGCTTCAAAATAGGTTTAGCTACTAGTGGTAAATAGTCTAGAAACAGGCGGTAAAAACTATCTGGTTGGGGATTAATAGTCAGGGGCGCGATCTGATTCATTTCCCGGGTCTGTAAAAATGCCACGCGATAAAACGGCACTGCCTCCGCCGCCATCCTGGGTAGCCAGTAAGAGAGCATGTCCGCCCTTTCCTTGGTAGTTAGCCCAACCTCACTAAGTCTTCTATCTAGAAAGTCCGGCAAATCAGCGGCGGCGACAATCCAGCCAGAGCTGGGCTCGGGATACTGGCCCTTTTTCCCGTTACCCTCCCAATAGATATAGGGGTAGGTGTTAGTCTGGCAAGCCTGCTTAGCATACTCTGAGCCAGCACGGTCGCTCTTAATATCACTACAAACGGTGTACTCTGGCTGTAAATCGGTAAGGGTTCCCTCCGGGGTGGCTCTTACAAACCAGCCCCCCTGATAGTTGGGAATGGCTAGGGTTAAATCCACTGGGGCAGTAAAATTGACCGTAATATCGGTGGTTTTGGGTGGATAAAAGTAAAGTACCGGTTTACCGCAACCGCCGGCCAGTTTAAAGTCGTATTCGCCCAGTACCACTAACCGATCCCAGGGATCACGAAAAAATAGCAGAGGGTATTTGGCCACATACTCACTAAAGGTGGGTATAGCCACCTTATTCATGTCTGCAAACCCAATTTTGTCAGCCGTTTTAATGGCATATTCCAAGTGGTAAAGGGGGTGATTGGGATTAACCAGCCTAAGTAGTTCGCCGTTGGGTGAAGTGCCTAAAGATTGTAAATCTGCCTCGGCAATATTTTTAACTACCACCGTACTCACCTCTTGCGAACAAGCCGCGGGGAAAGCGACACTGTAGTTGATATAGCCCACCGGGCCGACAATTTGCTCTTTCTTTAGGGCCAAACTGGGTCGTTGGGGAACCTCTGGGTAGGGGGGATATTTTTCGCCAGTCTTCCAACGCTTCACTGCCTGTTGGTAGGTCTGGTACTGTTCATTGAAAATTTTCAAGGCCGGCTCGTAGGCAGCCACCGTTGGCTGGTTGACTAAATCGTATTCCATGACTAGGCCCACCGAATCCACAGCCAGGATTTCTGTGGTGGTAGCAAAGAAATCGGATTTAATTTGTTCCAGTGCCTTTTGCTCGGAAGCCATTTTGTCCAAAAAGGGACTCGGCGTCCAAGGTTCAAAAAACAATTTCAAACCTAAACTAGAGGTACCACTCGGTAGGGCGAGCGGAAGATAAGTGGCGGTTTGCCGAGGCAACACCGACTCAGTTTCATTATTACCATACTGGTCTTTCTTCCCGGTCGGCTGAGAAATAATTTTGAGGCCTTTGCGGTACAAACTAAACTTCTCACTCAAGTCTAGGATTTTGGGTTGAGCACTAGGAAGAGCAGCAGCCTTACTTATCTTGCTACTCTCCAGCTCCCGCGAATAATCATCGTAACCGGCACTATCAGCTACATAAGTTTTTTGATCCTTAGAAGCAAAAATAAAGACCTTGGGGCCGCTGGGATCAACTGCCTCACGGACAGCTAAATAGCGGGTGTAACCTCGGTACGCTGTATTTTGGTAAGTGCCGGCAGAGTAATAGACCACCTTAGCCCCAAGATTGTTAAGAGCGTAGTCCTCGGTGGGAACAATTAGACCCAGGTCATTGTCAAGGAGCGTTAGGGTGCCAGAGAACTTTACTTCTTGACCCTCTTCGCTCTGGGTCTCACTTACTTCAGAATCAGTAATTAAATTGTTAACTGACTGGTCCCGCTGAGGTGGCCAGGCAAGTCGCGAAGGAAATAGGAAGTAGAGGGCCAGAGTGGCGAAACCAAAAACCAGTAAAATTACCGTTACTACCAGGAGGGTTTTGATCATTACCTACCATCTTAGTGCATAAGAAAAATATTGCAAATGTTACAATATAGGCAGATGATACCAGTTAATTCTTCTTCAGAGACAATAGTTTTTAGCGATGTTGTGGGTGGTTATCCTTTCACTTTTCAAAGTACCTGGGGACTGTTTAGTCCCAAACAAATTGACGAGGGGACCCGGCTTTTGATTGACAATTTGACGGTACGGCTGGGGGACAACAATCTTGATTTTGGCTGTGGTTACGGAGCCATCGGTTTGACTATGGCTAAGAAGGCGGCGCAAGGACACACTCATTTGGTTGATAAGGACTTTGTCGCGATTGATTTTGCTAAACGAAACGCTGTGGCCAATGAGTTGGTGAACGCAGAAATCTACCTTAGTAACCTCTTTAGCGCCGTGCCCCGGAACAACTTTGACAATATTGCCTCCAATATTCCTGCCCGAATGGGCAAGGAACAGCTAATCGCTTTTATCACTGGCTCAAAGGACTACCTAAAACCCGGTGGTAAGCTCACTGTAGTGTGCATTTTGGGTCTTAAGGACTTTTTTAAAAAACAGCTCTTTCAAACCTTTGGTAACTGCGCTAAGCTTGCTCAAGGGAAAACCTATACTGTCTTTAGGGCTACTAGGCAATAATGAAAATTAAAACTTTAATTGGCCGACAAATTCTGGACTCGCGCGGTAAACCTACCGTGGAGGCTGACGTCATTTTAGATAATGGAGTAATAGGGAGAGCAGCTGTTCCCTCCGGCGCTTCTACTGGTACCCATGAAGCCCTCGAGCTAAGAGATAACGATCAATCAGTTTATGGTGGCCAAGGAGTACTAACAGCGGTGGGGCATATTAATAGTGAGATTGCTGCCAGGCTCATTGGCACAGAGGTTACGGGCCAAAAACAGATTGACGAAGCCCTGATTAGTCTTGACGGTACGAACAATAAAAGTAACCTAGGCGCCAATGCCATTTTGGCGGTCTCACTGGCCTGCGCCAAAGCGGCCGCTCACACCCAAGGTAAACAACTGTTTGAATATGTGGCTAACCTGGTTGGTAACCCAAGTCCCCTGCTTCCCCTGCCCCTCATGAACATCATTAATGGAGGGGCTCACGCCTCTTTTGTTACTGATGTTCAGGAATTTATGATTCTCCCCATTGGGGCTAAAAGCTTTTCCCAGGCGCTGCAAATGGGATCGGAAATATTTCAAAACTTAAAGAGTGTGCTGAAAGAAGCGGGCTATGACACAACTGTTGGTGACGAGGGTGGATTTGCCCCCCGGGTAAAACAAGGTAATGCCGAAGCGTTGGAACTTCTTATTAAGGCGGTTGAGAAGGCTAATTACAGGGTAGGGGTGGATGTGGCCTTTGGCCTGGATGTAGCCGCCTCGGAATTCTTTCAAGATGGCAAATATAATCTAAAAGCCGAGAACCAGTCACTTAGTAGTACTGGGATGATTGACTGGCTCGTCGATTTAACGAATCGCTACCCTCTTATCTCTATCGAAGATGGTCTGGCTGAGTCTGATTGGGACGGCTGGAAAGAATTAACTACTAAACTTGGGGATAAAGTACAACTTGTCGGCGATGACCTTTTGGTTACCAATACCACTTTCCTTAAAAAAGCCATTGTCGAGGGTGCTTCTAACGCTATTTTAGTCAAGCCCAATCAAATAGGAACGCTGACAGAAACTATAGAAGCGGTACAAATGGCCAAGGAGGCTAACTTTAGCACTATCATGTCACACCGTTCTGGGGAGACTGAAGACACGACTATCGCCCACCTAGCCGTCGGCCTGGCGACAGGGCAAATCAAGACTGGCTCGCTATCTCGCACCGACCGGGTAGCTAAGTATAATGAACTTTTAAGAATCGAAGAACTCTTGGGACGTAGCGCTTTATTTAATCCCAAAGCTGCGACAAAGTAATATGGCTTATCTGGTTCTTGTTCGCCACGGAATGTCTGAATGGAATATTAAAGGTCTTTGGACCGGCTGGACGGATGTACCTCTTGTGGAACAAGGCATCGAAGAAGCCAGAAAGGCAGGCGAAAATATAAAAGGAATTCATTTTGATCAAGGGTTCACTTCGAAGCTTATCCGGGCCCAGCAAACTATGAATGAAATTAAACACCTTATCGGTCAAGATAGCTTGCCCGTTGAGGAAAATTTGGCTTTAAATGAGAGAAATTACGGTGAGCTCACCGGAAAAAATAAATGGGACGTGCAGAAACAATATGGTGAGGAACAATTTCAAAAGTGGCGCCGGGGCTGGGATTGTCCTATTCCTGGGGGTGAAACATTGAAAGACGTGTATAACCGAGTAGCTCCGTACTACGAGAACCATATTTTACCAGTTTTAAAACAAGGTAAAAACATTTTGGTCACTGCTTCTCATAACTCACTGCGGGCTTTAGTTAAGCTTTTGGAAAATGTGCCCGAAGAGCAAATTCCTTCACTAGAGATCACAACTGGAGAGGTGTATGTTTATGAGATTGACACCACAGGTAAGATTCTTAGTAAAGAAATAAAAAACACCAATACCACTAAAGTCTAACGCATGCGCCTACCAATCCGCTTCCAGCCAGCTGTTTACTGGCGAGAAATAGTATAGATTCGGGGATAAAAAAGGAAGCTGGCGGGAACATCTTCGGTCAAGGCGCGCTGAAAGTTCTCATAAATGGACAGGCGTTCTTTTTTATCTGCCGTTTTCCGACCATTTTCCAGCAGGCTATCGACACGGGCACTTTTGTAACTAGTGATGTTGCCCCGCTGGGTGGAGTGCCAGAGAGCATATTGGTCTGGGTCACTGGGCAAATCTAAATAAGCGAGATAGACGTCAAAATTTTGAGGCAAAATATTGACAATTGTTACAGTAGTCTGCATCCCCTGGCCGGTCCAGATTTTGGCAATGCTCTCGGCTGTCGGTAATAACTCTCGGCTGGTCGCTAAATTTAGTGACAATTTAGCCGAACTGGTGGCTATTTTTTTTAAATAATTGGGTAGAGTGCCTAAATTTTGGGGATAGTGTTTTACGCTCTCGTTGTGGGCCCAGTTGTGAGGAACGATGGGAGAAAAAGCTCGCTCCCCCTCGGGAAACGTATTGGGTAGAGCATAGGTTAGAGCCTGACGAAGTGTTTTATCGGTTAGTAAATCGTCCCGAGTATTATAAAACACGGTAGCGACCTTAGTGTAATCAGTGGTGTCTATGATTTTGTAATGGCTATCCTGGGCAAAGTCATATTTACTGTGCAGTTGTGCCACACTGGTGATCTCTCCCAATTTAAGTGCCAAGGCGGCCGTGTCCTCACTGGGGTAAAACTTGTAAGTTTTAATTTCTCCGGTGGTCACGCTTTGAATAGTTAAGGAAGCGATAAACCGGCCGTTCATCCGAAGTTCCTTTAGGTGATACTCGCCCAGTCCCACCAGTCCCTTTTTAAACAGTGGCTGAGACACAATCACCGGCAGGGGGGCAAAGGGTTCTTGCAGACTAAACCTAATTTCATGACTACCAAGCTCCTTAGTAGCGACTCCTTTTAAGTTATAGTTAATATCGGCTGAGGAAAATTGGCTACCATCTTGCCAAAATAAATTGGGATCCAATTTGAAAGTTAGCTCTTTGCTTTGGTTTTCACTAATCCAAGTTAGGGCCGCTCCGCTAGTAGCTTCACCACTGGGTAGTAACCGAGTAAGACCAATGCTTAATTCCTGTTGAATGGCTAGTGGCAGGGTAGCGATGGTGTAATTACCGACAATACCTAATACTGGCGACCGCTTCTGACTTAGGGAAGCAAAAAGCTGGGGTAAAAAAATAATCGCACTGATACCAACCACTAGACCAAAGAAGAACAACCGCCGGTTAGTGATTAAATAGGAGATTAACAGTCTAACCGTGAGCCGCACTCCGCGGTAAGTGTTCCCAAAAAAATGCTTCATGTCAAAATCAGCAAACCAACTGAAGTCAGACCAAACAGAACAATCAAAATAATCGTAGCATAAAGAAGAGTCCGCTCAATCCCCCGCTTACTCCTGTAGAACTCCCCACCTCCACCAAATGAAGAATCCAGCCCAGTCCCCTTGACCTGAAGCAAAATGGCCCCAATCAATAACGTGGCAATCAGGATTTCACCGATAGTAAGAATGGTTGTCACCACTTAGCTATTGTAACTAAAATTACACTAACATGCCAGCCACTTACTCCAGCTAGGAAGCCAGTGTCTGGAGCGTTTGGCGAATCACATTAATTATTAACGCTGTTAAGATAGTGGCCAGGATGAGCCCAAATGAGTAAGGAGGCAGAATAAATCCGTAAACCACCCCGCCAGGAAAATCCCAAGGCACTACCGACACTTGGGGGAAATAGAGCGTCAAACCGTATAAAATGGCGCTATCTAATAGTAGTCCTACCAGTCCCAGGGTCAAAAAATTGATCGTTCCCAAAATTGCTGATAAGAGGGGCCGAATCAGCAGGTGTAAAATCGTAAATCCAGCTCCCACTATAAGTAGCCCTTGCACCCCACCACTAAGAATAAAGGCCCCAATAAACTGGGAGGTGGCCCAGAGTGCAAAAAGGTTAATTAAGTAGGAACGAAAGACGTGTTTGATCACTCATTAATCCTAGCATACACCGGTTTTTGGTAAAGATGAGAGATAATTTCTTCCAGTGGTACGGCTCCAATTTCAATATCGATGGGTACGAGTTTACGAGTAACTAGAGCCAGAGTCTTGGCCAGTTTGGTCCGTGGCACCTTAAGAGTATAGGAATGATCAGTGTAACTAATGACTGGAGCCAACGGGTTGACTTTTTCTAACCTCGGTAGGATATCAAACAATAGGGTCACAAACTTTTCCTCGTTGTAAGAGCTAGTGAGTTTAACCAAGCTGTCGTCATAAACCTTTTGTCCTTCGTTGATTACAATCACCCGGTCACAGACCTTTTCTACGTCGTCCATATCGTGGCTGGTTAAGAGCAGAGTAACGCCCGATTCGGCTTGCAGTTGCCGCAAAAAATCCCGAATACTATGTTTGGCGGTCAGATCTAAACCAATGGTTGGTTCGTCTAAAAATAAAATTTCGGGCTCGTAAAGTAAGGTCGCGATCAGCTCCATTTTTAGTCGCTCTCCTAAAGACAATTTACGAATGGGCCGATCCAGTAGTTTAGTGGTACCAAGTAAGGTCGTATAACGCTCGACTCGGTGGCTAAAGTCCAGATCACTAATTTTGTAAATCTTTTGAAATAAGGAAAAACTCTGCTGGGCCGTTAAATCCCACTCTAGACTCGCCTTATTACCCATAACTAGGCCGATTCGGCGTAAAAACTCGGGTTTGCGGTCAAAAGGGGTAAAACCTAGCACTTGTACTTGGCCACTAGTGGGGAAAAGCAATCCAGCAAGCATCTTCATAGTGGTTGTCTTACCCGCCCCATTGGGTCCCAAAAAAGCCACCGCCTCACCCCGGTCGATAGTAAAAGAGATGTCATTAACCGCTTTAGTCTCACGGTATTTGGGCCACAATAGATCCTTCCATAGCGACAACTTCTCTTTAGTGCGGTAGGTTTTGGCTAAGTGTTCAACAGTAATCACCATGGTTTTTAAGATGACGCCGAGCTATATGCTCTTATAGCAAGGTTCCAGGCATATTGTCTCACGACCAGCGCCAAAATGGTGACGCCGATGGCTGATAAAAGAGCCGGGTACGGCAGGGTCTTACCCAGTATAACGCTAGTACTGACACCGGCACTAATTAAAATTGGCACTAGAGTGGTTAGCACTAGTCGCAAGTTGGTAGCAAAACCCTCAAGCGGTATGGTCTTACCAATTAAATAGTCAACGTCTGCTACGAGGGAAAAAATTGTGCTACTTTCTCCCAGCCAAAAAACGAGCAGCACCGCCAGAAAGAAGAGACAGTGAACACAAATCTGGCCAAGCACCAAAATTACTATTCCAATTATCAGTGTCTCTAGCTGCAAGTGTAGACTGGGCCAATTAATGACTAGGATCATAAAGACTGTAGGAGCTATCGCGTCTCTAAGGGTAGAAAACAACCGAATTTTACGAAAGGTGACGTAAAATAGTGCACTAGTAGGCCGCAGCAAAAGGTTATCCAATCTGCCCGTATTAACAAAGTCTACTAAGTCTTTAAGGTTACCCTGAATCAACCAGCTCAAATAGTAGCCAAGCTGCGCCAGAAAAACAAAAAACAGCATTTCACTGCGAGTGTAAGAGGCAATCGTCGTAACATTGGCAAAGATTACCGTAATAAAAATCGTCTGCGATAAAATATAAAACGTTGTACTAATAATGTTGGCCCAGTTATTGGTCCGGTCAAAAGTTTCCGTTTGATAAGAAAAGACCGTAAAAGTCCAAAGTAGTTTTAACTGGTGCCAAAGATTAAAGACCGACTGCTTCATATTTTTTAATCTGCCTGCCCCACCTGAGTCTAATTAGCACTAAGAGAGTCATAGACCAAAAATAAGCAATCGCGATAGCCGCCAGTGCCGACTGGGCAAAGTCCTCAGTCCTAAGCGCCCGAGTCGGGCCGGAAACCATCACCTGAAAGGGCAGCAACAGGACTAGGTTTCGCGCTTGTTCGGGAAAGTAAACCAGGGGAATCCAGGAGCCGGATAGAATCCGCACCAGGTGAGTAATCGCATTTTTTACCCCGCTACCATCAGCCAGCGAAAAAAAGATCATCCCCAAAAACATATTGTAGGCAAATCCAACCATCATAGCCGGAGGTAAAAAAACCAAAAAGAGCAAAAAATTAAGTGCGCTAAGTGGCGGGGCAATAATGATACCAGCGATAATCCCTACACCACCTATGAGGATTGCCAACCCATTGCTTCCCAAGGCATAACTATAAAGATAAGGAAAGATAGCAATGGGTCTCATTAAGAAATTGGAGAGCGTTCCCTGACGAATAGACTGGCCTAGTAGGTGACCCGCCACTCCCCACTTACCCATCGCAATCTCCTCTACTCCTTCAGCGATTAGGAAATAGGCTAACACTTGGTTAAAACTTTGGGCCACTGGCGAGCTTTTAAGAGCTAGGTACCACAGTAGTGACAAACTGATAATGGAAATCAGCTTGCGCAAAATCCCCGCCCAGATCTCGTGCGGATAGGCCAAAAAGCGTAAAGCGCGAAACCGAACAATTTGCCAATAAAGAGCTAGCATGCTTTTGGGCTACTTAGCTAATAAGCGGCGGCTGCGTAAGTAAAAATGGTAGCGGCGACTAAAACGGTGGGCTTCATCGCGAAGCCGCTGCAGTAGTTGCAGGGCCGGACTAGCACTGCCTAGTTGGATGGTTTCCCCACCTGGAAGAATAATTGTCTCCAGTTTCTTGGCTAAGCCAATAACTTTGGGTGGGGTAATACCTTGCTCTTTAAACGCGGTCAGTACTACCCCCAGCTGACCCATTCCCCCGTCAATCACCATCAGTTCTGGCAGGGGGATTTTTGAATTGAGCCGTCTACTAACCATTTCCTTCATCATAGCGAAATCGTCAGGAGTTCTCTTGAGTTTAATTTTATACCGGCGATAAAGATTTTTGTCGGCTACCCCATCAACAAAGACTACCTGCGCTCCGGTAGCGTCTTGTCCAAAAGTGTTACTAATGTCATAGCATTCAATTTTAGTTAACTGGGTAAGGCCAAGTTTTGCTTTTAGCTCCGTAATTTCAGCAGCTCGGCGGTCACTTGCCAGGTTAGGATTACTTTCATACTCCCAGGGCAAGGTACGAGGACTGACCACATAACTGATCTGCTCCAGTTTGGTCTTTAGCTCTCCGGCCCGCTCGTACTCCTGATTTTTGGCCGCCTGATGCATTTCCCTCTCCAGTCTCTTTTGTACCACTTGGCGCTTTCCTTCCAAAAACTTCACTAAACTTTTAAGATCCCTTCGGTAACGCAGCCGGGCTAGCCGGTCAGTATAGACTGCCGGACAGGGGCATAGTCCCAAGTGGGAGCGAAGACATGGTCTGTTTTTGGGGTGCTTTTGGGAAACATAGGGGAAGACCCGCCTTAAAAAGCGCAGTAACCCGAGAAGATCAGAGCCAGTGGGGTAGGGTCCAAAGTACTGAGCCTGGGGATTAGTTTCGGCTCGCACGTAAGACACTTGGGGAACTAAATCTTTTACAGTAATTTCAATGTGCGGATAGGCTTTCCCATCTTTCCAGTCTACATTAAAGCGCGGCGCAAGTTTGCGAATATAATTGGCTTCCAAAAGGAGGGCGTCAATTTCCGATTCGACGACTTGAAACGATAAATCCACCGCTTCACTCATCATTTTGGCGGTTTTCGGAAGTAACTCGGTGGAAGCAAAATAGGAGGCGACCCGATCACGCAGACTTTTGGCCTTGCCCACGTAAATCACTTCCCCTTTTTTGTTTTTGAAGAAGTACACTCCGGGTAATTTGGGCAATGATTGATAGGCAACCAAGAATTGTCAGCGCTCCCACGACCACTAACCATCGGGAAGTGTAAAGAGGTCTAAAGGCGATCTGATAGTCGCGACTGTTAGCCCCCACCCGCAAGCTGATTATAACATCTCGAGCCTGGTTAAAAGGTACTTTAGCCAAGCTGAGAGTGATTTCTCGACTGGCAAACGGAGGTAGGACCCCTGTTTTTACAACCTGGGGGAAAAGTGCCAGCTGTGGCGAAGAAAAATAAAGAGTCTGTTCTTCCTGGGCCACAGGGGTAGTATTTTCCAAAAATATTTTGGCAGTATAAGTTAGACCCGAAGTAGCCATCTTGGGAATATCAGCCCGAATGACAATCGGTGTCTTGGTACTAACAACTGGTGGCGTCTTAGCGGGAGTAACAGTAATATTGTCAGTCGGAAAGTCTCCCTGATAGAGCCCGGCCGGCAAAGGGCTAGTGGGATTTTGACCGTGGATCGCTAACGCTAAATGATTAAAATCTAACGAATGAAAATAGTCGAGGCCAGTGGCGCTCTCCCAAGTTGGATCTACCATAATCCATTTTCCCTGGGGATAATCAAAATATTGCACCCAACAATGCAGCTTGGTAATCTTTTGCCCCGTTTGGGGAATAACCAACCCGTCTACCTGGCGAGCAGGAATATTTTTCAGCCGAGCTAGAGTAATAAAGATAGTGGCGGCGTCAAAGCATGACCCTTTGTTCGGCAAGCCGGCTAAAATTTCCCCGGCTGGCTTAAAAGAAGACACGACTTGGCTAGTATCCAGTTGGATGTTACTGGCTACAAAATCATAAATAGCTGCAATGTCCTTTAGAGAATCGGCAATTTTTTCCGTTTCCCTGCTTTTTGTCCAAACAGTGTTAAAGCCAAGAAATTTTTCCGGCGCCGCTGTCTTTTCTGGATAAATTGGTCGGGCCGAAATAAGGGCCGAGCCACTGGCTACCACGTTTAAGCTACTTAAGCCAGCTACACGGTATTTCGCTAGCCAATTGCCTTCCAGACCAGTAACCACATCAAGAGGTCGGGGATTTAAAAAATTGAGAAAAATTGTTTGATAAGGCGTATCAGGAGGCAGTGCCAGGGATAAAGTCCTGGGTAACACCTCGTGGTTAGTCAGTCGGTACTTAAGTAAAAAATCAAAACTTTGCGAATGAGTAGCGGTCTGACTGGGAGCAAAGAGAGCAGTAATAGTTCGACCCCCTAGCTGCTCCTTATGCCAAAAGTTTCCAATAGCTGAAGCGGTAGGCTTAATAAATACCGGCGGGCCAAAACTGGGAGGTACTTCTAACTTGACGGTGTAATCAGTTGCGGCTTTAGGCTCCAGCGGACTAGGGATAGTCACGGCCCAAACTCCGCCGGAACTCGTGGCCAGGTCACTGGTTTCGTACACCACCGACCAATTAAGGGTTGTGGTCTTGCCTACTGCCAAGTCGCGAAAATTGATCCGCACCTCAAAGTTGCCATCCCCTGTGGGCAGTAGATCAAGGGGCAAAGCCCCGGTTCTATCAAAAGCCCGCAGATTCCTCACTTGGGTTTTACCTAAGGCTAGGCGGTATTCGGAAGCAAAAGTGTCAGACTGTAAATTGGTAAGAGAAAAATCTTGACTAACTGTGGTTAAACCGCTGTCATGAACTTTATAGGTGTTATCAAATTTAAGGGAAAATTTAGCTGAGCTAGTCGCTTCATTCGCCCAGGTAATTGGGGCAAAAATTAAAGCAATTAGTCCAAGTAAAATTAACTTCATAGCACCGAGGCAAGATATTTTCCGGTCCAACTCCCAGAAACGCGCGCTATCTCTTGAGGAGTGCCAGTAGCAACCACGAGGCCGCCGCCGCTGCCTCCCTCTGGTCCCAAATCAATGATATGGTCGGCATTTTTAATCACGTCCAAATTGTGCTCGATAACGATGACGGTGTTGCCCAAAACTACTAATCTTTTTAACACAAAAAGGAGCCGTTCTAGGTCCGCAAAATGCAAGCCCGTAGTGGGTTCATCGAGGATGTAAACAGTTTTACCCGTCGCCCGTTTGGCCAGTTCCGCCGCCAGTTTAACCCGCTGGGCCTCTCCACCCGAGAGAGTGGGGGCTGGCTGTCCCAGCTTAATGTAGCCCAGCCCCACATCAAAGAGTGTTTCCAGTTTTCCCCGCAGAGAAGGAACATTTTCGAAAAAACCAAGAGCACTTTCGACAGTTAGATCTAAAACTTCGGCAATGTTTTTGTTGTGAAAGACTATATCTAGGGCGTCAGCGTTATATCTTTTACCGTGACAAACTTCGCACTCCACAAAAACATCAGGTAAAAAATTCATCTCAATTTTTAACTGGCCTTCCCCTTCGCAAGCTTCGCAGCGCCCCCCCTTAACGTTAAAACTGAAGCGTCCGGCTTTATAGCCCTTAATCCGAGCCTCTTTGGTACTAGCAAACAACTCCCGAATAAAAGTAAAAGCTCCGGTATAAGTAGCTGGGTTGGACCGGGGGGTTCGGCCAATGGGCGACTGATCGATAAGAATTACTTTATCCAGTTCTGAAGCGCCAATTAAGCCATCAAATTCTCCCGGTTTTTCTTTGTGCTGGGGATAAAATTCAGCAGCGAGAGCGTGATACAAGATGTCATGAATTAGAGTGGATTTGCCAGAGCCGGAAACGCCGGTAACGACGATGAATTTACCCAGAGGAAATTCTACGGTGAGATTTTTAAGATTATGGGCTCTAGCCCCTACTAGTTTGAGGGATTTACCCTCTTTTGTTCCTGACTGTGGGCGCATTTCTTTGCCAAAATCTGCAGTCTCAATTTGTTTTTTACCGCTTAGATAGCGGCCAGTGAGCGATTGGGGATTTTTTTTAATTTCTGCTACGGTACCAAAGGCGGTTACTTGACCACCGTGCTCGCCGGCGCCCGGACCAAAATCAAAAATATAGTCGGCCTCTTCCATCATTTCCCGGTCGTGCTCAACCACAATGACGCTGTTGCCAATATCCCGTAAGTGTTTTAGGGTCTCAATTAGTTTAGTATTATCCCTTTGGTGCAGCCCAATTGAGGGTTCGTCTAAAACATAGAGGACTCCTGAGAGCCCCGAGCCAATCTGGCTGGCCAGTCTGATGCGCTGGGCTTCTCCACCAGCGAGGGTGTTGGCTGCCCGACTGAGGGACAAATAGTTAAGACCGACGTCGAACAAAAAACCCAGTCTTGCTACCAGCTCCTTCATAATCGGGCCGGTAATGGTGGCCTCCCGGCTGTTTCCCAAGGCCTCCATCTGTACCCTCTTTACCCAAGCTAAGGCTGCCTCAATACTTTTGGTAGTGACTTGAGAAATGTTTTCGTCAGCAATGGTGACTGCTAGCGCTTCGGGCTTTAACCGCTGCCCCTTACAGGTAGGGCAAGGGGTATTGCGCATATATTTTTCAATATCCTGGCGGCGCCACTCGGACTCAGTCTCTTTATAGAGTCTCTCCAGCCGGGAAATTACTCCTTCATACTTTTCGTAAAAACCGGTCATTTTCCCTTGGCGATTGGTCCCTTGGATATACAGTTCTTCCTCCCCGGTGCCGTAGAGAATAATTTTAAGAGCCGAAGCGGACAGTTCTCTTATGGGCCGGGTAGTGGAAAAGTGGTGCTTATCCCCGGCCGCCTTAATCATGCGCATAAACCAGGTGTCGTGCTCAACTTCACTACCCAGAGGCAGCAGCCCTCCCTCCATGATGGAGAGTTCGGGATTAATAATCAATTCTTCGTCAATTTTTAAAAGATACCCCAAGCCCGTGCAGGTGGGGCAAGCCCCCTGGGGAGAATTAAACGAAAACAGGCGAGGTTCAATCTCCGGTAAACTGAGTTGGCAGGTCGGACAGGCAAACTTTTCCGAATAAAGTTGATCCGTCATCACTTTGGGTTTATCAGGAAACTCGAGTGCCGCGTCCCCCACTTCACTGATTATGACTTCCCCGCTTGAGAGCTGCAGCGCCGCTTCGATTGCCTCACGCAGCCGCGCCTGATCAATTGCCTTCCCAGTAAAAGTGAGCCGATCTAACACCGCTTCGATGCTGTGCCGATTGGTTTTTATCAACACCAAATCATCCTCCACCCCAAATACCTGACCATCGACTCGCACTCTGGTAATTCCTTTACTCTTTAGACTACTCAGTAGTTGGGAATACTCCCCCTTACGGTCTTTAACAAGGGGAGCCAAAATCAAATAGCGCTGCTGCTTTTTAGCCCCCGCTGACTGCTTAACTTGGCTAACTACCTGAGTGACTATTTGTTCCAAACTCAAGTGCGTAATTTCCCGCCCACAGGAGGGGCAGTGGGGGTGTCCCACCCGGGCAAATAGGAGGCGCAAATAGTCGTAAATCTCCGTGATGGTGCCAACTGTGGAGCGCGGATTGTGGGAAGTCGTTTTTTGATCAATGGAAATCGCGGGTGATAGCCCCTCGATGAAATCCAGGTCCGGCTTATCCATGATTCCTAAGAATTGCCTGGCGTAGGAAGAGAGTGATTCCACATAGCGCCGCTGCCCCTCGGCATAAATAGTGTCAAACGCCATTGACGACTTGCCACTGCCGGACACCCCGGTAAACACCACTAACTGGTTTTTGGGGATGACTAAGTCGACATTTTTAAGATTATGCTCCCTCGCTCCCCGAATAGTAATGCTTGGCGTCATAGATGTTCCTGTAGCCTCTTAACCACGAAAAACTCCGGCATAAGCCGAGATTCAGCCAACTGAACCAGCGTAATTGTACCATAGCGAAACGTGCCTGAGCCGCTATTTACTTGGTAGAGCTGTTGATTTGAGAGACTACATTACTACGGCTTATTTTTCGGGGACTGGAATCTATGCATTGATTCAAAATCTATATCTGTAAAAGTTTGTCTAAGCTGACTTCCGGATTGGCTAGCCAACGTTAAAATGCCTTTATAAAGTGGAAACGAAATTAAAGCCGTAGCTCGTGAGCCTCCATCATCGCTGTAATCTATAGCGCAATAGTCTTGACCACCATTAGTTATCCAAAGGCCAGAAACCTTAATTCGTTGGCCATCCTTAAAACTAACTGTCACTGGGGGCTCATACTCCTTTTTAATTCCATACATACAGGAATTATATCACTAAATCAGCTTTTTTAGATAATCGCGGTAGAAGGTGGCGCCTTCAAAGTCCAAAATTTTGGCCGCTTCCTTCATCCTCTTTTCCAGCACCCGGGCTAACTCCCTTTTTTGCTCCGGCAGTAACTCCTCAGGGTTAATATCCGCAATTTCACTATCCATTAAAATCCCGTAGTGGCCCGTAAGTCTTTTTTGCCGGTTACTTTTATAGCTACCATCCCCACCCTCAATCACGTCATCCCTAATGGGCTTAGTAATATTTTGGGGCGTAATATGGTGGTCTTTATTCCACTGCAGCTGAATTT
The DNA here is from genome assembly GCA_964641255.1 of uncultured Gammaproteobacteria bacterium. GTDB lineage: Bacteria > Patescibacteriota > Microgenomatia > JAMCZE01 > JAMCZE01 > CAZXMM01. The sequence continues at coordinate 581,719 of CAZXMM010000001.1, read as the reverse complement.
TCCTGCGTCTTAGCACCTCATCCATCGCCCGCCGCATCGAACCCGTGATACTATCGGCATAGAGAATCACCCGGGAATCGGTATTCCTGGCCGCCCGCCCCATGGTTTGCAGCAGAGACACTTCTGATCTTAAAAACCCCTCTTTATCCGCATCCAGTATGGCCACTAGCCCCACTTCTGGCAAATCCAGTCCTTCCCGCAGTAAATTAATTCCTACTAGCACGTCGTGCTCGCCGAGCCGCAGCTTTTTTAAAATACTACTGCGCTCCAGCGTCTCAACGTCACTATGTAAATAGGCGACTTTAAGGGGCTGGCCAGAAATGGTCACCTCTTTTAAGTAGTCGGTCAACTCCTCAGACATTCTCTTGGTCAGGGTGGTCACTAGCACCCGCTGCTTACTTTTGATCCGCGCTTTAATTTCGGCAATTAAGTTGGGCACCTGGCCCTCAGTCGGCCTAACTTCTACCTGCGGGTCAACAATCCCCGTGGGGCGAATCAGTTGTTCGACTACTACCCTACCTGCCATGTCCCTTTCCCACTCATCCGGGGTAGCTGAGGTATAAATTGTCCTACCCTTGCGTCTTAAAAACTCGTCAAAACGCAGGGGCCGGTTATCAAGCGCGGCGGGGAGTCGAAAACCGAAATCAACCAAAGTTTGCTTGCGGCTGCGATCGCCGTTATGCATCCCTCTAATCTGAGGAATTGTCATGTGCGACTCGTCAATGACTAGCAAGTAGTCCTTAGGAAAGTAGTCCAGTAGCGAATATGGGGCCGCCCCCGGCTCCCGACCGTCAAAATAGCGGGAGTAGTTTTCGATGCCGTTAACAAAGCCAACTTCCGAAAGCATCTCCAGATCATATTTCACCCGCTGACTCAGCCGGTGGGCCTCCATTTCTTTCCCCGCTGCCTTTAATTCTTTGACTCTTAGTTCTAAATCCCGATTAATCTGCGCAAAGGCCTGCCGGTGAGAGGCCGGATCAGTCATAAAATGCTTGGCAGGATAAAGAACGAATCTGTCAAGACTGCCTAGGGTCTTCCCACTCACCGGCTCAATCTTAACTAACTGGCTGATTTTGTTATCTTGTAGTTCTAGGCGCAGGGCAAAATCCTCATAAGAGGGGTAAATATCAATTGTGTCTCCTTTAACTCTAAACATCCCGCGGTCAAAGCCAAACTGGCTACGCTCATAATGCAAATCTATGAGCTGCCGTAAAATTTCCTCACGGGAGTGCCACTGCTGGGCGGTAGCCAAACTCAAGACAAATTTGGCGTACTCAGTCGGATTACCGATGTTATAGATACAGGAGACTGAGGCCACTACAATGGTATCGGGGCGGGTCAAAAGGTTGGTCGTGGCCTGCAGCCTTAACTTATCAATTTCCTCGTTAATTTCAGTGGTCTTTTCAATATAAGTATCAGTTCTGGGAATATAGGCCTCTGGCTGATAGTAGTCGTAGTAGGAGACAAAATAGGACACGGCGTTACTGGGGAAAAACTCCCGAAATTCCTGATAGAGCTGGGCAGCCAAAGTCTTATTGTGCGCTATAACGAGAGTAGGCTTTTGAACCGCTTGGATAACATTGGCAACCGTAAAAGTTTTGCCGCTACCTGTTGTTCCCAGCAGGACCTGATCACTTTTGCCCGCCGCCACACCCTCAACCAACTCCTTGATGGCAGTGGGCTGGTCCCCCATGGGCTGATAGTCAGATTTCAGTTGAAATTTTGACATAGTATGTTCGCTATTGTTCGGCTTGACGTGCGGATTTATTTCGCTATTCTTATGTATAAGTTTAGCAGTCTGAGTGTCTCTTGACTAGTATAGCGTAAAAAAAATTATGCCAGTAGTTCTTTATAAACGGCAACGCCAAATTTTAGAATTTATCCAAAACTTCATCAAGAAGTACGGTTATTCCCCGACCCTCATGGAAATCGCCAAAGCGATGGGACTGACCTCTCCAGCTACTATTCACGAACACTTGCGGATCCTAGAGCGCAAGGGAGTAATCAAACGCAACGACAATGAAGTGAGAGGGATCGCCATCATTCAGGAGTTTGAAGGCAGTGAGGTCAACTCCGAACCAGTACTTGGAATGGAACTGCCCCTCCTAGGTTATATCCACGCCGGCCAACCCCTCATGGCCTATGACGACCCCACCGCCACCTTTAAAGTCGCGGCTAATTTAGTACCCCAAAATAAGACGGCTTTTGTTCTTAAAGTAAAGGGCAATTCTATGATTGAAGACGGAATTTTTGAGGACGACTACGTGGTACTCATCAAAGAAGTCGAAACAGCTATCAAAGAAGGTGACGTGGTGGTGGCACTTCTTGATAACGGCCTAGCTACTCTGAAGCGCTTTTACCGGGAAAACGGCCAGATAAAACTGATGCCGGCTAATTCCACTATGAAGCCAATTTATGCTACTGATGTTCACATCCAAGGCAAAATGGTTGCCCTAATTCGCAAATACCAAGCTTAGGAAGCTTGGACTAGACTAAATTAAGTTTGCGCAGAATCTTCAGGGCCCAATACTCGGCTTCAAAAAACACAAATTCATGGGTGACCCCCGGGATAAATTCTATGGGTATACCGCTCTTTGCGATTAGCTGAGCTTGGTGCAAAAAACGAGGGTCCTTTGTTCCAACCATGATCTCTAAGGGGACTTGAATGTGCTTGATCTTTTGGGTCAAATCATCACTGGCAAACAGATTGAAAATTTTTTGAATAGCATTTAGATCCGAGCGTTGTACCTCCTGCTGCACCCGCCGTTCAAAAGGGTTAGTCAAATCAGGTAAAGTCCAGCCTAAAAAAAGTAAATTAGGCGATTAGACTTTAGTGCCTGGTCAATGATTAAATGACTTAAAGCAGGGTGTTGTTGGGTTAAGTCCAAGATGAATCTTTGAAAGGCGTTTACTTCGTCCCCAAAGCGAATTGGCGGAGCAGTGGCTACAATCTTATCGACCCGCTCTGGATGCTGTAGTCCAAAATGGATACTAAGGGCGGCGCCAAAAGAAGTACCCGCAAACGAGGCTTTGTCAATTCCTTGGGCGTTCATAAATTCCAGTAGCCACTGCCCCAGGACCGTAAAATTACAAGCGACATCTGCTCTTAACGGCGTACTACGTCCGATACCTGGTAGATCCAGCGCGAGCGTCCGCGCCTTCCTTGCCAGTACCCGATTGGCCGGAGCAAAAACATCGCCAGTGACTGGCCAACCGGGCAGCTCGATGATAGTCGTTTGTCCCTTACCAGAACTAGTATAGGCAGTTTCGCCAAAACTAGTCACAATTAGCTGCTTCTCTATGCTTTGGCTTACAAACTCTGATTCGGGCTTAAGATGCGACATATTACTAGTTAATCATAAAAATTCTTGTTATACTCACTCTCATGCACTTAGACTTTCTAAGTCCGGATTTTTTGATCAGCACTTTTGGACTGCTGGGAATTTTTGCCATTGTTTTTGCCGAGTCGGGCCTGTTGTTTGGCTTTTTTCTTCCAGGAGATAGTTTGCTACTTACCGCTGGGCTGTTCGCTTCGCGGGGCAGCTTAGATTTGGTCACCCTAATTGCGGGTTGTGCTGGAGCAGCTATTTTGGGAGATACAGTTGGTTACTGGTTCGGCAGGAAAACCGGCAGCAAGCTTTTTAATCGAGAGGAATCAAGACTGTTTAAAAAAAGCCACCTGGAAAAAGCTCAAGCTTTTTACAATAAGCATGGTGGTAAAACTATCATTTTGGCGCGCTTTATGCCTTTTGTCCGCACCTTTGCCCCCATTGTAGCAGGGGCGGCGCGAATGGATTACCGCAAATTTTTCATCTACAACCTCATCGGAGGACTCGGTTGGGGAGTTGGTATGCCCCTAGTGGGCTACGCCATTGGGACTTGGCTCAGAGATAAATTTACCCCTAAGCAGGTCGATAATTACTTTCTGTTAATTGTCATTGCGGTCATTGGTCTTTCAGTCCTACCTACCGTGGTCCACGTTCTTAAAGATAGGGACTCACGAACCAAACTACTGCATATGGTGCGCGATCTAGCCTATGCTCTACCTGGTCTCAACCCCAATCGGAAATCTTGAGGATATAACTCTTAGAGCTCTGCGGATTCTAAGGGAGGCTGACGTCATTTTGTGTGAAGACACCAGACACACTGGCCTTTTGCTAAAACATTTTGCCATTCCCCATAAACCCCTTATTTCCTACTACGATGAGGTCGAGGAGCAAAAACTTGCTGACCTCCTAGCACTTATTAGCAGTGACCAAAAAATTGCTTTGGTCAGTGATGCCGGCACCCCACTTATTTCTGACCCCGGCTTCAAACTGGTCCGAGAAGCTGTAAGAACGGGAGTCAGAGTAGACACCGTCCCGGGACCCTGTTCCGTTATTGCGGCTCTTAGTGTCAGTGGTTTGCCACCAGATAAGTTTCTTTATCTAGGTTACCCACCAGAGCGAGAAAGCCATTTAATCCAATTAGCTAGTAAAATCAGCGACTACTGGGAAATTTGGCCAAGCACTGTAATATTTTTGGTCTCTCCCTACAAACTGCTTAAGAATTTAACTACTTTACACAGCGTTTTGGGCGACCGCCCGGTAGTTCTGACTCGGGAACTAACGAAAATTCACGAAGAGATCTGGAGTGGAAGTCTAACACAAGCTCTAACTCAGTTTACAAAACCCCGCGGGGAATTTGTCCTACTCCTTCGTCCCTAGTTGGTGCTCGGACAAAGCGATCAGCTCCCGGGTCCGAACGACTTGCTCGGCGGAAACACATAGAGCGCTAATCCCGGCCCAAATTAGCTCCCTTAGCAAATCCTCTCCTCCTGCCTTGGTGGGCAAGTGATAAATAGCACTGGCAACTTTCCCTCTATGACAGGCTTTAGTGCCTTCGGTAAGACTTTCTCCTAAAACAGCGGTAACCTCTGTTAAGTAACCTTGGACATTTAAGTTAGTTTTATCTACTCCCAGTAGCAGTTGACTTAGTGAGTCGGCATTAAAAGCCACACCGTCAAGACCCAAAGCGATAAACTGACTAAGTTGCCACAAGTTGGCTGGAGTTTCGCACGACCACCAGAGTTTCAGTGTCGGACTTTGGTAAAGTCCCCACAGCCCGAAAAGTTTTTTTAGTTCTTCCAGTTCAGTTGGGGTGCGGCAAAGCGGCACCATCACTGATAAATTCTTTCGCCCTAATTTTTGGCGCACCTGAAGAATAGCCGCTACCTCGAGCTGTAAAACTGCCGCTTGCACCAAATGGCGTCCAACTCCCCGAAAACCTAGTAAACTACTACTTTCCCTCGGTTCGTACCTATCACCGGCGGTTAGCTGCAAAAAATTGGCAGTTTGGAAATCTGACAGACGACAGATAACCGGTTTTGGGTAAAAGAGCTGTGCAATAGTCGCTAATTGGTTAGCCAGGGCCTCGATGAATACTTTTTGTGTCCGATCAGCTAGAACCTTTTTGGGGTGAGTGCCCAAGCTGACAATTAAATCCTCAAGACGTAGTATCCCAACTCCATCAACGCTGCCAACGAGCTTTGGATCAGGGTCACTAGCCCTGGCCCAGTCCAGGTAAAGCTTAGTGGCCGTAGCAAAGCTACTACTTACCTGCTTTGGGGTAACGGGAGACGGGGAAAATTGGGGCCGGGAAGTGCGGGCCAAAGACTGATCTCGCGTCACTACCCCAGCAGTTCCATCCACCGTAACTACCAAACCACTGGGTAGTAATTCTAGGTCTGGCGGACTAAGAAGCACGCACGGAATCCCTAGTTTTTGACAGAGGGCTACTCCGTAAGCATTGTGGTCTAATCTCCCAAGGATGAGGGCCCCCGCCTTTTTAATCGCTCCGGCAAATAGCTCCGAGGGGTGGTTCAGAACTAGCACTGTCCCAACCCGAGCTTTATGGAGCTCGTGCGGATTTTTTAAGATTAGCACCGGGCCAGTGTGTAACCCCGGACTGGCCGGTAGCCCTTCCACAATCGTTGTGCCACTAGCAGCTACGGGTACGAATTTTTTGGCTCTAGGGGGCAGGTCCGTAAGCTTTGGGGGCAGCGGCTTAATATCAAAAAATTGCGGGCCACTACTACTTAGAACGAACTGACTAATGTGCGGAAAATAAAAATGCCGGGCCAACTGCTTTTCCAGTTTAGTCAGCTGAGTAATTTGTTCTAGTGAGAGACTTTTACTGCCAATTGGGGACAAAATAGCCTGAGACTCTTTGTTAATTACTATCCGCTCGCTGGCAAGTTCAATCACCAAAAGGTTTTTAGCTAAAGTCAGTGGATCCTGGGAATAAATCTTTCCCACCCTGGCCATAGCTAAATCCAGCTCGACTATCAAGGGAGTAGCGCGTGGCATTAACCGGTGGTAGAGTTTCTCGGGAGTAAAATCCAAAGCCCACTGCTGCTTCATAAGCTCAAGCAGATTTGCCTCTCCCGTTAGAGGCTCTTGGCGGCCGCCGTGACCGCTTACCACCAAAGTAGGCGAAGAGGGGCCATTTTTGGGCCAGAATCGCCGCTTTTTGGGACTGACCTTTCGGCTTAACTCCTCATAAAACTGAAAAGTACTCAGAGCCAAATCGTGGGGTATTTCGGCTTTTACTATCAAGCGCTGCAAATCATTAGCGCAGTCCAGTAAAGCTAGGGGGTCAAGAATATTTAGTGCGCTATGCTGCTGACTAATTTTCAGACCTATGCCCGATTCTTGGAAAAAATAGTCTCTGGCTGCCGGGGTAATAATAAAGCCGGGTATAACTGGAATACCCAGTTCACTAAGACTAGTAAGTCGGGAGGCTCTGCTATCTTCTAAACCTCCTTCTCCTTCATCTATTGGATCATTAAACCAAGTGAGCAGTCTTGGGTGCATGTAGTTATTGTAGCAGAAGCAGAAAAGTCTCTAACGCGTCCTTTAGCGTCCCGGGAAACTGGCCGGATTTAGTCTGTAAATCAATCAGTAGGAGTTTTTGGTATAAGTCCTTAAGTACTTCCAATTTAAAGTGCATCGCTTGTGACTGTAGCTTTTGTTTTTGCCAGGGAGCTAGTCGTTGGTAGTCCTCCGGTCCACTACTTACTCGTTCTTTAGCCAGCAAGAGATAGCGAAACTGTCTAACCAGCATGACAAAAATCACTTCCGGCACTTCGTCTGCCAGCTCGTTTTTAAGGATCGATACTGCTTCTCGGCTTCCTGGTGCCAGGCTGTCAACGAACTTAAAGATAGCGCTATCCAGCTTGTACTCAACTAGCGACAGGTCGGAAAGGACGCTTTTAAGACTGGCAATTTGGGTGGCGGTTAATTTTTTGTTTTCGAGAATTAGTAAGGTAGTCTCAGCTGCCGGGACAAAAAGGCTCTCTAGTAGAGCTTTGTTACCAAGCGGTCCGTCAATAATGACCAGTTTTGGCTCGGTGCCAAAAAGAGACTGCCCCCCCAGTGCCTGAGCTACGTCTTCCGGGGTCACACTCTTGCCAGCAAATTCCCAAATCTGCTCGGCCTTAAATTCAGCCTTAATTTCGGCTTTGCGCCGATTGATAGCTACTTCGTTCTCGCCAAATAATAAGAGAGTCATACCGGTCGCCCTTTCTGGGTTAAATAGTCCTGGTATTTCCGCTCTACCGTTTTATGGTTAATACCGTGTCCCCGGCCCCGGTGGGGGACTAGGGCCCCTGAAAAGGTCTTGGGAATGTGCATCAGCTCATGAATTAGTGTCCGGTCCCGATCTTCCTCAGACAAACGGTCAAAACGCTCGGCAATAACTTCAATAACATAGTGGGGCTTAACCTTAAGTGCTTGTTGCCACACGGTAGGTAGTGACCAAATCCTTGCAATGGCCCGCCCAGTCGAACCGTAACTGCGAAAGGCAATCAAGCGGTGGCCTAAAACGTGGGGCATCTCCAAAAAATCCAGGAGAAAAATGAGTCGCTTTTTGACATCAGGAGCATTAACCCACTTCATAGTTTAGTTACTCACTATACCAAGAAATGCCGTTACTTTGGCAAGCATTTCCGAAAGCGAATAGGTAAGATCGGTAAAGGCTGACTTTCCTTTACTAACTACCCTAGTTGGGATATTAGCATTGGCATTAGAAGTTTCCTTTGTGAGATAAGGCTTACCAGCTACTTTAGGAAGTGCCTGCAGCGTTTTAGCAAATACTTTCCAGCCTCCGCCCTCTCTCACAAAGCTAAAGCCTTTAAACGGCCCGTCGTGAGCTTCAAGAACAAAGGGAGTAATAGCGACGATATTATCTTCCGTCCAGATCTTGGTAAAAGCCTCGTGGTAGTATTTGGCAGTTTGGTCATCTCCAATGTCACTTGCGTTCCACCCAACCTCGGTAAGAAATAGCCGCTGGTTAGGAGCGCCTAAGTCATCAAGAAACTTCTCATCAAAGCGATAACTCGCCACATTAACTTTGCTGGTGGTATTGGGAGCCGCACTAAAAGCCGGGTTGCCGTAAGCATGAGCTGAGAAGCCGTCAATTTTGGTAAAAATTCCTGGAACTACTTCATTCATCCGCCTCATATAGTCGTATTGATCCATCGTTGAAACTCCATTGGGAGCAGAAGCGTCCATACCTCCCGAAATAACAAAAAAGTCTGGGTGCTTTTGGTGGAAGATATCTACCGCTCGGGCTAGGACTCTAGCGTATTCTTCTGGGTATACAAATCCCCCCCATTCATTAGTGTGATTAGGCTCGTTGTAAACGATGACATAGCGGTTTTTAGTGGGCCAAGGCAATTCATTTAGAAAGTTAGCAAAATCTACTAAATCCCACTCATTGGGGGCCATCCAGTGGTCACCTACTGGAAATGAAGCTATTCGCAGGATGGGAATTACTTTCTTTTTACGAGCCTCCTCCATAAATTTAGTCCACTTCTCAAGATCGCGCTCATTGGCGCGAATTGGAACGGTGATGTAACCCCACTCACCCCCACTGGTATTAACCAGCTGGGAAGCTTTATCCAGTTCATTTGGGTCAAAGACGTGGATGCCGTACCTATTGTTGGCAACAGAAGTAGGCTCGTAGATAGCCGACACTGGTGGGCTAGCCCAAAGCAGCAGGGCGAAAAATAAAATCACTTTGAATAATTTCATACAATGAGCTATAATCACCTGATCACGATGAGAGGACTACCAAAGGGTTTTGTCCCTAGGGAATGCCTCTCTTTTGTTTCTTCACCTTATCCCTGAAAAGCTCCACACTAACAATATATTGACTAAATGCTCTAAGTAGTGAGGAATACTTCCGACTGGGGACAATTATTTTTGCTAGCTTATGCTTATGATCGAGATGCTCAATTAGGCACCGAAAATCACCATCACCGGAGACGATGATTGCCTTATCATAATTTGGATACTCAATCATAGTGTGAAGAACAAGTTCAGCGTCAACATTGCCTTTTATAACTAACTTTCCTTTTTCCGAGTGTTCGAGGGTTGGCTTAAATACACAAATGTAATTAGCCTTTTGTAAATAGGTGTAAAGAAGCTGATTTTCTTTGACAAAGCCAATAAAAAGAAAGACCTTGCTGACATGGTATTTCTCCTTAAGAAGAATGTAAAACCGACTAAAGTCTAGTTGCCAGCCTTGGCTTTTAACTCCTAAATTTAGGTTTTGACTATCGATGAAGGCAAAGGTTGTAGGCACTGTTTGGGGGATTAGAAAGTGTTTTTTCTTCACTTCGTAAGTATAGCACCCAAAAATTAGAGTAAACCCCGTGCTGCTCTTTTGGCTTCTTGTTCATCTAGGATTTTCTTTCGCAAGCGAATACTCTTGGGAGTGACTTCCACCAGCTCATCATCCCCAATATATTCTAGAGCATCATCCAGAGTCATCTCTTTGGCCGAGTTAAAATGTTCACCAACGCCCTCGCCTTTGGAACGATTGTTAGTAAGGTGCTTCTCTTTACACACATTGACCACAATGTTCTCCGCTCGGGAGCTTTCTCCGACCACTTGGCCTTTATAGACTGGCATACCGGATTGAATAAAAAGGAGGCCCCGATCCTGGGCTGCTAATAGTCCGTAATAGGTCGTGACTCCCGTTTCAAAGGCCACAATAGAGCCGTGGTCCTTTTCCGCCCAAACCGGCACATCGGGGGCATAATCAGCCAGTGAAGAATTCATAATGCCGAGCCCCTTAGTGTCAGTCAAAAATTCTCCCCGGTAACCAAGAAGCCCGCGAGTGGGGATAAGAAATTCAAAAGTTGTAACACCGTTGGCTTCTGTGCGCATGTCCTTAAGCTCTCCGTGGCGGCTCCCCATCTTTTGCATGATGATGCCACTAAATTGCTCCGGCACCTCAATCAACAGCTGTTCATAAGGAACAAGTTTCTGGCCACCAACTACCTGCTCAATAACCTGGGGCTTACTGACCTGCAGTTCATAATTTTCCCGCCGCAAACGCTCAATGAGAATGGCAAGATGCAGCTCGCCCCGGCCGGACACCACCCACTCTCCGGCGCTGCTGGTATCCTCAACCCTCAGAGCCATATCTGTCTCTAATTCTTTCATCAGCCGCTCACGGATCTGACGTGAGGTAGTAAATTTGCCCTCCCTGCCGGCAAAAGGGGAATTATTAATGGAAAAAGTCATTTTGACGGTGGGCTGTTCAATATTTAGTAGCGGCAGAGCTACTGGTGTAACTGGGTCGGCGATAGTTTCACCAATATTGACATCGCTGATTCCAGCCACAGCCACAATATCTCCAGCCTGGGCCTCCTCGATTTCTACCTGATCGAGTCCCTCAAAACTGATAAGGGAGGTCAGACGCACTTTCTTGATCACCCCGTCCCGGTTGATATGGGCCACTTCCTGCTTGTTTTTGACTGTCCCGTTATAAATCCGGCAGGTTGCGATCCTGCCTTTATGCTCATTGCCCTTAATGGTGGTGACCAGCATTTGGAGTGGGGCCAAGGAATCGCCGTTGGGAGCGGGAATCTCTTTGATGATCATTTCAAAGACTGGAGCAATATCAGTCATTTCCGAGATATTGGCGGTGGGGCCGGCTTTACCATCGCGCCCGACAGCGTAGAGAATAGGGAAAAAGGCCGCATTATCATCCGCCCCCAGCTCGACAAACAAATCAAAAGTCTTTCCCAAAGCCCACTCCGGCCGGGCGTCTGGTTTGTCGATTTTGTTGACCACCACGATGATTTTAAGCCCCAGCTCTAAGGCTTTTTTAAGAACAAAGCGAGTCTGGGGCATTGGCCCCTCTTTGGCGTCAATAAGGAGAAGTGCCCCGTCAGCCATCTTAAGTACTCGCTCTACTTCGCCGCCAAAATCTGCGTGGCCGGGGGTATCAATGATGTTAATTTTTACTCCCCGCCAATTAACCGCCGCATTCTTGGAAAAAATGGTAATACCCCGCTCCCGCTCCAAATCATTACTATCCATGATGAGCTCGCCCAGGGCCGCCTGATCCTTAGTCATATGGGTCTTGGACTGGCGCAACAGAGCATCCACCAGAGTAGTTTTACCGTGGTCCACGTGAGCGATAATGGCAACATTTCTTATATTGTTCATAGTCAGTAAAAAACCCCGCTTGGTAGGCATCGGGGTTGCAATTTCCGGTAGCGAAAGTATTATAGCACGAATGAAGCAGGCAGTAGAAGCTTTCCAGCAAGAAACCGAGCTCTTAGCACTTCAGGAAGCGGTTAGGGTTTTAGATCCTAGCCATATTGGGCTCGATATGGACCAGACCCTAGTTAACACCGAGACGGTGTTTATTCTAGCCTATCACCAGGCGGCCCAAGCCCTGTATGCGGCCGTTAGAGGTACTAGTATCACCTTTGCCGAAGTAAAGCAAAACCTATCTCAGGCCACTGGAGCACTAGCGCCCACTTTTAATGTGGCACCTCCAATCGTTGAAGCCGCCGTTCAGGCGACCGCAGAATCTATGGGAATTGCGGATTTATCAGCAATCGAGCGGGCCCAAGCTTGTATGCGAGCCATTTATACCCCAGAACTCACTCCTAGGGCCCTGGCTGGAGCTACTGAGACACTAGAACTATTGGCGCGTTGTAACGTAAAGCTACTACTGATGAGCCACGCCACGGGGCTGTGGACTAAGCTGAAACTGGAAGCCAACAATTGGACTCAGTTTTTTTCCGAAGAACAAATCGTAGACTTCCACGTTTATAGACCCAAGGCGGAGCAAATAGCGGAAGCTTTGACAGCAAGAGATATCGACCCCGCCCGCTTTCTGATTGTTGAGGATAATTGGAAGGCCGGAGCTAGGCCAGTCCTTATGCTCGGGGGCCGAGCAATCTTAGTGCCCGGGCTGCGTAGTTCCCCCTCAACAGACGAGGTTGAGCCGTTCATCGCCCAGGGCAAACTAGTGTTAGCCAAATCAATTGCTACCGTCCCCCAAGCCATTATTGATTTAAAGAATCGGCAATTTAACGGGTGATACCTTTAATAAAAACCGTGCTGTAAAGAACGTCAAAACTTTCCATGTAGGCTAAAAGCTGTTTCTCGGTGTAAAAGGCCGGCAATAGCAGGGCGATTGCGGCAAAGGGCCCAGCTGGGGGAATGTTGGGACGAAACTCCCAGGCTTCTGTACCTAAAACGCGCTTGACCTGCGGTTTACCGTTAGCAAATACTTCAGCGATAGTAACTTTTGAGCCATTCAGTTCTAATCGCTGAGCTGAATAACCATTGGGCTTAAAGCTCACCGTACACGGCTTATCCAGACTAAGTGGAGTAATTACATTGACACTAACGTTTTTGCTGCCTGGATAAGCAAACTTATCCCTTTGGGCATTATCAAGAGTCCAAGCGGTCTTGGGCACTACCACATCGGGTGAAAATTTAACAACAACAATATTTTCTTTGCTCTCGGTTATCATAAGTGAATAAAGGGTAAGCTCATTTCCTTTTATTACGAGCTCTTTGAGTAACTGGCGGAGACCCACCGTAGATTAGACCAAGCTGCGCACTTATCGCTTCCGGACTAGCAAAAAGTACTCGCTCAGCATCAAACTTTAAAAATAATTCTGGCGCCATGAGTTCTAAAACAGCAATTCGCTCGCCCGGTTCAAGTTTGTCTCCGGGCCTAACTACCTGGGCTGGGCAAAAGTCAATTACACGAGTCTGTCCAGTATGTTCTACAACCGCATAAGTATGATTACGCTGTCTTGAGTCCCCAAACGAAAGCCGTTGGTCATTTACAGCCAGGAGGCCTTGCACAATTCTAAGTCCGGTTGGCAGATTGGGAATTTGATGCCAAGCTCGGCACACGGGAGCTTCACATACTAAACGATGTTCGTTAATTTCTTGCAGCGGTAATGAGCCAAGAAGAAGTGGACCGCAAGCGCGCAACTTAGCACGATAACTTGCACCGTGTTCTGGTAATTGAGCTATAAAGCTATCTAAGCTTCTATTTCCAGTTTCTCTCGGCATGTTAAGCTACTCCCTTAACCGTATTATACCCCATAGTAGTATAGCGGACAATCAACCAGATGCAATTACCACGCCTGAAATAATAACGAAGTAACAAAGTTAGTCGTAATTTCCTAGGTAAAAATATTTCGACAAGCCTCACTTAGCACTGGATTTTTGATTTTAATCAGCTTAATTAGACTCCTTGCTCTAGGGCTGGCCCGATCATACTTGTAGGCTATTTGTTTTTTCAGCAGCTCTAAATCACCCTGCTTATAGTGAAAATACCAATCAATGTTACAGGAAAAAAAGGAAATACTATCGGCATCTCTTAAGATATCTGTCTCCAAATCTCCCCCAATTTCATGATTTTCCACCAACAACCCCGTCTTTTCCCAAAGCGGCTGGGAATAGCCCTGTTTACGCATTAGGTCCATAATTAATAAGGCGCTGCGCTTGGCATGTCTCTTTTTGTAGTCTTTATGAGCTTCGTTGACTCGCCTCCTGATCATTGGAGGAACAGCTCGTTCAAGATCGTGAGCTAAAGCGGCAATTTGAAGAGCCTCATCGGCTTGACTAGCCATTCTTTTTACCCATTTCAGAGTATCTAGGGCGTGTTCGCACTTCAGTTCAAACTCAGCTTGAGATAAAAGAGTCAGAAGTGTCGATTTGAGAGCGGTGAAATTCTTTGACATGCCCTACAAAATCCCAGTAGCGCGTAGGGGAGTCGGACCCCTGTGAGCAGAGTGAAAATCTGCTATCCTAACCGTTAGATGAACGCGCCGCAAAATCGATGTCTTACTTTATGGTGGGGTGACAGGGATTCGAACCCTGGACCAAGAGCTTAAAAGGCTCCTGCTCTACCACTGAGCTATCACCCCGCTGGGTGATTATACTATGTTAAATTGGGTGGTCACAACTCGTTGCTATTTCCCTCTCTCTGCAAAATGCGAGTGATTAGTGACATAAAACGAAAGGTCCTCGTTAGCTATCGCAGAAAAGAAATCCGAATTCGGCTCTAAAATCTGAGACAGATAGAGCTTTAAATGGTCCACTAAGTTCGGATCGGCCAGTAGGTCGGGAATTTGACGCCAGGCTATTTCGCCTTCATCTGTTTTCCTAAGCTGGCCATGATGACCAGTCGCCACCAACAGATAGATAAAATTTACGTAACCGTAAATCAAACGGATAAAAGTACCTTTGAGGGTAAGAGTATCCACAGTCAGGCCTGTTTCCTCGAGGAGTTCGCGTCTAGCTGAGGCAAAAAGTTCCTCACCCGGCTCCACCTTGCCTCCAAACCCAGACCATTTATTGGGGTGAATCTTTTTTTGAAAGCTGCGTTTAAGCGCTAGAACTTTATCACCGTCCCGAAGAAAGATAAGGGTTAGGGGACTAACTTTAAGGTCCGACTGGCGGTCATCAAGAAGTAGTATTCCCATCCCCTAGATTGTAACACTTAGGCCACTACCCTAGCGGTCTCTTTAACAGTTAAATTGCGCAAATGGTAGAGTTTAGCCCGAATGACTTTTTTGGCCCTTTTTTTGACCTCAATTTTTTCTACCCAAGGCGTGACAAAAGGCCAGATCCGCTCCACTCCAATTCCTTCAGTCACTTTGCGCACCGTAAAAGTCTGGGCATTATTGTCAATTTTAAGAACAATACCCTCAAAGATTTGGGCGCGAGTTTTTTCCCCCTCCTGAATCTTTTGGTGGACTCGGATAGTATCGCCAACGCGAAAGTCTAGGGTCATAGGGAGGATGATATCAAACTTTTTGGCAACTTTCTACCAGCAGGGATAGGCGCTCGTCCCGGTTGTCGAGTTTACCCGTAATGAGCATGACAGAATTTTCCTGCCAAAAACCCTCACTAGCATGGAGCGCATAGGTTCTGGGAAAGACCACACACTCAATCTTAGCACCGCTTACCCCTTGGACCGTAAAAAAAGCCATTTCTTCGTTAGCCTTTTTGGTAAAAATCCGCTTAACCGTCGTCACTACGCCCGCCACCTGGACGGTTTTGCCCAAATGTAGCTCGGCAGACAAATCTGCGATTTCGTGAGTCACCATATCCCGCACTTCAAGGAGCTGTTTTTGCGCCGGGTGCTCACTCAAGTAGACGCCCAAAAATTCCCGTTCAAAGAGCAGTAGTTGTTCCCGGGGTAACTCAGCTAGCATTGGCAAACTAAATTCTTCCGCCTCAACCCCATTAGCACTGTCTTCGCTGGATAAATCAAATAGCCCGGTCTGGCCGCTACTGATCTGTTTGGCCTCACGGTGTGACTTTTGAATCAGCTGATCCAGGGTAGCTAACATAGCAGAACGCTTACCAAAAGCGTCCATGGCCCCCGCCTTAATCAAACTCTCCAGTGTCTTGCGGTTGACCTTTTGCAGATCCACCCGCTTTGCGAACTGGGTCAGTGATTTAAAAGTGCCCCCCTCCCTAGCTTTAAGAATCGAGTCGATGGCCGCACTACCGACATTTTTAATGGCCGATAAACCAAAACGGATCTTGCCGTCTTCAATTTTAAATTCGACGAAGGATCGGTTAATATCAGGGGGCAAAACGGCAATTTTCATCCGCTTACACTCTTCAATACACATTTGAATTTTTTCGTCTTTGGTGTCGCCAGTATTGCCCCGGGATTCAGCAGTTAACATCGCTGTCATAAACTCGACCGGATAGTGGTACTTCATATAGGCGGTCTGATAAGCAATCAAACCGTAGTCGGCGCTATGGGCTTTGTTAAAACCGTAGGCAGCAAATTTTTCAATTAAAGCAAAAAGTTTATCTGCCAAATCCTGCGTATAGCCCTTAGCTAACATACCGGCTTTAAATTTTTCTCCCTCTTTTTTCATGAGTTCCGGCAGTTTTTTACCCATCGCTTTTCTGAAACCATCGGCTTCGGCCATGGTGTAACCGCCCATATCGTGAGCCACCTGCATGACCTGCTCCTGGTAAATAATGAGGCCATAAGTCTCACCCAAAATTGGCTCTAGATCGGGGTGGAGGTATTCAATGACGTCGGGGTTTCTCTTACGCTTCACAAATTCGGGAATAATTTCCATCGGGCCCGGGCGATACAGGGCTACCATGGCGCCCAAATCGTAAATTACGGTCGGTTTTAACTCTTTAGCCAGTTTGCGCATTCCTCCCGACTCCAGTTGAAAAACTCCGGTCGTATCCCCGCTCGCAATCATGTTATAAACTGCAGCGTCGTCTAGGGGGAGCTTGGTCAAATCAATGGTTATTCCCTGGTTTTCCGCAATAAACTTTATCGCCTGTCCAAGAATGGTTAAATTGCGCAGTCCCAAAAAATCCATTTTTAACAGGCCAATCGCGTGTTTACTCGCATTCAAATCTAGGGCGTACATATCATACTGGGTGATCAGTTTGCCTCCTTTAGGGTCGAGCTGGAGGGGGGTGTAGCTGGTGAGCGGCTCATCCGAGACCACTACTCCGGCAGCGTGCACCGAAGCGTGTCTGGCCACCCCTTCCAATTTTTTAGCCAAATCAATAATTTTTTTGGTTTCTGGTTCTTCCTTGTAAGCTTTAGCTAGCTCGGGAGTAATTTCTAAAGCGTGGTTAAACGTCATGGGGAAGCCCTGACTACCCGGTGGAATCAGCTTAGCTAGCCGGTCACCCACGGCGTAAGGAAAACCTAGGGCCCGGGCAACGTCCCGCACAGCCGCCCGGGATTCCATCGTCCCAAAAGTAATAATCTGGGCGACTTTATCAGCCCCGTACTTTTCTTTAACGTAGTCAATAACCCGGTCCCGGGAGTCATCAGCTAGATCCATATCAATATCTGGGGGGGTGGGACGAGCTTTGTGCAAAAACCGTTCAAACGGCAGTTTATATTCCAGCGGGTCCAGGGAAGAAATCCCCATAATGTAAGAGATAATTGAGCCTGCCGCCGAACCACGGGCATTTTTTTGAATGTTTTGTTCTTTCGCCCAGTTAGCAAAATCGGCAACAATTAGAAAATAGGAAGCGTAGCCCATGGCCTCAATGATTTCCAGCTCGTGGTTAATTCGCTTGTCAATCTCAGCGGTGCGCTCCGCGTAACGGCTAGGTAAGCGCTCATCAATCAGGCGTCTTAAGTATGAATCGTACGTTTCTCCCTGGGGAATGGGAAATTTGGGGAAAATGTATTTGTCTAGAGGGATCTCCAGTTGACAGCGGGCCGCAATTTTCAAGGTATTCTCCAGCGCATCTGGGTACTGTGCGAAGGCAGCCTGCATTTCACTGGGGGATTTGATATAAAAATCGGGGCAATCAATCATGGTCAGGGGCCGATGTTCGTCCTTCCAGGTCTTTTGGGTTTGAATACAAAGTAAAGTTTCTTGAGCCTCGGCATCGTCTTTGTTGGTATAGTGGGAATCATTAGTCGCCACTAGGGGAATGCCCAGCTGACGAGATAACTTGACCACCTGATCGTAAAGGGCGTTAATTTTATCCAGACCCGGATGGTGCTGAATTTCCAGATAAAAGTTATCTTTGCCAAAAATTGCCTCGTAGCGCCTAGCTGCCTCCACCGCTCCCGCCCAGTCGCCCTGGTCTAATCGCGTAGCGATCAGCCCACTGGTACAGGCCGAGGTCGCAATTAAACCTTCGTGATACTGCTGTAAAACTTCCCAATCAACTCGGGGTTTGTAGTAAAAGCCTTCAAGATGACCAATTGAGTTGAGACGCATCAAATTTTGATAGCCTGTAAAATTGGTCGCAAGAAGAATTAGATGGAAACGGTCTTTTTCAGCGGCAGCATCTTTTTGCAAGCGACCTTTCTCTGCCTGATAGGCTTCCATACCAATAATTGGGTTGACACCCGCTTCCTTGGCCGCCAGGTAAAATTTGATCGCCCCGTACATGGACCCGTGATCCGTTAGAGCCATGGCCGGCATGTCATATTCCTGGCATTTCTTAATCAGATCCTTAATACGACTAGCCCCATCGAGAAGCGAATATTCAGAGTGCGTGTGCAGTGAGACGTAGTTACTCATAGCCAAAAACACTATACCCTATCGGCCCACCTTTTTCTCCCGTTTGCGCTCTTTCAAATCCTGGTCCGCCTGTTTTATCAAATCCTCAAATGGAGCCTGGCTGGCAAAAGCTAAACCAAGCGTCGCACTCACTTGACCATTATAACCATCGGCGCTGACCGTGCGCTGTGCCAGCACCTGCTCCAGTCGAGCTCGAACAACGTGAGCCAGCTCAAGACTGAGCCCGGTCATCATAATTAAAAACTCGTCACCAGCTCCGTAACGAAAAATAAGATCATAGGTGCGCAGATGAGCGTGAATATCAGCAACGGTTCCAGCTAAAACTGCGTCACCCCAAAGATGACTACGACTATCCTGCGCCAGCTTAAAATCGTCAAGGTCCACCAGCATGATAGTTAAGCTAAGGTGGTATTTGGTCGCGTGGGCATAAACTCCCGCAATCTCATCAGCAGATAGATCTCCGCGCAGAGCCTTGGTTTTATGATCAAATTTAAGAGCATAATTAGCCGCTTCCAGGGCGCGGATACGATCCCAAAGAATACGAATTTCCCCGAGTAGCTTTTCTGTAGATAAATCAGCACGATCACTTGAGTCCATAACAGTTTAGTCTAATGCTTCCTGAAGTTTTTGCATCAATTGGCCCTTATTAACAGTTGGGAACTTGGCTATCAGCTGGCTCATCAAAAAACCAATCACTCCTTTTTGCCCGGCTTGGTACTTTGCTACCATTTCTGTATTGCCAGCTAAAATTTTCTTGATTTCTTGAATAATCGGACCCTCATCATTAGCTCTCTTAGCAAAACTCAAGGATATTTGCTGGAGACATTCATCAGGATTCAAATTCGCGATCACGATTCGCCTATTTATCAAGTAATTTGCAATTATAGTAGGACCAGATGGCACAATAAGTTCTGGGGTTTTTAGTTTGCGGGCACGTCTTACGAGTGTCTCAAAAGCATCTGCTCGCTCTGTGGTCTCGGTCAAGTTGACGGCAATATCATTTCTAAGTGCATACTCCTCGACAAAACGGGCAATTTTGGCAGTAGGAAGCTCAGGGAGCTCGGAGCGAATTTTAGTGACCTGGTCCTTAGTAATCCTCAGTGGGGGAATATCCGGCTCAGGAAAATAACGGTAATCATTGGCTTCTTCTTTATCTCTTTGGGCGACAGTTTCATTTTTGGCTTCATTCCAGCCGCGAGTTTGCTGGCTAGGAATGTCTCCCCTAGCAAGTATTTCTGTCTGGCGCTTTACTTCGTACTCCAGCGCTTTCCTCGCGAAACGGAAGGAATTAATGTTTTTTAGCTCTACCCGGTAATTTGGAAGCGGTAACTTGTAATCAGTAGTCAGGGAAATGCTCGGCTCTAGCCGCATGGTCCCTTTTTCCATATCCGCCCCAGAAATTTTCAAGTAACGAATGATTTGCTGGAGCTTTTTAACATACTCGTCAACTTCCTCAATGGAGCTAAAATCCGGCTCTGTAACGACTTCCACCAGAGGTACTCCACTACGATTAAAATCCACGAGGGTGACTTTTTCTTCATCAAGCACACCGTGCTGCAATTTTCCGGTGTCCTCCTCGATATGGACCCGCCTGATGCGAATTACTTTTTCGCTTTCACCGCTGCCAATTACAATTGAGCCGTTTTGGCAGAGCGGCTCGTCATACTGGCTAATCTGATAGCCCTTAGGCAGATCGGGATAAAAATAGTTTTTACGATCGAATTTGGAGTGCTCATTGACACTGCAGTTAAGCGCCAGTCCCAGACGAATTGTCCAGTCAATAGCTTTTTTATTGGGAATTGGCAGTGCCCCAGGTAGTCCTAAACACACCGGACAAGTCTGAGTATTGGGCTCTTTGCCAAAGTAATCAGCACGACAGCCACAAAACATTTTTGATAATGTTGCGAGTTCGACATGAACTTCCAGACCGATGACTGGATGGTATTTTTTGTCCATAATTACAAAGCAGGTTTTTGTCTATGCCAATCAGTATTTTTTTCAAAATCAGCCGCGGTAGCTAAGACTTGAGCCTCAGAAAATTGGGGACCAATTAGTTGCATCCCCACCGGTAAACCATTTATAAAACCACAGGGTAAACTTATCCCCGGCAGACCGGCAATACTACTGGGCTCAGTTAAAATATCCGCCAGTTCCCCCCACATCGGCTCACCCTCAGTAGCACCCTTTTTCGGAGCCACAGACGGAAGAGTGGGGGCCAACAGCAAATCTACCATACCAAACAGCTTGGTAAAATCCTGTACAATCAGCGTCCTAACCTGTTGGGCCTTTTTATAGTAGGCGTCGTAGTAGCCCGCCGACAGAGTGTAGGTTCCCAACATGATGCGCCGTTTGTTTTCGGCGTTAAACTGGTCTCTGGTTTTACCAAAACGAATACCATCAAAGCGGGCTAGATTGGAAGATACTTCCGACCGCTGCAAAATGGTGTAAACAGAGACGGCATATGTTGGATCAAAGCTTTCTACCTCGACGAGTTTGGCTCCCAGTGTCTCTAACACTCTAGCCGCTTCCAGCACCGCTTCGTTAATGCCACTTTGTGATTCTGAACGAAAATACTGCTTTGGTAGTCCTATCTTTAACTGCTTAGTTGGTTTAAAAATACTCAGATCTAACTCTTTGTGACTCGAAGTGGCATCGTGGGGATCAAAACCAGAAAGAAGCTCTAGGACTAATTTGGCATCAGCGACATTTTTTGCCAGTGGACCCGGGCAATCAGTGGAGGAGGCCATGGCAATAAGCCCGTAGCGGCTGACTCGTCCGTAAGTGGGCTTTAGGCCCACACACCCACACCAAGCGGCGGGGCCGCGCACTGAGCCGGCGGTTTCACTGCCGATAGAGCCAATAGTTTCATCACTCACTATGGCAGCGGCGGCTCCACCCGAGGATCCCCCAGGTAAATAGTCGGTGTTCCAAGGGTTAAGAGTGGGGCCAAAGTCGCTAGTCTCAGTTGATGAGCCGTGAGCAAAAGCGTCCAGATTGGTTTTTCCCAAAATAATTGCCCCGGCTGCTTTTAGCTTAGCTACTACCGTGGCATCGTAAGGAGGAATATATCCCTTAAGGATATTGGAGGCAGCAGTTGTCTCTAGCCCCTCGGTATTAAAATTGTCTTTAACGGCGAAAGGAATACCCAGTAGTGGTTGGTCTTTTGACGGTGTGGCAGTCACTTCCTTAGCCTGCTTAAGCGCTGCCTCTTTTGTTAGAGCTAAAAAAGCGTGGAGTTTGGTATCCACCTCGCTGATTCGGGCAAAACAAGCACTGACCAAATCAAACGAAGAAAACTTTTTTTTTGCTAAGCCCTTTTGGGCCTCAGTGACAGTTAAGGTATTTAACTCCATGAAATCTTGCTGACAAAGTAACCGTTATGGGTTTTGCCATTTTTGAGCGCTAGTTCCTGGGGCAGTGAAGGGGTGACAACGTCATCTCGCAGTTCATTGGTCTTCTCAGTAACCTGGGGAGTGGGAATAATATCGCTAGTATCCAGTTCGTTTAGATGGGACACATAGTCGACAGTGGCTGACAGTTCTTGGCCAAATTGTAGTAGTTCCTTTTCGGATAAAGGAAGCGCCGCTAACGTCGCGACGTGTTTTACTTCCTTAGTACTAAGTTTTAAACTAGTCATAACTATCTATTTACGCCCAATTTTTTTAGCATAAAAGTATGGGCTTGCCACTCGAGCGTATCATCCAGTGGTTTCAATTGTACTGGTTTTTTGTACTTGGTCTCAAGGGCACAACTTATCAGGTAGTCGGCCAGGTGCGGATTTTTGGGCAGAAACGGACCATGAGAGTAACAAGCGATAACATTTTCATAGATGGCACCCTCCGTGCCATCTTCTCCATTATTGCCAAAACCGACTAGCACCTTAGCAAACGGCTCTACTTTTCCTAGGTAAGTCCTGCCCCCATGGTTTTCAAACCCGACAATGGTATTTTTATACTCTAGCCCCGGCAGCCTAAACCGGTCGGTGATCCTGCCCACGGTATTGCCAATACACCGGGGTTTATCATGGCCAAAATGCCTTGACTCCATATCAAAGAGTCCCAGTCCGGGAAGTTTTTTCCCTTCCCCGGTCATGTAGAAATGCCCCAGTAGTTGGGGAGAGCCACACACAAAAAGTCCCGGGACTCCCCTGTCAAAAAGCGCTTTTAAGCTTTCTTTCTTTTTGAGCATGTCTTCGATTGCTAATTCTTGCTGTCTATCTTGTGACCCGCCACCAATAATAAGATCGCAGCTTGTTAGTAGGGCCTTGCTGGTGCCAAAATCGATTGGCTGGACGACAACCTTAATGCCGCGCCACTTACATCTTTTTTCCAAGACAAAAATATTGCCCCGGTCACCGTAAGTCGACATCAGTTCTGGATAAAGCCAACCAATAGTTAGTTCTAAGTTCATAGAGTTTCTAGAGTATCTTTCTGCCCGTGAGAATTTTCCGTGCTTCCAGCATCGCTGTATAAGTTCCAAGCACCCAGATGGTTTCCTCGGTTTTAGCTTTGACCACCGCCCTATTAATCGTACTTTTTAAATCTAGATCAATCATAAAGTCGCCGGTTGCTCCTAACGCATATTTGAGTCTTAATCCTAAATCATAAGCGCGGGTACCACTAACATAAATGGGAAATTTGCACCCTTTAAGAAGCTCGAAATCTACATCCCAAATCCAACTGACGTCGCGTCCGTCAGCCACGTGGTCATTAAGGAGAAGCACAATTGGACCTCTTTGGGAGCTCTCAAGCAGCGCTCGCAAAGACACCGTAAAGCCAGCAGGATTTTTAGATAATAAGACTTTGACATTTTTGTTTTGATATTTGAGCTCTTCTAGCCTACCAAAAGCGGGCTTAAACCCGACTAGCCGCTCGGCTGCAACTACTTTTTTGACCCCAGTAGCTTCAGCTACCAAAAGGGCGGCCATGACGTTATAGCGGTTATACAGTCCTTCAAGTGGTGAGTGTACATCTAGAGACGACAGAGTAAAGGAAGGCTGCTTAAAATTACACGAAGAGCAGTGCCAAGTACCCAAATGGGAAAAATAAACACCGGTAAAAACTAAGCGGTGGCCACACGCGGGACAAAAAATTGAATCAGTGGCGTGGTCACTGGCAGAGAGATAATAGTCACTATTGTTAAGGCCAAAAGTTTTTAGTCCAAAAACTTTAGAGCTATACTTCTGCCCGAGATAGGCCAATTGCGGGTCGTCTCCGTTGACAATTAAGTTAGTCTTACTCAAATCACTCGAGCTAAATGCCTGTTCCCATTTTGCTACAATGGTGTCGACCTCACCATAACGGTCAAGTTGATCACGGAAAAGGTTAAGCAGGACGAGTGTTGTCGGTTTAAAAGCTTTTAAAGCCAGGGGAAGACTAGATTCGTCAATTTCGAATACATAAGCTGCTTGTTTTTTAGAAAAAAGTGGCTGCTGAGTAAGAATTGTCCCCACTAACCCGTTGACTAAATTTGCGCCGGTCTCGTTACAGATTACCTGATATTTTGACTCCAAAATGGTTTTAACCATCTTGGCGGTAGTGGTTTTACCGTTGGTGCCGGCAATGAGAATAACGGGGGAGGTGGTGGGAATTAACTGGGAAAGAATATTTGGCCGTACCTTTAAAGCCAGCTCTCCCGACCAAGTTACCCCGGTACCAAGTCTTAAGTTGCAAAATATAAAGCCGAGACAGCGAGCTAGCAGGCAAAAGATTACAGTCATTGTATTGAATTGTAACACTACAATAGCGAAGAAAACCCAACCTACATTGACCTAAGGGCGGCGACGCGTTCTGCTGTGGGAGGGTGGGTGTCAAATAGTCCACTCAGCTTTGAGGCTAGGTCTTTCCCTTTAAAAGGGTTCACAATAAAAAGGTGGGCAGTGGCATTATTAGCAAACTGGGGCACCCGGCGATCGGCAGCAATCTTCTCGAGCGCTCTGGCTAATCCCTCTGGATGCCTCGTCATCAAAGCAGCGCTGGCATCGGCCAGAAATTCCCTGCGTCTACTAATAGCCAGTTGGATCAGAGTGGCAATAAGTGGAGACAAGACTGCTAGAACTAGACCAAGAATCATAAGAATCACCTCAAGCTTGCTACTTCCCTTATCACTATCCCCCCCACCCCACCACAGGCTCCTAGCAAACCAGTCGGCCAGCAGAGACACTGAGCCGACGAGGATTGTCACTACCGCCATCAGGCGAATATCATAATTTTGAATGTGGGACATCTCATGAGCTATGACCCCTTCCAGTTCCACTCGGTCCAGTTTTTCTAGTAATCCGGTCGTCACCGCTACTGAAGAGTGCTTAGGGTCTCTGCCAGTAGCAAAGGCGTTGGGGGAGGAGTCATGAATAAGATAGATCTTGGGCATAGGCAGACCGCTCGCTATTGTCATATTCTGGACCAGATGAAATAGTTCGGGATTGTCATTTTCTGCAATCTGTTTGGCTCCAGAAATCCCCAGAACCAGGCCGTCAGAGAAGAAATAACTCCAAATCGAGATTAACCCAGAAACCACGACAGCTATGCCAGCAAAGGCATAACCCTCGCCTGACGCCCGGCCAAAAACAAAGGCAATGGTGGCGATAAATACAATAAAGAGGATCATAACTAACCAGGTGCGGCGTTTGTTGCTAGCAATTTCAGAATAAATTGTCATTTTGAATTAAAACCTAAGAGATCCAGATTCCTGGGCGTCAAACTATTATATCTGACCGCCCACTATCTGGACTCTAGGCAGGTACTTAGTCAAATTTCACCTTGACTGGTTCCTTGTCAGAATCTTTTAAATCCTTGCCAAAGAACTCCGCGGACTTAAACCCGAGCATCGGGGCAAAAAGAACAGTCGGAAAGACCATCAGCGCCGTGTTATAGTCCATGACTACGTTGTTATAGAACTGACGACTGTAAGCGACTTTATCCTCAGTGTCCGTTAACTGCTCCTGTAACTGTTGAAAGTTCTCATTAGCCCGCAGCTGGGGATAAGCTTCAGCAACCGCAAAGATTGATTTTAAAGCTCCCGTTAACATGTTATCAGCGGCGGCTTTTTGCTCCGGGTCCTTGGCTCCCATGAGCGCGGACCTTGCCTTGGTTACTTGCTCAAAAACGCTTTTTTCGTGTTTGGCGTAGCCCTTTACCGCTTCTACCAAATTGGGGATAAGATCAATGCGTCTTTTGAGTTGGACGTCGATTTGACTCCAAGCCTCATCAACGCGCAGCTTTTTTGTGACTAGCGAGTTGTACGTCATCCATAAAAAGACAACGATGAGGGCAATAGCTCCAAGAATAATGTATAGCATTGGCATAAATTAGTTCACCACCTTCCTAGTTCGCATCCACTTTATGAGTCTATTATACTCCCAAGAATTAATAATATTTTTCGCTTCCGCCCACCCCCGTCTGGCTACTGACACTCCAAACCGCATGTTATCCATATCAACGGCGGCGTGAGAGTCGGTCCCCAAAGACAGTAACACTCCCCGCTTTACTGCCTCCCGAACCAAAGTATCGGGCAAGTCTAAACGGTTGGGATAACAATTAATTTCAACCGCTTTGTCATTGGCAATACAGAAAGAGAAAACCTTATCCCAATCCAGTTCGAAGCCCTCGCGCTCAGTTAGCAACCTGCCTGTGGGGTGGGCAAGAATCTTTGCTACCGGGTTACTAAGTCCCAGTAAGACTCTTTTAGTCATCGCCTCTTTGTCCATTTGAAATGAGGAGTGGATCGACACCAGGCAGCCGTCCAAATAATCAAGACCCTCTTGGGGTACTGGAAGAGTCCCATCGGGTGAAATATCGACTTCGAGTAAGCCTATTACTCGAGTGCCTTTAGTCGAGCTATTTAAGTGTTCTATATATTCGTTTTGGCTCCTAAGTTTCGCCACTATTTGTTCCGTCGTGTGTTTTGAAGAGGGGTTGTGATTGGTAATTCCTACATAGTCGTACCCTAGCCTCTTCGCCATTAGCCGAATATCCGGCATTGAATCCTTTCCCGCATCGTGACTGGTTTCCAAATCAAAGCTTGAATGAACCTGTAAATCCCCCTTAATATCTTTAAGCTCTACAAGTTTGGGGAGGGTATGATTTTTGGCTGCTTCAAGCTCACCGCTGTCCTCCCTAAGTTCGGGGGCAATATAATCAAGACCCAGAAAATTATAGAGTTCTTCTTCCGTCTCGAATGGTTTGGGCTGTCCATTCTTCACTTTAAGGTTTTTAATCCCGTATTCATTTAAAGATAGACCCTTCTTAAGAGCGTATTCGCGAAGAAGAATATTGTGGTATTTAGATCCGGTAAAGTACTGCAGCATCGCCCCATAATCTTTTGGCTTTGACACTCTCAAATCTGCTTGCCTGCCCAGGCCCAAAAGAATTGAAGCCCCCGTGGGACCACGCTCAATCAGACTGGCAGTCCCAGGGAAACTCACAAAAGCATCAATGACGTCCTCAAAATGATTGGTGGCCACAGCAAAATCTAAATCACCAATAGTGGCGACCTGGCGCCTCAGACTGCCCAAACGATCAATCTTCACAATTTTACTTCCCAGTTTCTTTTGCATGTACTCTGTAATTTCATCAGCAATTCGGGAAGCAAGGGGAAGCACCATCCTTTTTTCTTTAATGGCTCCTTTCGAGTGACGCTCGATGTTAGCGAGAATATCTTGTTCGCTTTTCTCTCCAAAACTCTCTATTTCAGCGATTCTACCGTCCTTTGCCGCTTTTTTTAAATCAGCTATCGCGGTAGCGGCGCTGCTAAGGTGGAGAATTTCGACCAGTTTTCCGGCTTTTTTGGGTCCAATCCCGGGCACTTCAAGAAGGGGAAAAACGGCAGGATTGACTTTTGCTAGAACCGCCTCAAAATGCTTAGACGATCCATTTCTAAAAAGTTCGTCAAGGTGCCCAATGATTGAGGAGCCAAGGCCGGGGACACTTTCAAGCTCTCCTTCTTCCCACAGGTCTTTTAATTCCGAAGTAGCGTGCTCCACAGCGGTGGCTGCATTATCGTAGGCAATAACTTTGAAGCGATTTTCGCCACTTATGGTGTAAGCGGCAGCCACTTTTCTAAAAAGCCGGGCAATCTCTGTATTAGTAAACTGAGTCCCTTTCATTGCGTTCATCAGCGTAGCTATGTTAAAATTCTAGCACACTTTGGGATCGTAGCTCAGTTGGTTAGAGCGCTTCCCTGTCACGGAAGAGGTCGCCGGTCCGAGTCCGGTCGGTCCCGCAAAGTGCTATTTTGTCCTGCCCGACACTAAACGTATGAAAATTTTAGCAGTGGTCGGGCTTTTTATTGGACTGTTCTTTCTTGCTGCCACCCCAGTGGTGGCCACCTTTAATCTTCCTCCCACCCACATTGCCATTCCCACAGCCAATATTCATCTTTCGGTAGTTGAGGCTCCAGTTGCCTATGATACCTGGCAAGTAAGCCTGGCGGGCGCCTCGTTTGGTCAAGGCACGGCCTACCCTGGTAGTAATGGCAACACCGTTATCTTTTCTCACGCTCTTCCCCACCTGTTTGGCAACCTGCCTAAAATTAAAGTGGGAGACAAAATCCATATTTTTACGAGCCTCGATTGGTTTATCTACTCAGTAACGAGTGTTCAAGTGGTTGAACCCGAGGACCTCTCAGTCTTAAAACACGCTGGTGGGCCACAACTTACGCTGTACACCTGTGCCCAGGAAAACGACAAGCAGCGCTTTGTGGTGCACGCTAGTTTAGATAGTAGCAACCACCCATGACCAAACTAAAACGCCGCTTAACCTTGGTGGGGATAGCTTTGGGAATCATCCTTGGAGTATCTTTGTCAAAAGCGTCATCGGTACTAGCCAGTGAACTAGTACTTCCAGTGAACTTGAACCGGTGCAAGGAGTCCCAAGTTTTTGATGTTAGCGGTATTCTTGTCTACGACAGTAAGCAGGGACTAAATCGCATGGGGTCTACTTACTCTCTTTTTTTTGAAGAAGTCAAACAAAACTATACTACCGACCTAGGCTGCGCGGGATTACAAATTGGTACCTCGTTTGATCTAGCTCTTCAGCAAGCCTTGGCGCAAGGACTCTTACCCTTAATTTCACAGCATCCGAAGGCTACCTACTCGGTTGTGGTGTGTGATTTTAGTAACGGGGAGTTAAAAGCGGTAGTAACCCTCGGGAAAGAGACTATTAACTGGCAGGATAAGAAAGAAACAGTTACTTTGGAAGTAAACGGCAAAGAGACATTAGTACCGCTAAGAGAACTCATTAAAGCTTCCTGTGGCGAAACGAGCCTGGTCAATTCTTTAAGCGAAGCAAATACCCTAAGCTATCAAAAGCCAAAAGCGCTTCCAATCGTAGAAAAAGTTAGCCGCCACAGTCTGATAGCCAGTAATAAGGGGCAATCTGAGGTGTTTTTAAGTACAAGTAACTCAGTTTTTTCCACTTTGACACTGGCTTATGACAATGAGCCAAATTCCCCCCAGACAAATCAAGAAATCTTAAATATAATCGACACTGTGGCTGCTGCCCATAAAAAAGACGGGGGGTGACTCTACTATGCCAAAACAAAAATTAGCAAAATCAGGTTCTACGATTAGGGCTTCCCAACCTAGGCAGTGGGCTAGACCAGAACTTTGGCTCGGGCTCTCTACCCTTATTGTGGTGGGAATCGTAGCCGCCAGAAGTAACTTCTGGAGACCAAATCAAAATACTCAAATTGGTACTACCACAGAAACTAAACAAACGGCGGAAGAGGCGAAACAGACTGAAGAGATGGAAATTAAAAGACTTGCAGATACTGCAGGCACTATCCATTACGTCGTAGCCCCGCGCGATTCATTCTCAAAGATTGCTGAACTGGTTTGTGGTGATAGTACTTTTGCAGAGATTATTGCTAGCGAAAATGGTTATAAAAGAAATCGAGCTCTGCAGGCTGGCGATGTTCTTAGAATTAGCTGTAAGTAAAAATATGATCCTTAAACAGGTACTTAGTGTGGAGCAGGAGATGCCCTTTCCTGTGGCCAAGGTGCCAGATGCCGGCCCCCAAAGAACAGTGGCGCTGCTACTGGGTATAGTCACCGTGCTGGTCCTTAGTGGCTTTCTCCTTGGCAAAATAAGGTATTGGCACGAGAGTGGTAAAAGGAGTACCCCCTCTGTTCCGATTCAAGCGGTGGTACCCGTCCTAGAACAAGACCGCTTAGCCAGTGCTAGTAGTACCGTGGCCCTCCCCACGAGTCATGTTGTCCAAGAAGGAGAGAACCTCTGGAGTATCGCCGAATACTATTACACCAGTGGCAACAACTCAATTGATATTATGGAAGCCAATAAACTGTATAGTCCTGACCAAATCGCTGTTGGCCAAACACTTCTTATCCCGAAAGTTCCTATCAGACCAACCAATCCTTAACTAGGGGCTCTTTTGGTTTCACAAAAACTCAATTAGGCATATAATATTTTGCAGTCGCGGGGTTAGTACACCGGTAGTATGCCCCGCCAAAGGCGGGGAGAAGCGAGTATATATAAAAACAATTGTAATTAGTGCAACAAGGAGAATTTCCTACACGAAAGGAAAGGAATTTAAAAAAATAGTGCGGGGTTAGTACACCGGTAGTATGCATCCTTCCCAAGGATGAGAAGCGAGTTCAATTCTCGTACCCCGCTCCAGACGGGCAGTAGTCCCCTCAAATGTGCGCATGTACCGATACAACGCTAATATTATTATTTTAATTCAATAATTTATTTCATCATTCTCATGTTAAAATAACAATATAAATTATCGCGTGTTTTGCACTAGTAAGTGCTATTGGTGTTTAAAATTCGTATGCAATTCATTTATTTAATTATTTTTATTAGGACATTAATAGGATTTTTCTTTTCTGATTATGGCTTCATGACTCCGCTTAAATCCGACTGGATCTATCAACATTACGTAGATTTAAAGGATTTTAATGTTCTTTCCCAAGACGATCTAGCCAACCGGTTGAGCATAAAACATATGGATGAAAAAGGTAACAAAGGCCTTATTAGAGTTGTTACTAACCTTTTTAATAAAAGACTAGAAATTTATGTTAAAGAACAATACGTAGGGGATGACTCAGTTGGCCCTACCGAAAATAAATATATTGTAGAAAAACAGAACAAAGGATGGAAGTTAATTAAATTTCAAACGCGTCATACCTGTAGGAGGTATTCAAATGTACTAAATGGGTTTTTTGCTCTTTTTGTCACACCTTGGACAAGTGAGAAATGTGGATAAGAAGTATTACAAAACTAACCATTGTTTGAACCATGACTTTTTTTGGCTATTCACAAGTATAGCCTCCATCAACTTGTTAAAATGAATTAGAATTTAATCGAGCAGGAGTTCAAAATAATTCGCGTCTCCCGCTCCATATGACAATTACGTACAGAAATGTACACAAAGTTACTAGGAACTGACAATTATGCCACCAATTTTTATAGACATATCACAAGTAACATCAAAATCACTTAGAGATAAAGCATATTTGTCTTCATTCCCTGAGTACTACGAATTAGCCTTAGTAACTGAAAATAGCTTATGGCATAACAATCAAAATGTTCTAGATCACGTCATCGCTGTTTATGCTGGTCTTGAAACGGTATTGGAGTTTAATAATTTGGAACTTAACCAAAAAGATGCATTAAAAAAGTATCTATCAGAGGTCATTGGTAATCAAACGAGACAAAATACTCTTAAAGTCGCCGCTTTACTTCATGACATTGCTAAAACTGATGTACTCGTTAAAAAACCAGATGGGACAGCCGGGTGTCCAGGTCATGATTTAATTGCAGCTGGAAGAGTAAAGAATTTTGCAGAAAGATTTGATTTAGATAGTAAAGCAGAATCATATGTAGAGCGAGTAGTTAGATATCATGGCTTTATCTCAGAAATCCTTAATTTAATGATTGCTAATCAAGGCAAAGAAAAATACTTTCGAATATTTAATGAGACGGTTGACGATGTTGCTATTGAGTTAACTCTTTTAATGCATGCTGACTTATTAGGCTGTGACTTAGAAAAGGGTGATAAAAAGGGGTATGACGATAGAATTACTCTTTTGGAATGGATGTTGCAAACTTTACTTAAAGAGGTGAGGTAAGTCGATCTTTGCGTTGTTTCCCAAACACTTCTAAAAATAGAAATGGATTAATCTTCTCATGATAGTCTTTAAAGACATTAAGTTGTAAAATCAATTGAGGTTGGGCTGTATGTAATAGCGAAGACTAATTTTAACAACAGTGATAAGTGGAATATGAGGATCGAGCAGATATTTTTTGATATACTCGTCCTGGCTAAATCCACCTACGCCAAGGCTACGGCGGACACATAGATTCGAGCCAATTACGGTACCCAGTTCCATATATAGATCAAGTTCTAAAAAGTAACCAAGAGATTAAGGATCTGATGTAATAGCCAAATACACTCCCCCTCTTTTTTACCTCATCTCCATTTTTTGGCAAAGCAATCTGAACCTTTGGAATAACCAGCTTTTTGTGCTTGGCTTTCGGTACAGAACCACTGATCACCTTTATAGAGTTCCACTTGCGTGTGGTCGTACTGGCCGCAACCTGGGAAATGATAAAGTTTTGGAGCGCCTGGTTTTGAATAGTCCCGATTGTTGGCTTTGATGACACAATCTGGCTGTTTAGTGTTTGTAACTTGAGTGCATTTTGAACTGAAAATGCCAAGCTTGTGCTCTCTGGCATAGTCTGAAGCAGCCGTAAGAGTGGAATCGCTGGCTCCACTGCCGAGATAGTAAGCATTACCAAGTCTAGCCATTTGGGCACTAACAAAACCTTGATCGTTGTAAACATGACTAATAAGACGATTGGAGCCGTCCCGATAGATCACTTTGACGTAAAGATTTTTACCCGAAATGAGTTTTTCCAGAGCTTTTTTGGCTTCTGGGCCGCCACAGTTTTTGAGTTCTGGGACGTCAACTCCCGAAAGGCGGATCAGCTGCCGTTCGTTGGTCTCAAAAGTGTCGCCGTCAACGACACGCATGGCTTGATAAGACGGGACGGGAATTTTGCTGCCGCTGGCGGTGGTCAAAAACCATAAAGCCCCGGAGGCAACGAGAACAGAAGCGCCGATAGTTACGGCTTTATGCCAATTGCCTTTTTTCTTGGGCAGTTTTTTGGACACTCTTCTTAGTTTAGATTATTTTGGTATAAAATGAAGGACAGAATTCGTTAATGAAACTATCCAAACAACAACTTAAAAACCTGACTCTTACTAACTCACTTTTTGCGCCCACTACCCTAAAGGAAGCAATAGAGCGAATGCAGTTTGTGCAAATTGATCCCATTCGCTCTCCCGCCAGGGCTCAAGACCTAACGCTGCGTCACCGAGTAAAAGATTATCATGTGGGAGATATCGACCGGGCGTATTGTGACTTACGTCTTGAGGAAGACTTCCTCTTTGCTCATGGCTATATTACTCGTGAGAGCTGGTTAC
The DNA here is from genome assembly GCA_964641255.1 of uncultured Gammaproteobacteria bacterium. Lineage (GTDB taxonomy): Bacteria > Patescibacteriota > Microgenomatia > JAMCZE01 > JAMCZE01 > CAZXMM01. Next base: position 548,910 of record CAZXMM010000001.1, on the reverse strand, counting down.
TGCTACATCCTCGTAATGAAATCGATCTTACGAAAGCTGATAAGAGTGTCTATGACAAGGTTTGTGAGTTGGGAGCAATTCACCCAAAGAACTTAGAGCAGCACTTTGGCAAAGGGCGGGAAATTAATTGGTGGAGTGGGTACTCACGAGCCAGTAAGATGTCTCTGGAAAGACTGCACTACTATGGACTCCTCAGGGTGGCCAAAAGGGAGAATGGCTTTCGGATTTATGAACCAACCATAATTTCCGAACCCACCCTACCCGCTTCCGAGCGACTAAAAAGCCTCGTCATGCTTACCGTTCGCATTATGGCTCCGGTTACAGCTAAGACTTTGGCGCAGTCGTTTCATCGAATTCATCGCCAGCATGGTGATACGAGGCCCATCCTTAAACAACTGGTAGCAAGCGGCGAATTAACTAAAGAAACTATTGATGGTTTAGTTTACTACTACCCAACAGGGGAATTAAAAGAGGAAGAAGTACCTTCTACGGTTAAATTCTTAACTCCCTTTGATCCAGTAGTGCGTGATCGGTACCGCTTTGAGCATCTGTGGGGTTGGCTATATCAATTTGAGGCCTACACTCCTGCCCCCAAAAGAATTCGCGGCTACTATGCTATGCCCCTTCTGTGGCAAGAAGATATTATTGGCTGGGCCAATGTTAAAGTAGTTAGTAACGCCTTAAATGTGGATTTGGGCTTTGTTAAGTTCCGACCAAAGAGCAAACAGTTTGAAAAAGAGCTAGAAGCAGAGACTATGCGGATGGGCGAATTTTTGGGATTAGCTTCTTAAAACCCCGGGAAGTAGTCTTTAACAATTTTACCTCTGCCTACCCCCATGCTTCTTATTAACTGGTCGTACGACTCCACCATAGCATTGGGTCCAGAAAGATAAAATTTTCTTTCTTTCAGATCAGAAATGTGTTTCTCAAGTATCTCTTTGCTGATTCTGCCCCTTTCCCCGCTCCAGTTTTCGGGTGCTTTATCTTCCTCCGTAATTACATAGATTACTTTTATTCCCAGTTCACTGACAGCTTGAGCAAAGATATCCCTGTAAACAAATTCGCTTTCACTACCACAGGTATAGAAAAAAATAATATCTCTCTTTTCTTTTTTATCCAGAAGATATTTAATAATACTTCTGTAGGGAGTCACCCCAATTCCCCCCGCAATGAAGGCCAGTTTTTGCTTGTCATCTTTAGGAAGAATAAAATCACCGGCTAGCTGGGAGGCAACTATTTTAGTCCCGAGTTCCATTCCAAGCAGCGTCTTTTTGGCACTACTAAAACTACCTTCAACTATCTTGACTCCCAGTCTTAAATCTTTTTCGGTGGGAGAAGAGGCAATCGTAAAGTAGCGCCTGTTGCCCCTACTGTCAGGGTGGTTGTGAGCAATGGTCCATTCCAGGTATTGTCCCGGTGTAAAAGAAAAGTCTTTGTCCTTGGCAAAGACGAATTCAAAGATCGTTGGTGCTAGTTGAATCCTCTCCTTAAGTTCACTAAAGAGTTTTTTCTTAGGACTTACAATATAGGAGAAAATGTTTCCCACCACTAGAGCAAATTCGGGGGAGGCATGCAGTGGTCCAACACTAAACTGAGCTCCGGTTAAGATGCCAACGAGTGCTCCATAGATCATCGCTTTGTACTTTGTGGGCGGGGTAGTAAGAGGCTCGGTAAGCATGATGGTCCCAAGGAAAATAAGGGGCCAAGAGGTTAAGGCTTGGACTGGATCGACCCCGTAGACAGAAATAGTGATGAGGGAAGCTCCCAAGAAAGGCAAGAACAGCCGAAACTTTCGAATCTTTCTTACTACTGCCAGTCCCAAAGTAAGGACAAAAGGCAAAAGAACAGTGCTTCCTACCCACCAAATGGCATTGCCATAACCAAACAGCCCTAAGAGGAAAATCGCTATCGCTGCGGGGTTGAAGATATGTTTTTTTTCAATGGCAAAAGCATACCTTGACGCCATCCCGATAAAACAAGCCACAATAGTAACTACTAGGTCTGTCCAGTTAAAGATCGGTGACAGAAGGAAAAAAAGAATGAGAGCTGTAATGCGGTAGGATTCTTTATTGGTAGTAGCTTTAAAGAGTTTGGCTAAGGTGTAGTGAAAGGCCAGGCAGGACCCATAGATAACAGCCAGAAGAATAGAAAATTGAATACCCGAATAAGGAAGCAGCCCAATAAAGCCCAAAAGAATGGCAATAATTGAGAGTATTCCCAGTCCGTTTAAAACTAGGAAGTACATCGTTACCTTGTTTAAAAGGCGGTCAGCGAGAAACATAGTTACTCTTTATAATACAGGGTGGCAGGAAAGTTTTCTGACTTGTCAACTTGATAGTCTTCATCAATAACTAAGTAGTCAAATTCGAACTCTGGTATTAATATTTCCGGTTTAGCAAAGAAAAGTGCGGTAGTAAGAGCGTCAGCTAAGATAGCGGTCTTGGCTACTACCCAGGTGGCCAAAATCTCTTTGGGAGAGGTTAACGTGTGAGGATCTATTACGTGATGAAAATTTGCCCACTTTCGTCTATTTCCTGCCGAACCACAGATGGACTGATTAAGGATAGTTGCCACCCCAATAACTTGCGATTTGTCTCCTGGATGCTCAAGTCCGACTTCTAGCTGTTTTTTACTACTTGTTTTATACAAAATATCTCCCCCGGCATCGATGCAATAGTTAGTCACACCCCGATCTTCCATCACTCCTCCCACAATATCCACCAAATACCCCTTGCCCATGGCTCCAAAGTCAAAAAGGACCGGCGCTTTTAGTTCTAATTTTGGGAAAGAAAATGCCACCACTTCCTCCCAAGTAGGAACAGTGTGAATCTCTTTAGGAACCAGGGAATAGTTAGCATCGTAGCCAGCTTCCTCCATTGCCCTACCAATCAGAGGAGTCATAGCTCCACCAGTTAACTTGTAGAGCTTTTCGTAAAGGGAGAACATTGGCTCGCCGTCAGGAGGAATGGTGTAGGTACCCTGCTTTTTTGCAATTTCACTGACCCAAGAATCGCTCCTAAACCGAGAGTAGGCTTTGTCAAAGACGCTAATTCGTTGAGAAATAGCGTCTTTTAGTAACCCACTATCAGTCTGCCTTAGTGTTTCAAAGACATTAATTGACCAGCTCGTACCAATAGCATCGAACGTGATCATGACTGAGCCTTAGCCCTGATTTGTTCAAGAGCGTCATTAAATCCTTTTGGGGTTAGTGACGATCCGGACACTTTAGTCAAAGCTAGATCTTCGATGGGTTTTCCCACCACCATAGCTTTGTAGCCCTCAGCAAATTCTTTTTGAAACCGCATTGAAGCGGGATCAGTGGCCCGCCCTTCAAAAGTAGAATCTGTAACGATTCCGTCTTTAAGCGTAACGGTTACACCCACTTCTCTGGGCCCACCAGGAGAAACATACTTGCCGGTGACAGTGTAAGTACCATCCTTATAACCACTCGCGTTTTCTTGTTGCATCATGGCATCATTTGGTGCCACCTCAACTACCTCTACCGGAGCGGTTTGCTTCATCGCTGCCTTGTCACCAGCCATTTGGGTGGTATAAACAACCACCGCGGCTACCACAACGACTGCAATAATACTGACTGGGACAACATATTTAAGATAGGATTTTTTGGTTTCTTCCAATTAACTCACCTCCTAACTTTTATCAGAGCTAGTATAGCAAGAGAAAAACCACTTTGTTAATGCTTAATAGTCACTACTGACGAACAGTTATAGTAAGGGAATTCTGGGACTTTGCACAGGGTGTATAATAATAACTATGACTTACGAACAACGGCAATACGCCACCGGAGGAATCCTTCTCGTCATGGTAGCAGTCGCCGCTTTTATCCTCGGCATTGCCTATCAAAACAACAAAGTGGAAATCAAAAATCGTCTCGCTCCCCTGCTTGGACAAAGGCAAACCACCTCTGTGGCCCCTTCGACAAGAGTGCAGGAAGAGATGATGGTTAACCGTAAGAAAGCTCTCCTACTGCAAATGAGGCATTGCAAAATGCAAAAAAGACATAATGATTTAGAACGACGCGTGCGGCGATTAGAGCAAATGCAAATGATGTATATGGGTGGCGGCTTTGGTCAAGGAATGGCTCCGACCTATCCAGGTAATGAATACCAAGGAGCAGCTGAAGCGCAAACTATGCCTCCCCAATTCGATGATAGCCAGACGATTGAATTTAGTCCTATGGAGCAGGGACAAGGAACGATAATGCTAAGACGTGGAAATTAGTCAACCTCTTCCGGAACGGCTTCATTAGGACTTTTTACCATAAACAAAAAAGTAGCCTGAATCAATGCTGTCTTTTTTGAGGATTTCTCCGTATTTCTCTAGCCATTTACCAGACAGTAAATCCTTCCGCAATTTATTCTGAAAGGCGGTCAATTTTGCTTCTGGCGCTTTAGCAAGAGGAGAGATGTTGTCACAGAATGTCTTATCAAGATACAACCACGGACGACGCCACCCGGAAATAAAAAACATGTCATCAATGTCATGGGGAATCATGAATGGTTCCACGTCCGCTTTTGAATGAAGGAAATCGTCAAGTTTATCAGCTATTTCCACTGAACTAGGATAGGTATTCGTTGTTTCGGGATTAAAATAATCATCAATCCAAACGTTTTTTCGGTCTGCGTGCTTAGCATTGAAAATCACAATAGAACCATTTACTTTAACCACTCGGGCCATCTCAGATAAGGCTTGTGGGATATCATCAAAGTGATGAATGGCAGCTGTGCAAATCACTCCATCCACCGACGAATCCTCAACTGGAAGATTTTCGGCCCAGCCATCTCTCCACTCCAGCCCGACTCGCTGTTTGCCATGGCTGCGCATAACAATTGATGGTTCTACAGCAATAACTCGGTAGCCTGCCTCAGTTAACGCCGCGCTATAATTCCCCGTTCCGGCACCAACATCTGCAATTATTGATCCTTTTGGAAGGCCCAAAAGCTCAATAAGCCTTGCTACTATTCGAGGGTCGGCTTTTCGCGTCAGACCGTAAGTTCTCCCTATGGAATCAAAGAGAACATTCATTAATCTCTTACTCACATCAATTTCCAAAAAGGCGTGGGGGTTCGATTCCACAGAACGATCGGTTATGTCCAAGATTGAAACATCAATATTTGCCTGAATTTGGCGTTCGATTTCATGACACGCATCAACAAGTTCTTGGAAATCGGGTCGCAGACCGTATTTAGGCAAACGCTTTGCAATATCGTCCATGCGTTCGGAGAGGGAACCAATGCCACTAGGCAATGTTCGCATGTCAGCGTAAAACAGAATCTTTAATGACCAGTTGTCTGAATCCATTGTTGCCATGGCATTACTAAGACCCTTACTTTGAATTACATCAATAGCTTCTTGACTCATGACGATCTCCTGAAGCATCTTTTTTGTTACCTCATGATCATCAACACCATAAGTATCGATAATCTTTTTTTGCATCGTTCGCCAGTAATCAATGTTTGCCTCTTCTCCCTTAAGAAAATCAACGTGACGATCCAAATCAAATTTTACGACATTGCCCAAATCATGGAGAAGAGCCACTTTCTTCACCAAATCCCAATCCACAGTGGGCGCTGCTTTTTTCCAATGACCTTCAATGAAGGTTGTAATACCGGAAACCTGAACCATGTGGTCTTGCAGGTTCGGAGGAATGCCAAACTTTTGATAAATGTCTTTTACTTTCACTACTATTAACTCCTTGAGCCGAAGGAGAGAATCGAACTCTCGACCCGCTCTTTACGAAAGAGCTGCTCTACCACTGAGCCACTTCGGCACCCTGAAGAATTTTAACACGAAGCTAGCACGGATATGCTAATATTGGGTGTGGAAAAGAATTACGGCTCCCGTTTACGCAGTCGCCAGGCACAAAAAGCCAAACGCAATACTTACCTACTATTGGCGGGCTCTATTGTTACCATCCTGCTGCTCGTTACCTTCGGCACCCAGGCGGTCTTTGGTCTTACTGGGCTGATCAGTGGGGTAAGGCACGGTGGGGCAAGCAGGGCTGAGGACACCACCATGATTATTCCCAGTCAACCACAATTTATTGAAAACTTCTCGGCTACTAAGTCAGCAAGTATTACTCTCTCCGGTCGTTCAGACAGTGAGACCGAAGTAGAAATATATCAGAACGACCGCCTACTTGGCACCGCCACAACTGACGAAATGGGGAAATTTGAGATGATAGTGGATTTAGAAAAAAATACCAATACCTTTTCAGCGGTAGCCATCAGCAAAAGTGGTGGCAAAAGTCCAGCCTCAGACAATTACTCTGTCAGACTCCTAACCGGAGCTCCCAAGCTTGATCTTACTAACCCCAAAGAGGGAGATACAGTGAGGGAAAACCCACTACAAATTAGTGGCAGCACCGATCCAGATAACACCGTGATTGTTAATGAACACTTGGCAATCGTTTCAGGAACGGGAAACTTCAATTATATTTTCCAGATGAATAATGGCGAGAACAAAATTAAAATCACGGCTCGGGATGAAGCAGGAAATGAAACAGTAAAAGAAGTGACGATAAAATACGAACCTTAAGAGACTTTTTTTGGTTCTCTAAGTGGGACGAGAGCCAACAGTATCCATAGCCACTCCATAATCCACGCATAGAAAAGTGTATTATTAAAAAAACTGTGCACCACTACCCCAGCAAAGCTCGCTAAAAAAAGACTGTTATATCTTCCCAGTCTGGCCATTGTAAAAAGCAAATAAAGGTAGGCGCCTAACCCGACGGCTCCCGTAGTTGCTAATACTAATAGTAGGGAGGAGTCAGCCCCCGCTGCTGCGTGACTTTCATTAATGAGCTCGGGCCTAAGGTACCCAAGATCCCTTTGTACATATCGGTAGGTATTAAACCCGTGACCAAAGAGAGGGGCCTTGGTCCATATAGTAATGCTTTGCTGCCAATTATTAATTCTTGACCACACACTATTTTCGCGGTTAAGTTGCGTCCCCTCGCTTTGTATATTATTAGGCAGCAGAGCAATGGTGATCACAAGAAGCAGAGCCGCTCCAATAAAAAGCTTTGTCGACCGCTGCCAAAGCGCAATGATCGTAAATCCGGCCATGTAGAGAAGAAACGAGGCCCGAGAATAGGTCAGCGCCAGGGCAAGATAGATAAGAGTAATTACTCCCCAGTCGGATTTGTGTTTTCGGCCTAAAAAGGCCACCAATAACCCCAGAGCCAAGATTGCTCCGGTAAAGCCGGGGTCAAAAAATGTAGAAATTAGCCGGTAGTAGTGATCGTCCCAGGAAGTGGCTTGCAGAAAGGAGACGTCGGGAATAAAGACGTATTGCAAAACTCCTACTCCCGCTACTGCTACGGTAGCTAAGACTAGCCCTTTGCCCCAGAAGGATTCAATGTCTTTAGTCAGTGTCAGCTTAACAGCAAAGTAAACTCCAGTATAGGCAACAAAGCGCACGGCGTACAGTGACGAAATCACGAGCTCAGAGAGGGAAAGGCGCATACTGTTGATAATAAGTGATAAACTCATTGCTCCAATCCATAGGACGAGTGGAAGTGACAGGGGGTCCCTCTTTACCACAGAAATTAGGGTCGCCCGCTTCCAAATGAATGTGCCAAGCACAAATAAACCAACGGCCACATCATTGAGGTGAATAACTAACTCCGAACCAAAAATATTCAGCCGTCCTAGTTGGCCCAAGGAAAATAGCAATAGCAGTAAGCCGATGATAATTTTCATAAGGGGTAAGTGGGCCTTAGTCGGCTTTAGTTTTGTACTCATAGAGTTTTACTCTTACTAGCAAAGAGTGTAAGCTCATCATAACAGCTATAATAAATCCAGCTCTCCCATCGAGAAATCCCAACTTTAAAAAGAAGTTGTGTAAGAACTTCCCAAGAGGATTAGCTACAACACGGAAATAGCTGAAACGAATACCATCCTTAAAGTACATATAAGCGGCATCAATTGAGGTGTAAAAATTAAGATCATGAACAAATTCTTTAATAGTAGGATGGGGATAATGTTCAAGAGGGGCAGATATTGCCATAATCCTTCCTTCAATCTCCCATTTTTCGTGTACCTCGCGTTTCCACTTTCCTTTGCCTTTTCTCCCCAAACGCAAAAGACGAATCTGCCCTGTCTCCCCAAAATGCAATCTCTTGGCAAAAAATATATCGTGGCGGCTTAGCAAAAAGCCATTGGTCTTTTGTGCTTTAATCGCCGACTCAATTTCCACTCGCAGTCTAAAAGTTACTACTTCATCTGAATCAACAAAAAGCACCCAGTCCCCCGTTGCTTTCTCTAGAGCAAAATTTCTTTGAGCCGCGAAGTTTCCTTCTAGTGATCTTGTAAATATACGGGCCTTAGGGATAATCTTTTTTACTAAAGCCACGCTACCATCTGTAGAATTATCGTCCACCACAACTATTTCATCCCCCCAAGAAACGGAGTTTAGGCAATTTTCTAGTGTTCTTGCGTTGTTATGAGTAAGAATACAGATAGAAATCATTGCAGCTTATAAATTAAAGTGTTGGGAAATTCCTCTATCAATTCTACTTGGTTAAAGGGTAGCATTCTAGCCTTCCAACCTTCTGGAACCAAAATTAATTTTATCTGTTTATCTTTAAGAAACTGTAAAGTTTTAGTCGAGGGAAACTCTTTTCTCAACCAGCCCACTTTGTTTTGCCACGCTTCAGGAAAAAATCCGGAGTAGCCATTAAACATTGGCTGCCAATGAATTGTTGAATAGTACATCCTAAGTGTCTCCTCGCCAACTCCGTCAAAATCAGCCCAATTGTAAATGGGGAATTGAATAATGGCTTGGCCACTAGAATTAGCCTTCAACCACGCTTGTTCTGGTGGAAAGTCTTTGACAGTCGGTACCAAAATGTAGGAAAAGGGCAAATTAATCTCTAAAAGAATAAGAGCAATGAGGAAGCTGAGACTTACTGAGGAAATCTTTCTTTTAAAATGAATGCCAATAGCAATTACTAGGGCGAAGGCACTAAGAAGTATCCAGCGAGATGGAGTCCGAAAGCCAGAAAATCCAGGCAAGAGATAGTAAAGAATAAGATACGGCATGGGAATAAAGGGCAGAAACCCAGCCCGAATTGTATGGGTAACCACGTGGAAAGCCGGGCCAAAAGAGAGAATAAAAGACAGAGCACCGAGGAGAAAAGCAAAGTTAAGTTGTGGGCTAGGAGTAATCAAGGAAAAATTTCTTAGGCGTTGCCAGAAAAGAATTAACAATAGAAGGAGAAATATGACTCCAAAAAATGCGGGGGTACCTGAGTCTTGTGATCCTAAAAAACTGACAAGGCGACTACTTTCGTTAATGCGAACCAAGTCTGGATATTTAAGAGAAAAGTGGATGACTTCTTGGATTGGGCGAACATAATTAAACTCGTGAGAAACAAAAACATAAGGAAGTAATAGTAGTCCACTCACTGCCCAAGCTACGACAGCAGAAAGTAAAAGCCTTTTATCATCCCTTTTTATGGTAAGAAAGTAGCTAGTTACCACGGCGAGTAGAAAGAAAATGTTGAGGGGCATAGTCAAGACAGCGAGGATAAACGTACAAAGAAAAAGAAGGAAGCGACGTTGTAATAAGAAGTGGGTAGCAAAAATTACCGGGTAAAAATCAAACAGCTGCAAATGGGTCATGTAGCTTAAGTGGATCATAGAGAAGGAAAACAGTGTGCCACAAAGGAGCGCACACCTAGTATCTCGCGTGAGGGATCTTATGAGAAGAAACATTGCCCAAGCAGTAAGACTAAATCCTAGAAGATAGTTAATATTGTAGCCTACGAGCGGTTCACCAGTAATAAAGACGAAGGGCAGGGCAATTAGGCCGTTTAAGAAATGGTAATCAGAGAAAGCAAGCGTGTTATGATAAGGAAAGAAGATATTGGCGTTAAAATAATTAAGAATCCCTGGAAGTCCCAAACTAAAACTATGAACATTCCAATTGATAATCCAAGTAATTAACAATCCGTCATAACGATCAAGAATAAGAGTATTCAAATGTAGAGCCAAAGGGAAGGTAACAATGAGGGTTAAGAGACTAAAAAATAACAGGGATAAACTATTTATTTTCATTAGTGTCATCTTAGCATGTCTTTACCTTGTAACACGCCTAATTAATCTCGATCTCCTACCCATCTTTTTTGATGAAGCTAACTATCTGATGTGGGCAAAACGAATTGCGGTTTCCAATAGTCATTTGTTTATTAGTTTCACTTCAGGTAAGGCTTTTCCCCTCATCTGGATGGTGGCTTTTTTTCTCAAGATCTTACCAGAACACCTTTACCTTTTGGCAGGTAGGCTACCCTCAGTATTTTTTGGAGCAATAACTATAATTGCCACCTACCGACTTACTTATTTATGGTTTAAGTCAAAGAGGGTGGCACTCTTAGCAGCCTTAATAGCTATTCTCACTCCATTTCTCCTATTTCATGACCGGATGCTTCTTTATGACAGCCAACTAGCTGCCATGATGACAATGGGTGCTTACCTAGCCTGTAGGACGGCTCGGACAAGGCAACTAAGGGACGCACTCTTGTGGGGACTTTTTTTAGGATTTGCCTTTCTGAGTAAATCCCCGGCCATTTTATATTTAGGCATTACCCCACTAGTATTTTTGGTGCAAACACGACCTTTATTAACAAGGGGTACTGTTTTTTTGTTATTGTGCGCCGTTTTAACTTGTCAGATCGTAGCCAACATTAACATCGTTTCGACGGGATATTTTGAATACATTAGAAAATCTTTGGACTATACTCCGGGGGCCAAACTGGCTTCTCCCGCTTTTGGAGCACTTTTTACTCCTAACATGGAGCTTAGTAGTAGGTGGTTAAGCAGTTACTTAACACCGCCATTATTTCTCTTTTCACTTCTTGGGTTAATAGTATTAGTAGTTAAACGGCCGAAAATTGGGACATCACTGTTCCTCCTTGGTATTCTTCCCATTCTCGCCTTTTCTTTGGCCGCCAGAATCTATTTCCCCCGCTATATTGTTTTTGTAGCTCCCTATTTTGTAATCTCCGCAGCCTACCTAATATGTGGAGTTGTCAGAAAGTCAAAGGTAATGGCACTGTCGATAGGACTACTTCTCCTTCTGCTGCCCCTGCAGTTTACTTATGGCCTACTTTTTAATCCTCCAACTGCGGCATTTCCTGAGGAAGACAGATGGCAATATGTTACTGGCTTTCCCTCGGGCTACGGTTTTGAACCTATATTTAAGTACCTCCACAACGAAAGTCAGGATAAAACTATCTGCCTGATAATAGAGGGGAGCTATAGCCATTACCCCAACGCGTTTTGGCTTGAGTTTTGGCACAATCGCAATATCTATATTGAGGAGCGTTGGCCCCTTACCACTCAAGATATTAAAGATAACCACTGCTTTACACCCAGGGGCCTAGCATTGCAGCCAATCATGCTACGTTCATTACCTCTGGAGCCAATTGAAAAAACTTATTACATTGTATGGGATGATGAGAAGACCGGCTTAAAGGATGCAACTCGGCTCAAGGGCTTAACTTCTGTAATAGAAGGGCTAAAACCCGAAGGCAGTAATAGTGTATACCTCGGAGAAACAACAATCATTAAGAGCAATAACCAATAACACTTATCTGTTCTCATCAGGTATTCTTACGGTAAATCCCTTCAATACACCACCCAGCTCGTTATGTTCGGCATCATTGACATTAAAAGTTGTTCGGTTCCTATCTATTACCGCATACCAATAATTCAGAAGTCCAATAAGGTAACTGTGGGTAACAATTAATATTTTGGATTCTGGCAAAGTTGCTAAATAGTTATCTATCTTCATTATCCGACTGAGCTTTTCTCTAGTATTTAATACTCGCTTCTTTTTGACTTGCAGCTTTTTATTAAGCTTCATTGCTTCAAACTGTGGCTCAGATAACTTTTCCATTATTATTTGTGGAATTTCATCAAATAATTGATTGGATATTAGTGGAGGGTTGTTTGCAAAACTTTTACTGATTATTTCTGCTGTTTGAATTGATCTACGTAGGCTTCCACATATAATTAGATCTGCCGTCTTGCTCAACGGATTATTAACAAGAAACTTGCCTAGAGACTGGTCAATCTCGGGATCAATTCTTCCCTCAGTAAAGTTAACAAACTGCTTGACCGTTAGATTTGACCAGTGATCGAAGGGATAAGCTAGTTTATAGTGGCGAATGAAGGCTAGCTGTTTCATGAAGCTAATTTGATAACTTCATACGAAAAACATCTACAAGCATTTTGATAGGCTCTCTCCAGGCATTTAAACGAGTCGACTCTATCTTTATCCAGCTTACGGGTACTTCTGTTGTCTTATAGCCATGCTTTTTTGCTTGGTATAGTAGCTCCACATCAAATGCCCCCATATACGCCCCCCCTCCCTATTTCTAGTGGTAATAGGAAGCGAACTGAAAAGCTTTTTTGCGGAAGCGGCAGTGAAGGACTTGAAACCACACTGGGTATCCCTGGCCTTAACCCCAAGTACCACTCTGACAATCACGACAAATACCCAACTACGAAATCTGCGAAACAGAGTGTCTTCCTTAGTAGGGGTTTTAGTAGACGCATGGCGAATCCCAATTACTACATCGCTTCCCTGCTTGTGAGCCTCGATAAAGTCTAGACAATGTTTTAGGGGGGTAGATTGATCAAAGTCAGTAAAGAGACGGATATTACCTTTTGCCGCTAGCATTCCTGCTTGAACTGCAAAAGCTTTACCACCGTGTTTAATATGAATAACTCTGCAACCTTGCTGTCTTTTACTAAATTCTTGAAGTGTTTTAAAAGTGTTATCACTGGAACCATCATCAACAATAATCACTTCCCAGGTAAATTTTTGCTTTTTAAGAAATGTAAAGACTGGGGCTAGGACCCCGGCTTTGAAATTTGCCGCTTCGTTAAAGGCAGGGATTACTACCGAAAGATAGGGCTGCCACTTTTTCATCGAGATTGGGCAGATATCCTAATCGCGAGCCAAAGAAGATAAATAGTGGCAAGGGGCTGAAAAAAAACGGGAACCCACTTACGAGCGAAAATGAGATTGCTGGCAAAAGCATATTGTTTTTTTGTGGCATCGTTACTATCTCGGTGTTCCTTGATTTCATGTTCAACGACGGCTTTTGACTCTACCGCAATCGAAAAACCGGCTTTTTTGGCTCTCAAACAAAAATCTACATCTTCAAAGTACATGAAGAAGCGCTCATCGAAATATCCGATCTTATCAATGACTTCTTTTTTAATCAGCATGCAGGCCCCACTGACATAATCGATATTTTTTTTGGCCATGCCTAAATCAAGGGTAGGGGTCTCAATGTGAGTGGTTCTTCCTAAGAACCAGTTAACCTTACCACCAAAGTCATAAACCCAATTTCCATGCCGTTTGAATTTAAGAACTGGACCGACTATGTCACTGCCGTTTTTGATAAGCGTCGAGATAATTGTGGGAGAAAATTTAAGATCGGGATTAAGAAGAAGGTAGTAAGAAGGTTTACTTTTAGCGGCTTTTTTAAACCCCTGATTAGCTCCTCCAGCAAATCCACGATTTATCTTGTTGTTGTCTATGACAATCACGCTTTTAAGATATGGAGTTAATTTTTTTACTAACGGAGAAATGATATTCGTGCTACGAAAATCAACAATGATTACTTGGAGATTACTTTTCATCTTTTTGAGCGACAATTATTATTTGATCGCCATAGCCTGAAATGTTTGCTAGAGTAGTAAGGATAATAAAGGCTAGCTTCTTTATGGGATTTTTGGGATTATAGCTCATGCTGTTAACTACACGCTTCTTTATTGTATATCCTTCATTCTTTATCACCATTTCCAAGGTTTCCGGCGTAAATTGCCATATATGCTCCCATGGAGAAAGTGGGTACCATCTTTCTTGAAAAATTCTAAAAGTTAGGGAGTTAATATTAGGACAAGCCACCATAAGTTTTCCATTATACTTCAGTAAGCTCTTAATTTGTTTTAAACACGTAGACAATTCCGTAATGTGCTCCAAAACGTGATTCATCGTTACATAATCAAACTTATCCTTGGGGTGGTATTTTTCAAGGGGAATAGCAATGAGATTAGGATCAATTCTCTTCTTACCAAAATAGATCATACCTTTCGACGGATCGATTCCAGTGGCTATTAAGCCTCTCCTGTTAGCTTCAGCAACTACATATCCTGAGCCACAGCCTATATCTAAAAGTCTCCCCTTTTTGGTAGGAAGGTTATCAATAAATTTTCTAGAAAAAGCTCTCCATTCCTCGCCACGGAGCCAATAAAGTTTGACGGCTTCTTCGATATCAGTCTCACTATACTCATTAAGCGTCTTTTTTTTACTGACTGTTCTTATGAGTCCACAGTTGGTACATTTCTCGAGCGTACACTTGGGGATAGAAAAGAATTTCTGCCAGTTATGCTGACAGTGTAGCTCTGAAGATTTTTTCGAGATCCTTGCCATGTTGAAGTGCGTTATATCTTTTATTAACTAATTTTAGCGCTTTTTTACCTGTCCTACTTCTAAGTCCTGAATCCAGTATTAGCTTTTCCAGTATACTATCATACTTTTTTGCATCTACAACAAATCCGCCTTCTCTTACTACTTCTTTGACCGATCCCTTATCAAGACCAAGAACCGGAAGCCCACAAGCCATTGCCTCAATCGGAGTGAAACCGTATTGTTCTACCCAGGTACTGGAACCTATAGAATAATGTAAATATATGTCACACAAGGAATACAGCTGGTTCATTTTTGAATAATCGTCAATTCTTCCTAAATAGAAAACATTTTTATGGCTTTTTGCAAACTCCTCAACTAGAGGCGCTAAGGGGCCCCGATCTGCAATAATTAATTCGATATTAGGATGTTTTTTATAAAGATTGGAAAACTTTTCCATAATTTGAAGAATTCCCTTTTCTGGAACTAACCTACCCACAAAAAGTAATTTCACATTTTTATTCTTATCAAGATTACGATATTTAACGACCTTAACTGGCTTAAAAACTTCCAGATCAACACCTGGCTGCAGCCGAACGATTTTCTTAGGATCACAGCCCTCTTGTAACAACACCTTTTTAGCGCCCTCCGTAATTGCTACAAATTTATCAACCTCTTTTAAAGCTCTTTGTTTGAAAGCTTTTCTTCCCCAGATTCCTTCATTATTAAAAGGCGTGTTCTCACTAGCGTGACTAACTACACTTTTCAAGTATCCTTTGTTTTTCGCCCATATACATTGTTGGGTAAAACCGTAAAACGTTTCGGACACATAAGCTACATCGAAGTCTTTTAGCCTCTGCTCAAGACCAAATAACAAATGTGCGTCAATAAATAATCTATTAAGTATTGACATTTTTATTCTCGAAACCTTTCCGAAGTTTAAATCAGCTGGGGAAATTAAAGAAACCACCTTAAAACTTGACGGTATTGCCACTTTATACACTGGTGCTCTCCCAATGAAGATAGTAACCTCATTATTCTTAAGAAGACTCAAATAATTTGATATTTCCCATGAGGATAAATAGTCCCCTCGTACTATCGCTATTTTCATAGTAAAATCAAACAACCATGAATAGTCTATTCATATTACTCCAATCAACCAAAAGCTTTTTCAGAAATTGCATATCAATCTGGATACAACTACCCGCCCCAATCAAACCCAAAAAATGGCTAATCCTTAAAACCTACTTTGAGCTATGTGCAAAGCATATCCTATTCGAGATTATACTTGGTTTTAAACTTAAAAGCGTTCAAATATTTGACTATACCATCAACTTTTATAGTCTGATTCACTATATTCATTTGTTTGAGGAATCATATATTCGAAATGAATACTATTTTGAACCAGATTCTAAAAGTCCAACTATATTCGATTGCGGCGGAAACATCGATACTGCACTTTACTTTAAGTGGCTTTACCCCACAGCTAAAATAATTACTTTTGAGGCTGATCCTATTACCTTTAGACTACTTAAGCGAAACGTTGAAGAAAACAACTTACGCGATGTCAAGATTTATAACTATGCAGTTTATGATAAGAACACTCGAATAAAATTTTACTCAAACCCAACTGAACCTGGATCCGGATTAAATAGTCTCTATAAAAGTGTTTATTCCATGCGAAAAGCAATCAACAGGCCTAAAACTGTTGAGGCCAAAACCCTATCCCCCTTCATAAAAGGAAGGGTTGATCTTCTAAAGTTAGATATTGAGGGGGCTGAAGACGTAGTTCTTGCAGAACTACAGAAAAGTAAGCGGCTCCCACTTATTAAAAAAATAGTGACAGAATATCATCATCACCATTCAGAAAAACCTGATGATTTGTCTAAATTTCTAAGAATTCTCGAGAACAATAAATTTTCATACCTTCTAACGACCCCACTAAAAGCACCGTTTGAGCAAGGTATATTCCAGGATATAATTATATTTGCTTACAAATAAATTATTGCTTGCAGTTGTGTTGCTCCCAAACCTTGGTCTTAAGCACAAAATTATAGAAAGAAAATAGAAAACTGGAAATAAATCCTATATTACCGTCAATAAATCCTTTTTGGAAAAAATATAATCGAAAAAAAGTGGCAAACGGAAAGAATATACTCTGTGTAAACCCATATCTCTTTGCGCTAGCGATTATTTTTGAATCAAGCGAAGTGTAATTGTTTGTTTTTTGGATAAATTCGGAAACCGTTCTATAGTTATAGTGGTCGTAGTAATTCTTAAAGAAACCAACTTTCCCATTCACGGTTATTAGCTGGTGAAAACAAAACGGTTCATATTGCCAGTGCCCGTTTCTAACTAAGCGCAACTCATGAGATTTTGGCTTAACACAACCATGCTTTATCTGCAGCCCAAACCAAAAAAGTCTATTATAGAAATAAAATCCATTAGCTTTTTCTTTTGTGTCATTTTTCAAGAAGGTCTTAATCTCATCTTGAAGCTCGCTGCTCAAAACCTCGTCACTATCCAACTTTAAAATCCAGTCGCCCTTACAAAGTTGCATTCCATACTTTCGGTTAAGATCAAAATTACCATTAAGCGGGATACGCTTGTATATTTTAGCGCCGAACTTTTTAGCAATTTCTACAGTTTTGTCCGTGGAACCCATGTCGATAACAATAATTTCGTTTGCCCACTTAATACTCGACAAACATCGACCCAGTAGATCTTCACTATTATATGTGGGTATAACTACAGAAATTTTTGACATCTTGACATTAGTTAAATTAGATTCTACTAATAATATAGTACTCTTATAGTAATTTATACGTTGATCAAATTTACTTCAATCACCATTTGCTACCTTTTAACAATTCTCCTTATCATTATTTTTTTCTTTCCTAAACAGATACTAGCAGTTACATGGATCCCATCTTATGAATTCAACGGAGCAACTTCTTTCATAAGAGGATCGGTTTATGACAGCTTAACACTATATGCAGCAATACAGTCAGACAATAGCGATACATATGACCTGCTTAAAACAGACGATTTTGGTGAATCCTGGACCAGTGTTAAGGGTGACCTTGTAGGCGGCCATGATATTAACTGGATTTCACTTGGACCAGAGAATACTATTGCAATCAGCTTATGGGGCGGTGGTATTTATACGTCACCCAACATGGGAGCAAACTGGAACAAAATTTTTACTTCTGACTACCCAAGATCCGTTGAAATCCATCCGCAAACCCAAAGCGTACTCTACGTCGGGATAGGCAATACAAACGGGAGTCCTGAGTCAGGGCTTTATAAAACTACAAACGGAGGTGCTAATTGGTCAAAAATTCAAGCCTTCGGAAACCAAAATAGTGGCCAAATTTCAATTGACCAGAACTCCCTGAGAGTATACGCTGGTGCGGATCCTAATTTGTTTAAAAGTGCCGACAACGGCACAAGCTGGAACTTACTACCTTTAAACAGAGTTTACTCTAATGTACTAATTGACAAAAATAATGAAAGTGTCCTTTATGCATCTCAGTATCCGCCCAGCGCTGGTATTTATAAATCGGTCAATGAGGGTAGTAACTGGACTATCAAAAGTAATGGTATCAATAGCCCGGCGTTTCGATTAGCTCAGGACCAAAATGGAAACCTATTTGCTAGTAGGCTAAATTATGGCGGTGGGCTTTGGATGAGCAGGGATGGGGCGGAGACTTGGGAAAATATTCAGGATCCAGCTTGGGGAACAAGAAATACCTTGGGGCTGGATGTCAAAGATGGAAGGGTCTTTGTTGGTGTCGAAGGTCTAGGAATATACTACGCAGACGTGAATGTAACCCCACCACCGCCCCCCACCGCGAACCCGGTGGTTTTTTTACCAGGGTTGGGTGGTAGCTGGTCTTACAAAGGCTTAGTAGAAAAGGGTGCTACCACTCCAGACGAATGGATACTTACGCCCCTCTTCACCGATGATTACTACCAGCCGCTGCTTAAGACCCTTAAGAATTCCGGTTTGGTGGAAAATCAAAATCTTTTTGTTTTTGCTTACGATTGGCGCCAGCCTGTAGCCAGCTCTGCTCAGCAACTTAAAACTTATCTTCAATCTACAGTTGAAAGCCAAAGTCCTGGTAAAAAAGCGAATATTGTAGGCCACAGTCTGGGCGGCATTGTTGCCATCTACTGCTACGAAAAAATTTCCGGTTGTGCTGACCATATTGATAAGCTAATTACCGGCGGGTCACCAGTCAAGGGCGCTTTAGGGGCCTATAAGTTTTGGGAGGGGGGAGTCATTGATGAGCCGAATCCAATTCTCAGAGTGATTGAGGAGGTTGCCATCAGGGCGACCGGAGGGACCAATCTCACTCGCAAAGATATCGTTCAGGCAAATATTCCCTCGGTTAAAGATATTTTGCCAATATTTAACTACATTGATGGTAAGCCCTATTCACAAATGAGCTCACAAGCTCAAAACCCAACCCTTATGGCCTTGCAAGCCCCTTCAGATGATTTGAAACAAAATCTTAAAACCCTGTCTGGGCTAAATACACCCACCGACAGTACCTATCAAGTAAGCAGTCCACTAGCCTTTGAGCAAAGGCTGGGGCTTTGGACTGACGGTAAATTCGTGTCAGCTACAACCAACACTGGTGATGGCACAGTATTAGCAACCAGTTCATCACTTAGTGACGTGTCTGATGAAAAAATTCCAGTTACCCACACTAATTATTTCAGCAGTAACCACGGGCTAGCGACTGTTTTAGCTACATTCTCGCTTTCTGGGCCGATTGAGATTAGCGGGCCAGCTACTGACTCCATCTTACTGTTCTTAATTCACTCTCCAGCCAAGATTAAAGTCTATGACGGAAGTGGTGTTGAAGTTGGAATTAATATTAATCAACAAGCGGTTTTTGTTAAAAACCCCAGCCCTCAGACTTACACAATCCAGCTGGAGGGCACGGGAACGGGCAGCTATAAATTAGAAAGTTACTTTGCTGCTTACAACCAGCAAACGCTTATTCGCGAAACCGGCGGCACAATTTCTTCGGGAACTGTGCAAAACAAAAAGTTTGCCTTTGTTGCTAATCCCTCACAACTGTTTACAGAGGAAACCATCACCTCTCTGCTTGACCGATTTAACGAAGCTATAGCGCGGGTACCTGGTGCCAGAGCCAAAATAATTTCTAACAAAGTCAACACTTATGTTAATGCCATTACTAATAGATCAAAATGGCTGAGTATAAGTTACGACCTTACCTACCAACAAAACGAGTTGTCTTGGCTGCTAAGACAACAATCGAATTCCCAGGTTAGACAAAACTTGATAGCTGCAAATTACTTTTTTTGGGACATTCTAAACAATCTTTACCATAAATATAGTGGCCAAAGGGCCCCTTCTTACGTACTGTATCAGGTGGAGAAGGCGGATAGATATATTGACTCAGCTAAAAAAATTACTCCAATTTGGAATCCCGTAGCCGCTAATCTTTATGACGCCCAGCTCTGGCAGCAAGAATCAAGAACGCTTTATGAAGCTGGAGAGCTTTTTAAAGCTGAGTGGATTAGTAGGGGGATTCAGCATTTATTGCCCCCAATAAATTAAAACCGCCAATAGGCTAGTGGACCTGGAAGGAATCGAACCTTCGACCTTCCCGATGTGAACGGGACGCTCTACCACTGAGCCACAAGTCCAACGAGGATTCAATTATAACGTAGCTCAAAAAGGATTAGTAGCTATTACGCTTGCATGCTTAGTAAAAAAACTCTACACTAATGTCATTATGTTTGGAGCCTTTAAAAGTGTTTTCGGAGTCATGTGGGAATTTGTTGAGGCCTTTGTTTTTGCGGCTGCCATCTTTGTAGTGGCTTACTTAGTTCTTTTCCAACCCAACCAAGTCAAAGGTAGCTCAATGTATCCCACTTTTAAAGATGGGGAATACATTTTTACTGATAAGATTAGCTACCGAATGGGTCTGCCCAAACGTGGCGATGTGGTAGTGTTTCGCTCTCCCAAGAATAACGATATTGATTTTATTAAACGTATCATTGGGTTGCCCGGGGATCAGGTAAAAATCTCTCAGGGTAAGCTTTACCTAAATGGGGCGCCACTGGACGAAAGCGAATATCTTGACCCCTCAGTCTATACTGGACCCGAGGGCTATTTGGCCGAGGATCAGGAAATTGTTGTTCCTGAAGGGCAGTATTTTGTCGTGGGTGACAATCGTCCCCACTCGAGTGATTCTCGGGATTTTGGTCCTGTAACTACAGCCGAATTTGTTGGGAAGGTGTTTTTCCGCTACTGGCCAGTCGACCGTTTTGGCAAAATTGACTCAGCAACTTACGCGACCGAGTAAATGAGTCTGGGAGAAATTAGTTAGTAGAATGAGGTGTTTCTGGTTCAATGACTACAGCTTCTGATGCTTCGAGCTGGAGTTCGGCAACGTCAAGACCGCCAAGTGCCTCTTTAATCTTTCTCAGCACAGTACTTGTCTTGTCCATATTGCCTTTAAGAATAAGGACCAGTCTTGCTTCTCTCATTGATTGGGTAATTTTCACTTTGGCTCCCAGCTTAGCAGTGAGGTCCTTTTCCATGGCTATAAATTCTTCACTGTGAATCCTCTCTTCGGAACGCTTAGGAGCAATGTCTTCCTTAGCTTTATACTCTCTCGCTAACTCTTCGGCCCGCCTAACACTACCCTCCTCACGTAAAATTTGTCTTAGAGCCTCGACCATTTGATTGGGGTCATCGATGGCAGCTAGGGCGCGAATATGACCCTCGGTTACAATTCCAGCCAGCAGAGCATCTTTGAGAGCATCAGGCAAAGTCAAAAGCCGAAGGGAGTTACTAACAAATGACTGAGACTTTCCAATTCTTTGGGCAATCTCAGCCGTTCCTAGTCCGAATTCATCCATCATTCTCTTAAATCCTTGGGCACGCTCAAGGGGATTAAGATCTACACGCTGAACGTTTTCGACAATTGCCATCTCAAGCATTCCACGATGAGAGGTTTTGCGCACAATAGTAGGAACCTTTTCTAAACCAACAATTTTACTGGCTCTCCACCGCCGCTCTCCCGCAATAATTTGATAGCCGGCGGGAGTTTCTGCCACCACCAGAGGGAGCATAATGCCGTGCTCACGAATTGACTCTACGAGATCAGCTAAAGACTCGGGTGTGATGAGACCACGGGGCTGCAGCGGATTAGGCTGAAGAAGATTAATATCAAGATAAGTAATTTGGTCGTCAGCCATGAGCTATTGAGTTTGGACAGTGATCATTTTTTTACCCAGTTTTTGCATGAAACGAACTACACCATCTTGAACTGCGTAAAGAGTAAAATCTTTACCGAGTCTGGTCCCTAGTCCTGCATAATATCTGGAGCCTTTTTGGCGCACAATAATATTGCCATTTTTAACCGGTTGACCGGCATAAACCTTAATGCCTAATCGTTTGGCAATCGAATCTCTATTTCCCTTAACTGTACCACCAGCCTTGACGTGTGCCATAGATGTTTACTTATTTTTAACAAATACACAGATGTTTCTTCTTACTACGGCCTGGGCACGAAAGTAAGGAAACGGACCTTGGAGCAAACTATAGCCCATAAGATTTGCTTTGTCAACGATTGTTTTCACGAGATGTTCTTCTATATAGTTTGACTGAGTAAAGCTCGGCAGAGCAATCACTACTTTGCCCCCTGGAGATAACATTTCTTTCCAGTTTTCCAGACAGCGAATATAGAGACCAATGAGTTCCTGCATTAAATTGTGGAGTTTTTGTGATGCTACGACCTTATTTTGACTGTCATTGGGACCTAAGAATGGCTCGGTAACAATTGAGCCGACAGTAGTTTTTAATAGTTGGGTAGCTCTGCGGGCATCCCCTTGGATGACTTGATAGTTCTTAGGAAGATTGAATTCGGTGCACAGCCACTCTAGGTTATCTTTGGTTCGCTTCACCTGATTGGGATCTTGGTCAATCCCCTTTGCTTGAGCTCCAAGAACCAACGCTTCAGCGACAATTGTTCCGGCTCCACAGAAGGGATCGACAATCTTACTCGAGAATCCAAGATTTACCATCATCCGAGCAACTTTAGGGGGCAGCATACCTAAGTGAGCTTCTGCGGCAGGACGACCATAGTCCCTTTTCCCCCACTCCTCAAATTCTTGGACCCAATAGGTTTGTCCCAGGGTAAATTCACTAAGTTCTCCCGGGATTAAAACAAATTCAATAACTTTTTGCTTGGTAACTACCACGCTGGAGAGATTCCACTCAGGCCGTTGTGGTGCTACAAAGCGTGCCTTGTAACCATCAGCTTCTAGTTTCTTTTTAAGGGTCTTCTCCATGTTAGGAGGGACCGCTTTAAGAATTGAGGGATGAATCGACACAGTAAAAACGATTCGCTTATCAAAGGTTCTTAAAAAAGCCTCAATAGCTTTAAGAGCACCCTTAAGATCAGAAAAATCAGCTCCGACTTCGACTACCTTTATTGTCCCCCCCAAGACATTTAATATTTCAGGAGTTAGGGGTTTATCGACACTCACCCTTAGGAGTCTGGGGTCAACTGACGCGAAGACGGGAGTAACTTTATACCTACTTAGGACCGCTGCCAGCTCGGCAGTCGCAAGCTCAGGAGCATTTCCTAGAAGAAAGAGATACGTCATAGTAACCTTGTTATTCTACTGTTTGGTTGTCTTTTTGGCACGGGGAGCCGGAGCCTTTTTAGGCACACTTTTAATAGCAGATTTGGTAGCTCCTCCTAAGGAAACCACCTGAAGAGTAGTAAGTTGGGGGCGAAATCCGACTGTTCTGCGGTAGCGACTTTTAGCTTTAAACTTACTAACCATGATTTTGTCACCCTTGCCTGTGGAGAGTACCTTAGCTACAACGCTTTCACCAGGAAGCAGAGGTGTACCCACTTGGACATTAGCGTCATTCGAAAGGAGTAACACCTCAGACAGAGTGATTTCTTCATTTTCCACTCCCCAAGTGCCATTGACCAGAAACTTGGAGTCAGGAGAAACAAGAAACTGTTTTCCGGCAAAACGAACTACGGCAAATTGCATAATAGACTGATTCTAACAGACGAAGCACACATCAAGCAAGATGGATGGTGTTTTCGAGCTTCTTGCTCCTAGCGATGTTTTCGACAATTCCCAAACAAATAAGGACGGAAAGGATTGAGCTGCCGCCGTATGAAACAAGGGGTAAGGTAATGCCGGTAACCGGCAACAACCCCACGTTCATTCCCACATTGATAACTACTTGGGTGGTAATGATAAGTCCCATTCCCACGGCAATTAGTAAACCAAAGCGGTCACTACAGTTTCTGGCAACAGTCAAAATACGCCAGATGAGCACGAAATAAATTGTCAAAAGAAAAATACACCCGACAAATCCAAGTTCTTCAGCCACTGAAGCAAAGACAAAATCAGTGTGCTTTTCCGGAAGAAAAAGTAAATGAGATTGAGTGCCTCTCCCAAGTCCACGCCCCAAAAACATTCCGGAACCAACAGTCATTACCGCCTGGATAGCGTTATAGCTTACTCCCAAAGGATCCAGACTCGGATTAAGAAAGGTCAGAATACGATTCTTTTGATAGTTAGCTAGAAAATGCCAAGCGACCGGGAGAAAAGCAAAAACTAAGGCGAACGGGAACAAAAAGTAACGGATACGTGTTCCGGAAACAAATAGTAGAGAAAAGCCAGTTGCGATATAAACCACTGAGCTGCCTAAATCTGGCTGGCGAAAAACCAAAAAAGCTGGACCCAGGAAAACCGTCACCATGACTAAGAAATGGAAAAACTTCTTTGGTGAGCTAGTGAGCAAGGTCGCTAAAACAGTGACTAGGAACGGTTTTCCTAACTCGGAAAACTGTAAGTGGAAAAGTCCTAAGGGAATCCAGCGTACTGCCCCCTTAGACTCAAAACCGATGATCATAGTGATAATGAGCCCGGCAATTATCACAATATAAGTAAGTTTGTGAAGATTTTGAAAAATACGATAGTCCAGAACAGAAAAAAAGAGAAATAACCCCAATCCGATAATATAGAAGGTCAGTTGTGCCAGAAATAGCTCCGGGACCACACTCGCAATAATAGCTCCCCCAAAACCCATTAAAAGAAGAATGCAAACAAGAATAACGAAGTCAAAATGCGGCAGTGATTTCATACTACAGTCTTTCCACTCTGAGATCAGTTCCTTTGACTAATTGTTTGGCAAGTGTCTCTTTGGCAATATACTCCGTGAATTCCTCGGGCCAATCGGGAAGATGAACTACGACTTTTTCGTCAAGTGCCGTACCAGCAGCTTTTCTGGCATCTTGAATTTCCCGAATAATGTCTCGGGCTTTGCCCTCAGCACTTAGTTCGGGGGTAAGCTTTAGGTCAAAGACCACTTGCACTTCCGCTCCCTTTTTATATTTGAGCACAACACCTTTAACATTTAATTCCTCTTTTATAATCTGGACAAAATCTGAATCAATGGTCTTATAGGGACCGGTAATTGTCATGAGAGAGAGGGGCTGACGCACCTTGATGTTTGCAGCTTTTCGCTCAGCATGACCCAGTTCAGTAACTTGACGAACAAATTTCATAATCGTCTGAGGTTTTTGGTTAGCCAGATGACTGTGGCTTTTAGAAACTTTGGGCCAGTCAGATAAATGGACACTCTCTTGGAAAGTTAAATTGCGATAGATCTCATCGCTGACAAATGGCATTATTGGGGCCAATAACTGCGAAAGAGTTATGAGTACGGTATAGCTGGTGCGATAAAAAGCAACCTTATCGTTTTCATCCACATTCGCAGGACCAACCCGCCCCCGACTTCGGCGAATGTACCAGGTTGAAAAGTCAGAAACAAATCCCTCTAGGGCCTGGGTGGCCTCATAGGCACTAAACCGATCAAGCTTTTGCGTGACGATAGTTACGGTGTCATCCAGTCGGCTAATAATCCAGAAGTCTAAGACTGAAAACTCGGTTTTCTTTTCCAAGTCAACTCTATCAACATTGTAATAGTTAACGAAAAAGCTATAACAATTCCACAGAATTAAGAAAAACCGGCGTCTTACTTCATCGGCCTTTTTATAGCCAAACAGCATGTTGTCTGTGGGATTAGCTGACGCAAACATCCACCGCATCACATCGGCGCCAATTTTATCCGCCCCTTCATTAAATTCAATCGCGTTACCCCAGGACTTGTGCATGGGACGACCGTCTTCCGCAAGCAGTGAGGCATATCCAAGGACCGTCTTAAATGGGGGAGATTTCGTAAGAATAGTTCCCATGACTAAAAGAGAATAAAACCAGTTTTTAAATTGACCGGGAAATGACTCGGTGATAAAGTCCGCTGGGAACCACTTTTCCCAGTATTTTGGATCATCAAGGAAATGAAGCGTCGAGAAGGGAACAATACCAGCATCGAGCCAGACATTACCCACATCAGGAATACGTGGAACAGCCTCCCCACACTGACTACAATTAATTTTTACTTCATCAATCCAAGGTTTGTGAGGAGAGTTACCAAGGAACTGATCCCAACCAGTAACCGCTCTTTTTTTTAATTCCTCTTTTCCGCCGATTACCTCAAAGTGGCCACATTTACCACATTCATAGATAGGAAGAGCGAGTCCCCAGTAGCGATTTTTCTTGGAGATGAGCCAATCGTGCATGTTGGTTAACCAGTCCAGTTCCCGATCCAGCCCAAAACTTGGTAGCCAGGTAATCTTCTTCGCGACCTCTTTTAGCTGCTGTCGTAAAGTACGCTTCTTACTGTCGGTGGGGTCAGGAGTATCCATGCTGATGTACCATTCATCAGCAACTTTCCAAACTAGTTCCGTTTTACATCGCCAGCAAGCAGGGTACCTATGAGTGTAGTTTTCAATCTTAAAAATCCACGGTTTTCCCTTTTCCGTTTCCGCTAGTAAGTAGTCAAGTACAACTTCAGGGTGCTTCTTAGCATTTAATCCGGAAAGGAAATCCATATCAGAAAGATAATCTGCGTTGTCCTCAATAACGGGGATCATGGGAAGTCCTAATTTCTTGCCCAACTGAAAATCCTCAGTTCCGGCACTTACGGCAGTATGAACAAGGCCCGTTCCTTCAGTCTTAGTAATCGGCATGATGCGGGGATCAGTGGCAACGACCGTATGAAACTTGGGGTGTTCCCGTGCTACTTTTTTAACTTTTGCCAAAGTGTCAAACAATCCCTCGTATTTTAGTCCCACCAACTCTTTGCCTTTTACTTCTTTAAGAACGCTTGGAGTAAGCGAAACTAAATTTTCTTTCCCTTTTACTACCCAATAGTTCCTCCCATTACCACCGGCAACTAACACATAGTCAAAAGTAGTATCAACTGCCACGGCAATGTTGGCCGGAAGCGTCCAGGGAGTAGTCGTCCAGACAAGCAGGTGTTCATTACCGGTCCCCAGTAGCGGGAGGGCAAAATAGACAGACTGGTGAGTCACTTCTTTATAGTCTTCAGTGAGCATTTCGTGCTGAGAAATAGCAGTTTCACACCTGGGGCACCAGGGTACAGACTCATGCCCTTTATAGATCCAGCCCCGCTGCCAACAGGTTTTTAGAGCGTGCCAAATCATGAAGTTATTCTCGTCACTCATCGTAAAGTAGGAATTGTCCCAATCCATGAAGTTACCGAGGCGTTTAGTTTGTTCGGTTTGGATCGCAGAGAATTTAAGGACGCGCTCTTTACAGCGATTAACAAAGTTCCCTACTCCGTAAACTTCGATATCTTTTTTGCTTTTAAAGCCAAGCTCCTTTTCGACTTCGACTTCAACCCACAGTCCTTGACAATCAAAACCATTTTGATGGCGCTGTGCCTCCCCTTTCATGGTGTGATAACGCTGCCAGAGGTCTTTATAACTTCGGCCCCAGGCATGGTGAACCCCCATCGGATTATTGGCAGTAATAGGACCATCAATAAAAGAGAAGGTTTTTTTGGCCTTGTCGTTTTTGTGAAGATGCTTATCAACAATTCCGGTTTTGTACCAGAACTCAAGCAGTTCCCGCTCCTTAGCGGGAAAATCTACTTGGCTGGGTACAGCCGAAAATGTGGGTTTTTTTGCCATAAAAAAATCCGCCAATCCACTACTGTGCAAGGACGGATCGAGGTTAATCGAAACGTGGTACCACCTTGTTTACTTCTCATTTAGCAGGGTCTACTAAGCTTGCGCCGTTCTTCCTAAGCTCGGGAGTGATAGCTCCTTCACCGCCTTTGACTAATATTATACACCCCGAAATGACTTTTGGTAGAGCACAAATTTGACAACAGGAGTATCAACTTTCTCCACCAACTGATAGTTATGTTGGACAAACAAATGAAGACCCCTTAACTCTCCCCACTGTTGATAGGGGCGGGTCACCCACACCACTACTTCCACGTCCCTGTCCACTAGGCTCCTTATCAAGCTCGCTTCATAATCTGGGTTGAATTCCTCAAGTTTTGGGTAAGGCATGAGGGGAAACTTCATCGGATAACGGTGAAGGGAAGGATTATCGAGTAGGTAGTAAACGTTGATATAGCCAGCGTTTATAAAAAGACGTTTTCGCTCCAGTTTTCTTTGTTGCAACAGGGAGATAATTGACGCCGAGATCGGGTCGTTAACATATTCAGTGACTCTAAAGTTTAGATGACGAAAGGTTCGCCCTGCAATTAGCACAAGGGCCACCACTAGAACTATTAGTAAAACACTCCAAGATTTTTTCTTTACTCGTGTTAGCTCTGAGTAGTGACCGAGGAACAGCAGAAGAACAAAGGGGAAAAGGGCTAAGAGGTGGCCAACATGAATTCCCGACGCCAGAAATGGAAGTGCGCTGAGTATGAGTGCCCAGTAGAGTTGGCCGTCTTTACCAATTACCCGAGAGTTGTGCGCTGCTAGGCGAAACGCGGCGGCGAGCACAGTCCCGAGCACCGCCAGAATTGGTAGCTGCGGATCTAGCAGGCCATCAAATTTGATAAGTGGCATTCGCCAAAGAAGAAAGGTGTTAAAGCGAAAATACCCGTCAATAAAGTCGCTAAGGGCACCAAAATAGACTAGGTAGCTAAGAGCAGCCATCCAAGACAGAAAAAAGACCCCAAGAACGTAGTAAACAGCTTTTCTAAAATAGAGTACTAGCGCTAGTACTAATAGTCCAGGAAGAAACTTTATGAGGCTAACACTAGCGATTAATGTTCCCAAAGCAACTCCTACCAAGCTACTATGCTTTGGTGCTGGTACCTGTAATAGAGCGGCAACGCCAAGAAAGACCGGCATCAAAAATAGGTCGTATGACAGGGTATTTTGGACCATAACATACGAAAAGAGTATAAAGAGAGTGGCCCCCACAGCCATGATTCTGACGCTATATTTGCGAAGTAGGAACAAAAACAGCAAAAGATTTACTGCACTGATGACGATGGTCAGCCATTTAAGTAAGCTGACATCGCCCGCCAGTGCCAAAGGTGCGAGAAGAAGGTAAATAAGAAATCCGTGGTGATCAAAAAAGTCTTTGTAAGGTATCTGTCCCACCTTTACAAGCCAGGGGAAAAAATAAAGTTCCATGAAGATAACAATAGTAGTAACGCTATTGAGAAGCGCTTGAAGAAAAACCGAGACGCCTGCCAAAATTAGTTTGTTTCGGAAGGTTTTACTCATTTAGAAGTCACCTGGATCGGACGTAGTAGGGCAATTCCCAGTGAAGCTAGTTTATATCCCAGATTAAGAATGAAACCCATTAAAAAGACGTGGGCAAAGAGGTTGGCACTTTCGTTAAGCATAGCCGCCGGGATGATTTCCGTTTCAACCGTTGGCACAGTTAGACCGGTGGGTAGGTTGGCAGCCACGAGCTGACCCAAATCAAGAGAAATACCAGAGAAAGCGAAGAGCTGGATAGGAGTGGTAACGTGAGTAAAAACCAACAGGACACTCGCGGTTGGGCCAATCATAAGGAAAATCCCAACAGCAAGGAGACTATAGCCGATTATCTTTTCAGACATAGGTAACTTCTATTTACCTTTTCTAAGAAAAGCGGGGATATCGATTTCTTCATCAAAGCCTTCGGGAAGAGGAGTCGCTTGTTTTGGTAAATCCAAATCATCATCCTGGATCTGGTTTGGTTGGGACGTCTTAACAGTTGTGGTATCACTCACTACCCCAGTGGGACCAGAGTAAGGCTGGGCAGTACTAACGGAGCGCTCGTAGCGAAGGTCACGTAACTTTTGCCTGTTCTCGTCAAATCCGGTCGCAATTACCGTAATTTTGAGCTGGTCAATCATGGTTTCGTCAATCGTGGCCCCAAAAATTATCTTGGCATCGGCATCAGCCGCCGCCCGAATAATTTCTGCCGCTTCTCCCACCTCGGCCATTGTCATATCCGGGCCACCAATAATGTTAAAGAGAACACCCTTGGCTCCATCGATAGAAATTTCCAGTAGTGGTGAAGAAATAGCTTGTCTCGCAGCTATTCCCGCCCGATTATCTCCACTACCCGTTCCAATACCCATGAGAGCTGATCCGGCGTTAGTCATAATGGATCTAACGTCAGCAAAATCAACGTTCACCAGTCCTGGCATAACAATCAGATCAGAAATACCCTGGACACCGGCAGTTAGTACCGAATCGGCCATCTTAAAAGCCTCAATGAGGGTTACTTTTTTATCAACAACTTCAAGAATTCTTTGATCAGGGATGACAATTAGGGCATCAACTTTGTCTTTAAGGTTTTCAATACCTTCCTCAGCCGCTACCGCCCGAGCAGCCCCCTCAAATGCAAACGGTTTGGTAACAACGGCCACCGTCAAGGCACCCGCTTTCCGAGCAATATCAGCTACTACCGGTGAGGCCCCCGTCCCAGTTCCTCCACCCATACCGGCCGTCACAAAGACCATATCAGCATCAGCAATTTTCTCTTCGATCTTCTTGGTTGATTCTTCCGCCGCCTTCATTCCAGTTTCAGGATTTCCTCCTGAGCCAAGGCCTCGGGTGAGACTTTCCCCAATTTGAATTTTAGTGGGAGCCGGATTACCGAGTAATACTTGGGCGTCGGTATTGATAGCGACAAAATCCACTCCATGAATCGAACCCGAGGCAATCATTGAAGATACTGCGTTACCCCCGGCACCACCAACTCCCACTACTTTGATTTTTGCGAAACGAGTAAGATCAGGTTTAATAAGCATTATGGCAAAAATGACTTGAGGAGTTTTGCTATTTTAGCGGTAGCATTCCCCAGGGGCAGCTTTTCGGCCATCTTACCAAAGCCCCCTAAGTTTGGCAAGCTAAATTGTGACTGACCGCTCCCCCTCTTGGTCCGTAAATTAATTGGCCGCTGCAAACCAAACTGGATAAGACCAATAACTGTAGAAAACTGGGGGCCAGTTATTTCATCGGTGAGACCAGACAGCGGCGAGGTCTGCCCATACAATTCTGTCTGACCAATCGCCGATCCCACACGACAGGGCATGGCCAACCGCTGGCGACAGGCTTCGATTATCCCAGCGGTCAAAGCCCCCCCACCCGTAATCACTACGCCAGATGGGGTCATACCCCCGAAACCACTTTTTTGAATCTCTTGACCCACATATACAAACATTTCTAACAAACGGTCCTTTATTATGCCGTCCATTAGGGTCTTCCGGGAAATTTTTTTCAAATCTTCTGGCAGATTTAACGCAGAGAGATCTAGTTCGTCCGGTAGTTTGTGACTTTTAACCTCACCTTCACTAGCAACGACTGGCAAGGCCTTGGGAATTTGTCCCAAAAGCAGTTTAATTTTTTCTGCGCTTTCCAGGCTCACCCTTAAACCGACAGCAATATCGTTAGTGACATTTCTGGCACCCATGGGCAAAACCGACGAATACGACAGTGCCCCATCAACCCAAATGGCCACATCGGTAGTTCCCGCCCCAATATCTACTAGCACAACACCTAATTCCTTTTCTGTCGAGGATAACACCGCTTCTGATGACGCCAACCCGGAAAATACTACCCGTTCGACGTCAATGCCTACTTCCGCGACACATTTGGCCAAATTACGAACTGAGGTTGTAGCTCCAGTCACGATCTGAGTATCTACTTCCAGCCTTACCCCCGTCATCCCTAACGGATCCTTAATACCTGCTTGGCCATCTACAGTAAAATCACGGGGCAGAACATGAAGAATCTCCCTAGAAGAGGGCAGCGAAATTGCCTCCGCCGCCTCAATCACCCGTTCAACATCAGGTGCAGTAATCTCACCCTCTGGCTGTGACACCGCCACAATTCCCTTGCTGTTTTGGCTGGTAATATGCGACCCGCCAATAGAAACAAAAGCGGTACCAATTGACACCCCCGCCATTCTCTCGGCGGCATCAACGCTTTCAGAAATACTAGCTACTGCCTCCTCGATGTCTACCACCTGCCCCTTACGAATACCTCGAGACAAAACATTAGAGACTCCAATAACTGAAAGCTTTTCGTCTTTTAGGTAAGTAGCAATAACCGTGGTCACCTTTGAAGAACCTACATCAATAGCAGTAATGATTTTGTCTTTTGCCATTAGCGAATAATTACTTTGTTAAACCGCAAGTCGATTTCTTTTATGGTTATATTTGAATTCGCATTCATTGTAAGCTGTGAAAGAACTAGTTGTAAAGCCCGGGCTTGCGAAAAAAAGTCTTTTTCCTTACTGAGAAGAACCCGGACCCCGGAAATTGTCGCCTCGATCGTGTCTCCTTGTAATATAAACGGCCCACTTGGGAACAAATGCTCTTTTTCTAGGGTGGCTCCTAGGGTAGCCACCACACTTGGACCAGAAATTGGTACAACCAGGCTAGGCGGGAAAAACAGTTTGCTTGTTACTAGGACCCCAGTGAGTAGTAAAGCCACAATTAGTACAGTTAATCCAATCTTTTTAATCATGAAACTAGTTCTCTTAGAATAGTAACTATTTGCAAAGCCGGGTTTTTGGGTAATGACTGGCAAGCAAGGAGCGCTCCACTGTGATAATCATCATAACGATTAAAAACAGTTTCAATACTGCTCCACAACTCCCCATCACTAAGATGGGTTTGTGGTAAAACTACTGCCCCTCCCCTGCTAGTTAACAATTGGGCGTTTGCCAACTGTTCCTGGTCATGTACCCAGGGAATCGGAATTAAAATCGCTGGTTTAGCTAAAGCTGCCAACTCAAAGACGGTATTGGCCCCACTGCGTCCCACCACTAAATCAGCCAGGGCAAAAACTGCCCCAATGGAGTGGCCGAGAATAAATTTTTGTAGCACAATTCGCTCTTGTTGCTCTTGGGGAAGGTTCCTAATCTGGCCCAGGGCAACATCATAATCACGAAATTGTTGGCTATCGCCTGTTTGCCAAATAACCACAAACCGACTTAGCAATCTCGGGAGTAAACTGAGAACCACTGTGTTAATCACGTGCGACCCCTGATTGCCGCCAGTAATATAGATTGCTTTTAAGTTCTGGTGCTTTTTAACTCTTGTGAGCATCTCAAGCTCTGGCGCTGGGTTAACCTGGAAAACCTCGTCTCTGACAGGGTTGCCCGTATAACACCATTTGGCCGAATCAATTGGAGGAATGAGAGAGGGAAAACTAACCATTACTCGGTTGGATAGTTTAGCCAGCAATCGGCTAGGGATATCAAAAACAGCCACTTGCTCGTGATGGGCAATCTTAATTCCCAGTAATCTACCAATAAGTACCATTGGAACTGCTATATAACCCCCAAAACTCATGATGATACTGGGGCGATAGTAAAGCAGATAGGCTAGGCTCTGCACTAAACCGACGGGGATTTTTATAATCGACCAGATCGCCTGGGCAGTGAGCGTTCGAGGAATTTTACCAGCCGTCAACTCTAAAAAGGTTACTCCTTTTTGCTGGTGCATTTCTAAATACTCGAGTGATAGAGCCCGGTCACCTTCAAGCGCGTGTTTTCGTCCCACATAGAAAATCTCCCAGGTTTGGGATTTTAAAAGCACACTAACCACTGCCTTGGCTGGTGTAAAGTGGCCACCGGTGATAAAAATCTTTTGTTTCACGAGTGGTGGGATTTCCAAATATTACACAGTATACCCATGCCTATTAACTCGGCAACCAAAGCCGACCCGCCGTAGGAGATAAAAGGCAACGGGACTCCGGTTAGCGGAATTAAACTAACCATTGACCCAAGATTAACAAGTGTCTGGATAATTATCCAGAATAAGATACCCAAGCCAAGCATTCGTCCAAACAAATCTTCTGTGGTGACAGTAAGTTTTATTGCTCGGTAAAAGAAAACTACGAAGACAACAATAATCATGGTGGCTCCAATAAAACCTAACTCCTCGCCGATGATTGCAAAAATTGAATCCGTGGTAGCCTCTGGAAGATAAGAATATTTTTGCCGCGAGTTACCCAGCCCTAAACCAAACAATCCCCCACTTCCCAACGCTATCAGAACCTGACGGACATGGTAAGATGCTCCCAGGGGATCAGAATCGGGATTTAAAAAAGTGAGCACTCGCCTTAGCCGATAGGGTGACTGGATAGCGAGCAAAGTTCCCCCAGCGACTACAAATGGAATAAAGAATAGGAACCCCCTCATTTCGCTATTTGATAAAAAGTAGAGTGAAAATGACGTCCCCAAAAGAACAATAGCCGTTCCCATATCTGGCTGGGCCATGATAAGTCCCACCATCAGCCCAATTAAAAGAAGAAATGACAATAACCTGCCCTTCTCTTTAGTCGTAAACCAAGCAGATAGGTAGATAATCAAAGATAGCTTGGCGATCTCTGATGGTTGAAAAACTGTGAAACCCAAATTAATCCACCGGTGGGCTCCGTTGGCTGAGACACCAATGCCAGGAATAAAAACAGCTATTAACAGTAAGATTGATCCAATTAAAGCTGGAACGGCCAATAATTTTAGCCGACGATAGTCAAAAAAGCTGGCTGCTACCGCGGCGATTAAACCGACTATCACCCATTGAGCCTGTTCCTTAAGGAAATAGTACTTATCGTTAAAGGACTGGAGTGCCTGGGCCGAAGAGGCGTCATAAACCATGAGGAGCCCAAATCCCAGCAGGAAACAGACCATAACAATAGGGGTAATGTCGAAGACTAGCCTATGACCCCGAGCCATAGTCCAAAAATAGCAAAGAGTATGGCAGCAATCCAAAAACGCGTTACAACTTTTGGCTCTTCCCACCCTCTATACATAAACCAAAGATGAATTGGAGCGACCGCAAAAAGTTTTTTGCCTCGATATTTCTTAGACAGCATCTGGAGTAGTGAGCTTAGCACCTCAACAATAAAAATCCCCCCAATAACTCCTAGAGCAAAGATCTTTCCCGTCAGCAGCCCAACCACTGCCAGGGTAGCTCCAAAAGCCAAGGCTCCGGTATCACCTAGTTCGATCCGGGCCGGAAAAACATTAAAATAAAGAAAGGCAACAATAGCCCCGATCCAGACAGCAATAAAGAGAGCAAGAGCGGGGTGCAGTAGTTGGGAGGCCAGGATCAAAAAGGCGGTAAGACAAATAAGTAAGACTCCAGAAGAAAGACCATCCATTCCATCGGTAATGTTGAATGCGTTAGCAAAAGAGACAACAACGAAGGTAGTAATCGGCACGAAAAGAATCCCCACTGGCCAGGCTCCAAACCAATGAATATTGATAAAATCATAGCCCAGGACGAAATAAAAATAGAGGCCGATTAAAAAAGCTAACCCAATTTGGATAAAAAGCTTGTGCCGCCAACGCAAACCAAAAAAACCAGTTCGCTCCATATGAAAGTTCTTCCGAAAGTCGTCATAAAAACCCAAGGCGGCAAAAGACAGCATCGCAAAAATTAAAATGAAAAGTTCCTGGGGAGGAGCGGCAATATCAAGAAGCCCAAAGGACCATAACGATAAAATCGTGGTCACGACAATAATTAAGATTCCCCCGCCAATCGGTTTTTTGCCTTTATTAGCAAACAACTTAGCAATAATCGGGGTGGCCTTGTTTTGGGCATCCACCCGTTTATCTTCATTACTCCGGTGCAGATGCATTTTGTAGAGATAATCAATGAAGGGGACAAAAAGCACTGCCGAAATGAAGAACGAAAGTAGCATTAACCCCAAAAGTTGAGCCATGACAAGTATTATACCTCTTAGTTAAGAGTCTTCAACTTTAATGTGAGCCCCAAGTTTAATCAGGCGACCGGGAAGATCCTCGTAGCCTCGTTTCATTTGATCCAAAGGATCACTAAGAATTGTCTCCCCTTGTGCCATCAGACCGGCCAATAGGACTGTGGCTCCCCGCCTGATATCTGCTACTTCAATTGATTTGGGACTAAAATTTACTGGACCAAAGATCCTGACGGCGTGCCTGGTCTCGGCTTTTTGGTCTTTAAGATCAAAATTATAAACCTCGTCGGGGTTAGTTACGGGAGGATTAAAAAAATCAAACTGTCCGCCCATTGCCATTAAATCATCTACGTAGGCAAACCGACTTTCAAAAATGGTTTCGTGGACAACTGAGGTGCCACTAGCCTGAGTCATGAGAGTGGTCCAGAGCGGCTGCCAATCAGTCATAAACCCTGGGTATGGAGCCGTCTCAAGATTGGTGGCCACTAGGGGCCTGTCCCACCAAAAACGAATCCCATCATCCAGTTTTTCCCATCTACCCCCCACTTCATTTAGCTTCACCAAAAAATCATTTAAAACTAGTGGGTCGGCATCAAGAACAGTAACGTCACCCTTGGTAGCAAGAGCAATGCAACCAAAGGTTGCCGCTTCAATCCGATCTTTCATAACGGTATGACGCACTCCAGACAGTTTTTTAACCCCGGTGATTTTGATCGTGCGGGGACTGCGCCTGAGAATTCTGGCCCCCATGGCGTTTAGAAGCGTAATTAAACCGTCCACTTCCGGCTCGGCGGCAGCATTTTCAAGGATAGTGTCGCCTGAGGCGGTAGCCGCGGCCAAAATCAATGTCTCGGTGCCAGTATGGGTGTTTTTTTCGAATCGAAAAGTAGTCCCCTTGAGACCGTTTGGGGCCGTCACCAGATAGGCTCCATTTTGAGAGGACACGGTTGCTCCCAAGGCCCTTAGCCCTTCCCAATGACGATCCACTGGGCGGTTGCCGATGGGGTCCCCACCAGGAGACGGCAACACGGCTTTGCCAAACCGGTGTAACAGAGGTCCCACATACATGGTAGTCGAGCGGGATTTGCCGGCAATTGCCAAAGGAATTTCGAAGGTGTTTAGACCCCTTGGGTCAATAAGAAGATTGTGGGGATCGACAAGCGTGCTGGTTTGGCCTCCCAGGCTAGCAATAACACTCCGAGCAAAGTCAATTTCTGAAATGAGCCCCAGCCCGTGAATTTCTGATGGGGAATCAGCAAGAAGGGTGGCAATCATGGCCTTAAAACCTGCGTTCTTGGCCCCCATGAGCTCCACTCGGCCTTTTAGTGGCGCGCCACCGGTGATAGTGAATTTTGCCATATGCTTGATCCGCCCGCTTGAATTGTACACATTTTGATACAATTGAGCAATGAAGCTGCAAAAAAATGTTGACCTCCTCTCTTTAAACACGTTCCATGTGGCGGCTTTAGCCAGTCAGTTTGTTGTCCCAAAAGACCAAGAGGACCTGTTAGGTCTCAAAGCTCTGCTTCCTAAAAACTTACCGATCTTGGTACTGGGAGAAGGAGCCAATATTCTCTTTACCAAAGACTTTGACGGCTTGATCCTTAAAAATGAACTAAAAGGAAGGAAAATCATCAGCGAAGACGAGGAGTCGGTAGTGGTCGAACTGGCCTCGGGAGAAAACTGGCACGAGTTTGTGATGTGGGCTGCCAATGAGGGTTGGTCCGGCATGGAAAACATGGCTTACATCCCGGGAACCGTGGGGGCAGCTCCAGTCCAAAATATTGCTGCTTACGGTCAAAACTTTGAAGACATCTTTCATTCTCTCGAAGGAATCTACTTGGATTCCTTCGAAAAGACCACTTTTACAAAAGAACAGTGCAAGTTTGCCTATAGGGAAAGTGTTTTTAAAAAAGAACTCCGAGGAAAGTTTTTAGTCAGCTCAGTGAGAGTTAAACTTTCAAAAGTTCCCCTTAGTGACACTAGTTATCACGAGCTACACAGATTACGATTCTCACTCCAGAGCGAACTAGACAAAGCAGGAAAGAAGCCTCCTTACTCTTCCCTTGATATTGCTGAAACAATTATTTCTATTCGTAAATTCACCCAACCTGATTGGCATAAGGTTGGCACTGCTGGCAGTTTTTTCAAAAATCCGGTGGTAACAAAAGAAAAATTCATGGAATTATCCACTAAAGTAACTGATTTACAATCATATCCGATTGATAAACTTACCTACCCCATGCACGACGACCCCACCTTCGATCATGCAAATCATGTCAAAGTTCCCGCGGGAAGACTTCTGGACGAGCTTGGTTGGAAAGGAAAAGTCATTGGTAAAGTTAGCACTCATTCCTACCAAGCTTTATCTATAGTAAATTTGGGGGGCGCAACAGGAAAAGAAGTTTTTGACTTTAGTGAACAAATGCGGGAGGATATCTTAAAAAACTATGACATTGAGCTAGAACGAGAAGTTATTGTCCTCTAGCCTTTAAATAATCTTCAAGAGCTATCCTCGTTATCCTTGTTAACTTATCTTTCTTTAATAAATCTATTGGGGGGGCAACAACGAACCCAGCGCCTTCATTTAAAGTGAGATCGCTAATCTCAACTGATTCAATGATAAAAACGTTCACACTGTAATCGATTCCATCTACTGCTTTGGTTTTTTTGTAAGTATTAAATTTTTTTACATTTCCTGGCTCCACCTGCAAATTTAATTCCTCGAGAAGTTCTCGCTTTAAACCGTCTTCGGGGCTGTCTCCCTTTTTTATCGTTCCTCCAAACATTGTTATGCCCCCGGGGAAATAGATATTTGGATTATTGTCCCTTTGTTGCAAAATTACCTCACCTTTAGAATTTACTAGAAGGGCGTTGGCCCCGATGTTTGTTTCTTCAACGTCTGCTGCTATCAATGATGTTGAGACTTTATAAATGTCACCCGCTCCCATAACGAGAAGTACATCGCCATGGTTAAGCTCTGGTTTAATTGCTGTCGCTATTTCTTCAGTTGAGCCTTTAACAAAACTCGCTTTGTCTCCAACGGCTGCTGCCAATTCTTCACCAGTGGGACGAGTCAATCCTTGTTCGCGGCGGGTGTAAACATCGGTAACAAAAACCCTATCGGCACCCCTAAGGGCATCGGCAAATTCTTGGAACAAAAGTTGCAACCGGGAGTACATATGCGGTTGGAACAGGGCCACTACCCTGGAATTGGGATATTTTTCTCGCACCGCATCAATATTCACTTTGACCGCTGTCGGATGATGGGCATAGTCATCAATGATGACGACGCCATCCTTTTCTCCCCGAATTTCAAACCTTCTTTCCAGTCCCGAGAAAGATTCCAATCCTTTCTTAATTTCTTTGTCTGGTACACCGAGTTCTTTGGCAACAGCCCAGGCCCCAGCGGCATCTTGGCGGACATGTTCACCAGGAAGTTGCAAATTCACTTTCTCGGGCAAATTAGAGTACCAAACAATCTTAATTTCATTTTTCAATTCACCTAACATTCTTTTAACCAGTTCCTGACAGCCGTGATCATTTTTGTTTAGAACAAGAACTTTGGGACCAATCAGTTTGCCGACAAATTTCAAAAAGGTTTCATACAGACTATCAAGTGTGGGAAAAAAATCAGGATGATCCATTTCAATTGATGTGATAAGAATCAAACTTGGTGAATAGTGTAAGAATTTGGCACGATACTCGTCAGCTTCTGATACAAAATACTTACTCTTCCCAATCCGGAAATTCTTCTTGTCCCAGTCAATAAGATTGGCACCAATTTCACAGGTCGGATCCAATCCAGCGCTTTCTAGTGTTCGGGACAAAAGCGAGGCAGTGGTTCCTTTACCATGGGTGCCGGCAACAGCAATCAGAAATTTATCTTTATGCAGATAGTTGGCAAGGAACTGCTCCCAGGTCATCGCAATGCCGCGTGTTTTCGCTTCCAGATATTCCCGCTCATTCGGACTTTGATCATCAACCGCTACCGTGTGGGCAAGAATATCAATTCCTTCGAGATGAGCCACATCGTGGGGCCCTATGGAAACAGGGATTCCCTCGACCTTTAATGCTTTAGTATTTACCCCTTCTTCTAAATCGCAGCCAGAGACTTCGTAACCCATGCCATGAGCCAAACGGGCAATACTACTGGCCCCCGAACCGCCAATGCCCATGATATGAACGCGGCGTTTTTTATCTTTCATAATCTGCCAATTTTAATACTTGTTCTTTAAATTCTTGCCCTCGGTGCTTGTATGATTTAAACATATCAAAACTGGCCGCGGCTGGAGACAATAAAACCACATCCCCAGCCTTAGCTAAAGCCTTTGCCGTCTTCACAATTTCTTTCATCGTTTTTAGTCCTGTAACTATTTGGAATTCTGGTTTGTTTGTGTGTTTGTGAATTGCCTCGCGGATTTTTTCTGTCATTAGGCCAATCAGAATCACCGCTTTAACATTTTTGCTTTCAGCAATCACTTTTCCCAGTTCCGTAAAGTCTGATCCTTTATCACTACCCCCAGCAATAAGAATAATCGGCTCTTTAAAGGCTTTAACCGCCGCGATGGCTGTTTCGGGAACAGTTGAGAATGAATCATTGAAATACGTCACACCCCCAACAGTTGCCACTTCTTCCAGTCGGTGTTCAAGTCCCCGAAAATTCTTAATTGTTTGCACTATTGTCGGCAAATTCACCCCCGCTAATCTTGCAGCTAAAGCTGCCGCCATGATGTTTTCTTGATTATGCTCTCCCCGCAAGCGAATTTCAGAAATGTCAATTAGCTTTTCATCATCAAGATAAATTGCCTGATCTTTAAGATAGGCTCCGGGTTGCTGTCTTTCTTTCCGACTAAAAAAGTACTTTTTCCCGGCTCCAAGTTCACCATTTTTACGAGAATTGGGATAATCAGCATTCACTACTGCAAAGTCTTCCAGCTTCTGCCATTTAAAGATATTGCCTTTAGCACGCACATACTCCTCTGAACTAACATGCCAATCCAGATGATCAGTAGTTGTCATCAAATGCACACCAATATGAGGCGACTTATGAAGATCAATAAGTTGAAAGCTCGACATTTCTAAAACCACCCAGGAATTCTTTGTGAGGGTGGGAAGAAAATCAAAAATCCCCAAACCAATATTTCCACCGATGAAAACTTCTTTTCCGGCATCTCTTAGAATTTGGTACACAAGAGTTGAGGTTGTCCCTTTGCCCTTGGTCCCTGTGACTCCAATAATCTTTGCCGGGCACAGATCAAAAAAAATCTTTATTTTTGATGTAATCTCTACTCCTTTATTTTCAGCTTCAATGATTTCTTTGCGGTATCGATAGATTGCAGGATTCCGCACAATCACATCAAAATCTGTTAACTTTGCAAAGGCGTCCTTTCCTAAGCGTAGCTCTGACTTACTTTTTAAATTGTCTGGAATAACAACGCTTTCATTTTCGTCACAAACAGTGAAGCTAATTCCCTGTTCCAAAAACCAGGCAATTAAATCAGAGGTATCAATTCCAAATCCTAAAACCGCTATTCTTTTATTTCTTAAATCAATCATGTGGTGACTTGCTTCCAATTATACTGTAGCGCTTCAGGCCAAAAGTTGGCAACTGTGCTGTGGGCCCTTTCCACGCTGTCTGTAACCAGAAATTCATGACTAGGGTCTTCTCCTCTGGCTAAAGTTTCGTCTAAAAATAGCTCGCCAAGAGCTTTTGCGGTTGGCTGAGCTGAGTCAATAATAGAGATAGTCCCTACCGCCTTACAAATCGCCTCCCTCAGGATAGGGTAATGGGTGCAGCCAAGAATGAGTTGATCAGGATTTTGAGCAACAATATCTTTTAAGTAATATTCAACAATGGGTTCCACTTCAGGTCTGTGTGCCAGTCCTTCTTCCACCAATGGAACGAAAATCGGACAAGCTTTGGCAATGACTGTTATTATGGGATCAATCTTTTTTTGATAAGCCCCACTGTTGATGGTGGCGTTAGTACCAATCACTGCCACCACCCTTCCCGTG
The DNA here is from genome assembly GCA_964641255.1 of uncultured Gammaproteobacteria bacterium. Lineage (GTDB taxonomy): Bacteria > Patescibacteriota > Microgenomatia > JAMCZE01 > JAMCZE01 > CAZXMM01. Next base: position 507,352 of record CAZXMM010000001.1, on the reverse strand, counting down.
GCTGCTTTCGCTGTTGGTGTGATGACATCAATTACTGGAACAGAAGAGATCGCTTTAATTTCCGAAAGCGCCACGGCTGACATTGTGTTGCAAGCAACAATGAGTACTTTCGCCTGTTTTTTAAGAAGAAAAGTAACTAGTTCCTTGGCAAACTGCCGAATTGCCTCCACACTTCTTGTGCCGTAAGGCACCCTTTTGGTATCACCCAAATAGATCGTGCTTTCATCGGGAAATTGCGCAACGATTTCTTTGGCCACAGTGAGTCCACCCAGTCCTGAGTCAAAAATAGCAATCGGTGCATTATTCATTGTATTTGAATAGTCGTAGCAAATCTTCCGGGCTTAGCTATTTGTGCGGTTTCTTCTTGCGAACAAAAAAACTCGTCACTATGATCTTGGGTGCAATAGTTAGCGAAATCAACGTTGTCTTCTTGAATGCCTATTTCTAACAGTGCGTGAATAGAAAAACCATTCAAATCCACACTATGTTTTCCGTCGGGGTTTTTAACCGCATAGTTTTGCCACTCGGGGAGCTGGGCTTGAATTGGATCTACGTTGTCACTGTAGCAACACTTTTCCACGGTGGGACCAATACCGATTAGAATATCTTTGGGTCTTGATCCAAATTCGGCCACCATTTTACCAACGGTCATCACCGCAATCTTTCCGATTGTTCCCCTCCAGCCCGCGTGAGCAATCCCAATAACAGATTGGGTCGGATCAAAAAATATGAAGGGGGCGCAGTCTCCCGTCATCATCCATAAGGCCACCCCCCTCCGGTTTGTTAAGACCGCGTCAGTCTCACTGATGGCTCTGCCTAGATCAGTGAGTGGACCAATATCTCCACCCGCTGCAATCGCCACCGTAGTCCCATGATTAAGACTGAGCTGAACGGTTTGTTGATGATTAATAGGAACGGCTTTGGCAAAATTTATCCTGCTTTGGTCCACTGTCGCTTTGTCACCAAATTTATAGGCCATATTGCCAAACGATTTAGTGGAAAAACCATGTTTAAGAGCCGGAAGCAAAAACTTCTCCAACTGATAAAAGCCTAAGGGGTGTTTTTTAAACATAGGCCTACTTGCCTTGGAACTCCTTGACTACTTTTTGGTCACTCCAGGGAATTTCTTTGCCATCCACGTTCATGGATTTTTGGTGTCCGACACCCGTAATTAGCACTACGTCACCAGGGCTTGCCATTAGAAGTGCTTTCTCAATCGCGCTTTTCCGGTCAAAAATCTTCTCGTAGTTTTCGTACTTCTTATCAATTAACCCCTTTTCAATCTCCGAAATTATCCGCTCCCTTTTTTCCGTATATGTGTCCTCGTGGGTAAGAATGATGTTGTCGTCATATTTAGCTGCGATGGTTGCCATGATGGGGCGCTTGGATTTGTCTCGGTCCCCCGTAGCGCCAAACACATGAATTAAACGATTAGAAACTTTTAATTTAAGACTTTTGGCTACTGGCAATACTTTTTCAAATGCCTGGGGCGTATGAGCAAAATCAACCACCACTGTGTAAGGCTTTTTCTTGACTATCTCGAGCCGTCCTAGTGGCGGAGTAAACGAACTTATAGCTCGAGTAATAATACCACTATCAACCCCTAGCGCCATGGTGGCAGCAATTGCTCCCAAGATGTTGTAGGTATTAAATTCCCCAATCAACTTAGTGGTGTAAGCCAGTGTTTTTCGATCAACATCGGCAGGATTCTTCAGTCCAAAACTAATTACTTTGGAGTTTTTTGCCTGTAGCTTAAGTTCGGCAAAGACGGGGTCATCAGCGTTGGCTACGACTACTTTGCAGGACAAAAGAAACTTCATTTTAGCCGCTTTATATTTTGCAAAGCTTTTGTGATAGTCCAAGTGCTCGTTGTCAGCAATGTTCGTAAGCACTCCCACTGCAAACGGTGTGCCAGAGACCCGGTGCTGGTCAATACCAATCGAGGTAACCTCGAGTACTGCATGGGTACAGCCGTTTTTAACGCATTGCGCTAAAAACTTTTGCACTCTCCATCTACCTGGGGTGCTAGTATGAGCTGATGATAGGGTGGAAGAAATTCCTGTTTTATACCCAGCGGTTTCTAAAATATGGTGGATCAGAGTAGAGGTGGTGGTTTTTCCATCGGTACCAGTAACTCCCACGACCGTTAGTTTTCGACCAGGAAAACCAAAGACAATGGTAGCCGCGATGGCTTCGCCCAAATGAAAGAAATTTTTGAGCTGCTGTATCATATTGGTCTTCCCAACTCTTGAGCCTATATTATAGCATTTTTAGCGCCTACACCCTAGTTTGGCACGACATTATAATAGTGTAGCAAATGATCGGCAATCGCAAAAAAGGGTGGCCCGGCCGTATCTGATCCCCAAGGACGGACCTCAGGCTCGTTTAGCTTTACCATCACCAAAAATCGAGGGTCATCAGCCGGGAAGTAGCCAATAACCGAAGCAGTAGTACCTGTCTCCTTATACCCTCCCCCGGAAGCAATTTGGGCAGTCCCGCTTTTAGCGGCAATCCGAAAATTAGCTAGGCTTTTTACCCGGTCCTTAGGAAAATGGACAGCGCTTTCGTTCGCTACCCGGACCAGCATTTCAGTCATAATTTTGGCTGTAGAGGTCTTTAGAACCTGCCGACCCCGAGGCCATGACAGATTAATATCTTCATCACTAGCACTGACGGTTCTCACCAGGTGGGGAGTAATCAAAAAACCACTATTAGCCAAGGAAGCCCAAGCTCGCATCATCTGCATGGCGTTAACTGCAATCCCCTGGCCAAAAGACAGGTTAGCCTGTTCTACTGGATAGTAACTATCTATTGGTCGTAGTACGCCGCTTTCTTCTTCTTGTAAATCGATACCGGTTTTTTCGCTAAATCCATATGACTGATAATAGTCATATAACTTGCGAAAGCCTAGGAGGTCCTGAACATAAACCATCCCAGTGTTGTCTGAGTTGATAAGCACTTCGGTCATAGTTAGATTGGGGTGGTACTGATTGTTAAACGTCCGGATAAAATAACCCCCGACCCCAACTGGTCCATCGCATAGCTTATCAGGACAACGGCTCTCTGGAGTGAGCTTCCCCTCATTTATCGCGGCCGCCATAACCAGCGGCTTAATAATGGATCCCGGCTCGTAGATACTGGTGATTGCTGGATTTTTATAAAGCGTGGTGGGAAAGTAAGAAAAATTCTTTGGATCGTATTGAGGGAAATTAGCTAGAGCAAGAATCTCTCCATTAGTCGGGTCCATCACGATAGCGCTGCCCCCACTGGCTTTCCAGTCGGTAATGGCTTGTAGCAATTCTTTCTCGGTAAAAAGCTGAACGGCGCGATTAACCGTGGTTACGAGCTTGCTCCCGTCCTTCTTATCACGTCTAGTCTCCGATCCAATAGCAATGGGCCTTCCGAAAGCATCCTTTTCTTGTCGTAGTTCCCCGTTTTTCCCCGCGAGCTCCCGTTCGTAGTAGCCTTCCAGCCCGAAGTACCCTTTAGGATTGCCCAGGCGGTCGGAGCCCACAAATCCAATCAAATGGGCAGAGAGTGAAGCCTCAGGGTAATCTCGTGTTTCTTCTTCCAAAAATCCCAGTCCTTCGTACTTGAAGTCTTCGATTTTCTTTTTTACCTCGGCAGGAATAAAATGGGCTAGATTCACCCAAGTGGAGCCTTCAATATTAAGCCGCTTTGCAATACGAATTTGGAGTTCGTCTTTAGTAGACTTAAGGAAATTTTCTCGGTCTTCCACAGTGATTTCGGCACTGCCGGTAGTCACCATCGGCACTTCAGAAGCTAGCACCGTCGCTAAAGATTCAGCTATCGCTGATTTATCTCCCGAAAGAACGTTCAGGTTGGCATAGAGGAGCGAGGCGCTTTTGTTAGCTACTAGCGTCTCGCCATCTACAAAAGTAATTTCCCCCCGACTAGCCGGAATCTTAAGAACACTGAAATGTTGAGCTTCAGCAGCTGCTGACAAGGATTCGGCTGATAAAACTTGCCAAACAGCTAATCGCAACCAAACAGCAACGAAACAAAGCAGGAGGACAGCTGTTAAGAGACGGACTTTTTTTTCGAAGCTCATCGCAGCGTACTAATCACCATATTACTAGCCACCGGTCGTTCGGGGTGAATATAGGAGTAGGTTTTAACCTGGGTGAACCCTTTAGCTATAGCCTTACTTTCTACATAAACTATGGCGCTTTTTTCTCGTACTTCCTCAGACAAAAGAGCATTCGTCCTTTCCAAAACAGCAATCTTAGCATCCACAGTGTGAAGCCTACCGGAATCTTCTACCAATCGGTTGGCAAGCACTACTCTAACTACTGACAAAATTGCCAACACAAAGAAAAGACCAAGCATCACGTGCTTTGATTTTTTTGTTGTTCGCTCTTCTTGTTCAGCGATAAGCTTTTGCATAGTTATTTTTTTTGCGCGGCTCTTAATTTGGCGCTCCTGCTTTTTGGATTTTTTGTAATCTCCTCTGTACTTGCCACCACTGGCTTTTTTGTCAGTACAAAAAGATCTCTAGATTCGTCCAATCTCGTTTTTACTATCCGGTCCTCGAGAGAATGGAAGCTGATAATAACCAGCCTGCCACCACTTTCCAAAAGGTTAACCGCACTTGGAATTACAGTCTCCAAATTTACAAGTTCACTATTGACAGCTATTCTTAGTGCCTGAAACACTTGGGTCGCCGGATGAATATGACTCTCTCTCTTCCTTGGTTTTACTCTGGCCACAAGTCTTGCTAACTGTTCTGTTGTAGTAATTGGCTCTCCCCCTCGGGTAGCCACAATGGCTCTGGCGATTTTCCTACTCATCCTCTCTTCCCCATAGTTCCAAAATATCTGTGCTAGTTCCTCTTCTGACCCTGCTGCCACTAGATCTGCTGCTGTTACTCCCAGGGTCTTCGTATCCATCCGCATATCGAGTTTTCCTGGTAGATTAAAGCTAAATCCCCTTTTTGCCGTTCCTAACTGATAACTCGAGACCCCTAGATCAAGCAGGATACCGGAAACCTTACTCATTCCCATTTCTTGTGCGATCTCTTGTAAATGTGCAAAGTTTTCGTGCTTTATCGTTAAGTTCGTGCTGCGGTCTCCCAGCCGATTCTTTACGTGTGTTATCGCTTCAGAATCCTGATCTATCCCAATCACTCTTCCTTTGGCGCTTAGTATTGCTTCTGTATGTCCGCCCCCTCCCAATGTGCAATCGATATAAGTTCTTCCCGGCTTAACGTCTAAATAATCAAGCGTTTCTTTTAATAAGACTGGTACATGGTAGGGTTCCATTACTTAAGCTTGTCCCACTCAGCTCTGTCCCAAAGTTCAAAGTGGTCCCCAGCTCCAATCACGGCTATTTCATCTTTAATACCAGCATGAGTACGCAAGTTGGGCGGGACGACAAATCTACCCTGACCATCGGTTTTAATTTCTTCAGCAGCTCCGAACAATTGTCGTCTGACTCTCTGGCCTTCGGTAGTAGACAGTGGCTTAGAAGTAAGCTCTTGCTCAGCAATTTTCTCCCAGTCCTCAATTGAGTACCCATAAATGCATTTATCACCAAAACCAGTACTTAAAATGGCCTTGCCGTTTTTAAGGACACTACGAATCTTTGAGGGTAGTGCTACTTGCCCGCCTCCTAACAATCGATGATGGTAGGTGCCTAAAAACATTGCACTAATTCGTACTAACTTGTTCTAAGTTTGAACTAGTTTTCACGAACTGTCAACACCCAAAAGGCACAATTACTGGGTGAAAAAATCAAAAACAAAGACGATTAAAGCTCGATAGTGTTAGTCCAGACGAAGCGACCCTCTGAAGTATTAAAGTCGACTTCCAGGTCAACAGCAGTTACTCCCTGGTGGTCGATACAAGTGTTAGTAGAACATGTCCCCAGGTCAATCGTCTTTGACCAGGTAGTGGCACCCTTAAGCTCCAGAGACTTCGTAGACAACGCTCCTTGGGACCCCTTGTTACTCGTCTGATACTGGAGAACGTAATCTACACTATCCACTAGCCCCTCTGGAATGCCAACCACCTTAACAGTCACATTTGCCAGTCCGTTAGGACTACGACCCCGGGTAACACTAACCTCTAGTTGTTTTACCCATTCGGGTTGACTATCCAGGTCTACTCTTTGGACTTGAGGAGTAGTAGGAATGTTCCTAGCAACTGGCTTAGGAGTACTCGTCTGAGATTTCAAAAAAATGACCACAACCATTACTAGCAGGAGAACACCTACAACGCCTAAACCACCGAGGATGAACTTTTTACTAATTAAGTTTGGCATAAAAGTATTCTTTAAGATTAGCAACTGCAATCCGGTCTTGTAAAGTGGTGTCACGGTCACGGACTGTCACGGTGCTATCTTCTAAAGTTTGGTAATCAATAGTAACGCACCAGGGAGTACCAATTTCATCTTGAGCAAGGTATCTCTTTCCAATATTGCCCCGATCGTCCCACACTGTGGGCATTTGATCATTCAATTCTCTAAAAACCTCCAAAGCTTTAGCTGTGATATTTTCTTTATTCCCTACCAGTGGGAAAACAGCCACTTTGTAGGGGGCGAGCTTGGGAGCAAGTTTAAGTACTACCCGGTTTTCTTCTTCGGTATAGGCACTACAAAGCACCATCAGGAAAAGTCTGTTGACCCCGACTGCAGGCTCGATAACATGGGGGATAAACTCTTTGCCACTATTTGGGTCTCGGTACATAAGACTTTGCCCCGAAAATTCCATATGTTGCTTAAGGTCATAATCAGTGCGGTAAGCAATTCCCCACAGTTCCTTAAAACCAAAGGGGAACTCAAAATCGAGATCATAAGTATCTTTACTATAGTGGCTTCGTTCTTTATCGGTGTGCCTGCGCCAGCGCAATTTATTTTCACTGACACCCAATGTTTTCGTAACAAACGACCACATAGAACTTTTCCACTCCTCCATCAATGTTTCCCAGTTTGTAACTTCGGGATCAAAGAAATACTCGATCTCCGCTTGCTCCAGCTCAAGGGTACGAAAAACAAATTGCCCAGTGGTGATTTCATTTCGGAAACTTTTGCCAATTTGGCCAATACCAAAGGGGAGTTTTACTCGAGAGCTATCAACAACGCTTTTAAAATCAGTAAAGATGCCTTGGGCTGTCTCACCACGAAGATAAACCAGTGACTTATCTCCCTCCACCGCTCCAATATGGGTTTCAAACAGTTGATTAAATTGCTGGGGTTTTGACAAAGAGTTCCCTTCCGGACTCGTGATTTTATTCTCCTCTATGAACTCTCCCATTTGCTCGATGCTTAAGTTTTCCACGACAATTTGTTCCGCCTTGGGATTTTTTTTCAGCCAGGCTTCAATCAAATGATCGGCACGGTAGCGCTTGTGATTAAGACTGTCTGTAACAGCGGGGTCATTAAAACTACCCACATGCCCTGAGGCCTCCCAAGTACGAGGGTGGAGAAGAATTTGGCTGTCGATCCCCACCATATCAATCCTTTTCTCAATAAATTCTCTCCACCACAGGTTGCGAATATTACGAAGCAGGGGCGCACCTACAGGCCCGTAGTCATAGGAATTAGCCAGTCCCCCGTAAATTTCTGAGGTAGGAAAAACAAAGCCCCGACGTTTACAAAGAGCGATAATTTTTTCAAGCGTGGTGCTTTCCATGTTATTTCCCTAATTCTTTAGCAATCCGACTATCTAACTCATCCATTGTTTTTAGAAAAGTTTCATCAAGTTTAATGTTATAGCGATCGGCAAGAACCAACAGTACCCACAGACAATCGGACAGCTCATGGGCCAGTTTATTATCAATATCATCTCCCGCCCGCCAACCCTCTTTGGCCATGACGAGCTTCATCAGGTCCCCTATATCTCCTACTAGACCTTCCATGAGCTACTCATTGCCCCAGGATTTTCCCCGTTGAGTGCGATTTAAGTTATCGTATTTTATTCGCACTTCCTGTGCTCGCTTATTAAGTGTTTGAAAATCCATAAAAAATCCGTCCTCACTACATCAACAACCTGATATAAGGGACGGTCATAGCCGTGGTTCCACCCTTGTTACTTCTTAATTTTTGATAGTGGCTCCTGCAGTGCCAGTGCAATCATCACCAAACCTACCTATATGTTATTCCGCTTTTTATTAAATTACAATATTGTAAATTCCTTTACCCTTGCTATTATGAATTACATGCAAACAGATACCGTGCTCAAAAAGATCGTTCGAGAAGTAGTAAAAGAAGAACTTACGCCTTTTGAACAAAAACTAGATCTTAAGTTTGCTCGCTTCAAAGAGGAGATTATTAGTTCTCTCAAGGAATTAGTTGCCGAATATCGTAATGATGTTGTTCAAATGAAGGACGAGTTTGTAGGGGAAATGAGAGCCATGCGCGAAGAACAAACAATGTTAAATAGGCGAACTTCTCAAATCAACGAAATTGACGATCGCGTAGAAAAACTCGAAACAATTCATCCCCATCACCAACACACTGCAGTCTAGATTTTGTCAATAAAAGACACGCTTTTAATCCTGTGCTCAAGGATTTCCTCAACCAGTGCAGTTACTCCCAGTTCTGGGTACTGCCCCCTGGGAAGGTAGCCTAGAAGCCAAAGTAAAGCAATGACAAACTCTTTAACTTTTTCTCTAACTTCTTCATTACTACAAGTTTCCAGATCCAGTAAAGCACTTGTAAGAAGTGCGTAAACATCCGGATGCGACTGGTTCTCAGGAAGGAGTCTCTCCACCACTTCCGCTATGTAAAACAGGTAGGCAGCCTTTTTAAGGTCAGTTTTAGCGGTGGAAAGAAGTTTCTTTTCTTTAGCTCCAGAAACAATCGGCCATTTTATGCCTTGATAGAGAGTGACCGTAACGGAGTTAAACAACTCGAGATGAGAGGCGCGGCGACTTTTGATCCGTCTTATGCCTTTGGCGAGCACCTTAATTTTCCCTTGATCACGAGTGAAAAGCGTAATCAGTTTGTCAGCTTCACCGAAGTTGTCACGTCTAAGAACCACACCAAAGCTCGTACTTACTTTCACAGCTTGATAACGATTTCCTTATCTTCCGTAAGATTAAAGGGTTGTTGGTCTTTGCCGTCAACACTTAACTTGTAAAGATTACCTACAGTCCCGGGTTGTTTTTGAATCATCAGTTTATACTCGCCATTTTTCTTAAAGTCTCCCTTTACCGTATACTTAATCTTGATTTGCGCTAACCCTTGGGGAACAACTGTAAAGAAGCCGTCAACCACGGTGTGGCCCAAATCTTCAAAGGTGGTACTTTTATTTTCAAACCCCTTAACCTCTTTAACACTGGCTCCAAGCGGTAGGTAAACACGCAGGTAGTCACGGTAAATACCGGCAAGACAGAGTCCCTCTTTGCGCTCGAGAGAACAATTATCCGCACCGTGGGGGAATTTATAATCAATCGTTAACTCAACGTCTGCTCCACCGTCATGAATCATCACCTTATCAGTTACAGCTTGAGTGACATAGAGATTTGATTTGGCCCCCCCTAAGTTTGCATCGTTAATGTGAAGATAGTCTCCACCTGGATTAGTCTTGATCCTGCCAGCAAAGTTTAGCACTTCAATACCCTTTTCAGCATCTTCGTTATGCAAATAGATAAGGAGGTGCTTTTGGGTGGCTTCTTCGATTGCCGCTTGAAACAGAGGTGCATAGACTTGTTTGGGGGTAGCAAGAGCTTTTTTCATCATCGCCGATAACAGTTGACCAATCATGTCTTTACGATTATCAACCCAGTAACCGCGTGGTGTACCAGCTTGCTTTAAGAGTTCGTAGACCACCATTGGACAATTACACTGAGGGACGATTTTAGTATTAAACTCGGTGTCGTAAACTTTAATTGGCCCCAGCACGTCCATCATCCGGACCAACAAATGAGTATCCACAGCTAAAATCCCATCAAGTTTCTTTTTTTGACTAGAGGAAGCATAAATATCCTCGAATGCTTTCATGGAATTGTAAAAATCTGGCGAAAAATTTGAATCTCTCAATCTCCAAGAAAAGACGTTAAGATATTTAGCAATCGGGTCAGGCGGAGCAACTTTTTTTCCTACAGTGTCATCAAGTTTGTAGATATCGTCAGCGGCATCAAGGGCAATCTTGCCTTTTTCAATTCTAAAGACCGCATAAGCAGTAATAAAACCTCCGGTTGGGCGCAACTCTTTATCATTTTGGAAAAGAATCATGTATTTGGCCTCTCCTTTTGACCCTAACAGGGCCGGCATATGCTTAACTAGTGGCCTAGCTTGGGTTAAAATCTCATCTACTCCAGTAACAATATTTTTAGCTTCCACTATCTGAGAACGAACTAAGCGACCCCGGAACTCCTCTGGATAACGATTGGGGTCAATGAAGGCCAGCTCCTTTTTAACTGCCTCAATTTCTACCGCCACCTGATCTATCTGGGGAGTAACTTTGTCGAAAGTTTCTACCATCTTAGCTAGTCGATCTTCAGCCGTTCCTCCCACATAAGTCCCTTGTCCCTCGAGTCCCAATAGGTCAGCATAGGGCTCGACCGCTTGGGTCATAATCGAAGCAGCCCGCAATCCGTGTAATGCGGCTGTTGCCCCATGTTCACCATCGGCGATGTAGGGGCCAACCACCGGGAGAGATTTTGCCCAACCAATGGCTCTGAGGTCAGCTTGGACCACTTTCACTAAGCTTTGGGTTTTACTAATAGCCTCGCTGGTTTTTTTAATATCTTGGCTCTTTAGAGCAGTGTTTATTTCTCGAGCGGAAGCGATAGTTTTTTGGGTATCAGCATAAGTTTTTGATAAAGGAACACCAAGCAGTAACCCAAGTATCCCACCAATTAGTAGGAGTACCAGTAAAACTACCCCCAAAATAAGTAGCGGCTTTTTAAATGAACGCCGAGACTTAGGGTAGGAAGGGACTACTGTTTCTTCCTCAGTAGTTACAGCAGTCGGGGAAGATAAATCTAATTTTTCAATTGTTTCGTCCATAGGGCAGAGACAATCTTAACATCTTTACCATTTATTTAACATCACAAATGGCGTTTTGAGAATATAGCTAATATCTCCAAGAATTGACTTTGACTGAGCATAAGCCGCGTCTAATTCCACCCGCTTATCCCAAGACAGTTTATTACGACCAGACGTTTGCCATGGCCCAGTAAGACCGGGCTTAACCGACCAGGCAATCTTTAGTTTCTCTCGCAAATCCGGACGGTCGGGATAAAGCTTTAACTGTTCCTCTACCTCATCCCCGAAACTATCTCGACGGTACGCTCTAGGACCTACAATGCTCATATCCCCAATAAAGATATTCCACAGATTAGGAAGTTCGTCAAAGCTGTATTTCCTAATGAACCGACCCACCCGGGTTATCCTCGGATCTTCACTGGCTTGCAGTTTCCAACCCTCTTTTTTCTTAAACTTGCTGATAAAGGCTTTGTTGTTGGCAAAATCCTTAGTATTTGCGTTCTCTACCATCGAACGGAATTTCCACAAGTAAAAAATTTTTCCATTCAGCCCAATACGTCGATGTTTAAAAATTACCGGACCAGGAGAATCAAATTTAATAGCAATCGAAATGAGAAACAAAAGAGGAGAAAATATTAGGGCAATTCCAACGGCACTGCATACATCTAAAGATCTTTTTAAGAAACTGTACACCATACTTTGTCGATATAGGCAAGCACTGCCCGGTTAAATTTTTCTTTGGAAAACCTCTTAGCCTGCTTTTGACAGTCCTTGGGATCAAAGGTAAGCGACTCAAATCTTTTTAACGCCTCTAGTAAGCCAACTACCGTTTGGTCTTCGTAAAGCACCCCGGTTTTATCAGCAATTACCGTCTCTAAAACCCCACCCTTGGCAAGAGCTATCACCGGCTTGCCAAACGATTGAGCCTCAAGAGCCACTAAGCCAAAATCCTCGGCCCCAGGAACAATAAGAGCTTTGGTGCGTCTATAGTAGCTTGCTAACTTCGTGTCTGTCAAATAACCCACAAATTCAATATTAGCTTTGGCTAGTTTTTTGAGCCTACCCATCTCACCGCCTACTCCTACAATTTTTAGTGGCCACCCTAACTGGTTAAACGCGGTAATTGCCACATCTAATCTCTTGTTAGGCACCAGTCTAGACACAAGTAAATAAAAATTTTCCGGTTTTTGCTGGCTTTTAACAAATTCTTTAAACTCCAGAAAGGGGTAGATAACTGTGCTACTTCGCTTGTAATAAGTCTCGATGCGCTCTTTTACGATTTCTGAGATAGCGATATAAGAGTCAGGCCGCTGAGCAATGATCCTGTCGTAAAAGCGCAACCATTTAACAAGCGGCGTACTAAGCCATTTAAACCACTGGCTCTTTGAAGAAAAATAACTATCGTAATTGGACCACAAATAGCCCGTTGGTGTGAGACAAAGGCAAATATGCTTTGTTTTGGGCTTAGTGATAACCGCTTTGGCATACTCGGAAGTGACCGAAATAACCAAATCAAATTCATCAAAATTAAACGCTTCAAAAGCCGGCCCCATTAGAAATGGATAAAGTTCATGATGATCTTTAGGAAGAGGAAGATGCTGTAAAAAGGAGGTTTTAACTGAAAAAACACTGGCCCAGGGTGCTTTTTGGGAGTCGTAGACAGAGGTGTACAAGGGGGCGTCAGGAAAAAGCTCATGAAGAGCCAACAGTACCCGTTCCGCCCCACCCCATTTATTGACCCGGTCATAAACAAGTGCTACCTTCATAGGGCCTTATTATAGACAGCCAGTGTTTGCTCTGCTGTTTTTTTCCAGGAATACAATGCCACCTGTTTTTTACCCGCCAGCTTAAGTTTCTGCTTCACTCCCGGATGGTTTTCGACCCAAGTTACGGCCTTAGCGATTGCTTGTACATCCCGGGGATCAAAATAACTGGCTGCTGCCCCGTACACTTCTCTGAACACAGCAATGTCCGAACACACCACGGGGAGATTAAAATTCATGGCATCAAGCGCTGGAATACCAAACCCCTCCATAAGGGAAGGAAATACATATAAATTTGCCCGACTATAAACGGTTTTTAACTCCTCATCTGATAAGTAGCCTTTAAAATGAATATAGTCTTTGGCACCATTTGTCTGGATTAGCTGTTCAATCCGGTTACTAAAAACCGACCTGCCAGAAGAAATAACAAGCTCCATCCCTGTATTTTTATATACTTCCTTCCAAGCAATAACCAATTTAGTAAGATTCTTATGCGGATAAGCATTGCCGGTATAAACCGCGAATTTCCTGGGAAGATTTAAATCTACTTTAGCACTAGTGTCTCCTTTACTACTTAGCACTGCTGCTTCCAAAGTTACACTCGTTTTGTCCTTTGCCAAAGGATAGACCCGCTCTACTTCAGCTGCGACGGCAAAAGAGGGAACGATAACGCGACTGGCTCTAGCTACTACTAACCACTCTGCTAAGCGGTAAACACCATATTTAAGCCAGTATGTTATCTCGGGAAGGGTAGTACTGTCTCTGCCTCGAAAATTGTGCTTAATAATGTCATGAACCGTAACCACGTAGCGGCCAAAAAACAGCAAGGGAACATTAATACTGGGAAAATGTACCAAATCGGGCCGGAAACGAAACAGGTACCAAGCTAGTAGTAGCTGCTCGGCAAAAGTATAAGGTTTGGCCTCAACAACTTGTAAAGTAAAGTTTGCGGGGAGAATTATCTCCTTTTCCATCTCGCGCCGAATAAAAAGAATATACGAGTTTTTATCATAAACCCTGCTAAGGGCCGTCACGAGCTCTCTGGTATAGACTCCTAGGCCAGTGTGACTGGGCCCCCAAAATCTGGCGTCAATGATAATCTTCATAGTTTTAGTCCTGACCTTGGCGCAGATACATGGTCGCCCTAATGCCGAGAAAGATCAGCCAGCGAACAAATTCGGGATAATTTTTTCGGTAGTGCTTGTCGTAAAAGATCTTCATTGCCTGATACCGGGCTCTATTCCATTTCTTTTTTATTTCAGCATTGGCCACCGCTAGATGCGCTGAGGTACTTTTTAGGCCACTGGTCGCTCCCCAATAATGAGTAATTTTTACGTGGGGGTTAAACATGACTTTAAACCCCCGAGCTTTTACTTGGAAACACATTTCAATATCTTCGCCGTAAGCGAAATAGTCTTCATCAAACCAACCTATCTCATCAAGAAGCGTTTTTCTAATGAGAAGAAAGGTTCCCGAGCAAGCATCAATTTCATGAACGGTAGTAAGCGGAAGATAGGTGGCTGTATACCCGGCAAAAAACTTACTCCAAGGAAATAGTTTAGCCAGCCCACTAAAGTAGCAAAGAGAATTCCAGGGAGTGGGGAAGCCGCGATGGCAAGCATAATAGAGTTTGCCAGTAGGCAAGAGGGTCAAACAAGTGGAGGCCCCGCAATCAGGGTGCTCCTCCATAAATTCTGTCATTACCGAAAGAGTGTTTTTCTCAACTGTAGTATCTGAATTAAGAAATAGGACATACTTTCCTAAGGCATAGTCCTTCGCCGCATTATTGCCCCGGGTATAACCCACATTGTCACTGTTTTCTATTACTTTGACAGTCGGAAACTGCTTTTTAAGCATAGCGACCGAATCGTCAGTACTCGCATTATCAACGACAATAATTTCATGTGTTAAAGCGGTGGGAATTGAAGCAAGACACTCGCTAAGAAGCTTTGAGGTATTGTGATTTAGGATCACAATTGAGAGTTTAGTCTTACTCCCAGTGCTATCTTTTTTCAATGGTTTCTTCATAAATCTTTTCTAAATTTTTAGATATGGCTCCCCAATCATAATTTTTTTCTACGAGAGCCTTAGCATTTTTTACTATTTGATCATACAGTTTTTTATCCTTTAAGAGTTTTACTACCGCATCAGCCAGTCCCCTGGCATCATCAGCAATCATAATATTTTTTCCACTTTCAACATCTAACCCTTGGGCCCCTACTGAGGTAGTAACGACTGGAACACCGGCCGTCATTGCCCCAAGAATCTTAAGCCTCGTCCCCCCTGGTCCCCTTAGGGGGGCCAGAAAGATGGTGCCTTGCTTGTAGGCATTAACCACCCCTTCAATATCTGAGGTAGCCATCGGAACGATATAGACATCTTCTCTAGCCAAGTGGTCTACTTTTCCTTGAGTATTTTGTCCAGCTATCATACACACCGCTTCCGGAATCTGTTTTTTTACTTTTGGAAAAACTTCGTTGGCCAAAATGTTGGCCCCTTCAATGTTTTGCATCCAATGAAAGTTGCTCTGGTAAAAAACAATCGGTTTTTTAAAGTCGGGGTGGCGCTTAGCATACAAATTAGAGAGGTCCTCTCCGGGAGCGTTAGGAATAATGCCTACTTTAACATTGGGAGCTAATTCTAAAATCTTCTTTTTGTCGGCTTCAGAAACCGCTCCCACCATTTTGGCTTCTTTCCAGAGTTTGGTTTCCCAAAACTTCAGTTTAAGAACATCAATATAAAGCAGCGGACGTAACAACCAAAAACGATAAGTATCAACGTAGTGACGATAGACTTCAAACTCGATCGTTTGGTCAACAAGTAGAATTGGGGTCACTGTTGGCGGGATATGGGGCATTAAGTAAAAGGTTTCTACATGGATTAGATCATAAGCGACTTGCTTCAGCTCGTTTTCCAAAAACTTCTTCACTTCCGGAGTGTAGTTGCGCATCACCACGAAGGGATAAAGACTAAGGCCGGTTTTAAGAATGTTGGGAAGCGTCCAGGGCTTCTCGGGGCGGTAAAAGTAGACGACTTTCTCACAATACTTTTCCATCTCACCGGCATATTTCTCCTCGCCCTTTTTAATAAGCGAGACCAAAGTAATTTGGTGCTTTTTGGACAGATGCTTAATGAGGTTGTAGGACCTAATCTGGCCCCCTGAATTCGGAGGGTAGGGCAAATACAGAGTCAAAAGAAGTATCTTCATAGAGGAATGAACTATTTTGGTAGTAAGCGGTCGGGAACTAGCTGGATAATCACATACTCTGGCTCGGTGACTAAGATTTTATACTCATGAACATTATTGTTACCCAGGGCCTCCTGCATAAGGGCCTTGGTAGGATCGTCATAGTTAACACTAACATAGTAATCGGCCCCTTTTGCCACCATGTCCTGAATCGTTCCTTCAATGATCGGCCAGCCCTTCCGCTCGGTTTGGTACAAAAAGGCGGTATCGCCGCTGTAGGGAGCCACAACCAATGACCGGTCATTTGCTACCTCACGAACCGCTTTACCGGCCAGGGCTAGTTCCGGGTGATTGACATTAAAAAAGTCCTTAACAAAGTACCACCCAAAGGCGCACATAAAGACAAACGCCACAGTTCCCAATCCTTTACTCAGATAAGTGTTAAGCCCAGCAATTTTACTGAAGAGCAGCAGTTCCACTCCTCCCCCGACTAAAAGCGCTAGAGAGGGCATAAGAAGTATTTGATAATAATCGTGACGAACGTTTCCGGTGGCAAAGACGCACAACCACAGCAGGGAAGACAAAAATAAGACTAGGGAATAAAAGCGGGCCTTGCCTTCGTAATTTCTAATGAGCCCAAATCCTAGAAGAATCAGTCCCCAATGGCCAAGAATAAGGCGTCCAATCCGATCCGCAAAAAGCCAATAGAAAAAAGCCCCTTTGAAACGAATACTATCGCCATTAAACAGCCAGTCGCTGGCAGGTATCCCCTCAGGAAACTGGCTAATCCAGTGGCGCCACCAGAGCATGGGAGCCGCGGCAATGCCAAAAAATACTGCCAGCACTAGCCATTTTTTTAGATTGAACCTGTTAGCCACCCACCAAAGATAAGCTATGGGAAGAAGGAGAAAAATTGCAAATGGTTTAACAAGAAGGGCGACTGCCGCAAAGACTAGACTTAAAAAGAGTGAGGCGATCTTCTTCTTTTCCAGATAGCGACTCATCGCCCACTGAGCCCCCAGAGAAAAAGTTACCATTGTGGGATCGGGAAGAATGCTTCGACCATAGAAAATACCAAAGGGAATAACCGCCATGCTAATGGCAACACAGTAGGCTATCCTCCTTGATAGATAGCGTCTAGTTAAGAGGAAAAGAAAGATTACGCTTCCCGACCACATGAGATTGGTAGTCACTCTCCCCGCCTCCTCAACCGAAAGTTCTTTAAAGATCTTTTTGACAGTGACACTCGCAGCATTATAAATAGGGAACTCCACCATCCGCAGCCCCCTGGGATTAGGAAGACCGGAAGGAATAGAAGAGAGATCCTCAAAAGTTGGATAGAGCCAATCAATGCGACCATTCCTATCAAAATCTCTTGTTACCGCCGAGGTATCTGCTTGGCGCCAAGAATGCCAGTCTGCCAATGGCTCGCTCAACCGATAGGTGCGTAATTGAAAAGAACAGACCACGACTATTCCCAGAAGGAAAAAATCCGAACGAACAAAGCGCCAGAGCCACTTTAAAAAGGGCAAAATGGCAAAATTAATTTTTAGTGGCTCGTAATCTTCTGTTATTTTTTTCTTGAAAAGATAAATGGTACCCATAGTTAACCCGGCCATACCAAAGTAAACATAGGCCACCTTACTGGCTTCAAAAATATCTAGCATGACCGCATTAACCAATAGCCCCATTGTAAAAGCCACAAAGGCAGCAGCTAAAGAGTAAATAAAAGTGTCTTTAATACCGCCAAGTGATTTAATGACTACCACTACCATGGCTATTAAGGTTCCAAAATAGGCAAGAAAGCCAAGTAGCCCAGTCTCACCTAAGGAACGTAAAAATCCATTATCGGTCGACTCAGCTTCGGAAAACTCATACTTGGTACTTTTGGTTAGAGTCGCATAACCGCTCCCAAACAGCGGACTAGCTTTGAATCCTTCAATGGCCCGAGGCCAGGTCGAATCAAACCGAATACCAGTAGATAGATCAAAAAGTACGGCATTTTGGGAATAGGTCCGAGTCTTTTCTACCATCACTGTTGATCCACTGGCTGTTTTAGTAGGAATCATTAGGGGTGGAGCATCTTTGTTAACATCGGCCGGTAGCGATTGCTTTTTTACTTCGTCAAAATATTTATCGGCCGGGGTAGGAGGCATATCGGTTTTGGAAGTTACGGCGGCAATAGAATTGTTCTCAAGAAGTGTCTGTCCGGGAGGGGGAGCAGACATCGGACGAAGCACGATTTCCCTAAGACCGGTAACTCGTTCCTCCAGGTGGAGTAAATGCAGAAACCGATCTGAGAGATCTCCAAACGACAACATGAGAAGTATGCTCAGACAGATCACTGCTAGACACCGGGAGAGCGCCCACATAAAATCCCGTTTAAACATCCAAATAAAACACACTGCCACTACTGCGGCTAAGTAGCCCAAAAAGGAAGCCCGCGAGGCAGTAAGAATCAAGAGCCAGAAAGCGGCGAGAATGATCAGTCCAAAAGCCACCTTCACTAAGCGCCGTTTGGCACCAAAAAAGAAACTCCACCCCAGGGAAAGAGCAATCACTAAATAGCCCGCCAAATCGTAGTGTCCTCCAAAAGTAGACAGGACCCGGGCGTTTTGCGTCAAATACAGTACCCAACCCTTAGAAAACTCCCGGTTCATCGTTGAGAAAGCAGGGAAATAGGGGTAGGCAAAGTATTTTTGACCATAGCCATAGAGAGTAATAAGAAGAAGAACGATAAAAAAGATCCACACTAAGACCTTGGCAGTCCTAAGCGATTTAATCGATCCAAATACAATGAAAAATAGGGAAAAATACTCAATGCGGCGCATCCAGTGAAGCAGAGTCTTTCCCACGTGCTTAAGTTCCATGGGGACGGTTTGCACTACGAGTACTGCTACTATGACTGACAGTAGGCCAATAGCCAAATAGGAAAGAAGCCCCACGGTTGGTACGTTCTTCTCAAGCTTTACCCTCTTGCGAAGAATTTGGCTGAGAAAGACTAAAATTGAAAAGCCCACCAAGAAATCCTCTGCCCTTACCCGAACAATGTAGCCAGGAAGAATGTCAAACAGGGGAATTTTGGGATACAAGGGAATAAAAGCGAGCAGACAGCCCGCCAGAATAGCCAGGATATTCGTGTCGATAAAAGTGAGAATCTTTTTCATCTCTAGACTACTGAAACAGCTTAGCCCGACCCAAACGATAGTGCAAATCCCGATTTTTGCGCTCCCCAATTACTTTGGCAGGTACCCCGCCCACAATAGCAAACTCAGGCACATCCTTGGTCACTACTGCCCCGGCAGCTATAACGGCCCCGATACCAATACTTACTCCGGGAAGAATAGTAACCCTGGGGCCAATAAAAACATAGTCGCCGATGGTCACCGGACCCAGGATTGCGTGAAAATCAGCTGAGTTGATGTCGTGCTCGGAGTTATAGATAAGAACTGCCGAGGCAATGTCTACATGGTTGCCAATAGTGACTTTGTCTCGACCATCAATAAAAGCATTGTCACCAATGATAGTGCCCTGCCCTACCGTGATGTTAGAGGGCTCGTAAAACCTTGCCCACATGTGAATGGCACTTCCCTTACCAATTTTTAATCCCGCAAAGGAATAACCCAAGTTGCGAATAAAATGCAAAGGAATGTTGCCAAGTAACGTAAGTACCATCAGTTCAAAATCAAGAAGGTAGCTTCCAAATCTGCCCACTATTTTGGGGAGTGCTTGAGCAAGTGTGAGTTGGTGTCCGTGTTTATCTTTAAACATACTAAGAACTAGCTACCCTTTTAAGCACTGTCAGGGTCTCCTGGGCAGTAGCCTGCCAATTATATCGTGTTACATACCCCAGACCAAGTTTGGCCTTTTTCTCACGCTCAGCTGGGCTCAAGGCTAAAAACGCCTCCATAGCCACTTTGATGGAGTCCACACTGTAGGGATCATCAATGTAAATGGCAGCCTCACCACAAATCTCCGGTAAACTCGAGACCTTCGAGACAATCACTGGTGTCCCCACGGCCATTGCCTCAATCGGCGGGATACCAAAGCCTTCGTAAAGACTAGGTAGGACATACCCCATTGCTCCCGCCATTAAATAGGGTGCCTCAGGATCAGGAGCAAAGCCCGTGAAGACTACTCTTGTTTCCAAGCCTAGCTCCTTCACTCGTTCAAAGATCGGGGCGTTCATCCAACCCCCGCGGCCTTCATTAATCATGCCAACAATAACCAGTTGTAGGCTTTTATTTTCGAGCTGAGAAAAAGCTTCAATGAGGCGAAGTAGATTTTTTCTCGGTTGTAGCGTTCCCAAAAAAAGAAGATAATCCCCGGAAATTTTATATTTTTGTTTAATTTCCTTAATCTTGGCGGTTTGTTTTTTAATGGTCCCATTAAACCTTGCCTCGTCATACCCTAAAAGAGTCACCGTAACTTTGTTCTCAGGCAAGCTGTAAATCGCTGTTATTTCTTTTTTACTAAACTGGGAAATTGTCAAAATATGTTTGGCTTGTTTCGCGCAAATCCAACTCCAATACTTTAGTTGAAAATAATCTTTTTTCTTAAAATAGGTCGGAAACCGTTCAAACGATAAATCCATGATAGCAATGACGGAAGGAATGGGCATATACAATGGAGCATAGTGACTAGGTGTAAAAAAAACATCAGGAGCAGTTCCTTGGAGTTTTTCCCTAAGAAGGGCTTTTTGTAAAGCCGTAAGTGTCCATAATCTTTGGTGGGGAATGACTTTATACTCCCAAAAGTCTGAAGGTTTAGGAAAATCACTCATCGGCTCCGCTTCCAAGTAAATTTTAAACTTGGTCTCGCCACTGGCCAGAGTAGCCAAATGAGAAATGAGTTCAAACGCATATTGACCACTCCCCACCCGGTGAGTCACATTCGCTTCGTTACCGTTGATTCCAACTAGCATGTTAATTTCCTAGATGGGATTTATCTAACTGGTAAAATTTTGCTGGCGTACCAATAGTCTTTAGTATAATCCAGTGAGTTCGCTCAAGAAAGGTCAATCCCTTAACCGCCATTAGGAAATAAATGATGAGAAAAACGACCATTAGCGCTTTGGTGTTTAAAAGTTGAACGACTATTAGGGCAAAGCCCAGGAAAGCAAAGGTCAGGTAGTAAGCTGACATGTGATCGGGGAGAAGAAAAAACGGGCCACCGGCAATTAAAAACCAAAGGACACCGAAAATTGTGAGTCTTTTGCTAAGAGTTCCCCTTCCCACCTCTCTTATAAAGCCGAGTCCTAGCACCAAGAGAAGTAAGCCAAACAAAATAACAAGTGATAAATCGCCACTAAAGCGAATCCCCTCAGGTAAATTGAGGGCCCGCAGTATGTACCACTGAATAGTTTTGACGATACGAAAATCAACATGCATACTATAACTTTGTTCAGCTGGGAGCTTAAGAATGAAAAAACGGAAAACAACAAACACACCGGCAAGAACGGTAGCAGGAATGAGGCGCCGCGGGAAAAAGCGTTGATACCAACTTAACAGATAAAGAAGCGGAAAGATAACCACACTACCGTCATTGCTGCCGAGTGAAGCCAGAATAAATCCCCCTGTCGCCCAGGCCGCCCACGGCTTCTGTTTTAGAAAAAAATAGACCGCTCCAAAGAAAAAAAACGATCCAATTGTAAAATAAGAAACAGCTATCCAGTAGAAATGGGGAAAAAAGGAGATATTAAAGCCGTAAAGAATAAGAATAAGAAAGGCTTTTGTCTTTGACTTTAAAAATTCCCTGGCAATGGCATAGATAAAGAAAAATGACCCCATGTAAAAGAGATAGAGAACCAGATGGTAGAGGCCGTAACTCGATCCGAAAGCCAGCTTTGAAAAGTAGTAAAAGAGGTGAATTGAGATCGGATGATAATGAACTGGGGGAATAGCACTAAACAGATCCCGGGGTAGCTGAATCAAAAGAAATTCATAATCCTCCCTATAAAAAGGCGCGCTAAAGGAAGACAAGTAAAACAGTCCCACCGAAGCACAGATTCCAAGAATAATTAGCCAGGAGTGACACCCCAGGTATGACCCGATTTTCGACAGTAGCTTAGTCATGACGAACCTGTCTTAATATATAAACACCGTCAATTTCCTCCACCTTAGTGTAGCGCTTTGAAACATAGCTCAAGAGTATCTCGGGAACAAAGGCCCCGAGTCCGTGATCGGCTACAGCCCTGTACGGAACATAGATAATAATTTCCGGTTCACTTGCTTTAAAATCGCTCAGATACCTTTCTTCTCCATAGTATTTAAAATACCAGGGTAATTGAGCAAACCAGGGTTTAAAAGCGGGTTGACGTTTGGCGAGAAAATAAACCTGATCAGGACCATTAAGGGTATAGATACTTTTAGTCGGGTAGTTCTTTGTAATAGTATCTGCTAGCTTGATAGTACTAGGATCTACAAAAGTGTGTGTAAACTGGTGGTTACGCCAGCCAACAAAAAGGGCCAACATAAGGACTAGGCCAACCAAACCAACACTAAGCCACCGGTTGGAAATTCCGGTGGCTAGCCCTAAGATTAAAGCCAGAAAAGCCAGACTGGGAATTAAATGAAAGTATTCAAACCGGGGGAAAGCAAACAGTAGGGAAAACAGCATAAAGGCGCAGGCAAGAAGAAC
The DNA here is from genome assembly GCA_964641255.1 of uncultured Gammaproteobacteria bacterium. GTDB lineage: Bacteria > Patescibacteriota > Microgenomatia > JAMCZE01 > JAMCZE01 > CAZXMM01. The sequence continues at coordinate 484,810 of CAZXMM010000001.1, read as the reverse complement.
GGGTAATGTTTTGGCCCGAAAAGAGTGGTATACCCCAATACCCATGAGTACCAAGACTATTCCTAGCTGGTGCAGGGCGGGTAAAAGAACGTAACTATGGCTCCCACTACTTTCAAACGGTTTAAAAAATACAAAACGAATGGCCCAATAGAAAAAGTCGTCCTCCACTCCCCATATCAGAAGGGGAGAAAGGACAAGTAGGGAAATTATAAGACAGGGTAAAGAAATCCAAATAGCGCTTTTCAAAACCACCGTAAATAGAAGTTTTTTGACAAAATGTAGGTAGCCAAAAAATAAAACAAAAACCGGAAACAAATAGAGTGCGGTCTGTTTGGTCCAAAAAGCTAACCCTAACAATGTCCCGGCCACTAAAAGTACTGGCCTAGTTTGTTTCTTCTCCAGTCGGGTAAGAAACCACCAGAGGGGAACAAGTAGAAGCGGCAAAGCGGTATCAAACCAGACAGTATTTCCCTGAAAACAAAAGCTTAAGAGAACAAAGAGGGCTCCGGCGGCGAGCGATCTTACAAACTGGTTTGTAAGTTTATTGGTAAAAAGGACAATACTAGCGGCGTTTCCAATGATAAGCAGCGTTCCGACTAAATGAAGAGTGAATAGTGTTGGCCCTAGCAGACGGTAAAAGAGCTCAATCTTCCACAGTAAAAGCGGGGTATGAATAATTGTGATATCCCGGTAGGGTAACCAACCCAAACCCATGAGATAGGGCCAGGTCAGCATTTCTGGCCAATAGGTAAAGGGGAGAAGAAAACTTAAAACCACGACAATTCCTCCACCCACCAAACACCCGACAATTTTCATCGCGTTCATAAAACAAAGCGCAAGCGGACTAAATCGAGGTAGGACATAATAATGACGGGTAAAGAAAAGCCGGTGGGCGTTCCAAATTGGCGAGGGCGATGGGGGACCCCGACTTCGCCTAGCCGGAACCCTTTCTTTATTATTTTTGCCGCTAGTTCCACATTAATCATGGCTCCCCGCCTGGACCTAAGAGGCAGCACCTGTTCAATTACTGATTTTTTAATCAGTTTGAATCCACAATCTAAATCTCTAAGCGGCAGATGAAAAAGGAATAGAACCGATATGCGCCAAACCCTGGCAAACAAAGCTCGGTACCAAGGGTCATTGCGTTTCATTCTAAAGCCCCAGATTGCGTCGTAGCTCTTAGCAAGTTCTAAAAACCTGTGAAGATCGTTAAAATCAAATTGTCCGTCGGCATCAGTATAAACTATCCAGTCATATTTGGCTTCCTTAAAACCTGTTTGCAGTGCCGCTCCATAACCTCCGTTTTTTTGACTAATAACGCGAATCCGTTTGTCTCCCTGACTAGTCTTTACTGCTTCTCTGGCTGTACCATCAAAGGATCCATCATCAACAACAATAATCTCCCAGGGGATCTTAAGTGGCACTAAAACTTTTTTCGCCTCAGTAATGGTGCGAGCAATATTATCCTCTTCATTGAAAGCCGGGAAAAAAACTGATAGCGAAGCTACATTCATGAGGAAAATGCTCGATAAATTTTCAAGGTTTCGTTAGCTGTTTTTTCCCAGGTAAATGTCTTAGCGTGAGTTTTGCCCAGATCAATCAACTTTTCCCGCTTACTGGATGATAAATCCAAAACGAATTTCATTTTCTCGGCCAGATCACTCGCTGAAAAAGGATCAATATAGATAGCAGCTTTACCTCCCGCTTCCGGCATGCTGGATAAATTGGAGGTGATCACTGGCGTGCCAATAGTCATGGCTTCCAAGATAGGAATACCAAATCCTTCATACAAACTCGGGTAGACAAAAGCCAGTGCACCAGAATAAAGACCTCCAAGCTCCTGTTCTGGAACGAATCCCAGAATTTTTATATTATTCATTGCCAATTGCTCATTGCTCATTTCGTTACCCCAACCGTAGTTGCCCGCGATAACCAGCTCACAACTGTCTTTTGGAAAAAGTTTGAAAGCTTCAATGAGACGGTCGATATTTTTTCGAGGTTGCCTAGTACCTACAGCGAAAAAGTAAGGCTTTGTAATTTGATAGGTCTTTAACGCACGCCTTGCAGCTTCCTTTTTTTCCACCTCACTTCTTTGCGAAAAGGCAACAGCATTATTGCCAGAAGCTAAATGAATAACAGACATCATTTTTTCTGGAATTCCTAAAATTTCCATACAATCTTGCTTTGTTGCCTGTGAGTCGACGATGATATGGGCACATTCCTTTTTAGCCAGCGCTAGCGTCTTTTTCTGGGTGGCGATAATGGCAGGGTGAGTCGACTCTGGGGAACGGTAGACGACCAAATCATGAATAGTGGTGACCTTGGGACACTGGGTTTTAGGAGAGAGCCAATCGCTGGCATGGAAGAGATTAAGTTGGCCTGTAAATGTCTCTATGGGCACAGTGTGAAGATCGTTATGAAGAATGGTGTTAAGGGTTGGCGGAATGGACCAAAAACTGGAAGTCACTTTTTTGTTTTTGGCAAATGACCTAAATTGCCCGCTTTGTCGCAAACTGGAACCATACAAAATATAGTCATTTTGGTGGTCAATTTTAAGGAGCTCGTCAATTAGCATGCGGGTATACATGGCAACGCCAGTACCCGAAAACACAATTTGACTAATATCAATACCAATTCTCATTTTATTTAATTAAGGAAGTATAAATAGACTATATAGGTTAATGGCCACGGCAGCAATAATACTTAGAACAGCTAAGAAACTTAGTTTTCCCCTTAACCCAACTATCCCCAAGATTAAAAGAATGAGAATAAAGTCAACACTATAGCGAAGACCAAACTGATAAAGACCCGGAGAGAATAGCAACAAGGACGGAATAAGAAGGAGCACAAAGCTCGCCCATAAGTAAACAACGAGTCGGTAAGGAAGTTTCGCCCACCGCTCCTTTTCTTTTCGCAGAGTCAGAAAAATTGTCAAAAGAAACGGGGTAACAAAAAAGATAGACATTGCCTCGTGATTAAAAATTAATTTTATGCCGGCTGGTCCTAAAGTAACTCGGGGCAATTCAAAAAAAATCAGCCACAAATTTCTTGGAATATAGTGCCAACTTAATAGTCCAAAGGGTGCTCTGGTAATAAGATCCCACCTGGACTGATCTTGAAATCTAAAGCCGGTCTCTAAAGGTGACCCAAAGCGAGCCAGATTGTAAAGACAAAACAAGCCCAAAAAACAAAGAAAAGGAACAAGCGCAAACAAAATCTTCCTCTTAAGCACCAAAAGACTCTCATGATTGAAAAACCAATCATCAGCCAATCGCAAAACAAGCAAACTACCCGTTAAGATCGTTGTGTGTCGTCCCAGAAATTCCAGACTAATGCAAAGTGATGCCAATAAATAATCCCTGGGCGTCAAACGGTTCTTGAGTAAAATACTTAAGGCAATAACTTGTGGTAAGAAGGACACCGCTTGGGATACATACCAGACGCCGGAGTGGGTACCGACAAAAACAAGGCTAGTGCCAAAATACAACAAGCTAAAGAACATCACCTTCGTGAGACGACTTAACGGTTCTATGTTGAATATGGCTGGCAACCGACCAAGTAATTCCCAAACGACAATGGCCGAAGCGCCAAGACAAAAAAGCGAGAGGTAAAGGGTGGGAATAAATCTCCGTAGTAATAATTGGGCCGGAATGAGTAATAAGGCCGGAAGCGGACCCCAATAGGGATACCATTTACCCCCAAAGCTAGAGAGGTCGTAAGTAACCACTGGGCTGGGGAGATCTGTTTTGCCCTGCAAAAAACTTCTGGCCAGGGGGTTAAAGTAATCAAGATCGTGGGGGATCTGAGTTGTCCCTCTAGTTGCGAGCAAATAATAACTTACCGTGATCGCGGCTGTGATCAAGAAATAAAACCAATATCGTCTCAGAGAAAACATCACACAAATATAAAAATACCGTAAAGGTTAAGTTGTAAAAAAATTAAAAGCAGGCTTGGTAAATTGTCCCTAATTAATTGTTTCGTACACCCAAATAATTACTCCATTAAAATTATGTTCGCTCACTTTTTGATAGCCACCCATTTCTAAGGCACCTCGCAATTTATCCATTGGATCAAAAATTTCTTGGACATACCTTAGTAAATAGACCCTTGGGTTATTAGGTGGCCGAGTATCGTCTCTAACTGGCCAACCCACATTGTAATAATATAATGGAGCGGCTTGTGCCGTGCTTGGCATTAAGACTTCGCCACTTTGACTATTAATGAAAGCTGCGGCGGTTTTCCAATCTTCTCTTTGAAAGCGAGGTTTCGTCAAAAGAACTCCACAAGAAACAAGGCTAACAAGAAAAACGCTCAAAAAAAGTATTTTTGATTTTCGCACGCCATCAGTGAGAAGAAGACTAAAGGCTGGTAAAACAAAGAGGAAACGAAAGTACGAATAGATCGGAATCTTAATTGACACTATTAGGCCCAAAATAACGGGAACCACCAGCCATAGCCATACAAGACGACTTCGGGAGTGAGACAAAATAAAGGCGTGGAGTCCTCCCAGAACCACCATGGTGCCCCCATAAAGATATTTATTATCAATGGTGATTCGCCCAATAATGAATTTAGTAAATGTCAGGGGCAAAGCCTTGAGTTCAAAACTACCAAGAACACTGGCCCAGAGAGGTGAATTACTAAGGGACTGTTGAGCCGTGAGTAGTTGGTTACCCAAAACAGGCAGCCAAGGCGCAAAACACAACATAATTACCCCAATGCGAGAAAGAATTTCCTTTTTCTTCTCTCTTGTGGCAATTAGAAACACAGGAATCAAAAGGCCCGGAAGATAATCCGTATACAGGGCAAGGGTGAAGAAAATAATGAAAGAAAGGTTTTTCTTTTGAATAAAAGCGAGGATTGAAAGACTAACAAGAAGGGTTTCCAGTGAATACATTCTCGCCTCTTGGCCGTAATAGAGGGCTAAGGGATTGATTGCCCATAGAAAAGCAGCAATTAATCCTGCCCTTTTGTTCCACAGCGTTTTGCCCATAACATAGACTGCAAAAACCGTCAGTACTGAAAAAATCACTGACGGAAATCGCAAACTCACCTCGCTGTAGCCAAAAACATTGGTCCAAAGTTTAAGGACAATATAATAAAGTGGCGGATGGAAATCTCCCGGAGCGAAACGGGTGATAAGTTCCCAAAGTGTTAGATTCCTAAGAGCGACAGCAGTGATGGCCTCATCAAGCCAAAGCGATTGATTCAATTGAAGCAATCGCAAAAATAGTGCCAAAATCCCCACCAAAAAAATCATATTATTTTGCTTTCTGTTCACCTAAAAAGGAAAATAGCACACTGATAAATACTCCAGTATCGTAAACAATCTTAAAAGCAACGAACTGTGGCTCTTGATATTTTATCGCACCATAGATGCCTTTAATCATGGAAAGGAACGGTAAATACCGATACAAATTGTAAAGTTTTCTAACAAAACTACCGGTAAGAAATTCGTTTTTCCCAAACCAGCGGGCCTGCTGCCAAATCTCTAACCATTTGTGGGGGTTAGCATGGAAATAGATTGCACCAGGAGCAACAACAGCAAGGGTTTTTAGCTTGCGAGACAGTGACCAGTCATCGGTGTAACCAATAGTTGTTTCAAAACCTTGAGCTTCATTAAATTTCGCTTTCAAAATAGCACGGAAAACATTTTGGGTATTAGGGTAATTGTCCGGATGCATTCGATTGGCTTGCCGACCTAGGTTGAGGTTCCAACACCGAGCTAACGCAGAATCTTTATTCAAAAGAAATTCCTCTTTAGAAAAAGTGCCAATAACTCCATTTTTGCCAATCGGGGCAATAAGTTTTTCTAAAAAATCGGGGGCGAATTCCATATCCGCATCAACAAAAACAAGAATCTCTCCCTTAGCTTTGCTGGCACCCAGATTTCTGGCTGCCCCAGGTCCTTCGTGCTGCTGCTCAAGAAATACGAGCTCTTTAAACTTTGGGCTCTTAATTTTTAACTTTGTACTATCTGTTGATCCATCATCAACAACGATCACTTCCATCTGATCAGCTAGGGTTTGCTTATACAAGCTGTCAAGGCAGTTGGTAATAACTTCCGCCTCGTTATAAACTGGTATAATCACACTAAGTTTAGTCATAGAGATTATTCCTTCATAGTAAGCTTAATTACCTTTGATTTCAATTTGAAATACTGGCCAGACGGTCTTAACATCCGCAATTTTCTTCTTAGTTTACCCATCATTGGGTCAATTATTGCCTCCGCATTATATGTTGCTTCCGGCGATATTATGTATGACGCTGATATTGCTCGCGACTTTCTTCTTCTTCAAGAAATTCAAGATAAAGGCTTTATTCTCATTGGTCCCAGATCTGGAGCAGCGCCAGGATTTTTCCACGGGCCTCTATGGTCCTATCTCAACTTTCCCGCTTTTTTCCTTGGGCAAGGAGACCCAATTGCTGTTGGCTGGTTCTGGGTACTCTTGAGTATTTTTCAGATTGGAACGACCTTTTGGCTGGGGAAAAAGTTTCTAGGAACCACCGCTAGCTATCTGGTCACACTGCTTATCAGTGTGCAAATGGTCAGCTTCACTAGAGCTTTTTTTAACCCGAGTGGCGCTCTTATCTGCATGCCAATATTTTTAGGCACACTCTTATTATTTCTTAAGACAAAAGAATTAAAGTTTTTGCTACTACACGCTTTTATTGGTGGGCTAATCTTTCAATTTCAGATTGCAGTAGGAGCACCGTTACTTGTTCTATCATTCTTGCTCATTGGTACACTTACCCTCAGGAAGCGCCTTCCCGCTTATAGCCCACTAGGGTTCGTTGGTTTTATTCCTCCCCTCCTTAGCTATATTGCTTTTGATCTCCGCCATAATTTCTCTTTATCCCGGGCTGTGGTCTTGTACCTAAGTGGCCACCACGCCCCCGCCTACCAAAGTTTCGTAGCCAAACTCACAGACCGTGCGGGGGCAATGCTAACTTCTGGAACTTTCTTTTTACCAACTGAGTGGAATAATTTTAGTTTTTGGCTTTTTCTTGGGGCAGCTCTCTTAACCATTCGAGCTACATTGAAAAAAGACTACCTGTCACTTTTCTTTGGCTATTTTTACATTGGCTTCTATGTTTTGTCTCTTATTCACCAGGGTGGTTGGGGCTTCTATTATTACTTCCCTCTTTTTCCGGTGGCCTTTTTATTTCTCGTTGCCGCCTTACAAAGCTTCAGCCGTGTCTTAATGATTGTGGTTGTTTTAGTTCTCACAGTCGTCCAGCTCCAGTGGCAAACAATGACACTGGTCTTTGACCTGTCACAAATTGGCCAGCGGCAAATGTCTTGGCAATTTCACAACCGGATAGCAAAAGTAACGTTTGAGGAAGCAAGAAACAAGGATTTTGGTTTTTTTCTTTACTCACCGGATATTCAAGGGTATCGGTCCAAATATCCGGTGGTCTTTCAACAAAAATTACATCCTGACAAAAAAGTTCATTTGTACCAAAAACTGCCAGAAACTTTTGTGGAGCTAGCAGGACCACCTGAGTACGATCTACCCTGGCAACCAGATCCGAGCGGTTTTTTGCAAAATTCATTGCAATTAAAAAAAGAGCCATCACAAAGTCTAATCTTTAAAGATGGCTACAAACTGGAGCAATTTTATTTAAGTGAGGAAGAAACCAAGGTGTCGTTTGATCAAGATATAAATAACTGGCTGCATTTCAGGTGAAAACAAAACTTATTACTTTTACTAAACAATGGTGGTACATACTCCTTTTTCTAGGGGTTTACTTCGTAGTTATCAACCTAGTTGTACTCAATAGATTTTGGCAGTTTGAAGCTTTTTACATGGATCACGGTTTCTTTGACTCGGCTCTTTGGCAAGTCGCCCATGGTAACGCCCCCTTGGTAGATTTAACCAGACCCTCTCTAGTTAACCAGCTAGGTGACCATTTTTCCCCAGTAATGTATCTTTTATCACCGATTTATTTTTTTACTTCCAAGTACGAGATACTTCTCATAACAGAAAACTTATTTGTCACCGCTAGTGCTTTTATGCTTTTTCTTATCGCAAAAGAAAAGATCAAAAATAAACTGATGATTTTCGCCCTCCTCTTCGCTTTTTGTTTCTATATTGGTACGCAAAACGCCATCATCGCTAATTATCACAATGATTTGTTTGCAATGCTGCTTCTCTCTTTAGCTCTTTTCTCCCTAATTAAGAAAAGGATCGCTTTTTTCTTTACATTCCTTTTTTTAACCATGGGTTTAAAAGAAAATTTTGCAGCTATTGGAGTGGGGCTAGGTATTTACTTGTTCTTTGAAAAAAGACTACTTTGGGGAGTCTTGCTCTTACTGTTTTCATTTTTATACTATTTCACACTCATTAAGTTCGTCATGCCAGCTATAGCGGGTTATACCTATCCATACAGTGCTGTTTCCCACACACTAGAAACAACGATTACTCAGCTTTACTCTCCCCCAATTAAAATAGAGATGACAGTAGTCTCTTTCTTTACCTTTGGACTTCTGCCACTATCTGCAACAACCTTTCTGCCCACTATACTTCAGGATTTATTTACTCGCTTTGTCCTTAACTCTGGAGCTGCAAGATGGGATCTTGGCCTTCACTATAATGCCATTTTGAGTGTGCTTCTAGCATTCGGAGCGATCCTAGGAGTAGAACGGTTGTCAAAATATAAGTGGTATCAAAAAGTTATCTGGCTTCATGGTCTAATCATTATCGCCGTTGTCATAGTCTTACATCGATTTTTTTACCACGGGCCACTAGCACTGGTATATAATTCTGCTTTTTATGAGCATACCCAGACTATGCAATTTGAAAGAAAGTTTCTTGACAGTCTCCCGCCTAGTAATTTTGTCATGACTCAAAATAGCTTGGGAGCTCATCTCACTCACCGACAAAAACTAATGTTACTGCGAGGAGAATATTGGAAATATCTGCCAGATCTTATTGTTCTGGATCTGCGTGACGGTCAAAACCCCAATGCTTTTTGGCCTATGAATGAAGCGGCGGTAATCACGCTTAGTGAAAGACTAGACCAGGACCCAAACTATATAATGACTTCGGTGACACCTAAGCAACTATACTATAAAAAAATTCCTAACCCCAGTGTGGAGTGGTACGAAAGATTTAAAGTGGTTGACCAGACTCAGTAGTTTCAATTCTATTTTGCAGTGCCCAGAAGAATGGTTGACCTTGGAAGATGGCGAGCCCCAACAGTAGTACGCCAACCAAATAGACCACGACCCTTCTCACCAATGGCCGCCGGTCGCTAAAGTACGCGAAAACATAGCCTACCATCCAACTCAAAAATGGTAAATAATAATAGAGCCAGTAATCATGTCTATTAGCACCCGTTCTGAAGAGGAAAATATGGATTGTAGCAATAAGCAGGAACGTTAACCCCACTCTTTCCTTTTCTCCTAAAATTTTTCTTTTCAGGATTAAGACAACCCCGAGGGATGCTATCCATACCAGCACCGGATTAAAGAGGTGGTAAAGCCAGGATATTTCTTGGTGTAAAAATTTCTGCATCGTATATGTTTCCACCACATTTCCCACTTTAGGACTCAGGCCGGTTCTAAAAAGAAATATTTCCATTAGTCCCCCACCCGTAGGTGAACCGGTTAAAAGAAGTGTATGGGCAACAAAGAAAATAGCGTCAATCAATGATAAAAGCACTACTTTAGTATCCCGTGTAAAAATGAAAATGATGGCAGCTAGATAATAGGCTGGCCACCCAGTCCACTGACATAGGAAAAGGGCAAGATAGAGTAGTCTTTTTCTCTTAGTCACCCACCCGTACACCGCTAGAGTAAGAAAGAGGAGAGTCAAGGGCTCGTGGTTGGCCATTTTTCCAAAGAAAAGAAACATTGGGCTTGCTAGCCAAAATCCGACTGCAAGCAATGATGATTCCAGGGAAAAAAATTTTCTAAGGAGCAGAAAAAACACACCAGCAGTAATTGATGAAAAAAGTAAAGGCACTAAGCGCACACTCCAGTACGTATCACCAAAAATTCCAATGGAGAGTGCTAAAAACAAGGATAGTAGAGGTGGGTGATGAGTGTAGAAATGTCCCATCGCCATTATTTCAGTAGGAGGGGCAATCACTTGCCCCAGTTTTGTTTCTATAAGACCGTGTTTCAGATAGTTGAGGGCCGCCAAGCGGTACATTCGATTATTAGCATCGTGATGTCCCACAAAGGGTCGATTAATCCCTATAGTAAGTACCAGTGCCGTGAGAAAAACAATAACCACCACGAACAAAAGAGTGGTTTGTTTTTGGAAGAATCTTATAATAGATGTAAAAATATCTGCCATTATTTTTCCTTTTTTAACAATGACTCAAAAAGATCTTCATATTGATTAGCAATAGTATCCCAGGAATACTTTTCTGCTTGTTTACGCGGAATGTCTCCCCAGCTTTTACTCAAAGCTTTTTCCAAAGCCGCTGTATATTCCTGGGTATTTTCCGGATCTACCAGCAGTCCTGCCTTCCCAATAATTTCCTTCCGAATGGGATCATTAGTGGCCACCACGGGTTTATTGCAGGCCATAGCTTCTACATAGACAATTCCGAAGGACTCGCTAGTCTGGGGGGTCATAGTCACTACATCGGCGGCATTATAATAACCTGGGATTGCATCGTGGGTTACTTGGATAATCTTAAAGCGATGGGGAAGCAGTTCACTGGCAAGCGCTTCCAAGGCTTTTTTCCCATCGCCAGCTCCCATAATGAGAAGGCTCCCCTTTTTAAGTCTACTGACCGCTTTAATGGTGAGATCCACTCTTTTGCCGGGCTCCAGTGCAGCCACACACACAATTAAGGGCTTGGGCAAATCGACTTTGGCTGGTGTAATCTTGGGATTAAACACCCCTAAATCCACTCCATTCGGAATTTTTATTACCGGAACACCGAAACCATTTCGCTTGGCCCACTGGCTTTGATAGTCTGTCAAACTGATAAAGGTATTGGGACGACAGAGGAGATTAATCCTATCATCGACTCCGGGACCAGATTGGCCGGCAATGACCATGGGTATACCTTTTACCATAGACCAGAGCCTGATCAACACACTTTGCCAGCCTCCATTCGTGGGGAAGACGATGTCTACAGAGGAATCGAACAGCTTTAGGGTTGCCAGGGTGAATTTTTTAAGAAGAAGGCTCCAGTAATCTATTAAAAACAATTTCAATAGGGTTCCTCGAGAATCTTTTTGGTTCCAATCAATTTCTGTAGTTACTTCCACTGTTTTGTAGACCGCACCTTTTAGCGTGGGTCCACCCTGATAAACGGTCACCTCGTGTTTTTTAGCGAGCCTATTAGCTACTTCAAATACAAAAGTTTCTACCCCCCTTGGTACATGTCCCATATATAAGCTTAAAAAGGCTATTTTCATTTCTTTTGTGCAAATACAAAAAGGTGGGGGCCGAAATATTTAAATGGGGCAAGCCCGCTCGTTCCTAAGAATTTAAACAGTCTTTGCAGAAATTTTGCCCCCGGTTGCTCCATTTCCCAATAAGAGGAGCTAAAAACAATGTGACAATTTAAATTTTTTACAAAATGCTGCAGCGAGTAAACATAAGGCTCGACAGTCGTATCACTGTCAATAGTAAATGAATCCATAGATAGCGCCTTGGGTTCGACAAGTTGCCAGTTTAAGTTTTTCCCACTGATCAAAAAGAAATTAAGCAGTCCACAAGCTAGTTTTTTCCATCTTGATCCCACAAAGTTTGGCGAGGCTCTATTGGGAGCGCCAAAATTAGGTGCCAGAAAGGCTATATAGCCACCTATTTTTGTCACTCTTACCATTTCGTTAATTAATGGCTCTGGATTGCTGGTGTGTTCCAAAACAAACATCGTCGTCACCAAATCAAAGAAATTATCCTCGTACGGCAGTGTCAGCCCGTCAAATACCGAAAACTTGATTTGGGGATACAATTTTTTCCCCCGAGCAATCCCCGCACTGCTGATGTCACACCCAAATAAGCGAGACTGCGCGCTTCCGAAATTCGACAATTTACTGCCATCACCACAGCCTACATCTAAAATGGCACTAGCAGTTTTACTTTTCGCTTTTATGAAAAGAAATCCCGGATGATCAAATCGGTCAATGGTGGCAATATGTTGGTAATACCTTTCATTTTGCCAAATCTTTCTCTTAATCGCCGCTCGTTTCATTGTAGACTCCTTTTCAAGCGCAACAGTGGGCTCACTAGGCTGGCACGCAATGTGTAGCTAGACCTCCTATTTTGTAAGGGATTAGGAACCATGGACGGCCGATCAACAAAAAAAACTTCTGGTAATTCCGATACATTTTTAATTTTAATTCCCCATTCCGTCTTGAGTCGCTGGGGATGTTTGCGCTCTGCCGTGCTACTCGTCCTTGGCAAATAGGTCATATGCCAATAGTGGTCATCAAAAAAACGCAAATGAGCATCTTGGTTATTGATAGGATTTTCTCTCAAATCACAGTAAGTTTCCCTGGGATAATCCCAACACCACTGTAGGTTGGGAAGTTTCCGATAGGCGCGAATATTTAGATTACCCTTTCTACCTAACAGGGTGTATTGTCCCGCACTTTCGGGCTGATAATGATAGACGTCTCCGATACAATTTCTTGTTCTCATCACAACTCCCCAAACATCCCGAGGACAATCCTCCAAGAAATCCAGTAGTTTCTCAAGTGTCTTTTCATTCCAGACTTCATCTCCATCCAGCAAAAGAAACCAATCTGTTTTGGTTTCCTTAAGCATAGTATTACGAATGTCTCCTGCCGTGGTTAAGGTCCCTCTAGTAACTTTCAGTTTAGGGTCGCGGATTGAGTTCAAAATTTCAGCGGTCTTGTCAGTGGAATTATCATCAAAGACGAGCATCTCAGTGGCGAATTTGCGAACGGAATTGAGGGCAAACCAGATAAAGTTTTCCTCGTTTTTAACGAGAGTGTGAGTGGTTATTTTGATCACGCGAATTAAAGATTATATATAAACTGATCATGGCTACTAGATCCAGTCCTTGGACAATGACAAAGGCCAAAGCCGCCCCAGTGGCCGCAAAATGGGGAATTAGCAGAGCCATAAAGGCGACGCTCAGTGCCAGTTGCACAAGAGATGTAAAAAAATGGAGCTTGGTCTGACTAAACCGGTATATCAGTGAGGAAGTGAAGGGACCAGAAAAGATAAAAAGGCTCATTCCCACAAACAGAACCTGAAGCAGCCGAGCTGCCAGCTCGTATTTGGGACCGAAGATAAAGGCAAGCAACAAGGGAGTGAAAGGTACCACGACCAAGATTCCTAGCGCTGCTACACCGGCAAAAAGCACGTATTCCCGAAAGTGTTTGCGAATTTCCTCGCCTTTAGAAAACTTCGGGGCAAAGACACCATCAAGAGAGCCGGCTACCTGGGGAACAATGGAACTTAAGCGCTGAGCGGTAAAATACAGCCCCGCCGCTTGGGGACCAGCCAGCGAAAAGACTAAGGGATTATCCAGTTTGGAGGCTAGGGCGCTAACCGAAAGCGAAAAACCGAGAAAGCTGCCAAAACGGGCCATTTCTCCCAACATTTTGCTCAAACCCGACCTTACCAAAGGAAGCCCTCTCTCTAAAAGACAAAGGGCGATAAACCCAAGACTAAGAGCTAGGAGATTGGCGGCCACCATAGCTAGGAGGGCGCTGTCTATCGTCAGCAGACTCCCTGAGATGAGCCCTAGTACCGCTCCTAAGCGAAAAATATTGCTCAGAAGACTGGCGCCAACATAAAGACCATACCTTTGTTTGGCTAAAAATGACTGCAGGATTGTAGAAAGGAGCAGTAAGCATGAGGCCACTAGCGCTGATAGAAAGAAATTAGCGGGATAGAATTGTTGGGCTATCAGCGCAGTGGCAAAAAAAATGGCACCAACCATAGTTCGCTGAAGGAGAGCGACTGAAAAAACCGCTCGGAATCTGTCACCGTGTCCAAAGCGGATAATGCTGGGGCTCACCCCTAGATCGCCAATGTCAGCGGCAAGCACCCCAATTCCTAAAAGAAAGGAAAAATAACCTACTGCCTCAAGAGAAAGTGTGCGGCCGATAACAATGTAAAATACTAATCCCAAGACAGAGTTAACGACGGTACCGCCGGTTAGGATGATGCTTTGAGTCAGACTACGCATTAAAGTTATTGTATCAGGAGTCCGATCATTTCTTTAATCCAGTCGGGTTTGTACTGTGAGGCGCGCAACAGAAACATCTGCCACTCAGTTCCGTAATAGCTCGTGGAGAGGAGCCACCAAGAAACGACATTTAGCCCCACCATCGCGGCAGCTAAAACACCCAGTACCGCTTGTTGCAGTCTTTTTCTAAAGCTAAACAAGGTCATGATTCCTAGTTGGAACAGGGCTAGATGAGCCACAATATTGGGGAATAGATAACGGCCCTGGAGGCCCTGAGAAAAACCCAAGTAGTCCATTAAGCGAAAATCCCATAGGAATAGGTAAATAATATAGGTTAGGGTCGAGACCAGAAAAAGAATCGCCGCCTTGGCCTCAAAAGTTAGCGGTTGTCTTTTAGTGACTACTTTCAAAAAATAGATACCTATTCCTACACTTGCCAGCAGGGCCACCCGGGTAATTAGTCGCATGACTTCTCGGGGCAAGGCGAGACTTAACCAGCGAAACACTCCCCAGTACCAAGGCCACATTTCAAACACTAGGCGCTTAAGCCGGAAATTAAGGTACTCGGGCAACGTAATATGATGGACCGTAGCCAAAGGCAGATAGGGCAGCGAGATGGGAACAAAAAATAGCGGGATTGGTCCCAAAAGAACGACTAAGGAGCTGCCGAGAGCTAACAGGCGTTTTTTCTTAAGTAGAACATAGGTCAGAGTCGCCAGAGCTAGGGGAAAAAACGGAAAAATGAGTTGTTTGGTGTAAAAACCCAGTACTAGAACTATACCCAGGCCGACAAGATGTTTTAGGCGCAGCCCGTCACGGATAACTCGCAACAAAAACAGTAGTCCCAAACTGTACAAAAGATTAAGCAGGTTATCCGGATGAATTCCCGCTGCCACGAAGGAGATCATTGGTTGAAAAGAAACCAGAATGCCTAACACTAGAGCCTCCCTTTCCTTTTTCCAAATGGTTTTACCTATTTTATAGGCGACCAGCACCTGAAGAAGATGGATGATCAGATTAAGAAGTCGAGAGGCAAAGATTCGCTCAATAAGCGAGCTATCATAGGCTAAATAATAGAATGGTAGAGAAGTCACATAGCCGAGTGGTGGATAGTGAGCTGCTTCCCCACCCACATATACCGTTCTTGCTGACCCAGAAAGGGTAGCCATCGCCACTTCAAAGATTCCAGTTTGGTCCTTACTGTAGGTAATATTAAATTCAGGGTGATAGGTAAATTTATTATTGCCGTACGAATCACGTCTTGTACCAAGCAGTTCTTCTGTGGTGGCAATTTCTAAGGATAAATCGACATTGGTTGGCACTTTAGTTACCTGGTGTTCGGCTAAGTACGCCAGCTGGGCAAGGTGTGCCTGTTCATCGGGCGTCTGAAAGATTGGCAGAGCAGAAATCCACAACAATTGTTTAAATGAGACCACCAAAAGAAGCGCAACAAACCAAAATGATTTCATGGCTCAAGTATAGCGTAAAACCTCTCATATGCTTGGTCTCTCAGTTGGGCTTGTTCTTTTGCGCTTTGTAAAATTTTCTCTTTTAGCAGATGGGCTTTAGCCCAGGCCTTTCTGGTCGCCGACTGCAGATTTAGACGCAAAAAACGATCGGCCAAACCTACAATTTGAACCGCTCCTTCGGGAAACAAATCTGCCAAACCCAAAAATTTATCCAAATAATAGGTTGAGCCTGACAGTGCCACTACTGGAACCCCGCAAGCCAGGGCAAACACCGCCCCATGATAACTCCCAGTAATAACAGTACGACAGCTAGCTGCGCGCGCCAAGGCTGATTGAACAGTCGACTCTTCGTCCCGCTCTAGTGGGTAGCGATAGAGTTGGGCCGGAAACAGAGACGTTAAACTCTTAACATCTGACTCTTGCGGGTAAAAAGAGATGGGCAAGGGAACGAGTTTAGTTTCTAGTTCCCCGGTTAAAGCCAAAACAGCTTCTTTTACCGCTCGCCTTTGATTATGGGTCACCTCAGAATAGTAGGAGAGTCGCAAGTTGACCCCAATACTCTCCCCTGGTTTTTCTCTGTTTGGAGCCAAAGCCAGAGAGTCGTCCCCGGTCACAAAAATCTGGGGATCGGTTACCCCCAAATTTTTAACTAAGGAACGACCGGATAATTTCTCCCGTAGCCCTACTACTGCCAGACGGGGTAATACCTGGTTCATCCGCTCAAGTAAAGCAGGATTAGTCACTGGTCCAAATCCTTGACCAAACATCGCGGTACACTTTCCCTGATTTTGGGCTTCCCCAAGCATATCTAAAACATCAATGGCGTGATCGATAAAAATGTCGTTCATAAAGCCCCCGCCACTGACTACTACCGCATCGGTCTTTGCAAAAACTTGGTTAAATTCTTCAGGTTTAGCCGTAATTTGAGCACCAGCGGTATGAAGAAATTGCTCCCACTGTTCTTTATGGCTGATGCGTTTGAGGTGTTGTTCCAACCACAAATAACGGCTCGCTGTGGACAAGGGCAAAGCTAGTGGACAAAATTCTGCCAACCGTTTGGGGACGAGAGTCAGAACATAGATCCCTGCTTCGGGCCAAAACTTTCTCATCTGCTGCTCAGTCACTTGGAGCATGGCGATATCACCGAGGTTTTGCAAATGATAACTACCACAGTCAAGAATGATTGTCATTGGTACTTATGCATAAGGTGATAAATCGTCTGGTCAACAAAGTCAGTAAGTGGTTTGATTTTAAAAAGCAGGGCACCACGCTCTTTAGCCCGTTTTACTGCACCGGCGAGTTTTTCATTATGATTCTTCTTAGCCAGAGCAATAATCTCGTCGGCAATTATTTGGCGATTTTTTGAGACAAATTGAGCATTTATTAAGCTGTTATAAGAGAACGAGGGAGGATAGGTTGTGTACTTTCCTAAAACTCCAAATGCTTCCAGGATTGCCATTACCCGCAGACAATAATCACACCGCCCACAATTCTTCACTCCGTCCTGATTTCTCCAACAAGTCCGAAGATTATCGTAAGTGAGTGGCCAGGTGATAAGGGCTTTTATCTTTTTTACCCTTGAACTTTGCAATCCATCATGAACTACCGTCATCTGATTGCTAGATAACAGTGGATCAAGGTCGGGGTGCGAGCCAAGTGGCTTAAGTGCCGCTGGAACATCTGACGAGGCAATGTAAAAAGTGCCAAAAACTTTTTCAAACAGTAAGGCACAACTTCCCAGGGCGGAGCCATGGGCCATCTCCCAACTGTAATAATCAGTGAACTGCCTGATGTTAGTCTCCACACCAATTAGAGTAAGGCCAAGGCTTTCAAGCATTACCTTGTAGGCCTCATAGGCGCGATCATAGCTGGCTCTTTTAGGCAGAGAAAAATCAAAACCATGAACAAAGATCCCGTGGGTCACCCTCTTTGAAGCATCTTTTTCTTGCGGGGCAAGATGGCTCCAAAGAGTGTAGAAGGAATCTACACCTCCAGAGAAACCCATCCCCACGGCTTTGTTCTTCAATTTAGTTTCGCTAACAATGTGCTCGGCAGATATTTTTATTTTGTAGAAGGTTTTGGGAAACCATTCATGAACAATATCTTGATATTTCAGCAAATTATTAATCAATTGTTCTGAAACGGATCCTTCCACAAAGATATCCTCTTTAAGGTTCATTGCCAAAAGGAGCATGGCCACCAGAGCACTGTCGCTATTTAAACTTAACAAGGATTCAAATTTTTTCTCTATTTGATAATACAAAGCAGTAGGGAAGTTCCTTTCCTTGCCGTCAAAGGTTATGGGAAATTGCAGCCGTAAACTGTTTTCGGAGCCAATTTTCTCTATCGTATGTATTTTCATATATTGAGACTACCAACCGGCAATCAGTCTGGCAAGTTTCCTTTGGAGAGTAAAGTCGCTCATTTTTAATGAACAATGCATTAGGAAAATTAATCGATCTGAAATGCTCAAAGCTGCCGCTTTGCTAAGAGGAGACTGCCAATATAATCTCCAGGCCACTAGGCCAAGAGTGGAGAGTTTGGCACAAAAAGCGTACCACTGCTTGGAGGTATGTTTAGAAATAAACTTCGGCGGAAAGAGATTTTTTTTATTCACTTGGGACTGAAAGCTTAACAAGGCTGCTCCTACCTTTGCAGCTGTAAACTCGTCTATCGGAGCAACAGACAGGTCGCAGACACTGTGCAATAAAGCAATTTCGTCGGGATCAAGTTTGATGCCCAATGATTTCCAATATTCTTGCCTGACTTGTCTAACATTAGCTTGTTGAACGATATTAGAAGTAGCGCCTATCGATTTTGAATGATAGCGGTAATACAACAAGGCTTCACGAAGATTTGCCAAATCAAAAAGCCTACCGGCCCGGGACCACAAATCATAATCTTCCGCATGTGGATATAAACTCCGGTAGCGAAGCTTGTACTTTTGGAAAAGGTTTTTCCTCAAAATGACAGTTGGGTGTTGGATAACATTGCGAAAAAGCATTTCCGAGACGATCTCACGATGGCTAACAGGCTTTACAATTGTCATACCAATCACAGGAATTCTAGAAAAAATCCTTATGGCACTTCCACAAACACCCACTGTAGGGTGACCATCCATAAACTTAACCTGCTTCTCAAAACGAGTTCTAACACAGATATCATCGGCGTCTACTCTGATGACGTACTCACCAGTTGCTTTAACCAGACCAATATTCAGGCTGTCAACTATTCCTAAATTCTTAGAGTTTTTTACTAGCTTAATTCGTAAATCAGAATAAGACTCAACAATTTCTTGTGTTTTATCAGTAGAACCATCATCAATAATGATGAATTCAAAATTTGTGAAGGTCTGACGAAGAACGCTATCAATAGATTCTCGTAGATAAAGTGCACCATTATATACAGGCATTATTACCGATAGTTTTACTGGTTTAAAACGATTCATAAATCCATTATCCGAGTAATTTAGCTCTTAAGAGTTTGCCAATAGCGAGGGCAATTTGATGAGGCAATAAATGTAAACTTTGAAGAGAAAGATAAGTATTTTTGAAATGGCGGTACGGAAATACTAAACCTAGATTTACTAGAAATAACCATTGGCGCTCATTTTCTGTTAGGTAGTCCAAGAAAGCTGTGTAAGCTTCTTTAACAGACAACTCTTCCAAATTGGTTTGCTCCAATAAATCCTTTCTTAAAAAAAGGCAATTGCCCGTGAAGCAAATGAGAACATAGTTTTTAGACTCACCAATCGTGGTTAAGCATTGAAGAGATCTCCCCGTTTCCTTCGAATAGAGAGTTTGGTTTAGACTTTCATTTAGTGAAAAGGCAGAATTTGCTTCAATACAGATTAATTTAGGATTAAAATCTAACGACTCAAAAATATGATGATCCAGGCCATCAATATCTATGCTCAAAAAATCTATTTTATTTAAATAAAGTGAGATACCTTTTCTTCTAAAGATAGCTCGGAGGCTATTTATACCAGAGCCGACAGTAGCGTTAATGCTTATAACATTTTTATTTTGTGCATAATTCTTTTTTAGTTGATTAAACCTTTCCTTATCGGATTCAATAAATATTCCAGTCCAACCGTTTATAACCAGATTACGGATATTACTTAGATGAATTCCATCCCAAGCCCCAAATTCGATACAAACTCCACTATCCACCCTCAAACGTCTAAAAATTTCTGCAATAATTCCGTCTTCACCATTCTGGGAGAACACGTTTTTCTTATAAGAAATGAGTGGTTTCATAATTTATAGCTTTGTCCAATTAGGAGGAAACTTCCCAGTCATTTCGGCTAATTTGTCTTGGTACCATTTACGGGGGGTAATTACGATCTTGTGAGGATTTTGGTTCAACCATGCTGCCCACCAGCTAAAGGAGCTATTGGCAGTGATATTGTGTTTACAGCTTTGCATAAGTCTCATGTCTTCAAAATCGTTTTTCCCTTTATTATGGGAAATAAAATGCATGTTATGATTATTTTTAAAATGCTTTTTTACCCAAGGTATATCATCAGAAAAAATATAGAAGTCAGGACTGGGCACTTTTCGATTAATCATTTCCATAGCCTTTTTATAATATAGCCTACTAGGATGGGCAAAATAACTACGATAATTTTTATTAGAAATATAGTCTTTTCTCCTGATATGGACAGACACTGAATTTTGTATCTCTATTTTATCTAAAATTAGCTTGTTTTTCTTGTTGGGTTGCTTAATAAACTGAAATTCATCCTGCAATATTTTTTCAATCGATTGAAAATACGCCAAATACTGAAAGAAGCCTTCCAAATAAGAATTATCGGTCAGTTTAAGGACTTCCGGGCTAAAATGAAGAGCGCTTTCTTCAAAGAAATAGCTTTTACGCAACGGAAAAAAACCCCGAAAATGGCTTCTTAATATTCGGTCCAATTTGTTTCCGCTCCGATGTT
This sequence comes from uncultured Gammaproteobacteria bacterium, assembly GCA_964641255.1. Classification (GTDB taxonomy): domain Bacteria; phylum Patescibacteriota; class Microgenomatia; order JAMCZE01; family JAMCZE01; genus CAZXMM01. The sequence continues at coordinate 464,260 of CAZXMM010000001.1, read as the reverse complement.
TGACAGCATTAATTTCCCGTTTCGTGGCTTGGGCCTTAACGGTATTGAAAACTCTTAGACCGTAAGAACGGCGGGTATCTGATCCAGGCTTGCGGAACCAACTAGTATCTAGCTTTAATTCACAACGGTGTCTTTCGGCAAGAGCGCGGGCGGTCGCGTATTGAAACATTTGGTTTCCCAGGCCACCCACTAATTTGACAATAATCATTATGATATCTTGCGTACAGCGAAAGCGATTCGAGTTTGCGCAACACGATAACAGCTATATCGTTTCTGCTTTCTCATAACGATTTCTACAGCACGAGCAACATCTTCGATTTGCATATCATGCCAGATAATTATCTTAGCTTTAGCCTTCAAAGCCTGTCTTGTATCCTTACTAGCAAATTCAAAGTTATGTTTGCCATCGATGAACCAACCATCTAATGGATAGTACGGTTTAAAATTAAATGTTTGGGAGTCGCCAAATAGCTGCGTGAAGGGAAATTTGCAGTATTTTCCTGTCTTATCTGGGTGACCGTCTTCTTTTGCGGGATAAATAATTGTTGGATCAGTACCTGGAGGTACATCGATTGAAAAAACCTTTGGTGTTGATACGTCGTGGGAACCAAATAAATTCCACCAATGGGCTTTCCTAATCCCAATAGCTGTACAAATTACTTTGGTTCCCAACCCCGTGCTTGTTCCAATTTCAAGGAAAGTTTTGGGCTGATACTTTCTGATTAAACAATGGATTGCCAAGTAATCCCTATCAAAACCAGGAAAATCCTTTCGTATCCACGCACCAATAGCAAGTGGTGGTGTGACAAGAGATTCGTATGTTACATTTATGAATGCTTGTTTAGCCATAGTAAGAATTCTTTAACTTCTTTTTCCTTATCATTTGCTTTTCGCCAATTCGACGCATTAAACACATGCACCCAGCTATCTATTATCTCTATTAATTGATCTTTTTTCACTAGCTGATTCTTTTTGGAAATTGGTATTTTAGGAAATGCATTAATATTGCGAAGCTTTTTATAGTCACTGAGGGATACGTAAAACTGCTGGGGAAATTCAATTGAAGATTTTTCTATGTGGCGGTAGATAGATTCCCAATTCCTTCCACCAGTATCAAGACCATTTTGAGGAAGAAAATTTATTTGCTTACTGTTGCTGAAATCTCTATTAAAAAACATGAAGCCCGGCCATAAGTACCACTTTTCTTCTCTATTTTGTAAGAGGCCGTAAAAGGGCTGCTTTTTCATAATTGGAAATAGATTTGTCGACTTGAATGGATAAATATCATGATCCAAAAAGCCAATTACTACATACTTCGCAAGGTGCTTACTAGTCCAGTTGCAAGCATAATTGAGAGCTAGTCCATGAGACATGCTCGGTGAAATATGTGAAGGTGTTTTCGGCAAAGAGATGTAACCCACCCCCTTTGTGCGAGCCACTTGTTCTATTTCTGATCGTCTAGCACTATCACTAGAATTATCAATTATTATGTGAGTAAAAGGATCCTGAAGGTTCTTTTTTAAAGCATCTATTTGCGCCTCTATAGTCCAGACGCAATTAAAGGCCACTGTGACGAGGAGCATTCTGTTAGCAGCGCTATTTTGTGAGACCTGAATAACCTTTATAGGCGGTTGCAAAAGATAATTACGATAGCTTTGCTCCTTCAATCTTAAGTAGTGCCATTTTAGCCTAACCCATTCAACTCTAACCCTGTTAAGAATAGTAAAACCCTTCAGGAAAAGAACTTCTTTAGACTGGATAAGTGTTTCGATTAACAGTCGAATCCCGGTATACCGAATTTTGCTATGGTCTTTGCTTCTGGCGATTAATTTTGGTTTTAGTTCCAACAGTTGCTTCGGAAACCAAATTAACTTATTAATCCCGCTTTTCAGATCTTTCGCCCGAACCGCTGGTAAGAGATCTTCTGGATAGCAGTATGAGGGTGAAAGAACCAACGTGGGAAGGTGTTTAGCGAGATACCAATTATAGTGGCTTTCATCGTTATGTGAAGCGATAATGCCATTTTTCAAATCTTTATCAATATTCCTTTTTAGAATCCGGGCAATATTCAAAAATTCTTTTACCTCTCCCCCATTGAAACCACCGCAATAATACGCTTTCCCTTGATCAGGAGAAATATAGGCAGTCGACTTAGAATTATTTTCATAAGTAAAATCTTTTCGAGCTTTAGTATAAAAGCCTGGGTGAAGGGTGGCGACTCGTTTACCAAGAATCTCTTCGCCTACTAGTGAAACAAATTCCATGTCAGCATCGCAATAGAAGAGGTAGTCCATCTTCTTTAGGGTCTTTTGGTACTTTGTAAACACATGGTACCTAAGAAGAGTGGCGAAGGGGAAGGCGCGATGTTCCCAAAACAGGCGTTTAGTTCCAGCTGGAACAGTATCAGAATCAGTAAAAACAAACATAGTTACTCTGATATTGCGTTGCTTAAGAAAGTACCTTTTAGTTGACTTCCATAAAGGATCGACAAATTGAATATATTTACCTGTTGCCACAACCAATAATCCAATCTCAATCATTGCATGTGGTATGAAATAATTAATGGAAAATGGTAAATTAGCCAGGGAAGAAAATTTTTTAATACTTCAAGTTTTTGCTTCACAACATCCCTTTCGGACTCATAACGCAGACTGTCTTGAAACTCGTCACGATAACGAACTAGCGGCTCGGCAACAAAGCTGATCGGAAAAAGGGCTGCCACCCTAAGCCAAAGGGCATAGTCTTCAAATCCTCGTAGTGAATTTTTTTCAGAGAAGTCCCCAGTAGCTTCCAAGGCAGATCGACGAACCACCATTGAACTGCAGATGACTGAATTTTGGAACAAAAGAGAAGCAACAGAAAGATTGCTATTGTTTCCAACGATAACACGACCACTCTCAATAGTTTTCACCATCCGTAAAGCATTCGCGCTTACCCCTAGTACTTTGGGGTCGTCAAAAAAAGGTAGTTGCCTGGCCATTTTTTCTGGTAGCCAGGTATCATCACTGTCCAAAAATGCAATCAACTCCCCTTTTGACCGTTCAATACCTCGATTTCTTGCTACAGCTGGCAATCCGGTGTGGGATCCAGCAATCCAGTGGACCTTTGTACTGCCAATTTTCTTTATCACCTGACGACTGTGGTCCATTGACCCATCATCACAAACCAGAATCTCCAAAACGGGGACAGTCTGTTTAAGTACACTATTTATGGTTGCCGTTAAAAACTTTTCCCGATTATAAGTGGGGATAACCACGCTGACACCTTTCACTTCCGTACTCCTTTAGCTACTTGGCTTTTAAACTCACTTAGCCAAACAGATAAAATCTCTTTTTCAGATGTAGATCCGTCAAGAGTGAAAGATTTCAGAAAACTTTTGACTACTTTAGTGGAAGCGTCGTTTGAAAGATCATTTTGCGCTTTACGCGCGAAAACTTCCAGATTTGATGTTCCTTTGTATGTAAATCTATTTACTTTCTCAATGGAATACCCGAGCTTATTAAGAAGAGCAGTCAGGGTCTTTTCAGTCCAACCTGTATAATGCACTGCCCAGCTAGCTTCCTGTGACCCGAAAATATGTCGCATTGCGACATTTCTTTGGTGTTCAGTAGAAAGGAGTCTACCAAAAATCTTACTAGTATTTTCAAAATCAGGAACTTCAACTCTGAGAAGTCCCCCAATCTCTAGCCATGAATGCCAACTAACCAATAATGCACAAGCTATAGCTCGAGAAAAGTGCTCAAAAACATGATGCAGTCGTATTTCTTCAATTGAACTTTTCTTATATTTTAAGTTGAGAATATTGGCATATCTGTCAGCCACACCTTTTTTTTGAACTGTATGATGCGTCGATGAAAAATCGATATTACAATAGCCCTTCAAATAATTTTCTCCACATCCTAAATGTAGTCTCATGATTTAATACTACCTAATTTATTTATTAGCTCTCTGATACGGCTACTTTGTATCGGTGTTTTTCTGAGGCGAATTGGCCTTTTTTCTATGTGCTCAAACCAATTGTACCTTCCTTTTTTACTCATAATATATTCAATGTCCTTCGGATCAAGCAAGTCCAGGAAAGGAATAATTACCTGCAAAGCAGCTAAAGAAAAAAAGTGTTTTTTTTGAGAATACCGCACCCAATCTGATTCATGGCCAAAGCGATGGAAGTAATGCGTATTCTCAAAGACTGACATCTTCGAACCGGTGGCGAGAAGACGCAAGCCAAAAGACCAAGAATCTAATGCCCCAACAAACTCTGGATAACGACCCGCCCTAAGCCAAGCCTGCTTCGAGAATAAATAATTACCACTTGCTCCAGGAAGCTGTGACTTTGAAAGATGTTCAGATAGAGTATACACACCAGGATGAAATGTCCATTTATGGGTAACATGCCTGGGAGTTTTCTTGAAAAAATGCAACTGTTGAAAGGCACTGGCGTCAGACTTAGTTTCGATATGATAGGCAAGTAGCGGTCTTACGCTATTGGGAACTAGCAAATTGTCCGAGTCTAAACAAAAGACTAGCTTGTTCCGAGCTTGTTCAATTGCCGTGTTCCGTGCCGCACCAGCGCCCTTATTGAACGGATGTTTTAGCAATAAAATTTCGGGGTGCTTTTTCATCTGAGCCGTTATAGCTCTTAGTGTCCGATCAGTTGAACAGTCGTCCACAATAATTACTTCATCGCCCTTAACAAAATTAGCCTTGAAAATTGAATCAACAGCTTCTGCAATGGTTGTCGCGCAGTTATAGGCAGGGATAAAAAAACTTAGATTTATCATCTTTTTATGATTTCTATAAAAACAGTTTGACTAATAACAATTATTTTATATTTCTTTTCAGGACTCGAACTTTCACAATTTTGCTGGCATGTGCCGGCGATAATGTTTAGTAAGGTCTAGACTATTGAGACTGTCTCCTTTTCAGTTCCATAATAACGTATTTACACCATTTGCCATAGTCTAGATCTGATCGATAAAATGACAGCGCTCTCTGACCCATATTGAGTAGCTGTTTAAGATTTGCTTTTTCTAAAATAGCTAGGGCAGAGTTTTCGTCGCGAGCAAAAAAAGAAATAGCATTCCAGTCAATAAACTCTTTAAAGGGTCTCGTATCTACATTACCTATCATTAAAGGAACAACACCTAACTGCAGAGATTCAAAAAATCTAAAAGAACTTCCCCCATAGCCTCGGGGGCAAAGCGAAACATATGATCTTAGAATCAACTTAACAAAGTCGCCTTCTGAGATCTCACCGTCTTTAATAAAAAGACCAGGTCTGTTACTCAGCTTTTCAGCCATTCTCTGTCGTATAGGGTGTGTTGAGAATCTTCCAACGAAGGAAGCTAAATACTTTTTTGATTGTTTAAACAGCGGAAACCGATGAGTCGCGGATAATAAAGGAATATCAAGGCCAACGTACGACTTTCTTGAGGATAGAAAAACTTGTCCTTTGCCTAATTTGACCATAGGTCCATCATCATACTGGCAAATGGTAAAGGTTTTTTTTGAGTTTACTATGATTTTGTCAACTTTTTCTTGCAATTCTTTAAGGGCCGCATTGCTAGTACCTTTATTATGATGTCGTCGTGTCCAATAAATCGGTAGATAATGCCAATCAGCCTTATTTTCATCAGTTGTCAACAACTGACGATGTGTAGTTAAAAATGCATAAAAGTCCTGCTCAACACCATAAAAATTGTTATGTTTTGGATACTTAAAAGGTTGTTTGTGCGGTTGCAATTCCTTATCGACTGGCAAAATATAAATCTTCATGATTAATAACTTAACGGTCCTCGGGGGAAATGTGCTTTATCGAGCCAATCGAGTAGTGAGCATTTTTATCAGAATCAAAATCAAAGGAACTAGACTTTTTAAAAAAAATTGAGGTGGTAAGTGTGTAGTCATTAAATGGGCTAAAGCCACTAAAGTCGACGTGCGTAAACCCACAACTTTCGAGCTGGGCAAACGCCCTAGGAAACCACTCGCTATTATCCAAAATAATAAAACCGGTTGGTTTGAGATATTTGATTGCTAATGAAGAACTGCTATACCTATAAAGCCCATCGATTAGAACTACATCAAATTTTGTCCTTGGTTTTTTAATTGACTCTAGATATTCCTTCTTGGTTTTGGCGTAATAAAGCTTGTTATTATTAGCTATCCTGAGACTAAGCCTATTATACCAGTGTAAATCACTCTCAACACTGAAAACACTAGCACCCTTTCCTGAAAAATAAAGTGAGGAATTACCTGCCCCAAATTCAAAAACCGATTTAGATTTAAAATTTAATCTGTTTAAAAATTCGATAGCAGGATACGTTAACCACGGGACAGGCTGTAAGTTTTTATCAACTGGTTCGTGACGATTGACGCTGGTAAAGAAGGCGAATTCCCATAAAAATAATTCCATAGCCCTAAATAAACGAGGTAAGTTTTCTATTTTGTTGTGTAATAAAATTACATCCCAAAGGGGAAAGCATGTTCTTCTCGTAATTACCTTTCTTTGTTTATTCATTTTTTCGTTGCCCATAATTGGGTAGATTGAAAATTCCTAAGTTAGTTTGTATATTTTTCCTGTCCCAAACCTCTGCTATGGTAAATCCTGCTAAATCGGTACCCCAGCACCACTCACCACTGCCCACACGATACCCACCCAAGGCAATGGAATAATAACCTGGACGTAATAAGTAGCTTGGAATTTGAAATTCGGAGATAAAATTTCCTGTGGGTTGATCTCTCGGGTTTTCTGTATCACTTAATGTAAAAAGCCTCTGACCATCTTTATATAACGAAAAATTAATGACTAGGTTAGAGTTTTTCTTCTTACTCTTAAATTTCGCCTTAAATTCAATGCTTTGATTCGGCAATAGCACCTGATTATTAGCCTCTTTATTGTTAATAAAAATCTGGGTTAGCTTTAGTGTAGTCGCTAAATCCCCCTGAAGCACAGTTTTAAATTGGTTTTTATCAAAGCTCTGCAGCGAATACAACCGAATGGCTTCCTCTGTAGCTCCATAAAACACCACTTTTCCACCATCCAAAAGAATAGTATGACGACATAATTGGTTTACAGCTCCCATATTATGGCTAACAAACAAAACTGTCCTTCCTTCCGCATGGGTCAAATCTTCAATCTTTCCTAAAGACTTCTTTTGAAATCTTAAATCCCCAACTGACAATACTTCGTCAACGATCAAAATCTCGGGCTCTAGATGAGCCGCTACTGCAAAAGCTAGCCTGGTATACATCCCTGATGAATAGTATTTGACTGGTGTGTCAATGAACTTGCCTATTTCAGCAAAATTAACGATAGCCTGAAATTTTCGTTGGATTTCTTTGCGCCCCATCCCTAAAACTGCACCATTTAAAAAAATGTTTTCCCGGCCTGTTAGCTCGGGACTAAATCCCGTTCCCACCTCCAACAGACTGGCCACCCGTCCATGCATAATTGCTTCGCCTTCTGTCGGAAGCGTTATTCGACTTAGAATTCTAAGAAGGGTACTTTTGCCTGCCCCATTTCTGCCGATAATGCCAATAACTTCGCCTTTTTGTACTTCAAAATTAATGTCCTTTAGTGCCCAGAATTCTTGTTTTTTTAATTTATTAGAGTGTAGTCCCTGCTTATTAAATAAGCTTACTATAGTATCTCGAAGGGTTTCGTAAGGTTGATATGAACCTAAGCTATATTTCTTTGATAGATTTTTAACTTCAATAATAGGTTGCATTGTTAGGATATATCAACAAATAAATATTCTGTTTTCCTAAATAAATAGAGCCCAAGGATAAATAACCCCAAGGCAACTAAAAACCCAATCGAAATCATTAGCCAATCCAATGAGGCTGAATTAACCAAAGCACGGCTACTCTCAATAACTGCCGTCATAGGATTCAACATTAAAATCCACCGCCTATAATCATGAATCACAGATAATGGATAAATAATTGGCGTAATGTACAAACCAATTTGAATGAAGAAAGGCAGAATATAACGGACATCGCGGAATTTAATATTGATCGCTGCTGTCATTAGACCCAGTCCTCCCATGGCTAAAACAAGAATTACTAAAAGCATGGGAAAGACGTATAAAGTTTGGATCGAGGGTATGTAGCCATATAATAAAATTGCTACCAGAACTAATAAAAGTGTAATGGCAAAATCGACACCAGATGTAGCAATTGAAGCAAAGGGAACTAAAAACCTGGGAAAATATACCTTAGTAATTATACTCGCGTTAGTAATGAGACTGTTGCTGGCATTTGCTATTCCACTTGAAAAAAAATTCCACAAAGCAAGGCCGATGAAAGTGAACAGTGGGTAAGGCAGTCCATCGGAAGGAATTTTGGCGATGGTTCCAAAGAAGATGCTAAAAATACCTGTCGTCACCAACGGCTGAAAAACTGCCCAGAGAATCCCGAGAACTGTTTGCTTATACCTAACAGTTACATCACGCCAAGCCAGAACATACAACAAATTTTTATACTGCCAAATTTCGGCAAAATCAATTTTCCACCACGGCTCACTAGGACGAATGATAATCGGCTTAATCATATTCTCAGGCGTAAGTATAGCGATTTTGGTGTATTATCTCTAGTAAGTCTTATGACACAAAACTCACCTGAGCTATGGGATAAACTATGGAGAGATGTCACGCCTAATGAAGACCGATTTAACTTAGCTCAAGAAGAACTGTCGATTCGCTGGCAACGGATTCTTTCCTTAGTCAATAGCCACTTTAGCTTTGCAAAGGACTTACAAGTGATTGAAATAGGAGCGGGAGCTGGTACCAACGCGGCTCTCATGGCCAAAAACGGCGCTAAAGTAACGATCCTGGATTATTCTCCCAAAGCACTATCAAGGGCAAAATCCTTCTTTAAACATAATGGACTACAGGCCACATTCATTCAGGCCGATGCCCTTAATCTGCCTAAAGAACTGAAGGGAAAATTTGATATAGCCATGTCATTTGGCCTCACCGAACATTTTAGTGGTGAAAGGCGTCTGACAATCAATCAAGCTCATTTTGATCTGCTCAAACCACAGGGCATCGCTATTATCTCGGTCCCAAATGCCTATAACCTGCCCTATCGTTTCTTTAAGGTAGCGGCTGAAATGGCCAAACTTTGGAAAGTAGGAGAAGAGTATCCCTACACTAGATCTGAGTGGCGACAATTGGCCCTAAAACTTGGAATAAAACACTACCGATTCTTAGGAGATAACCTCTGGTACTCGCTTAATTTTATTAATCCTATTGTTATCGTCAGAAAACTTCTCGGAAGGAAACAGACCACGGATATCAAGAGCTTAAAGTTAGAGCGAGGAACCCCACTAGACCAATACCTTAGCTACTCGTTAGTCTTTGTAGGCTTCAAGGACTGATAGCCCTCAAACACAAGTTTTGTTACTTCTTTCCAAGTAAAATGTTTTTTGACGTAGTGGTAGCCTTGGGTCCCCATTTCTCTGAGTTTTGCTTCCCTCCTGATACTTTGTTCGATCCCAATCGCGAGTGCAGAAATTTCTCCTGGTTTAACTACTTGACCCGCACCTGATTCGCTGAGAAGCTTCGGGACATCACCCACAGCCGTGGCAACAATTGGCAAACTGGCAGCCATTGCTTCCAAGATCACAATGGGTAACCCTTCTGATAGTGATGGTAAAACATACAGGTCTGCAGTTTTGAAGTCTCTGGCAGTTCTTTTTCTCCCGGAAACAAGATTTAGTCTAACCTGGGGGTACTTCTTTTGCACTAGAATAACTGCTTGCTCAAGTAGTTCCAGACCTTTTACTGGGTCTCTCCGACCAATACAAAGAATCGTAAAATGTTTAGGATCGGGAGTGGCTTTTTCTTTATCAAACTCGGCCACATCTACGCCATTACCAATGATGATAAGCTTTCTGGCACGGGGTTTTCTTTCAATTGACGAAGCCGCCGCTGAAAAAAGAACGTCATACGGCATCCAATAAACCAATAGATTGTTTAGTAGGGAAAGAACCCCTAACTTATTAACTAGCCCACCCCCCAAAAGATCTTTGCCTTTTCCATGAACCGTATAGGCCACTCTTCTGCCCAGTAATTTTAATAATGGCAGACATAGTGATGTTGATGGGCTATGACTGTGGTACCAATCATATTTAGTACTGAGGGTAAAGTAGAAAGTGTTAAGCACAAAAAGGAAACGACCGAAGAGGTTGGGAAAGATAAAAGCAGGGCCAAACCTGATGATTCGTAGATTGCCGTGGTTTTCCACTCTCCGAAGGTTTTTTTTATCCTGAGCAGTCAGATTTGGCACTACAATATCAACCTGGTGGCCTTGGACCGCTAAGCGCGTGTAGACTTGCCAAATATGCTCCTGGCCACCACCCCAAACCGGTGTCCAGGCGTCAGTGAGTACGCAAATTTTCATAGAGTATACTCAACCTCCTTGCTAGTACTGGCCAAGAATACCTTTGGGCGCTCTTTCGGCCCTCTATTTGCAAACTTTGTGATAATTTTTGGTCGTGCAACAAATTTTCCAGTTTTAGGGCTAACTCCTTGGTATCACCAAGTTTAAACACCACGCCAGCTTTTCCATTTTGACTTACTTCTTTAAGGGCGGGGATATCTGACACCACCACCGGCACGCCCAAAGCTTGAGCCTCAATGACACTGATGCCAAAACCCTCAAAACTCGATGGTAAACAAAAGATCTTTGACGATTTGATTAGGCGCAAAACGTCAAGGTGACTGGGTAGATGACCCTTGAAATCAACCAACTTACTTATCCCCAGTTTTGTCGCCAACTTTTTAAGTTCATTTTCCTGTGGGCCTTGGCCCACAATGGCCACTGACAACTTGGGGTGACGCTTTATCAACTTGGCAATCGCCGCTAGCAAATCGGCAACATTTTTGTAAGGCACCAGGCGGGCCACACAGCAAATGTCATACTTTTTACCTGCTACTTTAACCTTAGCTAAATCCTGGTAACTTACGCCATTATGAACTACTCTTACCCGGCTGGCGACGACTCCGTTTTGGATTAATGCTTCCTTGGTGCTTTCGCTAACAGCTACAAAAGCGTCCGGTCTGAGGGCGAGAATAAATCGCTCTCCCAGTTCTCCGATAAAGCCAAGCTTTCCAAAAAGCATGGACCACTTGCCAATGGCTACATCATGGTAGCAAAAGACTACTGGCTTTCGCTTTAATTTCCCGAGCATATAGGCGGCAAAATAGGTAATCCAACTCCCCCCTTCGACTACATCAAAATCGATTGCCAAGCCCTCTTTAATGGCTCGCCACTGAAAGATAAAGAGACGATCAAAAATGTTTGGTTGGTATGACTTTGCCACTTCGGTCAATAAACCAGAACGGGCTATAACAGAAACTGTATGTCCCCTTTTTCGCAGTTCCTCTACTAGATAGAAATAGCGCGATTCGACGCCACCTGCCAATTCATCACCACCCTTACTCGTCTTTGGAAAAAAATCAAGAAGATAGAGAATATTCATCTACTTTTACTCTGTTTCTCTAGGGCAATCTTACGAACTACACTAGTAATCTCATGGCGAATATCCTCCATCAGGACATAAATGCGAAAGACTAGGTAAAACAATGTAGCTAGCGAAGCATAGACAATCAAATCCGCCCCCCTGCCAATACCCAGTAGTTTTGCTAATCTAGTGGTTTCCTGGGGTAGAACTACTCCAACAATTGCGGAAGTAAAAAGCAGTCCCCAAAAAACAAATTCCGGGAGTTTAATGAGCCCATCTTTGAAACGAAGCACCACTCTGCTTAAAGCAAAGGCCAAAAAAATTAAAAGTAGCAGTTGCAAAATTCCCATCATTGTCATCTAAAGAGTCGCAAAACCATTTTAAACCCTACTGACCACGGATCCAAATTGTGAGTGTGCGCTTTACTGTAGTCAGTATAAATCGCTTTTATCGGCACTTCAATAAAGCGCAATTTATTACGCCTGATTTCTTTAAAAAACTCATTGCTCACTTCCATGCGATCGGTTTTAATATGAATTTTTTCTAAGGCCACTTTATTAAAAGCTCGTAACCCAGACAACGAGTCGGTAGTCCACACCCCATATAAAACAAAGGTGATCAAGTTAGCTATATAATTAAGGACTCTTATCTTAAAAGGCGCACTTTTTCTGTCAATGAGCCGACTGCCGATTACCACATCAGCCTGGTTACTAATGATGGGCTCCAGCAGCTTCTTGACCTTACGGCCCTCATGTTGGCCATCGCCGTCAAAGGTAACAAGATAATTGAAGTTATTTTGTTTAGCAAAAGAAAACCCAGTTCCTAGAGCAGCTCCGAGACCCCTGTTAACCACATGGCGCACCATCATGACGTCATTTTCTTTTGCTACAGCACTGGTAGCATCGCCTGAACCGTCATCAACCACTAAGATCGTAAAGTAGCCGTGTTCTTTTAAATCCCTGATTACTCCCGGAAGGGTTTGCTCCTCATTAAAAGCGGGAATGACAACCAGAACTTCGCTGTTTTTGGCAGGTTTAGTTTTATTCATCGTTATTCTCCTTTCGGACAGTGATCCCTATCGGCTTTAACCGTGCGGATAATTCTACAACCATCAACGAGGGCGACAGACATATCACAGTGGGCATTCTGATCAAAGTCCTCGAAATAGACACTAAAGTTATCTCTCGGATAAAAGACGTCCAGACCGTCGCGGTAGGCCAGGCTATAGGCAATTTCGGCCGAGTTCTTTTGCTCGCCTGGGTCAATTTTACAATGATACTGGAAGTTATTGCGAACGTAAATCGTTTGGCCGTCCAGTCCCTGCGGATAGCGCTCTTTGAGCTGAGTAAGTGTATCCCTGGCTATTTTGCCCCGTTTACTAATCCAGTGATTATTAGTGTTAAAGTCGACCGTAAGACTAAGGAGTATAGCCATAACTAAAATCACCAGAAAAGTTAGCCATTTTATCCTGCCAACGATCACACTAACTACCAGTGCCACCCCCAACAGCGGGGCCGCCAAATTAATTGCAAACTTGTGAAAGGGGAAAAAGCCCACCGGCAACACAAAGGCTATAAACACAGCTATCCCAAAAAGAACGGTGCGCCACTGCAAACGGGTTTTTAACCAGAGCGTTGCCCCAACAGCCAGCAAAGATTGAAGGGCGAGAAAAAGATAAAAAATGATTTGCCCAAACCAGCCGTAAGTCTGAAGTACTTGCCCCCCCGTAAAAAAAGTACGAGATAACACTCCAACGTTTACAAAATCTTCGGGAAGGCCAAATGACCAGAAGTAGTACCAAAGATAATTGGTGATGGTACTTCGTAAGCCAAATTCATAGGTGTAAAGCCCGCCTTGATAAAATCCAAAAAAGTATTTGTGGGCGGCAAAATAAAGAACCGAAATTATGCCGTAGCTAATGACGCGGGGGGCAAATTTTTTGTTGATTAAGAGGTCATAAGCAAAAAGCATCGCTGGGGTAGTCACCGCTGTCTCTTTAGCGGTTAGTGCTAAAGTAAAGGCCACAAAAGCTAACTTCCTGTTTTTGGCATACAGCAGGAGTGTTGACATAACCAGCGTGGCCATAACCGTATCCTGAATAGTAGACAGAAAGAAAAGCCGGTAAAAGTGAGACCCTGATAGGGCGTAAACAAGGGTGACTAGCCCGGCTCTGCGCGGCGACCCCAAAAGTAACCTTCCAACTTTATAAGCTAAAATGATATTAACCAGGTAAAAAGCAAAATTTATTACGTGATAAGGGAGTGGGTTTAATCCAAAGAGAGACTCTCCCACCGTCCAAAATAACTGAGTAGTTAGGGGGCGGTAAATATAATACTCCCGAAAAGCGCGCTCAAAGATATTAAACGCCCCAATGAGCGCTTCACCTCTGGAGAGAATGATATGAAAAAAGTCATCTGCCAAGAAGAAGTGGGTGAAAGAGTCTCTAAAAACTAGAGCTAAAAAAATAAATAATAACCAAAATAGCCAGTAAGGAATGTAACGTTTCATTAGCTTACAAAATAACCACGTACGAAAAGCATGGTCAACACACTAAGCAGCATTGTACTCAGAGCCAGTATTGTTAATTTAAGCCAGCGGTTTTTTAATTGTCCAAAGGCAATAAAGAGCGGGAAGACGATCAGCAGATATCTGGGCATGGAGGAAAATGTTCCTGACAACGTAGGTAACAGTAGCGATAACCAGCCAAAGGCCAACCACTCAGCCTTAAATCTGCGTTTCCAGGTCAGAAGGGCGAGGACCACCGTCCCCAGACCAAAAGCTAAAAATTCTAAAACAGCGAGTAGATAGTCATAATGGGTGGGGTTAGCGGTCGTAAAAATCTTAAGATAGCGAAACACTACCTGAAAGGGAGTGACAAGCCCAGAAAGAGTGGTAGCCCGGGCATTTTGAAAATTGGCTTGATCGGAAATAATCAGTAGCGGTGAAAAGTAGAAATACCAACTATATAGCAGAAGCACGATTAACCCGGAGATAGAAATCAGAAAGTATTTCCATTTGGTTTTTGGCCACAAACTACCCAAACTTAAAAAAACTCCCACCAACCTTGTTAGTCCCGCAAAAAAATTAACAACCGCACTAACATAACCCGTAGTACTAATTGATAACACTATTAAGAGAAAAAATAGACTCTCGGTATACAAACTCCCAAAGAAAAAGGAGGTCGGAAAGGCAAACAAAAGAACAATCGCCCATTTAGCTACTGACTCAGAATAGGAAGTCTTTAAAAACTTGTAAAAAAGTAGGGCCGCCAGAACAATGGCGGCATGAGAAACTATAAACCCAGCCAAGAAGTAATTACCGATTACTTTTTCTAGGCCACTGACAATTATGGGGTACATGGGGAAAAATACGTGCAGTCCCTGCGCATGATACCCGTGGGTAGCTAAATCAAGATAGTGGACTCCGTCAAAATTACCCCAGTGCCAAAACCACTGGGGAAAAGTGCTGGCAATTAAGTGTTGGTCGATGTAGGGGAAACTGGCTTTGAAAGTGAGTAGAGAAAATCCCAAAAAACCAACGGCAAACAAATACGCCCGCCAAACGATAACGACGAGAAGGACAAAATGGTAATTATGCCAAAACTTTTTTATAAATTTCATAGGTCTCTTTGGCCGTTTTCTCCCAAGTAAACTCGGCCGCCCTGGCGCGGGACTTAGCACTAAGTAGGGCCCTGTCTTTGGGACTAAGCGTTTTTACAAATTCTATCTTTTTTTGCAAATTTTCTGGCGAATCAATATCGCTGTATAAGGTAGCCTCACCTCCAATTTCAGCCAAACTACTGTTTTTCCCACTCATGACGATACAGCCGCAGGACATGGCTTCAAGGACAGGCAGTCCAAATCCTTCATAAAAGGAGGGCTGAACGTAGACCATAGCCAGACTATAAAGAGCGGCCAGCTCCTCCAGGGGGACAAACCCCACTCTTTTGATCTGGGGATACCGGGTAGCGACCGTCATAAATTCCCTAAAGGGTTGACTCTCATGGTGCGCCGGATCCAGACTTTCACCAAGCGCTTCCTTTCCAACAATGACTAGCTCTAGCCGACCAAGCTCACAAGCTTTGGCGAGTGTAGGCAGATTTTTATTCCAGTTAACCCCCCCTACATACAGCACAAAGTTTTGGCCCAAGTGATACTTCCTACGAATCTGCTGCTTAACTATTTCGCTAGTTACTGGCTTATAGGCTGGGTCCGCCGCCAAATAAATGGGATAAATTTTATTCCTTGGCACCCCCGCTAACTCAGCGATATCAACTTGAGACGTTTTAGAGTCAGTAATTACCGCCGAGGCAGTCCTAAGAAGTAGCCGCTGCACTGGCCAAACCACCCGGCCCCGCTTCCCCAGCGGAAAAGCCCCGGGGAACCGCAAGGGAACAACATCGTGAAGAGTAACTACCGTCGGTTTACCTAGAGTTGGCAGATAAGTTGGAAAGGTGAGGTCAAAATACGAGTAGTGCACAATATCATAAGAAAGGTAGGAAATCGGATTCCTAGAAAAGGGTAGGAGCTTGGCCACTACGCCGTCAATCGTATTAAGATGACTAAGAAGTCGATCGGCGTAAAAACCCACCCCCCTAACGTGGCTTTGCACCTGGGGAGCCCTAATGAGTGCTACTTTCATCTTTCCCTAGCCTTTCTAGATCCAATTTTTTGAAATAAGCGATAGGAAAATGCAAAGCAGAAAAAAGAGCCCAAGTATAGCCAGGAAATCCATCTAAAAACCCCAAATGGCGAAAATAAATTGAAAGAAATCCCTGATGGGGATCAAATAACGGCCGCCAAATCACATTACGGACAAACCCCCCTGGCAAATCTCTAGCCATCACATCGGTATAGCGATTGAAGCGCTTTTCAATATAGTCAGCGAAAGTTGGGTTACTGTAGTGAAGAAGATCATTTTTTAAAAAACCAACTGCCCCATTAACGACCGCCTGTTCATGAACATTTAAAGCTGGCAAATTACCTTGACTTTTCCGGTACAAACGCATGGTGTAGTCAGGATAGGCCCCCCCTTTCCTGAGAAAGCGTCCCAAAAAAAAGTTGGCTCTGGGTAGCCAGTAGCCATTTTCAGAAGGATTACTACTAATCTTATCTTTAATCTCTTTAGCTAAAGCGGGGCTGACTACTTCATCGGCATCGAGCTGCAAAATCCACTCAGATTGAGCAGCGTCATTAGCTGCCCGCTTGTTAATGTGAAAATTTATGGGATCGTTGGGCTTGCTTATTACTTTGGCCCCAAACCTCTTGGCAATCGCGACTGTCTTATCGGTAGAGTGCCCGTCAACAACAACAATTTCGTCGGCAATATTTTTTACCGCTTTTAAACACCGCGCCAAAAATTTTTCTTCGTTAAATGTGGCTAGGGTGACTGATAAAGTAGCCATCTAATTTGTGAACCGGTACTTAATGAGCGCCCATAGAGCCTTACGGCCATCATAAAAAGTCCGGAGTTTCTTGCCCTCATCAAACCCGCGAGGTTTGGTTTGGATAGAGATCTCGAAAATGTCGTATCCCCCCTTAAGAAGCTTGGCCGTTAGCTCTGGTTCTAGTTCAAAACCACGAGCATTAAGCTTTACTGTTTGCATAAAGCTGGCAGGAATGAGTTTAAAACACGTCTCCATATCAGTGATCCACTCGCCATAGAGCAGACTAGTCACTAGACTTAAGAAGCGGTTACCAAAATAATGGAGTAGCAATGGGGTTTTATCTGGTCCAAATAAGACTGGCGGCTGCATCAGTCTGGACCCATAGATTACCGCGTCTTTTGGATGATTTCCTAGCTCTCTTATCAAACGAACAATATCCTGGGGGTCATATTCTAGGTCCGCATCTTGGATAATTAGATAATCACCACTAGCTGCCTTGGCACCGGTCCTCACCGCTGCGCCTTTCCCCTGATTCTTCTCGTGGGAAATATAGCGGGCGCTTTTGTTACCTTGGACGAATTTTTCCGCAATCACTCCGCTTCTATCTCGAGACCCGTCATTAACGATAATTACTTCAAACGGGACTAAATACTTCACGCTTACCACCCGCTCCAAAACCGCTTTGAGCGTAGCTTCTTCGTTATAGACTGGAATAATAATTGATAGCTTCTTCATACACGTTTAGAAAAACCCCACCGCGCCAGTTCAAATGCCAGGATACTACCCAGTCCCAGCACGGTTATCAGGCTAAGAATATTTCCGACTTTACGAATTTTACTATCTTCAAAAGAAAGAGTATACCTAGACTCCCCCGGTACGACAAGGAGATTTATAAGTCCGGTGTCGTTGTCTGGTACGGTCTTACCTGGAGTAATCACAAAATAATCTTGACCCAATTCTAGGGTCTGGGAGCTACGCTTGATAATGGTTTCAGGAAAATAAAACCGGTTAATTCGCACTAGCCCAGACATTGTCGCCCGGGTCGTAAAACCAAGGCCGAGAGCACTTTGCCAGACGCCAGAAACAAAAACCTCACCCCGCACCGCCTCAACCGCTGATTGTCTTTCTACAAACGTCTCGTTAACGTGAACTCTGGGCTTGTATTCATTCGTTGCGGCTGTGGCACTACCCCGATAGCTCTCTATCTGTTTGTTTGTAAAACTTTGCGGCAGGTTAATTCGAGTGTGGTTACGATTGGAAATTATTAAAAAGACAATTGCTACCGTGGCCATTAAATACTTAAAAGACAACCGACTAAGAACAAAAGCTAGGAGAAAAGACCCAGAAAAAACCACCACAAAGAAAAGGCGCCAGGGATAATCAACAATGGTTTTAATAATTGGTAAATACTCCCAGATAAGTTTCCCCAACAGGCTCTCAACCATCAAAAAAAGAGCGCCTAGTGAGGCTAACAGAAAAAGCAAAGGCGCTGCGACAGCTAAAGTCTTTTTTCTTTTGACTAGCTGCCAACTAATTAGCACCGCCGATCCAAACATGGCAGCAATTTGAGTTTGGCCAATTTTAAAGGACATTTCGTCATGGATAGTGCCAGGAAGATCAAAACCAAAGCCCCACGGACTGCTTACTAGTTGCCAGGGAGTCACGAAGTAATCTTTGTAAAAGAAAAAGCTGTTGTCAAAGTTAACAAGTGAGCGCTCAAACAAATCGGGAAGGTAAACAAAGCTGGCCAGTAAAAACGAGGTAACCAAAGCTAGTACCACTGGCACTACTATTTTTTTGTCCCTGGCGATAATCATTTGAATAGTCCCAAACCCAATAATGAGTGGCAGGGCAAGAGCCGCAATTTGACTATGCATGAGTAGTAGCGCAGCCAGTGATAAAGAGAATAGGCTCCACCACAGGAGTTTTCTCTTCCGACTTAGTAAGTTACCCAGACACAGCAACACTAGCGGTGGCAGGGTGAAAGCTAAATTTTCGGCAAAAGCCCCCCGGACGTAAAGGTTTAGAAACCGGTAAGGTACCCAGACATAAGCTATCGCTCCAACCATACTAGCTACCCTGTCAAAGGATTGCCGCAACCAAGCGTACATGGCTATGGCGGAAATTACTGTCCCGGCAACTGTCCAAAACTGGTAAGAGTTAATGTAAGTTAACCCTAAGAAGTGAGTTAAAGCGCCCAAGAGGTACGGTAGAGGATAGATAAAGACAAAGATAGGTGACCCCATGTTGCCGTTAAGTCCGGTGGCCCACCGGGGTGGAAACTGACCATCCTCAAGACTTTGATAGTAGGCCGCCATTCTGGCCAGATGCAAAAACCCATCGTGGGAGGTATAAAAAGGATTTTGGATACTAGCTTGGAGCGCCAAAAGAGTAGACACTACAACGATTGTCACAGGAAAAAGACGCCGCAGTAAGGACAAAATATTCATACTAAAGACTACTACCCCATCCAAGATCGGTAACTTGCTCGCCCACAATAAAGAGTGGTCTACCGTCCTGGCTCCTAACGATAACCTTTACAACCGATAGAGCAATTTCGTCCCCAGGAGCGACAACAAAAAGAGCGTCTTTGGGAAGCTGTCTTTTTTCCTCACTATTTAAATTTCTAAAGTTAAGAAAGCGAATTTTGCCATACTTTTCTCCCAGTGTGCCGTCATTTTTAACAGTCGGATCGCTCCCACCATAGAGGAGAAAATAAATATAGGGCTGGTCATAATAATTGGTGACAAATATTTCCTTGTAGTTGGGCTCAAGGGGTTTTACGACTTGAACAGTTTGCTTATAGCCGTATTGAAAATCGGCCGCATACTCTTTAGGTTCATGAATAAAATATTGATGAGCAAAATAATAAATGTTAACAATTGCTAAGCAGGCTATTGCCATAACAAGAAGTTTACGTTTCCAACCAAATAAAATCTGGATAATTGATAGCAGCCCAAAAGCGGTAATAATTTGCCAAGTCGGCAAAAAAACAAAAGACCTAATCGCATGGGGTGAGGGGCTGGCGAGTGCCCCAGCAACGGGGGCAGCAAGAAACCAAATGAGAAGAAATCTTTTCCAGGCTGGTCTTTTGCTAAACAGAAAAAATAAACCCAGAATTAAAAACGGGGACTCCCAAAGCGGCAGTAATCCCACATCGGGGGCGTGATGACGGTTATTATCATCGGCTTGTAAAAATAGGAAGCGAAAATCAAAATAGGACAAATAATTGGCCAGAAACTGCCGAGGAAAAAAAGTAAAGCGGTGATTTTTAAGGCTACCGATCAGATCAGACTGGGATTTAGCTTCCTGATAACTTTTTTCTTGCACAGCTTTTTGTTCTTTGTAGGCTTCCGGGGCAAAGATGCTGACGGACCCAAACCGAGCGGCCGTACCATCCCCCGTAACCACACTTTTAAAAGCGGGTAATAAAAAAAGGGCAAAAATCACCAGCCCAACGAGTAGTAGTTTTCTAACTTTACTTAAAAGTGGTAAACAAAGTGCACTACTTACCAAAAACAAAGGGACAAATAAGCGGCTGCTGTGGTAGCAGTAAAAAGCAACAAGGTAGCTCCCAAGTGCTAAAAAAAGCTGCCAAGAGGCTTGTTTTCTCAAAAATACTAACAGCCACAGTGCACCACTAATAATAAATAATTGCGCCAGATTGGCCTCAAAGGCAACGCGACTAAAACCGACCGACCACGGGGAAATTGCTAGAAGCAAAGCAGATAGGAGGGGAAGGCTAGTGACAGAATTGTCACGCCTACCAATTTGAACTAATTCCCTAACGAGAAAATAGACACCTAGCACCGATAGTGACCCGGCGAGGGCCGATAAAAAACGGATGGAAAAATCCGAAAGTCCCAAAAAAAAGAGCACCAAAGTCAAGCCATACACATAAACCGGTGGCTTGTAGTCATTAAAGGAGCGAATGGTCAACGGAGTGCTCACCCCGTACTCATCAGTCCCCGTTTTTAAAAGCGAATAAGCATTCCAGCCGAGTGAGGCTTCATCCCAATCCAAGCTAGGAGGCACTTGGCCCAAATGCCAAAAGCGCAGTACCAACCCCAAGACCACAACCAAAGTTAGCAAAACAATTGAATGTTTTTTCATTTTGGATCGCTAAGGATAGTAACTAGAATTGGATATTTCCCCCCTGGTTTCTCGCTTTTTAAAACGAGTGTTAGAGGTAAATTACTCGGAATAGTGTCATGTTCCTTAAGAATAATAAAGGTCGGGCCTTTTCGGCTGGCGACATAAATGTCTTCATCAATAACTGACAGTGGCCAACGGGACATGATTGTCACGTTAGGACTACCCCAATAGTGCAAAGTAAAAGCGTAGGGATATAAACCGAATGTTCCCTGCGTTACTACTGTTACCGGCTTTGTTTGGGCTTCCTTATCAATGAAACTAAATATCCGGTCTAGACCATAACCGGAGGGGTGCTCAGAAATATACTGTTGATAGTCAGTGTCTGGCAAAGGGGCCTTGGGTGGGTCAGTTAGAATTAATTTAGCAACACTCAGTTGGGGCAAGAAAGTTAGAACCACGATAATTCCTAGGGCAATTTTTACTACCGGTTTTCTTTGTTCCAACAAACAGACTACCGCGTAGGCGATGGGCAAAAGAAAATAGGGCGTGGTAAAAAGAATGTAGCGGGGGAAAATGATCCGCCCCACCGTAGCTAGGGCCACAATGGGTAGCAGCCACAAGGAGAGAAGAATTAGCCCAAGCCGGAATCTTTTGAAAAATAGAATTACGAAGCTGAGTAGACCCAAAACGAAAACAGGACTAGTGTAATAGGGGATAAGCCACTGAAAAAATCCTTGTAAATTCCCGCTAGTAAGTGCCAGGGGAGAACGAATAAGCTCCTCGAGTGGTTGCTGAAACTGGGCATTCTTGCCCACCATGAGGTAGTACACTGACGAAAAATGCTGTAGGTATTCAAGCCCTACGCCAAGTGCGAGGGCCACCAGGGAAAGTAATATAAACTTTTCTAATTTCTTGCCCCCAAGAACCTGCTCCAAACCGAATAGTCCCAGGAGCGGTGTTATGACCGCGACAATAAGGGCGGTTGGCTTGGACAGCAGTGCCAAACCAATGGCTAGTCCCCATAAGAGGGTGTATTTAAGAGATAGATTTTTTGCCGTTTTAACGGCCAGGAAACAGGTGGCCAGAAGCATTGCTGATAACAATCCGTCAAAAAGCGCCATCCGGTCATAAAGCAGCTGAAATGGAGAAATCAACAACAAAATTGCCGCCATAACAGCGACCTTTTTACTGTTAAAAAGTTGCAGTGCCAAACCGTAAAAACAGGCCAGGCCGACACTTCCTGCTAGAACTGATGGTAGTCTACCAGCCACGAGATACCAGTCAGCAGGTAACACCTTAAGAAACAAAGCCATGAGCCAAATGAGAATCGGCGGCTTGCCATCAGTCAGAGAGATAAAAAACTGACTATTGGTACTAACGATCACTTTAGCCCAATACAGGTAGATCGATTCATCCGTAAACAGCGGTAAAATCGTCAACTTGTAAAGACGAGTAACAAAATACAAAGTAAGTAGGATTAGAAAAATCCAGTGACTTAAAAAAAAGAGTTTAAGTTTTAATCTCATTTACTTTCTGATAAAACAAATATCACTTCCCCGTCGGTGTTATTAATAGTACCAATTTCCCGAGTATTTTCGGCCGGTTCGTTTGGTCCCCTGACGTATAAAACCCTAGACCCTTTAGGAGCTTGGGCGCCAAAAACATAAGGACCAAAAGAACGCACATACCAAAATCCGTACCAGTCCCGATCAACATTCCGACTAATTAAATAATCCTTTGGTGCATGATTCTCGTGAAACAAAAAGTAAATGTAGGGTCGACCATAGGTCTCAGTCACTGAAATCGAATCGTAGTTACTGGCTAGGCTACTGACTTTTTTTACCATTTGTTTATACCCATATTGCCACTCTAGAGCTGATATTTGGGGATAAGCTATATAAAAGTCGTGTAAGTAAACAGCAAACGAGATAGTATAACCGCCAAGGATAATTAGGGTGGCCACTTTTTTGCTCGCCCCATATTTCCTTAATAAATCTGCTAAAAAAAACACCCCCGCCGCCACACATATTTGCGGCACAGGTAGCAGGGTCAGAGTTCGTAGGGCGTGGGGGGTTTCCCTGGCTAACGCTCCTGGTAATGGGGCCAAAAGTGTCCACGCTAAAAGAACGAGCCCAGATTTAGAGTGTTTTTTAGCTAAGAAGAAAATCCCCAAAAGTAACAGCGGTAGTTCTAATAAATACATTTCTCCCACAGATTGAATCGACAACCGTGGGTTAACGTCGCCCGAGATAAAGAGGAACTGAGAGCGAAAGGTATCAGTGTAATGTTCCAAGAACTGTAGTCCATAGACTACACGGCGGTTGTGGACAATTTTCCCCAGGACACTATTGTCATCTATCGCAACTCGGAGATTGGCCTCTTCAAGAGGCTCAAGATCATTAATCCAGGCAACTTCGTTAAAGCGGAGCTTGCCCTCTTGGGAAAGAAGGAAGGGTACTTGGGGCAGGAACAGAATAAAGAATAGTCCGTATAAAACAATAAAAACTTTCCAATTTTTAAGTGCGGCTTTAAAGTAAATAAGCGTAAGAGCCACCAAAATAAGGGGGACAAAAATGCGATGACTGTTAAAAGTATAGGTCGAGGCAACTAGAAAGACACTGGCCAAGGAAAAAAAGACCCACGGTTTTTTTCGCAGGGCAACCAAGAAAAACAAAATGCCAGTGGCCGAGAAAGCGGTAGCTAAATTTGCCTCGAAAGCGGCATGAGAAAACTGTAGTGCCCAGGGCGAAATCGCGACTACAAACGCGGTTAATAGCGCTACTGACTCGCGCCTGAGCAGTTCTTTGACTAAAAAGTAGGCCACTACAACCAGAAGCGTTCCTGCTAGAGCCGAAGGCAGTCTAGTGGAAAACTCCGACAATCCCAAAAGTTTTACCGCTACGGCGGAAACATAAATGTACCCTGGCGGTTTATAGTCACCAAAGGCCATAAATCTGGCCACGGGCAAAAATTCCCCGTGCTCATCATGAAGCGTAGTGGCAATTGCATAGGCGTTATAGCCAAGGGAGGCTTCGTCCCAAGATAGACCCAACGGGACAGAGTTTAGCTGAAAAAGCCGAAGGAGAATGGCTAAAAAAATAATGAGGACCAAAGGTATTTTTACTAGCTTCATGCTACCATACATTATATGTGGAAAAAGGTATTATTGGGAGTAACCATCATACTAACGACGCTACATATAGGTCTTGCAAGTTTCTCTCTCTTGCACGGCGAAGTTAATTTATTTAATGATGTGGCCCGCGATTTTCTTCTTTACCGGGAGATCAGTGAAAAAACACTAGTCTTTATTGGACCGCGCTCCAACATAGCCGGGTTATATCACGGACCGCTGTGGTCCTATCTTAACTACCCCACCTTTTTACTGGGTCAAGGTAATCCAGTAGTCCAGGGTTGGTTTTGGATTTTATTAACAATTTTGATGGTTGCTTTGGGATTTTTTATTGCCAAAAAACTTTTTGGACTAGTCCCCGCTTGTCTTTACGCCATTTTGCTGTCAGGCAACATGATCTTTCGCAATAATGACGCCTTCTTTCATGGCCACGCTACCGTTTTTCTTAGTGGGGCTTATTACTATACTCTCCTTCGTTACTGTCAAAGTGCCCAATGGAAATTCCTGCTTCTTAATATTATTGTTTGCGCCCTCATGGTTCAGTTCATGTTGGCAATGCTACCTCTTTTTGGGATCACGTTTGTTGTAACTGCTATCGTAATAATTCGAAGGAGACTTTTTCGTCACTGGTTCACTTTTATTATTGTCCCCCTGCTGTTGGTCAACTTTGTAATTTTTGATTTCCGCCACGATCACCAAATGGCCAAAGCACTCTTTGACTATGCCCTCTCCCCAAAAGCCCAGCCTCCCGCAAATTTCGTCAGTCAGCGAGTTAATCAAATAATGAATTTGCAACTGGGGTGGTGGTTACCGTCGCAGTTAGTATTCGGGCTGTTTATCACCACGCTATTAGGTGCGCTTTTTCAAATCAAAACTCTAGTCAAAAGCCGCATACCTCATCTTCTTTTTGCACTCTGCTATTTTGGATTTATGGGGTCAACATTTTTCAATAAAGGGACACTTCTCTATCACTACTATTTTCCCATGATGCCCTTAACGACCCTGTGGTTTGTTTCACTGGCTCAAGGGCGATTAAAAAAACTTGTCATTGGCTTAACAATAATTTTGGTAGCTCTTAATTTACAAGGCAGCACAGTTTATTTACAAAGGCTGCAAAAGGATTTCTTCTTTAAAGATCCAAACTCTTGGCTTGGGCTGTCGCAAGTTGCTAAAAGCGTGCTCACCGGACAAGAGGGGAAGGAATTTGGCTACTTTGTCTACTCACCAGATGCTTTTGCCTATCAACCGCGTTATGCCATGATTTATAACTTTGAAACGGCAGGCAATTTTGGTCGTGAATATACCAAACTACCCACCACCTATGTCATCGCCCAACAACCGCCAGTTGATAACCCCTACATGGGTTATCAGTGGTGGATTGAAAACATGGTAAGAATCAAACAGCCACCAGTCTCTACCAAAACATTTCCTAACGGCTATACTCTCCTAAGATACAATTTGTCAGTGGAAGAAATGAAAATTCCCCACGACAAAAACATTGAGCTGGGGATTTTCTTTAGATGAGATTAGAAGCAAAATGAGAAAGCATTTAATCGCTTGCCTAGCCATCCTTAGCATTGCCCTTTTTTTCCGCCTTTGGGATCTAGGCCACTTACCCGCTGGTTTTCAGTTTGATGAGGCGGTTGCCGGATACAACGCCTACTCGGTCTTAAAGACCGGTAGCAATGTTTATAGCCAATACTTGGCTCTATACGTTGATACTTTCGGTGACTATCGCCCTATGGGGATAGTCTATTTAATTGTGCCGGTGGTAGCACTGCTGGGACTAAATGAAGAGGCCGTCAGATTACCGGCAGCAATTTTTGGAGCGTTTAGCCCAGTCCTGCTTTATTTTTTGGTTTGGCAACTGTTTAAAAAGCGATCTGTGGCCGTTTTGTCTGGCCTCCTCCTCGCTATCTCTCCCTGGCACATTATTCTTTCCCGAGCCACCGCCGAGCAAGTCGTGGGAATCTTTATGACACTACTTATTACCAATCTGGCCATCTTTGCGCTCGAGCGGAAACCATTTTGGTGGTTTTTTACTTATCTGACTCTGCTTCTTTCTTTTTGGACTTATACTGGAACCAATCCGTTCATTATTCTTTTTTTACCCTTCTTGACGCTTTACCTTTACCTAAAGGCTTCGAACAAGAAAAAACTGAGACTATGGCTCGTCGTGGTAGCGGCCTATCTGATCTTTCCAGTGGCTACAATTGTTTTTCTTGGTCCTGCCACTAGTAGAGCCAGGCAAGTAGTGAATCTCTATAGCCAGCAGCAAATCGACAAATTTATCTCCCAAGAATTAGACGGAACTTCTACATACGTAACCAGGCTGTTTCATAATAAGCCAATAATCATTCTTCAGACGGTGACTGAACGTTATACTGACTACTTCAGTGGAAAATTCCTGCTGTTTGAAGGGGGCAGCGCCGGTCGCTATCAAATCCCTAAGTCAGGAGTAGTTAACTTTGTCACCGTAATTGGAATAGGTATCTGGCTACTGGGCCTCGCCGCCAGCTGGCGACAACCAAAAATTCGGCCAATTTTAATTCTTGTGGGGGGCTGGCTACTTGTTGGTCCTCTTGTTGCCGCCATCACCTCTGACGGTCATCCTAATATGAGTAGGGCCAGTAATATGATAGTTCCTTTAGTTATTTTAGGAGCTATGGGGCTTAGTTCTCTTACTGGTTTAATAAAACTAAATCTCAAGCGCATTTGTTTTGTTCTCCTGCTTGGAATCTCCCTTTGGCACTTTGCATATTTCTGGCACGAGTATAGTGTCCACGCACGGGGAGATGAGTGGCTAAATCGCAATTACCCATCCCGAATTGCTGCCCAAAAATTAAGTAAAGTACCTAAAAAGTATCAAGTTCTCGCCACTACCTATTTCCTAGATACTCACATATATTCATTGTTCTTTGAAAAGATTGATCCAAAAATCGCCCAAGAAGCTTACAAAAATGCCAAAAATAATGAGATGAGTTTTCTTAATTACCGCTTCACTGGTGCTGGTCCGTGTGCCAGCAAAATGGTGGAACACACCGAGTATCAAATTTATCTGGACAGTTCCTACTGTGACGAGCCCGATTGGGCAACAGTAATCCCTATTCCCATGGCCAACGGAAGTATTGGAGCCAAGATTCTCATTGATAAAACCCAGGTCACTGAAGATCTGAGGTTGTGATCGGCTGCGCTAGCACAAAGACTAACCTGCTATTTTTAGCCCGCATTTCTCGCAAAACTGCTACCTCACTTTTCTTAAGCTTATATTCTTCCTCAGACAACACAAAAAGCAGCTTCTGGCCATATCTATTAAAGTCGGCCAAATTAATATTACGCAGTTGACGGTAGGGATTTTGGGGGTCCCAATCGGGCGAACCAAACCAATACTTTTTAAATTCAAAACTGGTTCCTGAGTTTTGAAACTCCTTGGGATTTACTTTTTGATAAAACAAAAAATAAATATAGGGTTGCCAATTAAAGCCAGTGACAATGACCTTGTCATATTTACTCTCCAGTGGGGTTAAGTATGCAACTAGCTCTTTATTAGGATCCCCCCAGGAAAAGGAACTGTAGCTCGGCGACAAAATAAAGTAAAGCGACAAATAGCGATGGAGGAAGACTGCAATAATTCCAGCTATGGCCAGACTACTACTCAGTTTAGCCCAGTGACTCTTTGTCAAACTACTAACAAAAATTATGCCCCAGGCAGAAAGTATTTGTGGAATCGGAAGGATATTCAAACTACGCAGGGCATGAGGACTGGGTGAGGCAAGGGCTGCCGGAACAATTGCCGAGACAACCCACCAACTAAGAAGCCCAAACTTCTTTTTAGAAAACAGCCACAAGCCCAAAAGGCCAAGGGGCAGTGTGATAATTTCCCAAAAATAAAGTTGTCCCATACCCGGCGTTTGGTGTCGCCCAAACGGATCTCCTGACCAAAACAGAAAATTCGGATTAAAATGGGCGGCATAGTTTTTAGCAAACTGGAGAGCATAAATGAAACGCCTGTTGTAGATAATTCGCGAAAGTGCGGTACTACCACTTTGCTCAATAAGTTTGGCACTCTCAACAGTTTGATCAAAAGTTTCACTTGCTACTCCGACCTGATTAATGCGCACATTGCCGACACCAAAAAAAGAAACGAAGTAAATTAAAGCTACTAAAGCGGAAAAAATAACTACCACCAGTAGCGGTTTTTTAATAGAAAGGATAGTTTTCTTCCACGAAAAAAGTAACAAACCTAAAACAAGGAGCGGGGCAAATACTTGAGCAGAGCGGTAAAAATAGGTGCTCCCCGCTAGGAGTAGGATGCCAATAATAAGGGCGGGAAGTTGTCTCGCTTTTAATCCCTTGAGGATACAAGCAGCACCCGCTATGAGCAGTGTCAGGGCACTTCCCGCTTCAAAGGAGGCACGAGTAAAGTGTATGTGCCAGGGCGAGATGGCTAAGAAAAAACCGCTCAACAGTGCCAGTTTGGTTCGTTTTGAAAAGAGTTGTAGAGTAAAAGCGTAGGTTGCTAAAACAGCAAGTGTGCCCATGAGTACCGCTGGCAGGCGAACAGCAAGTTCACTCAGACCCAATATTTTAACGAAGGGTGCCGTGAGATAAACTTGACCTGGCAGTTTATAGTCATCAAAAGACCTGAACAGCAATGGAAAAGAGGAACCATACTCGTCCTTGCCTGTCTCCGAAACGGCATAAGCATTGTACCCAATTGCCACTTCATCCCAATAGAGCGAGACCGGAATCACTTGCACTTGGTAAAGTCGTACAAAAAACGCCAACAAAAGAACGGCTAAGAGCAGTAAAATCCTTCTCATCAATTTTTCTTATTTCCCACTATATAGACCCCGTCGCTGCCATCTGGGTTAAGGAATTTCTGGATTAATGGCGCACTCTTGGGAAAGTCGTCAGCAACACCAACGTACAAATAGTCGGTATCCTTAGACATTTCGGAATAATGAATTGGCTTAAATTCAAAATTTCCGAAATGATTACGATCCTCAGAAAAACTTCCAGAAACAGTGCCACCATCCTTTTCAAAGTACGTCTTAGGATCATAGTGTGTGTAAAACAGAAAAAAACTTTGGGGTTGATCAAGTCGATTAGAAACTATGACCTTTTGGTACTGGCTTGCAAGCGATTGTGTAACCGTAACAACAGCAGGATAAGAACTGTACCAAAACTTACCCCGCGCTATGGGAGCATGAATGTAATACATGTGCAAGTAGTAGCCAAGGGCGTAGGTAGCAACCCCACAAAATCCTCCCAAAACAATTAATTTAACCGTTTTCCGAACTGTAATAAGCCTGGCGTAAAGTGTTAGGATTCCAAAAGCGGAAATAATTTGCCAAGCGGGCAAAAAGATGGTGGTACGAATGGAACTGGGAATACCCGAGGTGACAGAAGCTGGCAGTGGCGCCAATATAATCCAGGCTGTTAACAACAGAGCTATGCGTTTGTTTTTCTGTTTAAAGAGAAAGAAAAATCCGGCCACTATAAAGGGTAATTCCCACGCGTAAATAAGCCCGGCATTGGGAACATAATTGGTGCTGGAGTGGGAATTACCCAAGAAGAGATAATCAAGGCGCAGATGGGCAAAATAGCCGCTTAGAATCTGAGGATAAAACTCAATCTTTTCCGAGTGAAACAACATTGCGCCGATGCGGTCTCGCCTCAACCAATCTGCTGTTTGCCAAGCGAGATTCTGCGCATGGGGGCCATAATCTTGCAAGATACTGGTTCCTTTAAAACGCACTTGACCAGCTGGAGTGGTTAATAAATAAAAAGCGGGCAGAAGAAAAATGAGCAAGGCGGTAGCAAAAGCGATGGCCAACTTCCGATTACCCCACAACTCTTTGCGATACAAGAGACTGCTTGCCACCAAAAGAGTGGGAACAAAGACCCGTGAAGCGGTGTAAAGATGTGGTCCCAGTCCAAAAAAGACTCCCGCTAGTATCATTCTCAGCCACGATTTAAGTCTCAGACCGCTAAGGAAAAAATAGAGAGCACCTGTCGTCAGAGTCGGTTGCATGCCCACCTCGTAGGCCGTGCGATTGAACTGGAGGGCCCAAGGGGAAATGGCAAACAAAAAGCTCGCTAGCAGCGCTGTTTTTTTCCGCTTCGGAAACAGTTCAGTAACTAAATGGTATGTCAAAACAATTCCCAAAATTCCCATTAAAGCGGAGGGTAACCTGACGGCTAAAGCATTTAGCCCAAAAATAGCCACCGATGGCACCTGGGTATAGATGATAAAGGGCGGTTTATAATCATCATGCGAGCGAAAATAGATTGGCAAGACGGCTCCATATTCGTCGTGGCCAGTTTTAAGAAGGGAATAGGCATTGTAACCCATGGCCACCTCATCAAGATTTAAGCCAGCTGGAATGGTTGGCAACCGATATAGTCTTAGGACTGCCCCTAAGAGAAAAATCGCCCATGCTAGTAGCAAAAACTTTTTCATTGTTTCTCTACAATTACGATGTCATTTTCAGCAGTTCCAACGGGAAACACAAAGAGTGGTTTAAGCTCCCTTGGAAAATCCCCCCGGTGTCCAACAACTAGCACGTTTTTTTCTTTAATCTGATCAAAACCAAGATGTTCAAAATAGATGTTAGCCAGATGATTGGCAGTGGTGGTGTAACTACCCGATACCGTTCCCCCATCCTTGTCCAAGTAGGTCTTGGGGTCATAGTGACTATAGTAAAGAAAAAAACCATGGGGTTGATCAAGATTAGTGCCAACGATTACTTTGTCGTAATTTGGTGCCAAACGCATGGTTGTCTCAACCACTTCTCGGTAAGGCGCGTACCACTGCTTACTTAGATACTCGGGCAGGTGAAAAAACAGCATATGAAGCATGTAAGCAAAAAAATAAACCCCGGTTGCAGCGATAAAAAGCAGCGCGGGCAAACGAAGTCGAGGTGTTTTATGCAGCTTGGAAACAATCATGACTATGCCCAGAGAGACAATAATCTCCAATACCGGCAGCATAACAGCAGTACGAATTGAAGTAGGAATGTCCCAAGTCAATGCCGCAGGAATGGGACTTATCAGTAGCCAGCCCAAAAGAAGACCAATTACTCGTTTGTCGTGATAGTCAAAAAGGTAGAAAAGGCCAATGAGTAAAAACGGCAGTGTCCAAAGAAGCTCCAAACCCACATGAGGAATCAGATTAACCTTGACTCCTCCCAGACCGAGATAAAGAAAATCCAGGCGAAGATGAGTAAAGTACCCAACGGCTATTTTTTGCAGATAGAATAGGGGCTCCTGATGAAAGGCTAAAACCACCAGCCGATCCGCACTTAGCCAGTCTGTGGTCTGAAAAGCGACTCCTTGAGCATGGGGCTCAAAATCCTGAAAAATACTTGTTCCTTGAAAACGCGCTTGTCCCTCTGGACTAAGAGTCAAGAAAATAATTGGACCAAATAAAAGTAAAAAAACAATTCCAAAGCTAAATCCCACAGTAAGTAGTCTTTTCCACTGCTTTTGCCAGATCAGGGGGATGAGATAGATGGCCAAGAGAACTAGTCCCAGTAGTGGGGTAAACAGTCTGGCCGCTTGATATAAAAATCCCTCCAAGGCAAGAATTAGACCAGATAGAGCGATAAGTAACAATTGTTTTCTTCGCAGTCCTTTAAGGTAGAGAAAAAGTCCCAAAGTGGTCAAAAAGGCCATGCCTCCGACTTCAAACGCGGTTCTTGTAAACTGCAGATGCCAAGGGGTAATGGCTAGAAGTAGGGCCGAAAACATAGCGATCGATTTTTTGTGGGGAAATAGTTCCCGAACGAATAAGTATGTCGTAAGAATTGCTAGTGTTCCCATCAGTGCCGCGGGGAAACGCACCGCAAAATCAGTCAGCCCCAAAATAGCAATCGCGGGCACCACCAAATAGATATAAAGCGGTGGCTTGTAATCATCATAAGAGCGAAAAGATAAGGGGAAAAATTTGCCAAATTCGTCATGGCCTGTTTTTAAAATTGAATAAGCATTGTAGCCAATACTGACTTCGTCAATATTCATTGAGGGGGGGGTACTTCCCAGTTGATAAAACCGCAACAAAAACCCCAGAAGAATGATAAGTAGAATTAGGTAGTGATTTTTAAGTAGTAGTTTGATTCTCATTTTACCTCACTGTAAAAATTACCTGGTGGCTATTTGCTGGCACAAAAACTCCTCTAAAAGCATAATCGGTCCGATAGATTTTGGTTGGTTTTCCATCCACCGTTGCCTGCCAGGAAGGATAATAAGTATCCAATAAAACCAAAAACCCATCGGTTTCATTAACCACTTCTATTTTTACTTCGTTGTTAGAATAAGAAACAATTTTCGCCATTCCTCCTGGCAAAAACTCTTGTTCCACTACCCCCTCCGCAATTGCTTGGTCGCTAGGAATAAATTCGTCTCTTTCTGGAAAAATGTTTGAGACAAAAAAAGCTCGCGGTAAGCTGCTCATTACTTGATAAAGATGGGTTTGCCCCTCGTTCATAGTATACGTCAACCTGATAGGCGCAAAAGTGCCACTAGCCCCATCACTTGGTAGTAACGGATCAAAGGACAAAACATAGTTCACTCCTAAAAGTGGAAATAGAGGGTGGGCAAGGTTTTTGGGTGTAATGATCCGGTTAAAGTTATTGGTGCCTTCAATTTTACCCAACAGCAGCGCGTAATCTTTTAAGAAAAAGGAATCATAACCAGAAGCCATAGGAATGCCGTACATGATGGAGAAATTTGGGGGCATTATCCGATCATCGAGCGCTACTACCCGAATTGGGTTACTTTTGGCTTGGTCTGATAAGTACTTTGTTATCTGTGTTTGGGGATAAAGCTGGTCGCGGCTAGTGAAGGGTGTGAATTTAGTCATAAATCGACCCAAATCGGCAATCGTGATTATTACCAAGCAGCTAACAGCAACCAAAGTAAATTTTGATTTCGTTGCTAAAAATAATAGTAGGACAACAACAATAATAAGTACGGTAGGAAGAATAAGGTTTTGCCGGCTAACAGCCAAATTAAAAAATAGCGCTACACCATACAAAGTACCAATTATTCCCGCGATAACCCCAGAGGTAGCAATAATTTTACTTAACTTAAGCTCTTTTGTGAGCATACTCTGTAATCCTTTCGCAGCGAGGATTGCTAAGGAAAAATCGATGAGAACGAGGAGACGAGTGGGTTGTCCCAAACTGAAAAAAGGAAATTTCCAGGCAAACGGCAAAGCAGAAATGGGGTTAGGTGTAGCCAAAAGAACAGCGATGATTATGAGGCCCACCCAGAAAACATTTTTTCTAAACTGAAACAAAGCAGCGCTGACAGAAAACACTAGTGGGACCAGCCCCACATAGCCTACAAACTCCATGTAGTTCCACACCCCAAAGTAATTTAGGGTAGCCGGGTTACCAAAAAAATCCGGAGCTATAAATTGAATTAGATTTTGCCAGGGCAAAAACCAACCCGGTTCCATCCAGGCGGCATCACTAACACTACGAACCACCTCAAAAGAAAAGGGCAGTAACACCCGCCACTGTGGAAAAGCTAACCCAAGACCCAAGGCACTACCAATGAGAACAATTGAACTCGTCCTAATTGAGCGCCTAGTAAAATCCTGGTAGAGAGTGTAAGCCACACCAGCCACCAAGCAGTAACCAAAAATTTGGAGCGCTCCGGCTAGGAAACTGCAACAAATTGCCACTGCGATAATGGCTCCTCCCCAGAGGTTTTTTTTCTGGTTAGTGACAATCTCAATGCCTGTAAAAAGAAGCGGTAGCCAAATAGCTACCTGGACAAGCGTATTGGAAGTCAGCCAGGCAACAAAAAAACCACTTCCCACCCACGCCAGAGTACCCAGAGCAATAGCCGCCGACTGTAATTTGAGCTGCCGCAAGAAAAGCATCATAAAGACGCCCCCCAGGATAGTTTGCAACACTACTTGCAAACTCCACGCGGTAGCAAAGTCGGTTAACCAGTATAAACCGTTGAGGGGATAATAGGTTGCCGCCTGAAGATTGGCGGCCAGTGGCATCCCGGAAAAACTAAATGAATTCCAAAGTGGAGCTACTCCCTCCTTAAGTTGAGAGATAGCCAAAAACCGCCAGGGGTAAAGTTGACGCACCGCGTCGGTAACTAAGTGATTTTTATAAGGTATGCCGCTCGGATACTGTTCCAGATAAAAATCCCGCCAGGGATGGTAGAGTCCGACAATCGTGTCTGCGGGGATGGGTAGAAGCTGGTTCCAAAAAAACTGACGATAGGTAAACCCCACAAACAAAGTTAAGACAATAATCGGCCACAATTTGTTAAGCCAGCTTATAAAGTGCCTCATAAAACTTTTCCTTGC
This sequence comes from uncultured Gammaproteobacteria bacterium, assembly GCA_964641255.1. Classification (GTDB taxonomy): domain Bacteria; phylum Patescibacteriota; class Microgenomatia; order JAMCZE01; family JAMCZE01; genus CAZXMM01. The sequence continues at coordinate 429,843 of CAZXMM010000001.1, read as the reverse complement.
CAAAATCTAGTGAGCGGTTCTTCGCCCTCTGACTTATGTAACTTTGCAATTTCTTATCAGCAATTACTTCATTAGTCTTAACTATTAACTGATTGGCGGTGGTCCAGAAAAACCCAGTCTCCCCGTCCACAATGATTTCTTTTTGTCCGCCCCCAGCAAAGACAATAGGAACGCAGCCCGAGGCCATTGCCTCAACGGTTGTGATTCCAAAATGCTCAGCTCTTTCTGGATGTTTAGCCAGATTCTCACCAAAGCCGGCTGCATGCCAATAAATACTCGCCTTGCCGAATTGTTCTCTAAGTATTTGGTAGGTAACATCCGTAAGAAAAGAAACAGGGTAGCCTCTAGCCTGCTGACGAAGTTGCTTTAATTCATTCTCGTGGCCTGCGGCCGCCGCCCCCATAAGGACCAGCTCCCAACCTGTCAGTCCGGTGTCTACCATTTTTTTGAAAATCGCTATCATTTCTTTCTGCTTTTTCGGAGCAAAATTTCGTACGTGAGCTGGAGAAAAGAAACGACCCACAGATAAAATGATATTCTCTTTCTTGCTCGGGGTGAAACTAGTTACATCGACAGGTGGATAGAGAGTAGTGCTTTTTATGCCAAAAGTGGTATCAATAATTTTTTTAGTAAATTGTGAGTTACAAAGAACCCTCTCGTAAGCCAGAAGCTTGAGTTTGTTAATAATTTTTGGACGATTGGAGATTTGAAACGGAACCTGCAAATGAATCCAATTGCGTTTGGCTGCGCATAGGGGAACACTACCGTCCGATAGTATCACCATTAGATCATAGTGGCGCGAGCCGAGCAGCCTCGTTAGTAGCGTTCCACTCGCTGCAAGAATATTGGGGACAAAGCGCGCCCGACGAAGATCTAATCCAAATCTCTCACCCATTTTCGCTAGGTCCCCGCCCTTATCCCAGAGAATTTCAACACTATCACCACGCTTCAAAAAAAACTCAGCAATGGTCAGAATATAACGCTCCCCACCGCCCAAAGTATCTAAATAAGGACTTTGGATACCAACTGTCATAGTTTAAATCTCTCCAGCAAGCACCTGGTTATCAAGTTTTTTGTAGCTTGCTTCCAGGCTTACTTTACGCTGCAATTCCCATAACCTAGCGTAAATAATAAATAATGAAAAGGCCTGTAAGATACCGTCAATCCAGCCCTCCGTGCCCTCTCGGTAGCCCTGAAGTCTAAAAAGTCTCCTTACAAACTCGGTAAGGAATACTCGAATTAGTCTCCACCAAACAACCGGCGGATGATTAACTGCCAGCCGAAGATGAGCTTCGGCATCAGAAAAAACCAAGGTTTTTTGTACCATTGTCTCAATGTTTCGGTGAGTGAAATGATAAAAGGGACTATTTAGTCGGGCTATATTACCAGCTACCTGTGAAGACTCATGAATTGTTCCTGTCCAATTCTGTAACCGATCTTTTTTAAATAATCTGGTTACAAAATCTGGGTATCTATCCCCATAACGAAAGGGCTTAGCCAAATAATAGTTAACGCGTCTAAGCTCAAAAGCGGCTAAAGGCGTTTCTTCACTGATGGTCTTTTTTATCTCTTCCCGAAGGGACATGGAAATGCGTTCATCGGCGTCAATAAAAAGAAGCCAGTCTCCCGTAGCTTTTTGACTCGCTAAATTATGCCGCCCAGCAAAGCTTTTATCTTCGGTTTTATATATTTTCTTGGAATATTTTTTGGCAACGGCTACGGTTTCTTCATTGGCGCCGTTGTCAATAACAATAATTTCATCGGTCCACTTTACACTTTCTAAGCAAGCCGTTAGGTAGTCCCTTTCGTCTGGCCAAAAGATAAAAACAATCGCCGAAATCGTTGCCATAGTCTAGTGCTTGTAGGCTGAAAGTATGGTGTGCATATTCTCTTTAATTTGTCTCCGGGCTAACAGTAGGATAACCATCCCATATATTATAGCGCCACTCACCGCTTCGGCGACAACACTAAGAGATGAGCTATTAGGTAAGATCCCTTGCAAAATTCCTATACCTAGAGCCATAACCACGCTCGCTATAAATGGTTTGTAAACTTGAGCCCAGAATGAAAAAGCCACCACCCGCTTGGTAAGATAGACCACCAAAATGAGGGAAAAGGCTACTAAGAATTGGGCCAAGGCAATACCAGTAAAGCCCAGGCGACCCACAAGCACAATGGTAAGAATCCAGGTAGTAATAATCCACAAGACCATTAAGTATAGGGTGGTTCGAACTCGACCGGTAGCATCAAGCACGTTAACCAGGATATTGGTGAGAGCTGCCAGTCCGGCCTGGGCGCACAAAAAATAGAATGATAATAGTGCTGGCTCCCACTTGCCGTACCGAGGAATCAGAAAAATCAATTCACGAACGAGCATGATCATGGCAGTTAAGACTGGAAAGAGTATTAGGCTCACAAGAAACAATGACTTTTCAATTCCTGAGCGCAAAGCTGCGGTGTTATCCTGTACCCGAGAGTAAGCCGGAAAAGTGACTTTGGTTATTGAATCGACAAGAAATCGGTAGGGAAAATAAGCCCAGCGCTGAGCCGTACCCCAATAGCCCACCCCACTGGTCCCGACCAGACCAGAAAGAAAGAAAGTGAGCAGATCGTCTTTGATGACCGCCAGGACACTTTTACCTTGAAAGGCAAGGCCATAAGAAAACAAATGCTTAGCTTTAGCCCACGAGAACGCAAAACCAATTCGCCAGGGTGAGATCAAATAGTAGATGGGAAGTCCGGCCAGAGCCGATAGAATAATGGCCCAGCTGTAGGCTTGAACCTCGAGTCCCCGCATTGCGAGAAACACTACCACAATATCAAAGACTATCGCTTCAACGATTTGGGGGAAGATTTGTTTTTCAAAAGCGATTTTCCGCTCTAGTAGAATTGACGGAATCACTTTGAGGGAAGAAATAAATAGCGTCAGTAGTAAAACGTAGTAAAGAACTACCCCATCTGGGGAAAGATTTGCCTGCGACTTTACTACCGGGGTTAACAAAAAACCCACAGTGACGGTTCCTATGACTAGTATCTCTTGAATAGTGAAGGCTACTTTAATATCGTTTTCATCGAGATCTTGTTTCTTCTGAATTAGAGCGGCTCCTAAACCCACATCAGTAAAAAGGTTAAAAATTCTAATCACTGCGGAAACCACCAGATAGACTCCTACAGCCGAGGGCGATAGAAAAGCACCCAACAAAAAAAGGGCCGCTCCATTAATAAGCTGCAGGAACAGACTTCTTCCCGTAAGAGCTACTACACTGCGAACAAGTTTATGTTTGACTTCTTCTGGATCCATAAAGAGCCGCTACCACCGCTAGGGTGGTGCTAAGTGTAAGTAAATTGGCAACTGTCCGCACTGGGGTATCTTGAAAATTGACAATAATATCGTGGGTACCTTTAGCAACTGGTACGGTCAGTAATTTTAGATCATTATTAGTTTCGATGGGGGTGCTCACCCCATCAACATAAGCTCGCCAACCCGGAAAAACTGCAATGGGAAATCGTACAGTAGTTGGCTCAGGACTGACTACCCTAACTCGCCAAGAATTAGGAAAAATAATCTTCGCTTCTGTTTTTGCCTGATCATTGGCAATATAAAGTTCGTACCTGTCTCGTAAATCGAAAGAGACATTGACCTTAAGATCACCTTTGTCATCAAAATGGGTAGCTACCCCCTTGGGTAAATATTCAAAAGAGGAACTACTAACACGCTCCATTATTTCTCGATTATTCGTCGCTCGGTCATCATTCCAGTCAGGAAAATAAGTTTGCGGTTGAAAAGTTTTAGCACTGTGCCAGACGACCAAACCAACCAGCAACACTAAAGCCATGTAACGGTGGGCTTGCCACTTAAAAAGCGAAGGCAATATGCCAATTGCTAGACACAAAAAAAGTGCCACAAAAACTAGAAACCGCCAGGGAAATTGTAGATACCACAAAGGCGACAACACTGTCCAAAGCGGTGCCGACAGGCCAGTAGTCATAAAAGCAGAAAACAGCCCTAGGGCGAGAGAGAGAATAACCACCCGACTCTTTTTCCCCAGACTTTTTTGTTTGATGGTAACAATTAAGACGGCTAGAATGGTACCGACCCCAAGCAGGAGATGAATTTTTCCAATTTTGAACGACAACCCGTCAAGACAAGTTGCCGTTGAGCCCCCATAGCCCCATAAGCTGTTCCAGAGTTGCTCCGGGCAAACAAAATGAATTTGGTAAGACGCCAGATTCTTAAGCAGAATTTGGTCAACCAGAGTGAATTGTTTTTCCGCTAGGGCTGGAAGCCAAAAAAAGGCAGACAAGCCAAAACATACCAAAACAGATAGCGTAAAGTGGACAGCTAAGAGAGCAATGGGTCGCTTATGTAAAATACATAAAGCAAAGAACCACAGGGTAAACAAGCCAAAAAAGGGTAAAAAAATTAAGTTATGGGTAATCATTAACAGGGCTAGGATAACACCGGTCCATAAGAGATATTTACGCTCGCTGGTGTGAATTAATTTGTAAGAAAAGAGCAAAATCAGCGGTAGCCAAACGAAGGTAAACAGTTCAGCTAGGGCGCCACGGACATAGGCATCAACCGCGTGGTAGGGAATATAAAGATAAAGGACAGCGCTAAGAAATCCACCAGATTTTCCCCAGAACTCTTTCCCTAAAAAATACATTGTAAGTCCCGATCCAATTAGGGCGGTGGCCCAGACAAGTTTAATTGAATCGACAAAGGAGGCTCCAAAAAGGTGGAAAAGCTCGCCTAAGTAGTAGACAAAAGGAGGGTAAAAATTATACAGGGCATAACCGTATCCAAAACCCAAACCGCTGACAAAACGAACGGGAAATTGGCCGGCCCAAAGTGCCTTATCCATTGCAAACAACCGAGCTACGTGCTGAAAGTCGTGGAAAGAGAAAAAACCTGGTTGCAGCAGGGGCGCCCAAGTAAAGAAACTGACAACAAAAAGAATCAGATAAACTCCGTACTGCTTAAGAAACCGGATGGTCATGGACATTGAGCAATTATATCCTACTGTGAGGAGCCCTGCTCGGTACATGTGTTAGAATTTAATGTGATGAGTCTGCTTGTACGATTTCGGGGTTTTATTACCCTTTATGCCTATCCAGTAGCATTAATTTGTTTGTTTTTTTTATCTCTAGCTCTTCGGGTCTACCAGTTTCCTACCCGCTGGGGGCTCGGATCTGACGACTCCCGGGATGCAATGATCGGTCTAGAAACTCTAAGGAGGGGGCATTTACCCCTGATTGGCTCATTTAGCTCGGCCGGCCCGTTTGTATTCGGTCCGTTATTTTATTGGTATATAGCGGGAACTTATCTTCTTCTGCCAAGCGTGCCTACAGCTCCCTGGATTGTGACCCTAGGCTTTGGCCTCGCCCTGGTTTTTTTAATGGTGGCTATTGGGAGGCTGTTAGGCGGAAGACGAACAGCTCTTCTCATGGGACTAGTCGCGGCCGTGTCACCACAACTAGTCCATCGCTCACTGGTGTTAACGCAGCATACGTTTGTTGGCATTGCGACAGCCGCTACACTTTTCTTTTTAATTTTAGCCTGGCAAAAGAAACGCGCTTTTTTTGCCTTTGCCATGGGTATCTCTCTGGGGATTGGAATTAGTCTTCATTATCAAGCCATCAATCTCATGGTGCTAGTGTTACCCCTCCTAATTATTCCCAAGACTACCCTTAAAACGCGGTTATTCTTAATGGTTGCGGCGGGGCTGGGATCTCTTGTGCCAGCCCTACCCCTGCTTCTTTGGGACAGCAACCAAAGCTTTGCCAACACTAGAAACATCATGGACTTCTTTTTAATTGGTCAACATCGGTTTTATGTCGCCAGTAGTTGGAAGCTTTTCATTTTTTCCGCAGTCCCCAACTATTGGGCCTTAGTGGTAGGAGGAGTCTGGTTAATAGGTATGGCTCTTTTAAGCGGAGTAGCAGCACTCATTCTTGGAAGAGTCATAACAACCAAACTGGCTCGAACACCACTCAACATTCTTGGAGCAATTTTTGGTCTCCTTCTGATTCTCAACCGTTTTTACAAAGGAGAGCGATTCGAGGGCTATTTAATCTATTTTGCTCCTTTTATTCTCATTTTTACGACCATCCTACTCATTTCTTTAATTCGCCTGAACCGGGCTTTGGGCTTTTTAGTTTGCATGGTAGCTCTCATCGGCAGTCTTATGGTTAGCGTTTCTCAAGCCAAACTATCAAATAATCGAGTCGCTGAATTTGAACGAAATATTGATATCCTTCAAAAGACCTATCCAGATAAAAAGTTTTTGATTCATGACCAGGACACCAGACCCGGTCATATTAGCCAAGCTATGAGTTTTCTAGCCCACAATCGCGGGCTAACGGCCCCAGGTGGCTATCCAATTGGAATCTGTGAGAATTGTCAGAGCTACCCTATTCTTGTCTCTTTCGAGGACTATAAAATTGTTGACATTGCAAACGCCACTCCGAGTCAAATGACCCAAGATCACTGGCATAAAGCCAATGCAGAAGATCTGTTCGATGATCTCATTACCTGGTCGGAACGAAACAAACTGCCGTCACCCTTCTCGCTTGATAGCTATATTCTTGAGCGGTTACACCTTAAAGCCAGATGATCCTTTTCCCTGATTCTGCTTTCTTCCTTTTTATTCCCGTTTATGTCTTGGCTCTGGTGGTAGCATTTTTCTTACCAGGGGACTTACTACTAAGAACGGTCCCGTTGACCACTGCACAGCGTGTGACCCTTTCATTCACAATTGGAATAGCTTTGTGGGCTCTGCAGGGCTTCATCTTTGGTCAGTTGGGACTACGAGATTTAACTTATCTCTATCTTTTGGTTGTGAGTGGCCTGTGGCTACTAAAACGAGGGGTAAAATTTAAACTAACTTTTCCCAAAGCGCCCGGAACGTTGGATATTCTTTCACTAGTCATTATCTTAAGTGGTGGCTTCTTACAGCTTGCTGCTGTGTGGTTGATGGGATTTCAAACCAGCAGTGGCGATATTCTTTTTTGCTGCCGTAGTGTCCCCGATGGTATTTATCATTTAGCACTCACCAGCGAACTGGTCAATCATTTCCCCCCCATGGAGCCAGGGTCAGCCGGGATTGTAGTAAAAAACTACCATTATCTATCTAATCTGGCTCTTGCTGATTTGGCGAGAATTTTCAGACCCCCCCTCATTCCCACTGTTTACCAATACTCATCGGTGTTTTTAATTGGGTTTATGGCAGCCGCTGTTATTGCTATCAGTCAACTGCTAGCTTTAGGTAAAAACTTTCAGCGGCTGTTTCTTTTCTTTACATTTTTTGCCGGTGATCTTCTCTACATCCTTGTTTTTCTCCGCACTAAAACAATCAATTTAGACTACACGATTATTGATGATGCCAGTAAGCTACTAACGGGTCCGCCTAGGTCGTTTTCCTTGGCGCTTTTTTTGGGATTAGTTGCCCTTATTCTTGTGTGGTTAAGAGATAAAAAGCTGATTTTGGGCCTGCTAGTTGGCATTGTTACCGGAATCTTACTGGAATTTAAAGTCTATACCGGAATTGTGGCCTTTGCCGGCCTTGGCACACTAGTACTAGTTCGTCTGTACAAAAAAGACTGGTATTCCCTGGGAATAGCTTTCTTAGCACTGGCGACTAGCCTGCTTACCTTTTTACCAATAAACGATAGGGCGGGCGGGTTAATTTTTTCTGGCACCTGGAGATTTGACAATTTCATGGCTCAATCAATTTTCCACTTCCAAACTTTGGAACTAACCCGACTGAGCCTCATTGGTCAAGGCCAGCACTTAAAAGTACTTGGCATTGAACTCTTTTATGCGGCAACCTATCTCATATCCATGCTGGGGGTAGCTCTTTTAGCCTTTTGGCAAACCAAACATACCCTTAAAAGGATTCCCCTGGAGCTAGTCGGATTTTATTTGGCAGTCCTTACTAGTAGCTTGCTCTTGGGTCTGTTTTTTGTACAAGCAACTGGCGGCGCCAATACGATTCAGTTCATTATTCAATATCTTACTTTGGCGGCACTACCTCTAGCGCTAAGTATAGACAGTCATTTTAAACGTTTACCCAAGCTGGTTTTTAGATTGTTACTGGGATTAATTATTATTTTGGCCGCCACCCGCACTCTCCATGAAGGACTGGGTAATATCATCAGTTACTCTACGCGTGAGAAGTTCCTGTTTTCTTCCGACCGACTGAAAATTGCCGCCTTCTTAGCAGATGGCACCCAAAAGAACTCCATTCTCCTTATTGGTAGTAATGAAGCATTTAGTGCCACCGCAATGAGCCTACCACTCTTTTCTAAACGCTCGGTCTACTTGGCTGGCACCAGTGACCACGGAGTAGTCGGGCTGGAGGCAAGGATTAAAGCAAATCAGACAATCATCGAGTCTACCAACTGTGCTGAGGTTGCCAAGCTTATTAAAGTTAGTCAAGCAACCATCCTTATTCGCCCGACAAGTAAATCACTACCTTGTGAAGACAATTTACAGCTTGACCCCTTATTTCAGGCGGGCAACGACACCGTTTTTTCGATAGGTCAAAACTAGTATCACCCCGGACACCAAGAATCCGAGCGCTGTAAGCAAATCAGCTGCCAACCGAAGGGGGGTCTCAGAAAACTTCCTGACTATTTGATGACGCCCGGCGGGAACGACCAGACGAATATACCCAGTGGTCTCATAGTCAAAAGTAGTCTCTTGTCCATTCACGAAAACTTTAGTTCCAGGAAAATAGACTTTATTAATTTGCACTACGCTAGGAGTACTAGCGGTAACTTCTCCTAGGTCATTAATTTCGCCTTTTCCCTCGACAATTTCTATTTGTTTGTTGGGTCGAAAAAGCGGATCAGTTTTAACTGTCAGTGGCATGTATTCATTTTTTACTGTAGTCGTTTCGTCAATTGACTGGTAAAAAGTATCCTCCATTGGCGCTGACTCTATTTTAATTCGAGCCAATTGGACCAAAACAAGCAGGATAATAGCAACACTACCCACCCTCTTGTCCCGTGCCAAAATCACTCCGCCTATAACACTAAGTGTGAAGGTAGGAACAGCAAGGAAGCGCCACGGAAACTGCACCAGTTGTGGTAGAAACTTTGCTTGCCAAAGAAATTCCAAAAATTGAGTGCTCAGGGCAACGGCTATGAGCGAAACACTAAGAAAGAGGGTCAAAACAACAGTCTTAGTCGTAATTGTTATTTTCCAATCTCTTTTGACTGCCAAAACAGTAAGAGCGATTACGATGAAAAGAAACGGCACACCTAATAAATCAGGAAAGTTAACACCCGTTAAAAAATAGTTATAATACTGCGCCACCTGAACACTACTAGCCCGAGTCAGGGAAAGTTCCAGTAAAGCTGGGAGCCAAAAAAAAGCGGATAAAAGTAATCCCAAAATCCCAGCTAGCATGAGACCAGCAACTGCTCGAGTGAAGTAAATAAGAATGAAAAAATAGCCGAGTATTACCGGTAAAAATAGAAGTGTAAGGGTGTTGTGGCTAGTGATCAGTCCAGCCAAACCAAATCCAAGCAGTACAATTGGTAGCGACCTTTTACCCCCATAACAAACGCCGTCGGCAAAAAAGAAAACCAGGGGTAAGAAAAAAAACGCTACCACCTCTCCTAAAGACCCGCGAGTAAAGATATCGAACAGATGGTAGGGAAAGAGTGAGTAAATTATGGCGGCAAAAACCCCTGCCCAGTCGCCAAAGTGCCGCCGGACAAACAGCAACATCCCTACCGCTCCCCCAAAGAATGACAAGGCAAAAAGTAGTTTTATAGTCGTAACAAAGTCCGCTCCCATCAGATGAAGTGCCTCACCCAAGTAAAAAGGCAGGGGGTACAAAAAATTCAACACCGGGTAACCATAGCCATGGTTGATGTTTTCCAAAAAGCGAACCGGAAACTGACCACTGCGAAGGGTCTCGTGAAAGGACATTTGCCGTACCACCATCCACCCACCATCAGTGTACCCAAACCCGCGAGTAAAAATTAGAGTTACAAATGGCAGCAGGGCCAAAACTAAGATCCCCCAGACAATATTTTTTCGCAGCAGCGCAATCATATTAACTACCACCCAGATGGCGATCTCTTAATAAGAGATAACCGAGAACTCCAGTAGCTAAGACAGCTGAGATTAGAGAAGTGACTAGTCCCAGACTAAAGCTGAGAGGAGCGTAAGACATTCTAACTTGGTGCTCGCCGGCAGGCAAAGCTACGGCCCGGAAAGTATAATTGGCGCGGTAAATTGGAGAGTCCTTACCATCAACACTAGCATACCATCCAGGATAAAAATTATCGGATAGGTACAGCAGCTGTGGAGCATCACTTTGGGTTTTCACCTGAATTTCATTGGGTGTATAACTTAGTATAGTAAGCGTTTTAAGCAGCGCTTTTTGTGGTGTAATCTTGGGATCTTGTTCTAAAACGAGGGTCGAGCGATAAGGGAAAGCGTCTTCATAAAGAGCGTCTAAGATTGCCTGTTTATCACTTCTTTTAATATAGGAATCCATCAGGGCTACTCGTGGTAAGGCAGAATACCGTTCGTATATCTTCCATTTATCTTGTTGCCAAACCAAATTATATTCAGCGGGATGAAAAACTAACGAGTTGGTAGTCCATTTTTGCACTGGATCGTCATCCTTTTCTAGTAAATATTTCGCCCCCAACAAATCAAAAGCCCGTTTGGTGTAAGACTCGCTCCAGGGATGGAAAACGGCATCGGAACGCATAACAGCTTCAGGAATTTTCCCGTTATTTTCAGTCGATCCTGAGAATTCCCCATAGCGTTTGGGATAAAGTGAGTCATAGCCCTGAATGTCGTAAAGACGGTAGTAGACGGAAAAATCGTAATTAAAATAGGCATTACCGACGCCAAAAAAACGATTAATGCCCCCAGATTGTTTTAGAAAGGTAATTACGGGATGGGTTGGAAAGGTAAATTTAACTGGTGAAAAAGCTGTGTATTTTTCAAAGAAATAAGTGGATTGGACGATAACCAGACCAAAAATAGTAACGATTATGGCCGCTCTAAATTTGGGTAGGGTAAAACGCAGAAAAATCAATAAGCTAGTGATAAGAAGCATCGCCGTTGGCAAGACTAAGTTGTTTCTCGTCACCGCAAAATGGACCTGTTCCCCAAGGGCTACCACCCAAATTGCCACGATAACTAACACGACGACAAAAAGTGTACGGTGCACAGCGCTGCTAAGATTTTTATGATCCTCTCGCAAGATAGCTTCTAAACCGTAGGCTGATAAAATCACACCTCCGTACTGAAATAAAAACATCATCCGAGCGGGTACCCCAGAAGAAAGAATGGGAATACTTAAAATATCAAAAACAAAAACCAACGGCCAGGTGGCAAGTAACAACCCAAATCCGGCAAGAAATGCAAAAAATTTAACATCTTTAAAGCGGTGCCAACTAAAAAGTGCGGTAAGACTAAACACAAAAGCGGTAACACCAAAGTAAGTGTTAAAGTCCCGATAATCTCGTCCCCAAAAATTCCGAGTGGTTGGGTGACCGAAAAAATCTGGGGCAACAACAGTAATCATCTGTTTCCACTGGAAAATAAAAGGTCCAAAAAGCTCCTTTGAAGCTTGACCCTCTCGCGCCGAAAGCATATAAGCCTCCAGCGAGGGTAGTAACTGGACGGCAGCCAATAAGGCGGGAAGTAGTGAGGTGACGATGAGCGGCACTAGTGCAACCCGACGGTAGAGTGCAAAGAGGAAAAAAATTAGGTACACATAAATAATTGTCTGAGCATGGCCACCAAACAAACAGAAAGTGAATAAAAACGAAACAAGAAGCAAGTTGTGGGGCTTCTTACTACTTATGTAACGATTAACCAGAGTAAGAATTAGCGGCAAAAATAACAAGCTCTCGGTAATAACCAGTTGGGCGTGCCACAAAGCTAGGTAGGAAAAACCCATAGAAACCAGAGCTCCAAATGCGGCCGCCACTTGAGAAAGTTTTTGTGATCTAAGGAAGAGGTAGGAGGTCCATCCGAAGAAAAGCAGCTCACCCACAACGATGGTGATCCACCCGGCAATAGAAGAGATGAACAAAGACAGAGCGTGACCAGGGAAAAAGACGGCCGATTGCAAATTGGCTATAAGCGGCATGCCAGAAAAACTGTAGGGATTCCACAGGGGCCATTGACCCTTAGCTATCATTTCAAAAGCAAAATCTCGCCAGGGAAACATTTGTTTAATGACGTCGACAGTATTTTGTGCCTTGTATTGAGTAAAGGGGTCAAATCCAGGAAACCCCCCGCTACTCCAAGGAAAATAAAAAGCCACCAATGTATCGCCTGGAAACGGAAGAAGACCCAGCAGATAGAATTTCCAGAATTGTGCTAAGTGGCCAAGAAGTAACACCAAAATCACAAACAGACTTGCAACTAAAATAGATTTCTCTCCTTGTTTCATGGAAAATCCAAAAACCATTAGTGACTAACCGACCCACATAGTATATTATATACGAGTATGGTTCTCACCTTGTGGAACTTTGTAAAGAGACACCGTAGAATTCTTAGTTTCTTTTTTTGTCTTCTAGTTGTTCTTTTAGTTAATAGCGTCCACAATAGTTATCCCGATGAATTTGATAATATTTTGGGTGGACACGACATTCTGAAGGGAAAACTTCCTTATCGCGACTTCTTTTCGCACCACGGCCCGCTAGCTTACTTTTTTGCTGCGCTACTAGGCATATTCTCAGACCAATCGTTCGTGCGTTTTCGTCTTATGACGGCAATTTTTTACCTAGGGATTTTTGGGTTAACTCTATGGTTACTAAGAAAGCGGTTAAATCGGCAGGATACTGGCTTCTTTTTTATTTACGCCCCCCTCATCGCCCTGGCTTCCACCTATTTCTGGGGTCATATGTTTCTGGCCGATCCACTAAGTGGTTACATGCTGATCCCCGCTTACACTCTCCTCTTTGTCAAATTGTACAGAGGGCAAGCCCTGATGAAGGCTGACCTTATCGTCGTGTCAATCTTTTCCGCGCTCACCATGCTCATGTCGACAACCTATTTATATGAATCAATTATCCTCACCCTGGTAACCTTTGTCTCTTTTGTTACGGCCACAAAGACTAGACTCGATAAAGCTTTGGTGAAAAAAGTTCTTTTGTTTGCTCTTATCTTTGGCCTACCGTATGGTCTTTTTCTACTCTATCTTTTAATCACTGGCTCTTTAGCCGACTACTATTTTGACGCTATCATCTATAACAAAAACTATTACATCTATAACTATCCTCGACCTCCGGGATCAACCTCCCTTAACCCCATCCGCTATGCTATCGTGATTTTGAATAACTTCTTAAATAACTATCAAGTACTACTCTCTGGTATCACCCGAACAGATCTGATGACGCCGTTTAATCTCACCATGGGAGTGACAAATGTAGTCCTTTGGGTCACCCTACTATGGAAACGGAAATTTCTATTGTTCTTACTCTCCTTTTTACTAATTGTCTACAGTACCGTTCGTGGCAATCCCCTCACATCACAAACTACCGACTACCAGTCGGCAGTGTATTTCTTTATTACTTTCTTCCATGCGAGTTTCTTCTTCTGGTTTATAGCCAAAGACCAACAAGGCGAAGACGGACCACTATTTTCGGGGTTTTTAAAGTTTGCCTTTGTCGGGCTCCTTATCTACTGGCTATTTACCACTCTATTTTTCTCGATGGAGCTTTGGAGAATGACCTACAATCGCTATATGGGCACTATGCCCCTTATTTACGACCGCCCCCAAGTCGCACCCCTAATTAATGCCGTCGTCCCCACTGACCACTATTGTTGGGTGGGGCCCTTCCAGTTTGAAGAAATCTATTACCTAAACTGCAAGGTACCGTCTAAGTATCATTGGATATTGCCACAATTTGTGAACAGTCCAAAACTCTTATCCGGCGTAATCGCCGACTACACGGCTAACCGAGCGGACATTATTGTCTACCAGCGTTATTTCTCAGCTTTTGGCGGCTCAGCTGACTATAATGCTTTCTTTATTGATTTTCTGAACAAGAACTATGTCCGACTCAACGATGTGAATCCCAGCTTACAGTTTAAAGGTTCAAAAACCCAAGACTTCAATTTAGATGAAGACTTCAACTTTGAAAAAAATAAGGCTTCAGCTCTTGTTCAATCTTTGAAAGAAAAAGGATACTTAGAAACGAAATAGAGAGGCAAAAGAGTAACCAGAGGAAACAAAAGGGCTCCTAGTTTTACCAAGCTAGTAAGAGTGGTGTACTCTCCAAAGTAAAGAAAGGACCCGTACTGACAAAGAAGCCCCAGGGACAAAACTAGTGCCAAGTAGTGAAGAAATTTTCTTTTAGGCAACAGCGCAACTATGGCTAGCAGAGGAATTGCGTACCAGGGATAAAACTCTCGCTGCAAAATCACTGGAACAAGAATTAGTGTTAATAAGAATAAGGATAGCTCTACCCCTCTCTCAAAAGAAAGTTTGATGCCGTGTAAGGGGATGAGAACCCAAGTCAGAAACTTGATGCTGCCAGAAAAAATCAAGGTCAGAAATGCGAGCCATTTGCGCTGTTTTAAAATGAGGTAAAAGCCTAATAACAGAGAGCTGGTCATAATTGCATCCAAATGGGGACTAATGAGGGTCTCTATAATAATAAGAGGGTTTAATCCAAAAAAGACAAGGGCCCAAGTTCTTTTTTCGGGGTTAATAATTGAGTAGATTTTTCCAATTATAAATAATGCCAGAAAGTAGTTAGCAATAAACAGTAACTTGAATAAAACAGCGGTCAAAACAAATTTCCCTAAACCTAGAAACGACAATGGGGTAGTAATAAGGAGCCAACCCGGACCATAGGGATAAGTGCGATGGATCCAGTGCATGAAACGGATCCAGGGATCAAGAGGAAAGTCTAGGGCTTTAAAAAAATAGGGGTTTTGGCCATACGCTGTAACAATACGAGCGTCAAAAAGATAATTAAAAAAATCGTAGGAAAACGCGGGGTAAGAGAGAAGTGTTACCATTCCAATAACCACCCCGCTACAAAACCATTGGCGCTTAGTGAGTAGGGGCAAATTCTTGAGAAAATACCCGTAAAGTGCAAAGAGCCCAATGATGAGACCAAGGAAAAGGGCTGCCGACCAGGTTCTTTGATAATAGCCTAACTGGATCATGTACTGCTGGAAAGTCAAAAAAACAGGGGCCTGAAAAAGGGTGAGGTTAAGGTCAATCTGAGAGTAGGTGTAGATTCCCAACAGTCCCAGTAAAGCCAAATAGACCGCAATCATTTATTTTTATCGTAAAGACCCTGCATCGCATTTTTCTTCACCCGGATAATCTCACCCAGCATATCTACCGACTCTTTGAGAAATTTCCCCTTATTACTGCTTTTTTTGGTATCCATGGCTAAATCTTCGTTTTCCCAAATCACTGGTACCTCAGCTATCTTATAACCTCTACGTTCCGCAGCGTAGAGTAGTTCGACATCAAAAGAAGTAACCCGCCAGCCGGTGTTTACTTCGACGCCCTGCCTGATAATTTGCAGCAGAGGGAAAAGTTCTAGTGCCACTTCCCGATTAAGCGCTTTAAATCCGGCTTGAGTATCGATAATATTTCTCAATAGGAACGTCCGGCGCACTTCCCTAAATACAGTGGAGGCTAACAAGCGCAGCGGGCTAGAATTTTTGCGAGCACTGCCCCGACTACCAATGACTATTTTGTATCCTTGGTCAAAATAAGGCAAAAGCTTTGAAAGCTCGGTAATGGGAGTTGACTGATCCATATCTGTAAAAAGAACAATCTTACCGCTTGCTTTCTGGATGCCTGCCCAGACAGCAAAGGGTTTGCCGGCGTGAGCGTTCTCTAAAAACGTGAACTCTTTATGATTATCACAGAAGGCTTTAGCGAGCTCTCGAGATTCTTTAGCTGGTGAACCATCATCAGACACAATAACTTCCCAAGTATAGCTTTGCTTGGAAAGATAACTGTTAACTTGGTCCAAAACTCCCCGCTTCAGATTCTCGGTTTCGTTGTAGGAGGGAATTATGACTGATAAGTAGATACTTTTCATCTTAGGTACCAGTATAGTGGATAAGTTTAAAAATTTTAATACCAGCTGGGCCAATCACCGTATCAACAATTTCCGCCCGCCCAAAACCGGCGACTTCCCACAAAGGATAGCCCAGCGGACTACAATCTCTCTGTTCGCAAACTACGATTAGCTGGTCGGTAATTGAATTCCTCATCGGGTCGGTCTCTGGTGGTTCCACCACTACGGGCTTGCGGTTTTGAATTTCTAGAAAATAGCGGTATGCGTGATCACTATTACCTGGGGCAATTAGGGCAAAATTGTAGGGCCGCTCTCCAGCTAAATCTAAAACCAGTTTATCTACCTCTTTTGTCTGCCTGACCAAAAAGTTAGGGTTAGACCAAATAAATAAATGGCTAATTTCTAGGTAAAATACCAATATTAAAATCGCCAAACAGACAAACCTTGTCCAATTAAGCCTGAAAAGGCGGTCAATAAGTAGGGCAATAAAAATTGGGACAAGAGGGTATTGGAAAATGAAATAGTGATCAAGTAGCTGACCCCGATACAGTGTAGTTCCTAAAGTTCCCATTAAAAGCCAGGATAAAATAACTACTACCTTGGCTCGGTCAGCTAATTTTCCCCGCTGACTAATTACCCAGGTAATTAGTGCGACTAACGAAGAGGTCGCCAAAAGAGCGACCACTATTCCACCAGTACCAATCACCGTCTCATAAAGTCGTCGCAGCACGTCTCTGGCGCTGCCTAAAATATCAAATTGGACTGAAATAGTGGCCCCGTCATCGCGGCGCGTAAAAAACTCAAGAACTGTCCGAGTATTAGGAAATCCGTGGCGAGCCTCAAAAACTAAAAAAAGTGACTCACCCGCAACAAAACCCAAAGTGGCAAACAGGATAGTCAAGGGCAGCTTGCGAAGGGGAAGGATTAGTAGCACGATTGGAGCCATTACTGCCACAAACACTAGCCCCGAATAATGAAGTTGGATCATTATCCCTAGAGCAAGACCGGCAAAGAAAACATAATAAGATTTTTTGCGCAAGAAAGATAAATAGAGACTGATGACTACTATCAGTGCAAAGACAGGAATGGGGTTAGGGTTCCAAGAAAAACGCGAAATCTCGATAAACTTCGGAGATAAAGTAGTAATGGCAGCCGCAACGAGGGCCACACGGGGGTTAAAGATCAGTCGACAAAAGTAATAAATCAGACCAATGGCTAGTAGTCCAAAGAGAGCAGACATTACCGCCGGACCAATCGGATCAAGCTTGGACAACCATAAAAAGGGCAACATAAAGTAATAGTAAATTGGACCGGTATAAAACCCACCAACCGAAGCGTTGGGACCAAGGAGTGTCCAGTCGTGTTCCACTATCATTCTTTTAACGACTAACGCATCTCTACCCTCATCGCCCAGAAACCTAATATAGTCGCCTATTCGGTATAACCGGAGTAATGCCCCAACAGCTATGAGGGACACAAGGGGAAGAAGTGTAGTTCCGAGTAGTTTTCGCATTTAGCTACTAACGCCAAATAATGAGGCTGTACATAGTGAAATTAACCACCAGTCCGAGACCAACACTACCGATATAAAAGATAAAGTACAGGGAAAACTTTTTGGCAAGCGGTATCCTTTTGATAAATGGCAGGGTAGCAAAAATGGGTAAGTTAACAAACGGCTCTTTGAATTTAACCATTCCAAACAGCAACTCGCCCAGTCTTAGTGCCACAAACTGGATTAACACTGCAGCAAGGGACAAAAAGTTGAACTGAATAAACTTAAAGACTATGTCTTGGGGAGAGGTAATTACTTTGTCAGAAAATGTCCAAAAGTTATTCCAAATAAAATTGGAAATAATTGCCACCTCAGACCCGATTGGGGCAGCGATTGAGGGCCTAAGGCCAGCCTTTACCCCCAGAACTAGCCCTAGAGTGTTAATAATAAAACCCAACGTCCCTACCACCAAAAATTTAAGAAAATGTTCCATGTTTATTCATTCTAAAGCGAATCGCAGCTAAGAGCAAGCTCTTGGTATAAGACGGGGTATCCATCTTCGACTGACCCGCTCTTCGATCAGCATAAGTAATTGGAATCTCACTGATACGAAGCTTGAGCCTAATTGCCTCAAAGACTAAAGCGGGCACAAACAGCCAATCAGTAGTATTGACTAAACCCAGTCGCAATTTTCTCCAGCTAGTTAGGCGCAGGCTCCGATAGAGATTGGTGTACTCTTTAATTTTGCCTCCTACTAAAAGCCGTAAGGTCAGGTTGGCACTAAAACTTAGAAATTTGCGCCAAAATGACCAGTGTTCAATTCTTCCACCAGCTGTATAGCGACTACCGACTACCAAATCGGCAGTGGTCAGTGGGGTGATAAATTCTGGTAACTGTTTCGGGTCGTTTGATAGATCGGCCTCAAGAGTAATAGCATAATCGGCTTTAAGTTTAAAACAGCAAAAATCTAATCCTAAAAATAGACTTCTCCCGAGACCCCTGGGAGCACTAATCAGGGTCAAAAAATCTTTGTGTCTTCGCTTAAAAGCGTCAATTATTTCAGTAGTTCGGTCCGCTGATTGACTATCGACTACTACCAGATGCCAGCGGAATTTTTTTTCCGCGGTGGTAACTATTAAGAGTAACCGAAGAAACTCCCCAATGGCTCCTTCTTCATTCAGGGTCGGAACAACTATCGCCACAAGTGGAGTTTTCATTGAAGTAGCCCAAGTCGTATCAGCCAAATTTGCCCAATGATTTTTAAACTCTCAATAAAATCATCGCTATCCATTTTGCTCCAACCCTTCTCACGATGGGAAAAAATAATCGCGATCTCTTTGATCTTCGCGCGTCTACTTTTCATCTCGTAGATAAGTCTCCATTTATAGGAATAGGAACGAGAAAAAATTCGTTTGAAATCCATCTGATCCAAAAATCCCTTAACACGAGCCAAACGATAACCAGTGGTTAGGTCGTGAATATCAAACCACAAGAGCGCTGTGCGACCAAACCAATTACCAACTACCGAAAGAAACTTTCTTTTAAATCCCCAGTTTTTTGGAATTGACCCGCCATGAATGTAGCGAGTGCCTAAAATATAGTCATAACCTTTATCAAATTCGGCCACAAAACGTTTTACGTCTTTGGGGTCGTGCTGAAAATCGGCATCCATCTCCATGATACCATCGGCTTTTAATTCCTTAATCGCGTAACCAAAGCCATCAATATAGGCTCCACCTAAACCGCGTTTCGTTTCTGAATCACTCAAGAAAATATTTTTATACTTCTTTTGTTTCTCCTGGACTATCTTCCAAGTACCATCAGGTGAGTGATCGTCAACAACAAGAAGCATCATTTTGTGGTCTTTAATCTTTGGAAATTCCTCTCCAACAAGCGTGTCAATCATTCGGCCAATATTTTCGGCTTCGTTATAGGTTGGCATTACCACCACAATATTTTTCATGAGGACTAGTATAATATATTCTTATGAAGATTGACATAATTACTCTTTTCCCCAAAATGTTTACTGGCCCTTTTGATCAGAGCATTATTAAACGCGCCCAAGATCGCTCTTTTCTTACTATTAACATCCATGATCTTCGTAAGTGGGCTACTGATGAACGAGGAACAGTTGATGACCGGCCCTTTGGTGGGGGAGTCGGCATGGTTTTACAAATCGAGCCTATTTTCAACGCCCTCAAGGATATAAAGAAACCGGATGTTCGAACCAAGGTGGTCTTAATGGATGCCCGGGGAGAAACCTTTAGACAAGAAACCGCCAGACGCTACAGTGAGCTAGATCAACTGATTCTCATTTGTGGCCACTACGAAGGTGTCGATGAACGAGTCAAAGACTATTTAGTAGATGAGTCGATCAGTATTGGCAACTACGTTTTAACGGGGGGGGAAATACCCGCAATGGTTTTAACCGACAGCATTGGTAGACTAATAACTGGAGTCCTAAAACCTGAAGCCACCGAGCTAGAATCTTTTTCTACCAATACCCTTGAACATCCCCAGTACACTCGGCCGGAAGAGTTTAATGGCTGGAAAGTGCCAGAGGTATTACTGTCAGGTAATCACGCAGCAATAAAACAATGGCGAAACAAATAATCATTAGATGCCTCTATTTTGGAGTTTTTGCCTTACCGTTTGTCTTTGCAATGCGGGATGTGTTTTCACTAAGCACTCCTTTTTGGTATGACCCCGCGAGAGACCTGCTTCTAGCTCAGGAAAACCTCCAACACATTCGCCTAATTGGCTCTACTACCGGAATCCCCGGTGTTTTCTATGGCCCTTATTGGCTATGGACTCTCAGTTTAGCTCTAGTACTAACTTACCACCCTAGTCTGATTACTTTTCTTACTCTCACCCTGCCTTACATGCTACTGCTTCCTTTGGTTTTAATAAGACTGAGGAAGAAAATTCCTAATTTTCCAGTTATTGGGGTCTGGCTTCTTTTTATTCTAGGATTTTCTCAATACGCCACTCAACTTTGGAACCCCCACCCCGCTCCACTTCTTACCTTTCTTTTCACTTACCTCGCCATCTCTCTTAGCTTTCGGGATTTTAGTAAGCGAAACATCGCTACTATCGTCTGCACTGGGTTCGTGGCCGGGCTCTTAGCTAATTTCCACCTTTCCTTTGGCATTGGTCTTATGGTCGCTGGCTCGGTCTTTGCAACAACCCTTTTTTTGTTACAAAACAGAATCTATCTTCGACAAGTAAAATTATTATTTAAATCGGCCGCACTATTACTTAATTTTTTCATAGGGATGGTGGCTGCCTTTTCCCCATTTATCCTCTTTGAAGTAAGAAATGACTTTTTACAAAGCAGAGCCCTCCTTCATGCATTTACCAATTCTTTTTTTTACAATTCTGCCGTTGTTGGTCAGGTTGGTATGGACCAGGTTACGATCTTAAACCACTTCTTAAGCTTACCGGTGAAACTTCTACAACTCCCTCCTACCCATTCTTGGATCGTTATTACAGCAATCACTACTATGTTTCTTCTTACTATTTTGTCCACTAGAAAACGTTTACATTTTGACTATGGACTTAAATTAATCACATTTTCGCTGCTCACAATCTTGATCGTTGGGTACATTTACCTCTCCTCAAAAAATCCAGTCTGGGATTATCATTTTATCGCTCTTGAGAGCATTGTCCTATTGCTGATTGGGGGATTAGCCTCGCGGTCACGACTTTCTTCAATTTCATTATCCTTTTTTGCAGGAATACTACTACTACTTAGCTTATTTAGGTTTCCCGAAACACTGCGGCAAAATGTTCTAATCCTTCCTACACTGGGGGCCAAGATCGCTATTGTGGAGCATGTCTATAACGAAGCAGGTAACACACCATTTAGTTTGGCGGCTTACTCACCCTCACTTTACACTTTTGACTATGACTACCTTTTGCGCTGGAAACAAAAACAATATTCGACAAGTAGTTTTAAAGAAGGTCCGCAATCAACTATATTCTTAATCATTCCACCAACCACCAAGAGCGTTCGAGATGATTTTATTAACTATAAAACACCAGAAGTTGAATATACAACAAAAAAGTCAACAACGTTTCCTGATGGAACAGAGGTGATTAAACGACAAGCCCTTGAGACACCAACGAGTCAATAATTTCTCTCCAGCTACTATAGCGAATTCCTAAAACCTTTTCGGTCTTTTCGACTTTTAGACCACCAAACAAGGGATATCGCACTGGACTCTCAATAGTTTTTAAAAATTCTGCCAGTGACGTTTTTTGCACCACACCTTGCCTACCCCGAGCTTTATTTAGTAAATAAGAAACAATTTCATACGGTGTGGTCAAATCTCTGGATGAGGCATGAAAGACACCAAATAGGTTTTTTTCAATAATTAGATCAAGCGCTGTGGCAATTTCATCAATAAAAGAAATAGAAATTTGTTGGTCGGTAAAAAGAGGGTATAACTTCCCTTCATCAAATAATTTTAACGGCTTACGCAGGTAATCTAATTTGCCAGCAAATTTGGCACGAACCGGATAAATAAGCCTAAGAATTGTTGTGCGATCCCCCAAAGCGGTTTGGGTCAAGCGTTCCGCCTCGGCCTTTGAGTAGCCGTACCAAGTTACTAGTTCACTGTTCTCTTCGGGAGTTTGATCTTCATCGTAAGGTCCCGGATTTTCACTGTTTCCTGGAAAAACCATGTCTGTTGAAATTTGAATGAAGCGAGTCTGACTAGTTTGAGCACTATAGAGAAGGTTCTCTACCGCTTCTACGTTCAGTTTCCAGCAAGAGCTATATTTTTCTCCTCGTTGCTTTTCTCCCTCGCTAGCATTTGTGTAAGCAGCAAAATTAACAATAACTGTTGGGTTCTTATCTTTAATGTAGGCTGTGAGATCCTGCCTGCTGAGAATATCTAGTTCGTTTGAATCTGGAGTAAGAAAGCTAGGAGCAAATCTTGATAGCTCTCGAAATCGGGAACCAACCAACCCAGAAGCGCCAAGAATAAGAATAGACTTCATCCAAAGATTGGTTGCCAAATATCTGATAAGAATGTTTCCACTGGTACCTTCTTATTGTCTTTTACGTCTGGCGTGTTAATGAGATTAATAATTACCCCGTTATCCTCTAGTGCCTTCCACCCCTTAAGAACCATGGGCGGGATCTTAATAAGTAGAGGGTTCTTGGAACTAACCAAAAATTGGTTGACTTCGCCAAACGTTTTACTTTTCACCCTTAAATCAATCAGCACAATCTGCATTTTGCCCTGGAGGCAAACATATTGGCTGTAGGAGTTTTCGTGCCAGTGCCAACCCTTAATGATACCTGGGTCAGTTAAGTTATAATAAGCATGATTGATGGGAAGAATATTGTCGTCTTTCCAGCTCTCCGACCAAATCTCCGTTATGTCTCCTCTCCCATCTACCAGAGTTTTAAGTGGTTTGACATATAAACCCTCAAGTGTTGCTCCTTCCCAAACCGACCGAACTGTCAACGTCTTATCCTTGAAACTAACAGGATCGAATTGGCTCATATTAGTGTTTATCTTTATATAACCGCTCGTAATCGTTTTTAAACTCCCCAGATTTAATTTTTTTCCACCAGACCTGGTTGCTAATATACCATGAAAGGGTCAGTTGTATCGTTTCGTTGAGATCATACTGTGGTTTCCATCCCAGAGTCTTTATCTTAGAGCTATCAACCGCATATTTTTTATCATGACCAAGTCGATCTTTTACATGTTCGATTAAGTCTTCCTTTTTGCCCATGATTTGTAAAAGTTTTTTCAGTAAATCTAGATTTGTGATTTCGGCATGATCAGAACCAATCATATAGCTTTCGCCGATCTTGCCTTTTTTTATTATTGTTTCGATACCCGTACAGTGATCAAGGACATAGAGCCAGTCTCGAACATAGAGTCCTGAACCATACAGTGGGATCTTCTTACCTTCCAAAATATTGGTGATGGCTAGTGGAACGAATTTCTCTGGGTATTGGTAGGGACCAATATTGTTGGTGCAATTGGAAATTGTCACCGGAAGCCCATTGGTATGAAAGTAAGCCATAACTAAGTGCTCCGCTCCTGCTTTAGTGGCCGCATATTCGTTTCTGGGCCTAATAGGACTATCTGGCGTGAATCTATCTTTAGAGTCAATTTCCAGATCACCGAAAACCTCGTCGGTAGAAATTTGATGAAAACGTTTATTACCATGCTTTTTTGCAGCTTCAAGAAGGTTTTTTGTTCCCACAATATTACTATTGATGAATTCGTAGGCGCTTTCAATAGCACGATCAACATGAGACTGGGCTGCAAAATTGACAATTAAATCGACCCCTTCGCCAACGAGTTGGTCCACCAAAGCAAAATCACAAATATCTCCCTTAACAAACCTATGATTGGAGTTGGTTTCTAAACCCTTGAGATTATCGAGATTACCACTGTACTTTAGAGCATCTAGATTGATTATCTGGTCTTTTGGATAGGTCTCAAGCCAATAACGAACAAAGTTCGTTCCGATAAACCCCGCTCCCCCGGTAACTAAAAGTTTCATAGAATGATTTTACTCAGCTCGCCTATATATAGTTTCATCGGCGCTGCTAAATTGGAATCGTGACTAATTTCTGCATGAGCGCCAATGACGCTAGCGTCAATCGGGCGCTCGATTGAACTTATTGCCACCCCCTTCATAAGAACACTATTTTCCACTCGACTTTTTTCAATAGCACTATCATCAGCAATAGCAGTATAGGGCCCGATGTAAGAATCCACAATGGAAACATTGTCACCAATAATGACCGGTCCTCTTATTTCTGAGTTAACGATTTTGCATTTCTTACCAATCTTAACGCGGTTTTCAATGATGGTGTTTACCGGCTTACTATCAAGCTTTGTCACTAGCGTCTGATCCAAAATATAGCGGTTGGTCTCTAGCCAATCATCAAACTTGCCTGGATCCAGCCATTTTCCCTGGTACTCCCGAGCGTCGACTTTGTACCCGTGGTCAATGAGCCACTGAAAGGCATCAAGGATTTCATACTCGCCCCGAGCCGAAGGTTTGATGTGCTCTTTACCCTTAAAACACTTAAAAATATTGGCGTCGGCAATGTACACTCCGGGAATAGCAAAATCGTGGGGAGGGTTTTTGGGTTTTTCCACTAGTTTGGTAATCTTCCCCTGCTTGTCAAAATAGGGAACCCCCATTCGAATATTGTCAGGGTGGTGCATAATAGACAACAGGCCATTGGGTTTATTTTTTGTAAAAAAATCTACTAAGTCGCGGATGCCATTTTCAAAAATATTGTCACCTAAGTGAAAAACGAACGAGTCACCGGCTATAAATTCTTCTGCCACTTCAACAATATTAGCGAGTCCTTTGGGCTCTGGTTGTAAAATGAAAGTAAAGTTTACCCCCCATTTACTACCATCACCCAGGATGGCTTTAGCCTCGGTAAGCCCACCGGGATTGTAAGTGATGCCAATATCTTTAATCCCAGCTGCCACCACTGTTTCAACAGGGTAGTAGATGAGGGGTTTATTGGCTAGGGGAATGAAGTGTTTATTAGACGAAAAAGTAATCGGCCGCATTCGCGTCCCTCGACCACCAGTTGGTATTATCGCTTTCATCTATCAAGCTCTGAGCAGAAAAAGAATCAAAATTGCACTAACAATAAAGGCCATCGCACTATACTCTAGAACAACTTTAAGTGTCAAATTTTCATCGTGATGGTGGTGCATAACGCCCCAGAAAATATAGAGAGCGGCCATAAGAATAACAATGGCGATTTGAGAGGCAATATCGAACCGAAAATAGAGCACTCCCATGAGCCCACTACTGATAATTATCGCTAACAGGAAAAAGTCTACACTGTGCCTAATTGCGTGATGCACTTTCATAGGATCAGCCCCCCACTCACTAATTGGAGAACGACTAATAAAGCTAGAAAAAGTAGAATATGGGCACTATTATGGCCGGAAATTCGGACAGTTTTCTGGCGATAAACTAGTAACATATCTATTATTAGTAGAGCTAAGACAATGCCTATAAAACCAAAGGAAACGATTTGGGTAACTAGTCTGACGTCGATCTTGACATTATTTTGGGGCGGCGGCGGGGGAATAACACTAAGGATTGCCCCACTGGTCCCACTATCAACCTGGGTGTTAGGAATCCGCTCAACAGGCGACTCAGTTGGCAAATTAGCCGCATCAACACTAGGAGTCCCACTACTGCGGGTCCCAAACATTTGCACCACTATAGTGGTTTCATAGTTTCCATACTTGCCATTGACCACGCCAAAACCGATTTCCTTATAACGAGAGTTAAGTAAGTTGTCTCGGTGCGAGGGCGACTGCATCCAGGCCTCGACAATAGAATGGGAATCACCGAAATCTCGAGCCAGATTTTCCCCAGCAAAAAGATAGCGATAACCAGCGGCAGTAATAAATGACCAGGGGTCTTTGCCAGTGGGAGAGGTATGGGCCCAATATTGTCCCTTAAACATATCTGTCCCTTTAGCCACCGCGGCATCCGATAGTTGCTGATTCAAAACCAAATCTCCGAGTCCATTTTCTGCGCGTTTGGCATTAGTCTCATTTAATAAATCGGCTACGGTTACATTACTTGCATAACCTAGTACTCCAGGTGAAAGCCGCGCCCAAACTGATAAACCAACCTGTAAAGCCAAGAAAAGTCCGAGATAAAGACACAACATAGATAAGTGAAGCCCTCTAGCTCGGTGGTTATTGGAACTCCTGGGGGTTGCGAAATGGAGAAAATGCTCTAAAAACTTCATTACTATCAAAGACCAGGCAAAATGCCCTTACTTAGATAGTGTAAACGAATTTTTTTGAAAGGGCAACCAGAGAGACTCCGGCCAAAAAGATAAGGCCCATCGCCAGCATGGCGTCCTCCCGTGGACCAGTAGCCGGAATGGTGGTGGCTCCTTTACCCTTGCCCTTACCACTGGTCTCGTTGGCTACTAAATCAGTGTCTAGCGTTGGCTCAACCAGTTCACTGGTTGGCTTGGCTGTTGGAACGATTATCGTTTGTTCTGCAACTGTAGGCGTAGACTTAAAAAAATTTTGCCTTACTTGATCACCGACAAAACGAGCCAGAAGAATCAAAATAACAACTACGATGATGCCTACAATGGCGGCAATAATCTTGCGGGTTGTTTCCATAGTTAATACTATAGCATAAAAGGGGAGGAGGGTCAAGCACTACCACTCATCCATCGTAGACCGGTTCGACAATATCAAGCTTCCAAACCTCTTTACCATTCACTGGTAGTTTGAGCACAAATCCGAGCGTATTGGCGATTGCTATCCCTACCCGAAGCCCTGTAAAACTACCCGGACCCTCTTTAACTTCAATCTCAGTAATGGCGCCTAGGGTCAGCTTCTGAGAGGCTAACAGTTCCATTATCATGGGCAAAACCACTTGTGAGTGCAGCACCCTTGAGCTTTGGGTGAGTTTTTTGTCATCCAGCCCAACTACAGTTTGTTCATTAGATGAGGTATCAATGTACAGCTTCACTTTGGTATCTAGTATTAAGTATTTGGCATCTAGTATCGATTTTATACTAAATACTAGAGACTATATACTTCATACAAGCTGCCGTAGCGTGATCTCCCGCTCATTTTCACCCCTGGCAGTCAAGCGCACTTCCCACCTCTGGCGGGGGAGTAGGCTCGCAATTTTTTCCGGCCATTCAATAAGAACGACACTTCCCTGCTCGCTCATCATTTCTCCTATCCCAACTGCTTTGGCATCAAGCAAATTTTCCAGCCGGTAAAGATCTACATGATAGATACTATGATCCCCCTTGGTGTCGTATCGCCTGACTAGAACAAAAGTCGGACTACTGACCCAGGCACTGCTCCCCAGTCCCCTGACCAACCCTTGAACAAAAGTGGTCTTCCCGGCTCCTAAATCCCCGTACAGACACACCACACCACCGCTCTTCAGCTGCTGCGCAAATTTCTCACCCAGCTTTTGGGTTTCCTCACCACTTTTGGTTATTACCGTAGTCACAGGGCTATTTTAGCACGCTTCAAGGGCAAGTCCCCCCTTTGCCCTAATGATGTAGTAGTTGCTAGTTCATAGTGGTTTTTTACTCTTGTATTTCGGTTTTTATTTGGTGTAGGGTTAAAGCTGATGTACGAAGAGATAAAAGAACCCATTACGGTCACCGCCCTGTTTCAAAACGGCCACGCTCACCCCCAGACTTTTGTCTGGAAAGACAGAGACTATGTGGTGAGCGCCGTTAACTTGGAGCACCAGGAAAAGCGCGGCGACAACATCTTATTTTGTTTCTCAGTCAGTGCCGGTGGCAATATGTATGAGCTGTCTTTTGACAACATCAATTTAATTTGGAAACTAGAAAAGATATGGCAAGAGTAATGAATGATAGGGTAATTCTGCACATCGACATGAATTCCTACTTCGCCACGGTGGAGCAACAGGCCAATCCCCTCTTGCGCGGTAAACCTATTGCCGTTTCCGGCCGCCCCAGTATCCACTCAGTGGTTGCTACCGCCTCTTACGAAGCCAAGAAATTCGGGGTGCGCGCTGGCATGAACACTTTAGAAGCCAAGAGGCTTTGTCCCCGCCTCATTTTTATTCCTGGTGATCCTAACAAATATATTGATATCACTGGCAGATTGATCCAGATTTTTAAAAGCTACAGCCCATTAGTAGAAGTTTTCTCAATTGATGAAGTGTTTTTAGAACTACTATCCGGTGATCCCCTCGCGACTGCTCAAGCGATTAAAAAGAGAGTCTTGTCTGAGATCGGGGACAAAATGACCTGCAGTATTGGCATCGCCAAAAACAAATTTCTGGCTAAGCTAGCTTCAGAAAAGAGGAAGCCCGACGGCCTAACTGTTATTAATGATGATAACTTAGATCACATGCTCCTAACATCCAAATTGGAAGATTTTTGTGGCATTGGCCGACAACTGCTCAAGCGATTAAACGATATGGGCATCTATGCAGTTGACCACCTCCGCAAAATTCCCCCCACTACGCTGGTGGCCTCTTTTGGTAACAGCTGTGGTACTCATCTTCATAATATGGCGTTTGGCATTGATGACTCCCCGGTAGTTCCCGATTTCGAAGCTCCCGAAGCAAAATCTTATTCTCACGCCCTAACGCTTCCCAAAGCCACCGACAATAAAGCCTATGTGGAAGCGGTGTTACTGCGCCTGTCAGAAAAAGTGGCGAGGCGAATGCGGGAAGACAATTTTTCTGGCAAAGTAGTGTGGCTTTACACTAGGTTTCCCAATTTACAAGGTAACAGCGAACAACAGACACTTAATTACTACATAAGTGATGGCCTAGAGCTATTTCAATTAGTGCAAAAAATGCTTCCCCATCCCCTACCCACCATTCGGATGCTGGCTGTAGGGATCAGCCACTTAAGAAAGAGTCATCAGCTCACGCTTTCTTTGCTACCAGAGAGACAAAGGGGGGCAAAAATAATTTCCTCGATGGATGTTGTCAATGATCACTTCGGAGAAAATACCATTTTTCGAGCGGCTGTCCTGCCGGCGTTTGAAAGAGAAAAACAAGTGGCGGGAATTAGAATGAGGTTGAGATTTAACTAACACTTCATAGTAATAGATTAGTAAACAACAATAAAACTAACGCAAACGTGAGAAGGGCAGCTCCCCACCACCATTGATTACTTTTAGATCGCCACGCCCGGTAAAAACACACGGTCGCTAAAATAAATAGTAAGTAGCCAATGAATAAGGAATTATGGTATTCGAACAAAGGAACAGTCACTAACCTAGGAGTGAGATAGGGGCCACTAGCAAATAAAATTTGCATAACTCAGCTAAGGCTAAGGACCAAAATAACCACCATCAGAGCCAAGCCAGCCGGAATAACGACCAAAAAACCCAGTAGCGCAGGATCAATTATTAACTCTTTAAAAAACCGACGATCTACTAAAAATCTGTTGGCTTTAAGAGTAATAAAAGCATAACAAGCAATAGCTATTGAGACAATGTTATGAACTAACACCATCAGGAAATGGTTATTTAGGGCGGCGGGAGGCAACAGGGGAACGCTACTTACTATTTGCCCACCATTGGCGGCTTCAAGGGTTAATTTATTAAACCAGATACTGACAGTATAGCCACCACTACCATCTAAACTATTGCTTTCTAAATGGTTCCAGTCGATTAGGGGGTGGCTAACTTGAAGATGCTTTATGATAAGGGCGGTGAGTTTGGTATTTTTAACTACCTCCTGGCTAAGAATTCCCCACAAAGTATCGCCGGGTTGAACTCTATAAGGAAGGAGGATTAAGGCATAGTCAAAGCGCAAAAAGGCCAACAAAAACAAACCAATAAGTACTGCCGCCAACCAATTATTCATCGTTTAGAAATTCCTCCCAAGTATAATTACGATAGACCCATTCAATAACCTGGGTACTTTCAGAAAAACGGTCACTACTTCCTAACAGGACCACTATAATTCGTCGGCCATCCCGAGAAACGGAGGTAATTAAACATTGTCCAGCTAAATCGGTAAATCCGGTCTTAACGCCGTCAACGCCGGCTACTACACCCAATAGTTGGTTGACATTTCTAAGAAAATAGCTTTTTTGGTTGGTACTGTCAGCTACTCGTGTCGCCTTAATCGCAACTACTTTACTAATAAATTCGTTTTTTAAAGCCTCCCTAGCTAGTAATGATAAATCGTAAGCGGTGGAGAGATGACCCGGACTATCTAGTCCACTCGGGTTAACGAAAAGTGTCTCCTCCATATGTAAATCGCTGGCTTTTTGGTTCATAGCCCCAACAAAACCATCAATACCACCGGGATAATTGTCTGCCAAAGTATAGGCAGCATCATTTCCAGAAGGAATTAGTAATCCATACAAAAGACTCCTGACCGACAAATTATCACCAACAGCTAGTCCCATATCTGCTTCATCCCGAGAGGGAGCAAGTCTCTTTACAAGTAATTCTGTGTCTAGCTGGTAGTAATCAAGGGCCACTAACGCCGTCATAAGCTTTGTCAGGGAGGCGGGACGCCAAGCAATCCGTTCGTTTATCGAGAGAAGGGGGACCGCCGACTCTTGATCAATTGCTATAACCGCCTCCGCTGATAAATTCGGGGCTACCTGTTTTCCCGTCAGCCTAGGATAAGAGGAAAATTCAATTTCCAGATCGGTAGCTCTTACCTCGGGCTCGCGAAAGGATAGTTGCAGCGTTTCATAATAACCAGATCCAGGAGTAAAAAGAAATAGACTTAGCACCGCTAGAAAAGCCAGCAACCTAATCGGACTGCTACGCAGCAGTGACAGAAAAGAATCAAATTTTCTAGAGGTTCTCTTTTTGCCCATTGGGTAAAAATGCAAATTGACCGAGTGTCGGATTAACCACACTAATTAAATCAGTATAACGCATTTTGATTGACCGGTCGTGGCGACCAGGATTAAAAAATATAGTGTCACTATAGCCAAGTTCTTTATCCATATAGACGGGAAGGGAAAAGAGATTGCCAAGAGGAGGAATTGCCCCAATCTCAACTCCCGTGATACTTTTTACTTCTTCGGGAGTAGCCATCCGCAAATCCTTAATACTAAAAAGCTGCTTGAAAAGCTTACTATTCACCCGGTGACTGCCTGGAAGTACGATCATTATTGGTTTAGTATCCGCCAGCATAATAAGGGCTTTGGCTCCTTGTTTTAGTTTGGCATCGTCTCTTACTTTTGCCGCTTCAACAGAAGTGAAGACTGGTTCGTGTTCAAATACAGAAAATTTAATGTGGTTGTTATCTAAAAGCTCAAGGATTTTCTCGAAAACGGCCATCATGGTGCCAGGCGGCTAGTGTCTCTAGGGAAGAGGCTGGCCTCTTTGACATTATTAAGACCAACTATCTTTTGGGTAAGGCGTTCCAGCCCCATTCCAAACCCACCATGAGGCGGCATGCCATATTTAAAGGCCTGGAGATAATATTTAAATCCGGGGTGCTCAGAATCGATCCCAAACTCTTTCATCTGTTCTAGAAGTTTTGGGTAACGATGCTCACGAATAGTCGTGGTGGAAATTTCCACCCCCCGGAAGATTAAGTCTGACCGGTCTGTGACAGTGGGGTTTTGATCGTTTCGGTGATGATAAAATTTCATTCCCATCTCTTGACCAGCAGGAAATTCAGTAATGAAAACCGCTTCGCTTCCCCACTCCGCTTTACTATATTCACTAATCCAGCGCTCTTCAGCGGGGGTAGGATCCTTCTCGTCTCTGGTATCGTCGCCAGTCTTTTCAAAGTACAGCCTATGAAGTTCCCGCATGGTGATTTGCGGAAAAATCTTCGTTAAAACTGGTTTGGTTGCACCAAGCGCTAGTAATTCCTTTTCCCTTTTGCTCCAAACCTCTTCAGTGACAAAGTTGATCATGCCACTTAGAAGACTAACAAGTTCTTCGATGCTATCAATAAAGGCAATCTCTCCATCAATATGCATAAACTCCGTCATGTGACGAGTTGTTACACTCGGTTCAGCCCGGTAGGTAGGATTGATTTCAAAAGCCCGCTCAAAAACACCCGCCATGATCTGCTTATAAAATTGGGCGGACTGCGCAAGGGTCGCTTTTTTCCCAAAATAATCCAGTTCAAATACTTCGGCCCCCCCTTCGGTTGAACCCGAAATAAGCTTAGGGCTATTAAACTCTATGAAGTCTTGTCCCATCAAATACTCCCGTACCGCCTGCTTTACTGCGGCCTGAACTCTAAAGATTCCCTGTTCGGCTATATTCCTCAAACCAACCACTCGGTTTTCAAACAAGGTGTCCAGATTGTCAGGAGTATGGTCGATAGCTTTATCTATTTCGATAGGACTAACAAACTCGACAGGTACTTCTATGGTTAGTTCTGGCCCGTGGATTTCCACCCCACCAATGGCGCGCTCGTCTGCTACCACCGTACCGCTCACTGTTAAAACCGTCCCAGTGTAAAGTCCTTCTAGTTTGCTGGCTTCGCTAGATTTTTCATCAAGCACTTGGACAAGACCGTGCCGGTCGCGAAGCACCAAAAAAGTCATACCACCCAAGACTCGCTTCTTATGCAGCCATCCTCTTAGGGTTACTTCCTTTCCTAGATAATCCTTAAGCTGTGATGATAATACTCTCGCTGGTGTTTTTTTACTAAGCATGTGAGTTTAGTAATATTATAATTAGAACACAAAAAACTCGCCTACTGTAAGGGCGAGTTATCGCGGTACCAACCTTGTTTTTTCTCAAACTGCTGTTTCGGGCTTACCCGGAGAGTTCTACTTTTCCTGCGAATTTCTTCTCTCTGCTCACGCCTGTCAAGCGGTCATAGCTTTTATTAAGATGGTTTAAGTGTATCAAGAGTTAATCGGTTCGTCAACCCACTGTGATGATATCCTTAATCTTAAGTTGTAAGGCTTCTCGATGATTAAAAATATTATTATCTATTGTGTAGGCTATTTTAATAAGATCCCCTACTCCTAGTTTGGTCACCATCTCCCCTTTATTAAAGGCGATACCGTCAAAAACAATTTTTCCACTAGGATCAGAGGCCTTTAGCTTCAAATGCTTGCCGTCTTGCCCCACCGTTCTAATTTCTTCAATCCTAGCTTCCCCACCAAAGGTCGGTTCTGGATTATTAGTTCCAAATGGAGCAAAAGATTGCAGCTTTTGCCACAAATCTCTAGTAACCAAGGTGAGAGGCAGCAAAGTATCAATTCGCAAAGATCGCTCTAACATTTCTGGGGTTATTCCTACTTGTGCAATAGCTGCAATTTTTTCTTTAAAAAGAATTATTTTTTCTGTCTCGATAGTAAATCCCGCTGCCATAGGATGCCCCCCGGCCCCAAGGAGCAAATCACCTGCCTTATTGATGGCTTCAATAATGTTAAATCCTGTCACCGACCTAGCTGAAGCCTTGCTAACTCCCTCGCCTCTCGCAATAACAATAGCAGGTAGGTAGTATCGCTCAACAAGCTTACCAGCTATTAGCCCGATCACTCCTTGGTGGTAGGACTCGTGATCAATGACGATAATTTTTCTCGTATAGATTTCACCTTCGGCTAATTCAGAGAAGGCATGAAATGTCATCTCCTCAGTCATTCCTTGGCGCTGCTTATTAGTATCATTAAGCTGCCTCGCATACTCAAGGGCTTTGTTAAAGTCCGACGTACACAGCATCCGCAGGGCTGTTAAGGCGCTTTCGATTCTTCCGGAAGCATTTAGTCTCGGGCCAATAAGATAACCCACTTCATAAGTACCCACCCGCTCTATTCCGGCTACTGATAAAAGAGCCCGAAGGCCCAAGCGCTCCGTTTTGTTGAGTAGTTCTAGCCCCCACTTAACTATTGACCGATTGACTCCAAGTAGGGGCATCAAGTCTGTAATCGTGGCTATTGCTGCCAGTTCCAGATACTGACGCACCCGTGGATGATCTACCCCCAAAAGCTCTTTGACAAAGAAAAAGCTAATTCCCGCGGCGCATAATTCTTTAGTGTGCACTATGGCCAATGCCTTAGGAACCTTTTTTCCCTTCTCATGATGATCAAGAACCAAAACATCAAATCCCAGTTTGTTCGCATAACTTATTGCCTCATTTGCCACAATCCCACTGTCAACAACTATTAGAAGCCCATTTGCTCCTTTACCGGTAGTAAATTTATATTTTTCCTCAGCTACAATGGTGTCTATCCCCTCTTTTGACAATCCGTAGCCCTCTTTCTCTCTTAAAGGAATAAAGGGCATAACCGTAGCTCCCAAATCACGAAGTGATTCATAAAGAATAGTCGTGGCACAGATCCCATCGGCATCATAATCACCGTAAACAACAATGGGTTCGCTCACTTTAATCGCCCCACGTACCCTTTTAAGCGCCTTTCCTAGTGGTAGTTTAGCGATACCTATATCACGAAGGGTAATAGAGTGCGGGTTAGTGGGAGTGAGGAACTCATTTTTTGTATTCTCAGTAATAAGTCCGCGATTTTTAAGAAGAGCGGTAACAAGCTCCTCACTTGATTTGATTTGGGCCGATGGGTCAGTTAGGAGATTCCATTTCATGTTAAAATCGAGCTATGATGATCCGCATTCCTGATCGTCCTAAGAAAATAATCCAAGAGCTGCAAAACGCTGGTTTTAGTGCTTACGTGGTAGGAGGGTCTGTGCGCGACTTAATCCTTGGCAGAGAGTCTCCTGATTGGGATTTTACCACGAACGCTACCCCAGAAGAGATTCAAAAAATTTTTCCCGAAAGCTTTTACGAAAATGACTATGGTACCGTTGGGATTAAGATTAAAAATGACTTAGGAGAGACCGAGGAAATTTACGAAGTTACTCCTTTTCGCAAAGAAAGCAGCTATTTTGATGGACGCCACCCCAGTAGCGTGAAATGGGCAAAAACTGTGGAAGAGGATCTAGCTAGACGAGATTTTACTATTAATGCTCTCGCACTCACTCTTGATGGCAACAAGCCGGTTCTGCTTGATTTGTACGATGGGCAGAAAGATATTAATGCCAAACTTATTAGAGCGGTGGGCAATCCCAACGACCGGTTTAGCGAGGATGCCCTTCGTCTTATGAGAGCGGTGCGTTTGGCTAGTCAACTTGCCTTCCAAATTGAAGAAGACACCTGGACAGCAATGAAAAGAAGTGTTGACGGGCTAAAAAATATTTCCTCAGAGCGGATCCGCGACGAACTGATTAAAATTCTGGCTTCTAACTATCCCGCTGACGGCATCCAACTCCTTTACAATACTGGCCTCCTCGATCTTATCATCCCCGAACTTACTGCGGGAGTAGGAATGAAACAACCAGGGCATCACATTAGTGATGTTTACACCCACAGTGTAAATTCCTTGAGGTTTTGTAAAAACCCTAATTGGCTCGTGCGCTTTGCCGCACTCATTCATGATATTGGAAAGCCCACTACCTATGTTATCCGAGGGGGCAAACCAACCTTTTACAATCACGAGGTAGTGGGGTCGCGCATTGCTAAAGATATTGCCAACAGACTGCACTTTTCTAAGGAACAAAGAGACAAACTATTTATCCTCGTGAGGTGGCACATGTTTAGTGTTTCTGAGTTAATCAGTGACGCAGCGGTCAGACGTTTTATTCGAAGAATTGGACCCGAAAACACGGGTGACATGCTTGATATCCGGATTGGAGACAGACTGGGGTCCGGAGCAAAAGCTAGTAGCTGGAGACTGGAAAGATTTAAGGAGCGCATCATTGAGGTGCAAAAACACACCCCCTCGGTTAGAGACTTAAAGGTCAACGGAAAGGACATAATGGAAGTCTTAGGCATAGCTCCAGGGCCAAAAATTGGAGAAATTCTTAATAAACTTTTTGAAGAAATCACCGAAGATCCCGCCAAAAATGATCGAGAGTATCTTGTTGATCGCATTAAACAACTTGGCTCATTATGAAGGTGAATCTTATTATCAATAATCTGAAGAGATTGTATCCGGAAAAATCAATCTTTGAAAACAAGGACAGTGGTGGTATCACGAGAGAAATAATTTGCGAAGTTGAACCGACATCAAAACACCCAAACTACAGCCTTGCCATTGCTGTGATAGAAAATTCCATTCCCCACTATCACAAAGTTATCAAAGAGGAGTACGAAGTGCTAAAGGGAGAACTTGTAATGCACCTTGGGAATGGAAAGCAAATTCTCAGAACTGGTGATAAAATCACGATTGGACCAAACATCGTCCATTGGGTCGAAGCAAAGTCAGCCTGGATAAAATGTGTATCAAAACCTGGATGGACGATAGAAGATCATTTCCTATCATGAAAAGTCCCATTGACAGCCTAAAATCACAGATCATAGAACTTTCCAAAGATATTCGCTTTATTCATCATCCCTGGTTTGTAAAATATCATCTAGCAATAGTCGAAAAAATTTCTTCGGAGCTTTGCGAAATTTATGCCGACTCGGACAAAGACCTCGTCCAAACGATGGTCTGGCTACATGATTATGGCAAAATACTAAATTATGACAAACAATATGAAATGACTCAAAAAAGTGGCCTGGAATTTCTTCTGAAATTAGGATTTGATGAAAAATTTGCTATTAAAGCCTTGGAGTATATCCAAATGGTGGACAGTAAACTTACACTAGACCTAAAAAAAGCGCCCATAGAAGTCAAAATTGTATCATCAGCCGATGGGGCTGCTCACCTAGTAGGACCTTTTTTCGCGGTATATCTTCAAGAATTTCACGAGAAACCCCTTGCTGACTTAATGGCAGGAAATATTCATAAAGCAATTACCGACTGGGAGAGAAAAATAGTGTTACCCGAAGTAAAAAGGGCCTTTGAGGCAAGACACAAGCTGATTCTTGAACAAAATGGTGAGATTCCCGAAAAATTTCTTAACCAGAATTAAGACTAGGCTCTTCTAATTGGAGGCATTCTCTTCTTCGCTAGAACTAACTAGATTTCCGAATGGTTTTTCCGTACTGATCTCTCTTCCCAAATAGCAAGAAGGGGGGCGGCGTTAAAGATTGAGGAATAGGTTCCCGAAAAGACGCCTACAAACAGAGCTACCACAAAGTAGCGGATTGATTCCCCTCCAAAAAGAATCAGGGCCAGAAGAGTGAAGAGTACTGTAAGCGAGGTCATGAGCGACCGGTCCAGGGTCTGAACGATCGACTCATTAACAACATTAGAGAAAGAGATTTTTCCCACAGACTTTTGTAGATTTTCTCTGATCCGATCAAAGACCACGATAGTATCGTGAACACTAAAGCCAATAACTGTAAGAAGCGCCGTAACAAAGAGGGCGTCAATTTCGACTCCAAAGAAATGCCCCAGAAGAGAGAACAGTCCAATTACCACGATAACATCGTGCACTAAGGCAACGAGCGCGACAATGCCAAATTTCCAGGCCGAATACGGCTTAGGTATTTGTCGGAAGGCATAAGCTATATAAAGGATAATGGCAACCGAGGCTACAGCTACTGACTGAATCGCTTTAATTGTAAGCTCTTTTCCGATTACTGGACCCACATTTTCAAATCTCAGTTCTTTTGTACTAGGATACAAGGCGTTTATCTTGGTAAAAACTATGTTTTTCTTTTCCGTATTCATTTCACTAATCCGAAACACATAGGTATTATTCCCAGCAAATACCACACTCGCTACTGTCACGTCGGACTCCTTCATTACTGCTTTTATCCTGTCAATGTCACTACTTTCCTTAATCGCCACGTTTTGGATCTCCAGTAGAGTTCCTCCGGTAAAATCAATTGACAAACGGAGACCAAACAGTGCGAGAGACGCGATACCGGGCAGGATCACCAATAACGAGATAGCAAAGAAAACCCATTTGTATTTCAGTACATTAATCATGATTTGTCCTTTCCATAAGACGAAGTAACATTCTTGTAACAGTAATAGCTGTAAAGAGCGATACTAAGATACCAATAGCTAGTGTAACAGCAAACCCCCTGACCGGTCCGGTCCCAAACCAGTAGAGAATGGCGCAGGTGATGAGACTACTGGCGTTGGAATCTCTAATTGACGGAAAAGCTCTTGAGAAGCCAAGATCGATCGCTGACTTTCTGCTTCTTCCCCAGCGAATCTCCTCCTTCATCCGCTCAAAAATTAGAATATTTGCATCCACAGCCATACCAATGGAAAGAATAAACCCGGCAATGCCGGAGAGTGTTAACGTTACCGGAAGCAGCTTAAAGATAGCTAAAACTAGAAGGGCATAGAGAATAAGTGCTAAATCAGCAACTATCCCTAACTTCCCATAATTACCAATCATAAAAAGGGCTACAATAAGTAACCCCACGAATCCTGCCACAAGACTTCTATTCACAGAGTCCTGTCCCAGAGTAGCTCCAATGGTGCGTTGTTCTAAAATATGCACGGGGGCTGGAAGCGCCCCGGAATTAAGAAGTATTGCCATTTCTTTGGTTTGAAGAGCGGTAAACCCCCCACTAACCACAGCTTGCCCGCCAGCAATGGCCGTTTGCACTGTGGGCGCCATCAGCATCTGGTTATCAAGAAAGATTGCCAGCTGTTTACCAATATTTCTTGTAGTGATGGCTTCAAACTTTTGTGCCCCCTCGCTTGTAAAAGTGAGCTGGATGGTGGGTCGGCCGCTACTAGGATCAAATGCTGGCTCTGCCCGCTGGAGATCTTTACCGGTGAGTTCGGTAACTTTTTGGAACGGACCAAATAGTTGAGCCGAGGCAGAAGAAATCTCTGCGGCTTCGCTAGCCAGGGCAATTTCTTCTCTAAAAGTGAGAGCGGCTGTCTGGCCCAGTAAGTTGACTGCCTCCTCAACATTTGTCACCCCTGCCAGTTCGACAATAACTCGATAGCTCCCGCTTACTTTTGTCGTTTGCACTACCGGCTCTGAGACTCCGTAGAGATTGACTCGCCGTTCAATGATACTTTGCAGTGATTCAAGAGCCCGGTCTTTATCTTTGTCCAAAACCTTACTCATATCAGCTTCTAAAGTAAGTTGGGTTCCCCCAGCAAGATCGAGACCTTCTTTAATTTCAAGGTCACGATAAAAGCGCACTCCTAAAAAATTGACATCCAGTGGGGGTCGGGTCAGCTGCTGATTTACTGTAATGTTCCCGATTGTAAAATTCAGGCGGGGCAGTTGAGATGGCAGATCAACATAGACAGCTAAAACTGTCACTAGAATTATAAACCAAAGCAAAAAACGTCGCATGAACTGTTAGCTATTAACTTAAGGAGATCAGTTCTTCTTCATCCCCAATAACCATAATTCGTCCGCCTTCAAGAATCCCCATAGTAAAAGGGTCTTTTTTCATCTTTCGAAAAGCAAATTCTTCTTCGGTCATTGGAGTAAAAAATATCTCTCGACCTCTCCTGAGCTCCTCTTCTCTAACTAGAGCAGCAATTTCTGGTACCACCACTGTTCCCACAATTAAAAGATCCACCTTTTCTCCTGATCCAGCCAGGTTACGAGCATATTTGCCAGAAAGCATCGCGAACTTAATCCGACCCAGTTTATTACGATTTTTAAGAATGGCGCCCCCCAATCCCGTGGTCTTTGCGATCAGCTCGAGTAAGTCGTAGTACAGGGGGTAGTCCTTACGAAAAGAATAATACAGCCGATTGGCGCGACGTTCTTTATTAACCATCCCCGCCGACTCCATGTGGAGCAGTTCCCGTCTGACAGCATTAATTTCCTCTTTGGTCTGCCGAACCAACTCCCGGACATGGATAATTTGCCCTGGCGTTCCCAAAAAAAGGTGGAGGAGCTTGACTCGCACCCGAGAGATGATTAAATCGTGTAACATAGACTGTTCGGGCAGACAGAATTAATGCTAACTGGTTTTAGTTACTAACTATTCGATAGTGACAGCTTGGTTGATAGGTAAAATTTCAATCCAGATCGGACCTCTGTTTAGCGCTAGCTCGATCCCCTTGCTGTCAAAAAACTTCGTCTTGTCGGTCCGGGTTTTTTTTGCCCAAGTGCCATCAATAACTTGACCGTCAATTAAAAACTTGGCCTTGCCACTGCCCTTGTTGTTGTATAACGTATGAGCCCCATGTCCCTCCTCACTATAACCATCGTCTGCTATTGTCATCGGCATAAAAAGAAGGGCAATATTTTTCGCAACCAGCTGCTGATTGGTATTTAGATCTTTGTGGGCTTCCCCTCCGTTAAAACGCAGGTAAGAGTTACTAGCACGGTCGTATTGCCATTTTACTATGTAATCACTGGCATAAGCAGTCTGTCCACCAGATAGTGCAAATTGAGCGCTGATCCCACTCGGGCGATCTGCTAGTGTCGCGTCTTCTTTAAATTTGTAAGGAATAAATGTTTGGTCCCAAGCAATTTCCTTTTTGGTCCGGTCATCAATCTCAACATTAGTAAGACTACGCTTTTTGGCTGCAAAATCCCACAGTTTGGCGGTACTTGCATAAACAGTATGCTCCGTTGGAGTATCTGGCCCCAACCGATCATAGTCACGAATAAAAGT
Organism: uncultured Gammaproteobacteria bacterium; assembly: GCA_964641255.1. Classification (GTDB taxonomy): domain Bacteria; phylum Patescibacteriota; class Microgenomatia; order JAMCZE01; family JAMCZE01; genus CAZXMM01. The sequence continues at coordinate 389,345 of CAZXMM010000001.1, read as the reverse complement.
AGGAAAGCCGATGCTGAATTGGTTTAGATCATTAAACCCACCCCAGCCATAGCGCTCAATCTGTCCTAAGGCATCGGCTGGCCCGGGAGTATTAGCTCCCCCCACATGAGCATACAGTGGAGAAACGCCGTATTCTGAAATCCAATCAAGATAATAAGTGCGGGCAGAGCGAACCGGCCCAACAAAATCAGCATCCTGGCAATAATAGACTGCGAGAAACCGAGTAATACCACCCTCGGCTATTGCCTCATAGACCACATCTGCAGCTGACAACCCGGACTGGGGTCTAGCCGCTTTAGGGTTCTCCACCATTACCCCCAAAGGACGACGTTTTTCCCAGATCTCCCGTTCCGGAACGGAATATTTAGCCCCATTTAGGGGACACTGCTCTGTCCGAGGCAAATTAGCATATTTTTTCTGTGGAGCGGTAAATTCCCCCGTCTTTTTCCCATCCTGATTGGAGCTTACATTCGCTGGTTGGGTTTTGGGACTAACGAAAGCAAAGAAAGCATATGAAGCCCCAGTGGCTAACAGATAAAGGATTAGACCAGCAACAAGGAGGGGTAGTTTAGACTCGCTTTTTGGCATACAAATAAAATTGGGTATTTTTAGTATCCATACTATATAGTCTTTACACATATGCGTCAATATGCTAAAAGTTAGATTGTGAGCCGCAAAACTAGAAAACAGAAACTGCGTCAGCAACAACGCTTAGTGGCTAGTGAGCCAAAAAATTTTAGTCCGACTTACTCTTTTTCCCCCGCTCAACCCACTGCCCCACTAGAACCAACATCGGTTAAGATCGCACCGTCAGCCCAATCGTCCTTTTCTGACCTGAGACGAATTCTCATTCTCACCCTCATTGCAATCTGTGCTCAGGGTGTGCTATGGTACTTGATAGAGAAAGGTACTATCAAGCTTTTCTAACATCTGCCTTAAAGGAGGTGAATTGTTAATGCAAGACATGCAAGGATATTGCGTAAAGTGCCGCAAGAAGGTAAAAATCGTCAACGGAGCGGAAAAAGTATGGGCTAACGGCCGCAAAGCCTACCAAGGTAAGTGCGAAAATTGTGGGACTACGGTCGCTCGCGTTTTAGGAAAAGCCTAAATTCCTCGTTGCAAACAAAAAAGGCAGCCATACAGGCTGCCTTTTTAGGTGCTTCTAGAAAATCTTTTAGAAAAATTTCATTACTTTAGCTTGCCCTTTTAGGTTATCAAAAATTTTCCGAAAGGCATTGTTTTTCTTATCTCTAAGGATAGTGTCTTTGGCATTGGCTCTCAAAGTAGCTTCGTCGGTAGCGATGAGCAATTCCTTGTTTTGCTCCAAATACGCAGCTATCTCCTCATCCGACACTTCGTTAACATCCGCCGTCATCTTCTCGACGATTAGCTGCAACTTCACCTGCTCTTTGAATTCAGCCAAGGTCATCCCTTGCTGTGACAGAGCTTCGGTCAAAGAAATCTTACCATCAAGTGTTTTTTCTATTTCCGCTATTTTGGTATCAACCTCAGCAGCGCTGATCACTATATTTCTCTTGGCTGCCTCACCTCCAATTAATCGCTCGTTAACTAGCTCCTCCATGGTTTGATCGCCATACCGAGACAGCATTTTATTTTCTAGCTGGAAGCGCCAAATGGGTTGGTTATTGACTGTGCCTGCAATAAAAAGACCTTTATTGGTCCAACCAAAAAAACCAATTGCTAACAGAAGAACTCCACCTACAACCAGCACCCGTACTGAGACATCCCGATTCACCAGTGGAAGACGAACCATCGACTTGGGTAAAGTAAAATTGTCTAGTAATGGATTTTTCGTGGGAGCAACAAGTGGGGTTGTTGTAGTTACTTTCCTAGAGTGGTGAGTTTTTTTAGTAGCCATAGACCTTAATGCGTAAATATATAAAGAATTTTTGTAGTGTAACAGAAAAGTAAAAAAATGGAAGCCTTGTCTGCTTTTAGGGTTTGTTAGAAGCCTCAAGAAGTGGACCAAAACCGGGATTTTTCGTTTCTGTTCCCATAACAACTCCTTTATGAGAAGTGGCATCCAGGTTCCAACCACCAAGTTTAATAGCCACCGTGACTGCAATACAAATTAAAAACCAGGCAAGAATCTTTTTTAGATTTTTCATTTTCCCTCCCTTTTATTATATAATGTGGCCACTTCCCAAGACCGAGCAATCGACCCGCCCCTGGCGGGTAGGAAAGTCCAGACCGTCGGAAGCAAGATGTCTCGAGTAAATTCGAGAGGCCCTACCAAAAGGTAGGGAACAGTGAAGCTACAGAGACGAGTTCCTTGGCGCAAGTCGAGGAAGTGAAACGCAGTAATTCTCTCTGCGGCAACCAACCGACTGGCCCTAATGCAGCTTCCCAATTGGCCGAAGTAGTTGGGCATAGATAGATGATTGCGTAAAAACAGAATCTGGCTTATGAGTCTTGGGAAGTACTTAATAATTTACCTTCAGGAGCGGAAAACCTAATGGGTCGGGTCGAAGTACGTAGTAGTTGTAGCCCAACATTTCCGGAATATAGATAGTCTCGCCAATAACTAAACCGGTGCCGTTTAGCTTACACTTCTCCGGCTGAATAAGGATAAAGTCAGGCCTGTCGGGCAGATCCTGTCGGTCTGGGTCATAGCAATCTGAGTGCAAAAAGTGAATATTATCCACCTGGTCTACCGCCAGTTTACCATGGAATTGCCCGGCAAGACTTTTGTCAAAATTTTTAGTTTCAAAAAGAAAGTACAGTGCGTTGTCTCCACCCTGAGTGACATAAATTAGCGGATAATTTCTATGGTGTTCTGCTAAAAAACGCCCCACTACCAGATTATTATAAGTACGGAATTTAGCCGTTACTTTTGGACTCACCTTAGCGTAGTGGTGCCAAAAAAGGATCGACTCAATTATTAAGAGAGCTGCCAACAAACGGCTCAGCCATAACCCAAAACGATTATAAGCAGCCAACCGCTGCCAGGCGGCCGCCGCTAGTATCATTAAAACCACCCCAACAAGTATGGTCCGATGAACATTGGGAACCTCATTAATAGTTAAGGCAGCGGGGATAGGAGCCATGGCTAAAATCCAGAGTAACCACCAAAAATACTTTTGCTTCCCAATCTTAAAAAAAGCCATGGCGGCAACTGGTCTTCGGGCGGGAAAACAACAAATTACAGCCAGCGAAACAAAGATAAGGATAATTGACCAATTGGTCACCCCATTTTCCGGAACGTGATAACGCCCCGGTAACCCGTCGGTTCCAGCCAAAAATCCCGGGGAAAAATAAGAAAAGTACTGTCTCATTACTTCTTGGCCAGCAAGCAAATATTTATTGTGGAAAATCCTGGCGTCCAGAACTTTATTGGGACCAATCGAACTAGAGTATTCCCAAGAACGAAGAGCTATCAAATCATTGAAGGTGAAAACTGATGTTTCCAGATAACGCCCCTTACCCCATACCGTAGTACTGATAATAGTAGTGATACTAAAGGCGACAAGACAGGCAACAACAAGAAAAATCTTGTAGCGTTTAACTGTAGTTAGTAAAAATGTGGGGATTAAGACAAGTGGAATCATAACTCGAAAACCGGGATACAGCAAATAAGTACTTAGAAATAAGCAAACAGACCCCAATAGAAGTAAAAACTTTCCTCTCTCCAGACCTAGGACAAGAGCCAAAAAACCGAGGAGAAAAACAAAAGAAGCCAAAATTCCCTCAGCGGTACCGCGCGATAGTACCAAATGCCAGGGCAGAATGGTCAGCAGAAAAGCCGCCATGAAAGCAACTTTTATCGAGCGAAACAGTATTTTGCTAATCAGATAAATTAGTGGCACCGTTAAAATTCCCACCACTGCAATAGGAAATCTTACTCCAAACGGATTAACTCCAAAGATATAAGTAAAAATTCCCGAAAGGTACATGGGAATGACATTGGGGAAGTCACCAAAGTGATCGACATACAACAGCGGCCACGGATTACCATAAGGATCTCTGCCAGTTTCTAGGATAAAGCGGCCAACATAGCCGTTAAGTGTCTCGTCGTTGTGAATGCCGTAAGGAAGATTTCCTAGTTGCCACAAACGCAGAAGGGTGGCTAATAAAATAATGAGAATGATAGAGATAGTGGATTTCATAACCGATACTTTGATTTTAGCAAAAACTCAGCTTGGGCTATATGCCAAAAGTTTCACGCTCCACAAGAAGCTGGATCCTAGAAGAAAAAGTCCCATTGATAGAAGATGGGTACCCAAGTCATTACTGGGCACTTCGGTAGGGACCACTAACTCTAGTGGCAAAGACATAACCTCCGCAGGCATACCGGGCGGTACAGTAACAAGAGGCGGGACAAGAGGTGTCGTAGTACTACCCAATACCACCCCCGACAAAGTAGCACTCTCAGACTCGGTGGATTCTTCACTCTTAGTAGCTAAGGTTATTTTAGAAACGGCCGAATCAATAATTTTGCCCGAACTAAGGTCACGGATTCGAATTTTCAGATAGTAGTCTCCGGCCCCAAACTCGCTTCGGACTAGTCCTTTAACTTCACTAAGCCACGTCCCCCCATCATCAGTAGTGAAACTTGGAAATTTGGACCAAGGTGAGCTATCGGTTAAATAAACATCATCATGAGCGGTAGCCCCTTTTATCAGGTTAGTCTCACTACTACCCAACCGCACTTTATAGCTATAGCTGGCTCTGCCAGACAAACCAGTAACTTTAAGCTTGATTACTATTGGACTACCAACAAAAGCAGTGCCACTAGTTTCGAAAGTTACCGCCGGCCCAACCGCCTCCGCAGTCTCTGGAGACTCAGCACTGGTGCCGCTGCTTGTCGCTTGGTTAGTTAACACTCCAACAGCTACCAGTGGCCCGTCCAAATTCGTCTCACTATCCGTTTTTCTAATCCTGACGAAAAATAGATTATTGCCTATAACCGTTGCGGCAGAGTTAAACCGTGATTCAACCACAAGACTAGCACTACCGGAGGCGTCAGTAGTAACACTTGGCATACTAGCCCAGCTTCCATTCCAGGCTAGAAAACCACTCCCAGAGGCATTTAGAGTAGAAACCGCTCGAAGATCTGCCGAACCAGTCGAGACCCCCCCTACAGTTTTGACAAAATAACTAGTGTTGGGTGCCGCACCACTAATAGTGATGGCTACCAAAAAAGGGGTATCAGCAGTAACAACTGGCAATAGATCATAGCTGAGACTAAATAGTTGGTCAGAGCTAGAACTAGCTGCTTGGGTGGCTACCCTTTCCCCCGAGGAAGACGAATCTTGCATCTCCCAGTGAATGGCATCCCACACAAGAGCCGTAGGCGTGGCAGACAAAGGATCCAGACTAAGTTTGACTTTTAGGCTGACCGTATCGGTCGCCGTAGTTACCTGAAGCGCTAGCTCCTCTCCTGTAGGGTTCGTTAGTTTACTTGAGTCTGACGATTTTATCTCCTCGCTGCTATTACTGCATGCTTCCGTTTTGCACTGAGTAATTCGCAGATAAGCCGATCCCTGGCCAGAGAGCAATTTGGTCCAACCCGACAGACGGTAACTTGCAGAGGGGCTGGCTGCCAGTACCTGATAGAGATATTTAGTTGAGTTAGTACTACTACCTAAAACTGCAGCTTGAGAGCCCGAGTAAACTAGCCCACTACTAGTAGTAGCTGACAGGGTCAGCGTGGAGACATTTTTTAACCAGGGAGAAAATGAGTCATCGTGATAGTCTTCGAAATCACTATTTAATAGCGGCTCTGAAGCGAAAGTGGAACGACTCGAAATAGCAGCGAGAATAAAGAAAACACCAGCCAACACTGTTGGCAGCGTTAACCTGCCAAAAATGACCATCAGTAATTAGTATTATGCTAGAGATAAACCCTGTCAAGATTAGTGATTTTGGCTTTACTGAAGATGGAGATAAACTGTCATTTTACCACTGGAGTGAAAAATACGCACATTGTTACCCAGTGATGATGAACCACGATAAAAGTAGGCGTTACCATCATCAACAGCGCGCACCTGAATATCTCCCCGATCATATAAATCTAGTCCATCATGAATCCCACTATAATAAACAAAGGAGTACGGAGTTTTGCCATAACACTGGGAAACATTGGGTCCGCTCATTGGCCACTCCCAGCCACCATTACCTATAGTAGTAATTCCTGACTTGTCATGACAGGCTCCAGAGTCTACCCGAATCGACCGCGACTGCAGATAATCAAGCGGATTAGTTGATCCAGATGAGTAATTCCAATTAGCCAATTGGTCTTCACTAAGATTGTAAACACCAAAGTGCAGATGGGGACCGGTCGAAAAACCAGTACTGCCCATCAAGCCAATCACTTCACCTCGCTTTACTTTGCGTTGACCGGAAAATTGTGATGTCCGAAAAGCGTTAAACTCTGCCTGCGCCTGTGATAACAGTTGTTGATAGCGTCGTTCGTCATTTTGCGTGATTCGAAGTAGGGTTTGCTTTTCCGCATTCTGCCGATCAAGGTCTTTTTGATAGATTTTCAACTGACTGGATAGCTCTTCTACCTCGCTCTTTTTATCTTCTAGTAGGTCTTTTTGATCACGATAGTTCTTTCTCGTAGTAGCCATTTGTAACATCAGATTTTTGTCGTGTTTTTGCACAATCCGGAAATAATCAAACCGTCTCATCAAATCGTCAAAGTCCTGAGCTGATAGTAAATAGTAAAGGGGGTCAACCCGTCCCGCGATATAGGTTGCTGCAATCCGGTTAGCAAGAACTGTAGATACATGAGCGAGTGAATCTTCGATCCGATCGATTTTGCCTGAGACTGAGGCAATATCACTAGTTAGTCGTCCGAGCTTCTCTTCGGTAGATTCGATCCTAAGTGTCGTTAGGTCAATATCATTATTTATTTTGTCTATCTGCGAAGAGAGGGTTCTTTCCTGATTTTGAGTGCTAGCAATTTTTTGCTGGAGATCATTAATTTGCTTTTGCTTCGCACAAATCGCGTCACAATCTTCACTAATTACCACTGCTGGTGGCTGGCCCAAAAAAAGGCAACTAAAAAGTAGGGTAGCAAGGACTAATTTCTTCATCAATTTTGCGCCCTTAGGTAGTGCCAAACGGCAATAAAGCTACCCGTCACCCCCACTAGCGCGCCAGTTACAATGGTTACTCCCAAAATTTCTAGCATGATTAGGGGAGGAATCGGCAGTAAATTCAGACCAGCTAAGAACGAGGCAACATACTGGGTGCTAGCTAGAACAATTAGATAAAGAATCGCCCAAGAAAACACCGCCGCAAAAATTCCGTAGAACAACCCCTCAAAAAGAAATGGCATACGGATATACCAGTCTGAAGCTCCTATTAAGCGTTCTACTTCAATTTCCTTACGCCTTAGAGCAATCTTCATACCAATAATGGTCAAAACAGTAAATACAGAGGTTAGCAACAAAAATACAATCAACCCTATTCCGAACTTTCGCACCCGGTCCATTACGGTTATTAAGGTGTTAACTACGTCTTTTTGGTATGACACATCTTCAATATTGGCCGCTCCATTTAAGATACCAAACAGAGTAGGAAGATCGCTGGCGTTTTTAGCTGAAACCTCTAAACTGGCAGGTAAGGTGTTAGCACTCACCAATTCAAGTAACAGTGGGTCTTCTTTGTTTCTTTCCCGGTAAATCTCCAGGGCTTCTTCTTTGGAAACAAAGCGGACTTCTTTAGTTTTACCGGTATTTTTTAGTTCTTTTGCTAAATCCGCGACCTGGTCAACACTGGTAATGCTGTCGTCGAAGAAGGCAATGACCTGGGGACGTTGCTCGACATAGGTTAACACCCGGTAAGACCCTATTGAGAGCATAAAAAACACCAAGCCGGCAAAAATGGTCAGCGACATAATCATAATCGCTGCGGCTGCCTGATAAGGACTGCGCCTGATATGTTGCCAAGTAATGGCCAATTGGTGTCCCATAATTTTAACGGTATTTCCCTTTTTTATCAGAGATAACACTCCCACCATCAATCCTGATCACCCGTTTCCCCATAGTGTCGACTATTTCACTGTTGTGGGTCGCCATAATTATCGTGGTCCCCGCTTTATTAACCTTATCTAAAATTTTCATAATTTTCCAGGCGTTAGCGTTATCAACATTTCCTGTTGGTTCGTCGGCAATTAAGTATTTGGGGTCACCTACCAAAGCCCGAGCAATTGCGGCCCGTTGTAGCTCCCCACCCGAAAGCTGAGCTGGAAAAAAACTTCCCGAATCTGCTAGTCCTACTAAAGAAAGCTTCTCTTTAACCTCAGTGTCTATCTCCTTTTTGCTTTTTCCAAGAATCCATAAAGACAAGGCAACATTTTCATAAACACTCCGGTCCATAAGAAGTTTAAGATCCTGGAAAACAAAACCAATTTTTTTTCGTAGCTGAGTCACTTTCTGGGTAGTAATTTTCCCCAAATCGTGTTCATCGACTGTAATTTCACCGCTGCTGGGGACAATGTCATGGAGTATCAAACGTAAAATAGTCGTTTTGCCGGCTCCAGATGGTCCGACCAAGAAAACGAACTCACCGTCACCAACTTCAAAACTCACGTCGCTAACTGACGTAGTCCCATCGGGGAATTTTTTGGTGACATCAACAAATTTGATCAAGAGGAATCTAAAGTACCTTAACTCGGCCTACATCCATAAGCCATCCAGCTGACTGACCTTGAAATGTTTCCCCCCAGACCTGAACTTTCTTGCCGGTGTATTTTGTTAAATCAACCACCGAAGAAGTCAAATAGACATTTTGAGAAACATCACCCCTGATAAGGACGTACTCCCCCTCCTTGGTTAGTTTACCATCGTTTAACTCAAGCTGTCCTGTAGCGGTGTCTTTAAAAGTCGAGACGTCTCTGACCCCCTCCTCGTTCGCGGTTTTAATCACCTCAACATCGCCTGATGTACCACTTCTATTAACCCCACCACTTTTTTGCGCCACCATATAGCCGGTGCCCACTCCGACCAAAACAACTACAACTAAAACAGACAGAAGCACTAAAATCTTTACTGGTGGCTTCTTTGACTCTTCTAGGGGATGAATTTCCTTTGCCTCAGTAGACACCACTGGTTCTTTAACCGGCACTAACTCTTCCATAGGTAGTGTCATTATTCCCTAAATATTTTCTTTTTGCAAGTTGGCGAAAAACCGGAGTTCAGCCTCTAAAAATCCTTTGATATTACCGTCCAAAACTGACTCAGTATTAGTTTCCTCATAACTAGTCCGGAGATCTTTAACTAAATGGTAAGGATGAAGGATGTAGGAACGGATTTGGTTGCCCCAGCCTGGAGTAACGTAGGCTCCTTTAAGCTTAAGCTCCTCGGCTCGGCGTTTTTCTTCTTCCTGTGCCAACAACTTAGCTCTTAGTAAACGCAGGGCGATCTCGCGATTACGACTTTGATCGCGCTCTTTTTGGGAGGTCACCACTAATCCGCTGGGGATATGAGTGAGTCGCACTGCTGACGACACTTTGTTGACGTTTTGGCCGCCGTGTCCCCCAGCCCTAAAAAAATCCCACTCAATTTCCTCGTCACTGATAATTAACTCGCTACTGCCACTAACTTCCGGCATCACTTCTACCAAAGCAAATGAGGTTTGGCGCAAATGATCAGCGTTGAAGGGAGATAGTCTTACTAGTCGGTGCACCCCCGCTTCATACTTAAGAAAGCCGTACGCATAAGTTCCCGTAACACTTAAGGTCACAGTCTTTATACCCGCCTCGCCCCCTTTATCGTATTCCAGTTCCTCCACGGACCACTTTTGGATGGTAAAAAACCGGGAGTACATTCGGTAGAGCATATCAGCCCAATCCATTGCCTCAACCCCTCCCTGACCCGAATGGATTGACACAATAGCGCTAGAACTGTCGTGGAGACCGGAAAAATAGAGGGTAAATTCAATTTGCTCACAAATTGCCTCAATTTCAGCAGTTTCGGGGGTGTCACCTATTTCTAGGGCCACCAAAAAATCTTCCAATTGAGTGATTTGTTTCAATTCAGTCTGGAGAAGGGCGAGCTGCTGCATTTTCGCCCCAGCCACTTTGGGCTCCTGCCAAAAATAGGGGCGGGCCGTCTCTGCCTCGAGCCTCATAATCGCCTGTTTTTTAACCGCCGAGGGATTAATGGCTAGAATTTTTTTGACCCGATCAACTAAATGCTCCATCTCTATCGGTAGCTACTGTAGTCTCGCTGTGATTTCTTGCTCAAACTGGACGAGTGGCAGGATGCCAGTCTGACGAGTGCCATTAATAAAGAAGGTGGGGGTGGCTTGGACCCCAGCTCGACCGCCATCAGAACGATCGTTTAGAACCTTTTGTAAGACACTGTCAGATTCTAAATCCTGGGCAAATCTTTCTGGATCCAGGCCAATTTCCAGAGCGTATTGCTTCAGCTGATCTTTTTGAAAATTGGGCTGATTGGCAAAAAGCTTTTCGTGCATTTCCCAAAACTTTCCCTGTCGCCCGGCCGCTTCAGCTGCCTGAGCACTGATCAGACCATACTCATGAGCCGGTAGCGGAAAAAACCGATAAACAAAGCGGATCTGACCACGATACTTTTCTCTGATCTGTTTTAAAATCGGCTCAGCTGCTTTACATGCCGGGCACTCAAAATCAGAAAACTCCACCACCGTTACCTTGGCGCTTTCTGACCCTTCAGTGAAGGAATCAGGCCTAACAAGAATTTCTTGCGCGACCGGCTCTTCGGTAGCTCTTGCTCCCGGCTTGTCCTTACCACCCATAAATAGTGCGGCTCCGATGACAATGGCTAGTGTCGTGACTGCGATACCGATAACAAACATCAACTCTTTGGACATAAAACTCATTTTATAGACTTAATTACCAAAAAACTAGTGTAAGGGTACCAAAAAATAATCCCAGAAAAGCTCCACCTAAAACATCAGAAAACCAATGTTCTCCCAGATAAACTCGAGACACAATCATCAAAAGACAAATAACCAGAAGTAGTCCCCAAATAATAAATCGCGACAATCTGGCGACAAAAAATTTTGGCAACCAGTAGCTAATCACTACCGCAACAAATACCGTCCGGCCAACATGCCCCGATGGGAAACTATAAGGTAAATTGTACACACTGTGAGTGAGAGCACTAGGAAAAACGAAAGGGAAGTTATAACGGAAGAAAAATTCTGGTGGCCCGGGATGGAAAAGATAGAGTTTACCCACCAGCTCCACTATGTGAAAGAGAACAAAACAGGCAAAAAAAACCGAGGGGAAGCGCTTAGTTTTAAGGAAAATCAAGTAGCCAACCAACAAACAAAAACTCCCAATCACCTCACCGCTGCCCAAAAGGGAAAAAAATGATAGCGGAATGTCCAATTGCCTGTTAACAACCGTCTGCAAAAATTCAGTAGCCAAGTAATCGGGCCACATTAGTCGCCTGAGATAGGCTAGTCCGGTTATTAACAGGAACAGTGCCAGTGTCGTGCTGCCTATCCAAAGTAGTGGCCAATTTAGGTGGACTCGCCGTGGCAAAAAAAAGGACAGGTAGCGCCTGGTCATGAGTTTTATGATAGCAAACTTTACCGCTCTAAAAAGGCTTTGACTTTGGTTTTGATAAGAGCTAAGTCGTCATAGGTGTGATCATTACCAGGGATAACTTCCAGCTGATAATTTTCTACTTGCTCCTCGTCTAGAAAATCTTGCAAGTGTGCCCCAAAAATAGCCGGATCTTTCTCTTTTTGGATAAAAAGAGTGGGGGTAAACAAATTTTTAAACCAAGCCTCGATCGGAAAATTATTTTCTCGTCCGTATTCAATGGCAGTACCAACAAAAACGCACGCTTCGGGATCAATTTTACCTTCAGTCATTGCCCGACTAGCTAGCCACGTCCCCGCTGATTTGGCAAAAATCACGTAAGGCTCGAGTGGTTCGGCCATTACTATCAATTTTTGCTGTTCTTTTTCTAAATCGATAAACTCTGCTCCACTTGCCCAATGGTCGTAATACTGGATCTGAGTTTTCCCAAACAGGTCTCTGAGCTCACACCCTACTCCTTCGATCCACTCTTTATTTTTGAGGCTTTGACCAGAAAGTAAAATTAAGTTCATAATTTGCTCTACATTATATCGGATATCAGTTATTTATAGCCTTCAGCCTGCAAGTTAAAAAGTGTGGCATATGTCCCGGCTTGCTTAATCAGAGTCTGGTGAGTGCCGGATTCAATGATTTTGCCTTCATTAACGACGTAAATTTTGTCGGCATTACGCACTGTGGAAAAACGATGAGAAATAATAATAACGGTTTTGTCCTTTGACAACTTCTCCACACGGGCAAAAATCTCACTCTCGGCTTTAGCATCGATTGAGGCGGTAGGTTCATCCAGAATTAACACAGGGGCGTTGCGAAGAAAAGCTCTCCCCAAAGCTACCTTTTGCCACTGTCCGGCGGACAGCTCCACCCCGCCATCAAAAGTCTTGCCCAACATTTGCTCATACCCGTGATCCAGAGTAGTAGCGACTTCGTCCGCCCCCGCCATTTTGGCCGCCTCAACAATTTTCTCCATTTCCGAATCCGTCCCCACTCTACCAAGAGAAATATTGTCTTTTAGCGGATATTCGTAGCGAATAAAATCTTGGAACAGCACCCCTAAATGCTCGTACCAATCATTTAAATCCAGATCTTTTACGTTAACATCATTAATTAGGATCTCCCCGGCAGTGACATCGTAAAACCGAGCTAGCAACTTAACCATGGTCGTTTTACCAGCTCCATTTTCACCCACAAAAGCCACTTTTTCTCCGGGCCTTATGACAAACGAAAAGTGGTCAAAGATTTTTTTCTCTGTTCCCGGGTAGTGAAAGCTGACATTGCGAAACTCGATTTTGGGAGCTTTGTCCAGTTCCAACTTAACAGGGTGGGAACTTTCACTCAGAAAAGACTGCCGATCGATAACCGAGAACACTTCCTGGACAAAAAGACTATTTCTAAAGACATGAGAAAACTGCCTGATCAATCCTTCAATACCAGTTTTAAAATTCTCGACTACTGTAAGGTAGTAAGCAATATCTCCAATACTTATTTGCCTACGGAGGGCGGACAGAAAAATAGAGATTTCAATAAGAACATAAACAGTCGTTCCAATGAGGTCAACTCCATACCTAGCAACCATCTGTTGCTTAAGCAGTTTCATATTGTCTCCGACAAATTTGTCTTGAATGACTTTCATTTCTTTAAGGAACCATTCTCCCGTTTTGAACAGCTTTAGTTCTTTAACACTAGGGGCGTGCTGAAGTAACCAGCCAATATACCAGAATTTTTTCCGGTGTGGGGAATTATTATCCCAAATAGCAAACGAGACTTTAGCAAATTTTGCTTCGACTAGAAAAATTGGCACGGCAATAAGTAGTACTACTAGAGCCAAAATCGGATTAAATAGCATTATCGCTACGAAGGCCGCCCCCACCTGAATTACGTTTCTCAGCATACTAAAAAGAGCGGAAATCATTTCCATTGGTCGCCAGGCATAACTGTCTTCCACTTTCTCCAGCTGGTCCTTGAATTTACTGTCTTCAAAAATCGCTAAGTCCAGATGCGAAATTCTCCCTAGAACTAACTGATGAATAGTCATGGCGAATTTTGTCCACACGGCATTACTGGCATATTCCTCGATTGAGTAGGAAAGAGACTGCATGACAAAAGAAATTATTCGCGCCGCTAGTAGCCAATAGATCTGAGATAAATCTAGGTTACCGCTTTGCACCGACTGGACTATTTGGTCGATGATCAGTTTATAAATATAGGCGTTAGCAAAGGGGAAGAGTGCCGAGAACACCCCCCGAGAAAAGAAAAAAAGCAAAAACAAGACCCTGTCAGACTGCCAAAACAGACCTAGTAGCCGCAGTGACGTTGTTATAGTTTTGCTTACTTCTGCCAGTTTTTCTTTGCGGTTAAACTCGAATTTCATAATTACGTTATTTAATATCTAGGCTTTTCCATAAAATCTTACAGGCGATGGAGCGGTAAGGACTCCATGCAATCGCCAACTGAGTCATTACCTTAAGATCCCCTGGCTTAACTTTATAATGTTTGGCCATAGCGTTTTGCAGTCCCCCATCGCCTGGGGAAAAGACATCGACTCGTCTTAGGGTAAACATCAGCATCATTTCTGCCGTCCAGTTACCGATTCCCTTTATTTTAACAAGACTAGTTTTAATTGCTTCGTCACTCATTTCCGAGAATTTATCGATGGGTAGGGTGTTGTCAATTACCGCCTGGGAAAGATTTTTTAAATACTTCGCCTTGGCCCAGGAAACACCACAACTTCTGATCACGTCGTCTGGCGTAGCAACAATTTGATCCGGAGTCGGGAATCTACCACCAAACAGTTCTTTAAACCGATTGGTTATAGTGTCGGCGGCTTTAAGGGAAAGTTGCTGGCCAATGATATTTTCTACCATGTCAGGGAAAAAATCCCGCGGCGTTTCGTCCCAGACATTGATGGGGTAAGTTTTAATAAGGACTGCCATAATAGGGTCTTTTGCCAAATGGTCGAGGGCTTTTTTCAGGTCAAGCATGAATAAACTTACGCCGTTTCTACTTACTCACAACGACTTTCGCACTCAAACAGCGCCAGTGAGTCATGGGAAAAGTTTTTTTGACACAAGTCAACACACGCTACACATTCGGTAAACTGAGAGTTAGGAGCCATCCCACAAACACCATTTTGCAGTCTGCATGAAACATACTGACGACATCTATCCCCTGCCTGATACATTTCCGTGCAAGCTTGGGGTATGTTTGGGCCACATTTAATATCGGTTCCATGACAATTCTCAACTCCACATCTTGCGACTAAAAATGGTGCAACCGGAAGGGTGGTTGTTGAATTTGCTCCTATAAAAACAATGCCTAGCACTCCAAAAACTGCCAGAAGGGTGGTAATTGACAGAGCAATTAAAAATTTGATAGAGACTGGCTGAATAGTCATAGATAGAATTAAACTATAGCATATGGTCAAACAAATACGCTACAATTTGAAAAATCATGAAACGTCGATTAGAAGCACTTGACGGAATTCGGGGGTTTGCAGCTATGAGTGTGGTTTTAGGCCATCTTGGGACACTCGGTGTTCCACTTCTTGATCGGCCAATACTATCAACTATTTTTGCTTTTTTTTCCAACAGCACCAACTCCGTTCAAATTTTTTTCATTCTTAGTGGTTTTCTCATGGCTCACTTGTATCCTAAAATCCCCGACGCGTTGGAATTCATCCAGAAACGCTATTTTCGAATTTTCCCTTTAGTAGGAGTTGTTGTTATCTATGCTTGGACTATTGACCAGCTGAAAATTTTACAATGGCCTATCCAGTTAGTAATACTTGCTCTTGTGGCATTGTCAACCTTTGTAATTTGGCATAGCCTACGAAAACTATTTCCAAGTGGGCAAATATTTTTTCTGTTGTTTATTGGATTACAGGTTTTTGTACTCAGTTTTTTTGGGCTCCTCGGCTCCCGACCCAATTGGGCCGTACACATCCCAAATTTTCAATCAATGCTGCAGCTTTTAGCCAACCTCACACTTACCACCCCCCTGTTCGACCAAACCAGTTTGATGCGCGAACAATTTTGGAGTTTAACACCGGAAATAGTGTTTTACATTCTATTCCCAGTTTTCGCCCTACCACTCATTCGTTTAGGAAAGCGCTGGGGAATAATAGGAACAATAGTTGTCATAACTTGTTTAACCAAAATAGTTTTTGACCTAGACGATGCCATGTTGCCGCTCGGTAAATTAGGAGTGATCCAAGTTTCAAGATTTACCGGATTTATGGTTGGAGCTTTTATCGGAACAATTTTTACTACTCACGATTTAGCAAAAGAGGCTTGGGCAGCAAATCTAAAACTACCCATAATTAAAGCCATAGTTTTGTTGGCTTTTGTTTTAATGCAAACAAATTATTTGGGCGTTATCAATCTACACGAAGTACTGGGCAGTAAAATCACTTATCTAATTTCTGACTGGATTATAGCTGCGACCCTTATTTGTGTTTTGCAGCCTAAGAGTTTTCTCAATTGGTTGTTTTCAAACCGATTTCTGGTCTTTCTTGGAAGCATCAGCTATTCGATCTATCTCATTCACATAGATGTTATCGGGTGGACCAGGAGTAGTCTTGGCCCTACTAACTCCTTTACTTTCGCGGCTGCCGCTTTGCTAACAATAATTGTGGCCCTTTTCCTTAATCGCGTTGTAGAGTCGCTCTACTTTCTCTCACACAAATCATCAAGCACTAAGCTTTCGGTACTGACAAATCAAAAAAACAAGCGGACACCCTGGTATCAAGCTTTTTTAGTAGCTCTACTACTAAGTACCATGGTCGGTGCCGTTTATTTGGCCCGTTTCTCCAACTCTTTTATTCATGACTTATTTGAAGTCAAACAAGGGTCTGTAACACCACCAGAAATTGCCTTGAAAACCGCACCGGTAACTTTTTCTTTTGTAGCTACAGCACCGAACTTGAGTATCATCAGCTTCAACACGAGATACATTGGTGACTCTGGTAGGACACAACAATTAAATCTAAAGCCAGCCCAACTTCTCTTTGAGCTTTATAACGAATCTAAGCACAAGCTTCTCGCTTCTTCCAAAAGCACAGCCTACCTGACAGACATCCAACCATATTTCCAATTCGGGTTTTCCCCTCTTACTGATTCTAAGGGTCAGCGTTATACAGTTAAGCTCCGGCAAATCGGTGGCAGACAAGATGACCAGGTTGCTATCAAAACTGCCCCAGGAAGTGTTACCGCAATGTATATTCTTAGCGGTACATTTAAACAAAATCTTTTCGTTATTTTAATGGACCGTTTAAAACTTGTCGTTCAAACTCCCCAAGCAAGTTTTGCTATTTGTTTTTTCTTTGTTGTGGCATTGCTACAACTTTCAAAAATGGATTTACGAAGACTTAGGAATCGACTAACCGCTTATACGTTTTTGGTGTTCCACCGAGTTAACTAGACCACATTTTTTATACTTTTGTCCAGAGCCACAGGGGCAGGGATCATTACGACCAGGAGCCTTGGGGTGAGTCAGGGGAATTGATTTTTCAGCTTTGCCCTGATTCTTACCCTCTGGCTCTTGCTTCAACGCTGGTACATTTTCAATTTGCGCTGCATTAGTAACCATTTGCTGCCTGATTTTTTCAGCATCGCTAGTGGAAACCACTGCCACCTTAAAGATCCGGTGGACAATTTCATAGTCCATAGCCGCGAGTAATTTTTCAAACATAGTAAAAGCTTCGGATTTATACTCAACTAGCGGGTTACGCTGGGCATAACCCCGCAGTCCAATCCCTTCACGCAGGTCGTCAATTGACTCTAAGTGCTCCATCCACAAAGAATCGATCACTCGCAGGCTTTCTTGTTGTTCAATATATCTTGCCATGGCAGCACCAATTTGTTTTTCCCGCTGATCATAAATTTCCCTGGCGAGATTTTGTAAAAAGGTAGTTTTAGCCTCAACTGTCGGTCGTTTAGTAAGTTCGGCAGCTAACCCCTGCTTCGAATTGTCGTCAAAAGGAATAATAGTCGCTAATTCGTCAACCAGTGGGGTCGTTGATTCTGCTGCTACCAGCAGCGCTATTTCCTGGGAAATTTTAGCCACCACTTCTTCTTTCAGCTTGTTAGCGTCAGCACCGATCTTAGAAGCGCCTTTAGTAGTCACCACGCTTGGATCGATGGGAAAATCAAGAATTTTTCGTCTTCGGGCATAAATTATTTCTCGCTGTTTGTTCATAACATCATCGTATTCCAGTAGGTGCTTCCTGGAATCAAAGTGAAACTGCTCCACTTTTGATTGGGCTGACTCAATAGCTTTGGAAACAATGTTGTGTTCTAGGGGTTGATCCTCAGGGATGTTAAAGAAGGTCATTAATTTACTGACCTGGTCGCCACCAAACAATCTCATAATATCATCGTCCAGAGCGACAAAAAACCGACTTGACCCAGGATCACCTTGCCGACCTGATCTCCCTCGTAACTGATTATCAATCCGGCGCGATTCATGACGCTCGGTGCCAATGACGTGGAGCCCACCAAGAGCGACAACCTCGTCGTGATCTTTTTGCCATTTTTTCCACTGCGGGGAGTCAATCATTGGCCGACCATCAGCAAAGGTTGGTGCATTACCACCAAGAATAATATCTACCCCCCGACCAGCCATATTCGTTGCTACTGTCACTGCACCCTTCTTGCCCGCTTGAGAAATGATCAGCGCCTCTTTTTCGTGTTGCTTCGCGTTTAACACTTGGTGAACAATACCTTTGTGCTTTAAAAGTTGCGAAATAATTTCGTTTTTATCGATTGAAGTGGTACCCACTAATACTGGCTGACCCCTGTGGTGGGCTTCCTCGATTTCTTTAACCACTGCTCCATACTTGGCCCGCTGAGTTTTATAAACCGAGTCCGCCAGATCTTTCCTAATCATGGGATTGTTTGTTGGTATAACTACCACCTCAAGTCCATAGATTTTGTGAAATTCTTCCGACTCGGTAGCCGCAGTTCCTGTCATACCGGCCAATTTCTCGTATTTCCTAAAGTAGTTCTGCAACGAAATAGTCGCCAGAGTTTTACTTTCCTGCTGAATGGCTACCCCTTCTTTAGCCTCGACTGCCTGGTGAATCCCCTCACTCCATCTTCGACCGGGCATAAGTCGGCCGGTAAACTCGTCAACAATGATCACCTGATTGTCTCTAACAATGTAGTCTTTTTCCCTAATAAATAGTGTCCGCGCCTTAAGAGCCGCCTCGATATGATGGACAGTAGCAAAATCTTTTTCATAAATATCCTTTACCCCCAGTAGGCTTTCAATTTTCCCTACCCCGTGATCGGTCAAATGAGCGGTTCGCAGTTTTTCATCAATGACATAGTCCAGAGTAGGAGTTAATTTATCAACCATTTTGGCATAGTCGTAGTATTTATTAGTAGCCTCTCCCTCCGGAGCGGAGATAATATGAGGCGTCCTGGCTTCATCAATCAGCACAGAATCGACCTCGTCAACAATGGCAAAGTGGAAATCACGCTGACTCATTTCTGAAAGAGTCCGCGCCATATTATCCCTTAGATAATCAAAGCCAAATTCACTATTGATACCATAGGTAACATCGGCAGCATAAGCCTCTTTCCGACTCACTGGACGAAGGTGTCTTAGTCTTGAATCAGAAACCGTATCGTCAGTAAAATTAGGATCGTAGATAAACGAGGCATCGTGGACAATAGCAGCTGCGCTCATTCCCAGGTAGTGAAACACCGGTCCCATCCAACCCACTCCGACCTTGGCTAAATAGTCATTGACGGTGACCAGATGAACTCCTCTTTTACTTAGAGCGTTAAGATAAAGAGCCAAGACCGCCGTCAGAGTTTTCCCCTCACCAGTTTTTTGCTCCGCAATCTTACCTTGATGAAGAGCAATGGCGGCCATAATCTGGACGTCAAATGGACGAGTGTTATTTGACCTAAAAGCCGCCTCTCTCACCAATGCATAGGCTTGCGGAAGTAGTTCATCCAAACTCTTACCCCGTTCCAACTCGAGTCCAAATTCCGCGGTCTTCTGAGGAAAATCTTGGGCTTTTAGTTTTTTAGTTTCAGTCTCTAAAAAATTTATCTTTTCGACCACAGGACGAAAAGAGTTTATCTCGCGGTCATTACTGTTAAGTAGTCTTGAAAAAACAGACAACATAAGCTGGGATATTGTAGCATCTTTGATTAACTTGCGTGACCAATACTAGCAAGATAGTTTTTTTTGTATCTCAGTGTTTTATTAAGTTTTAGATTCTTGGGAAGGCCATGGGGTGTGGGATCGTCATACAGATTACTCAGTATCACTCCAGCTGCTGTTAGACGAGGGGGCAACAACTCCATAACGCCAGCCCGCAGCTGGTTTTGACCGCCTTTGTATAAATCGATAATAATCAGATCAAACTTGTCTTGGAGTTTAGCAATTTCTTCCTGGGCATCGCCACAAATAAGGCGCAACTTTGGGCTAGGTTTGATAGCAAAATAAGCTTTACCGATCTCAATTATGAGTGGGTCGATTTCTATACCAATCACCCTTTGGGGGGCATAGTGCTTTGTTAATACTTTATAAACACTCCCGGCGCCAAATCCAATCACTAGCACCGAGGGGCTATTTTTTACTCCTGTGGTTTTTAATACCATCTCCCACATTTTTTCGATGTAGGGTCCCGACTGCTGAATACCACTAGCCCAAAGGCAGGGACCATTAAAATAGGACATGACCACCAGCTCGTTGTTATGGGGTGAAAGAAGAGAAGCTAGTTTCTTAGGAAAAAGCGAACGTGCTGGCAAACCGGGATAAACGGACCTCTTCTTGGTCATAATGATTCCTAGCTAAAGTAATGATCAGTTCTAAAAATTTCTCATAAGAATAACCGGCTGCCTTAGCAGATCGCACCGCTCCCGAATCTGGAGCCACTCCAGGATTAGCGTTAACCTCAAGAATATAGGGCACATTGTCTGTGCCCAACCGGAAATCTATTCGCGCATAGCCCTGACAGTTAGTCAGTTTGTAAGCAAGGAGAGCGTAGTCTACAACTTTCTGTCGAGTCGGCTCATCAATTTGTGCTGGTGCAACTCCCCAGGAATTTTGAAAAGCGGGAGTACCCTCTTCCCATTTGGCCGAGAAATCGACCACTTTGTATTTGCCGCTAAACCAGTCTCCAAAAACCACTTCTGAAATCGGCAGGGCAAGTGCTTGATCGCCGTAGCCAATCACCGTTACATTGAGTTCCCTGCCGTCAATGTACTCTTCGACTAAAATAGGATCGGAGTAAAGTTTGTTAAGGGTCGCCACTTTTTGTTTCAACTGAACCCGATTAGTAGCGACAGAATCGAGTGATATTCCCAGGCTAGAATCCTCCCGGCTAGGTTTAGCAATTACTGGGAGGGTTAAACTAAAATCGGATACGTCACCACTACTAAACACTTGGTAGGCAGCGGTGGGAAGCTGGTGTGCCACCAGTAAATCTTTAGTAGCGATCTTATCGTTAGTAAAATGAAGCGCCTCGGAAGAACAGCCAGTAAATGGTCGGTTAAGATTTTCTAGCTCCCGAGCAACTAGATAGTCGCTCTTTGGGAGACTGCCGATCCCCTCAGCTAAATTCAGAAACACATCACCCCTAGCTTCGTTAAGACGAGTTATATTATCCACCGTGACTTCCAACAGCTCTGCCCGGTAGCCTAAAGATACCAGCGCCTTTTGGGCCTCAACGGCAGTCCAGATAGTATCCTCATCGGCTAGAGACGCTGGTGCAGTAGTCTCGCCACTAACCCGGTTGTAAAGGATGATGACACTTGTTAAGGATTTTTTCTTCATTGGGACAGTGAATAGCGCTTGAGAGCAAACTTAACAATTTTTTCCATAAAAGTCGGATAGTCCCAGCCAGCTGCCGTCGCCGAACGAAAGGCTCCGGCTTCGAGTGATAAATCAGGATTAACATTTACTTCTAAAAAGTAGGGCGTAAGATCCGCTGACAAACGGATATCGATACGAGCGTAATCGCGTGCCCCCACGGCCGGATAGATTTTAAGCGCCAGTGCTTTAATCTTGTCATGAACTTCTTTTGGCAAATCCGCTGGACACTTACCGACTGTGTTTTTGTAGGTAATGGAGTTCTCCTCCCACTTGGCGTTAAAGTCAACAAACTTTCTTTCCCCGTAAGCCGTAATTTCATCGCCAAAGACAATTTCTGAAATTGGCAGCATAGTAACATCCAAACCATTATCAACCAGCGTTAGGTTCACTTCCCGACCCTCAATATAGCGTTCGATCAAAACTGACCCGGCGTAGGAATCTAAAATACGCTTTACTTCTCGCTGCAAACTAATGAGATCCTCAACTACTGACTCTTGGGTAATACCAATACTACAGTCTTGACCTTGAGGCTTAACAAATAGAGGGAAGCTAAGTCCACTGGGTAGGACCGTAGGAACCTGGTTTACGACGGCAAATTCGGGAGTCAGGGCCCCCAAAGAACTAAAGATAGCCTTAGTTTGGGCTTTTTGGGTGGTTTTAATCATTCCCTCCTGTCCCGCCCCAGTATAAAAACGGCCATAAGACTCTAGTAATCTGGGCACCTCGGCTTCAGAATTGGGTACGTCACCAATGCCGTCACATAAATTAAAAAAAATTGTCGTTGGATAATCCTTTAGTTCTGTTTGATTCTGATTAGTTAATTGAAAGAGGTCAGTGGTATAACCCTTCTCAGCTAAGGATTTGGCGATCAGTACGGCGTCGTCCTTGGCACCGTCAACTGTCAGATTAGCAGAAGAATCTTGGTAAGGAAGCGCTTGGATTTCGTTGTAAAGAACCGTGACTTTTACTAATTTATTTTGCTCCACAATTTTGCTTCAGATTAAGCTGAAATTTTTAATAACTTTTAAAGAGTAACAAACAAACTCGGAATGTCAATGACAAACTTTTCTGAAAAAGGAGACATCCCTTTGGAGTAGGCTAGAATGAAATTAAGATTTGGGAAGAATTTTCTCTTTGCCTAAATATTTTTGTAAAACTTTGGGAATAGTGATGCTCCCATCTTCGTTTTGATAGTTCTCAATAATTGCGATCAGGGTTCTTCCGATGGCTATTGCCGTGGCATCATTCATATGAACCAGTTGGGTTTGGCCATTTTTCCTTTTCACCTTGATATTTAGTCGACGAGACTGGTAGTCAGTCACTAAATCAGCGGAATGAGTCTCACGATATCTATTTTGTCCCGGAAGCCAGGTCTCAACATCAATTTGTCTAGCATCGGGAGTCCCCATATCACCAGTGCAAACCATAACAACCTGGTAAGGTAATTCCAGAGCTTGCATAATGTATTCTTGAATAGCTACCAAGAAGTCTTGTTCTTTAACGCAGTCTTCTTCAACAGTAAATGTCTCCATTTCCACCTTATCGAATTGGTGAACTCTAAGGATTCCCTTGGTATCTTTTCCGTAAGACCCAGCTTCTCGTCTAAAAGCAGTGGAGAATCCAACATATCTTATGGGCAGAATTGGCTCTTCTAGGGTTTGGTCAATATGGAGTGGACCCAGGGTGTGTTCGGCACTACCAATCAGATAGATGTCATCTTTTGGCATATAATAGCGCTCCACCTCCTGACCAGGGTCAAGTCTGGCCATCCGAATGTAAACCTCAGGCTTAATCATGACGGGCGGGATCACAGGGACAAACGGCTTAGAATTGTACCCACTAGCAAGTCTGGTCAGGACCTCTTCGTTTGTAAGAACATCAAAGGCAAACTGGACTAAAGCCATTTCCATTCTTGCTAAATCACCCATTAGGTAGCCGAATCTAGTGCCAGAAACTTTGCCTGCAGTTTCCAGGTTAAGGATTCCCAATTTCTCTCCTAATTCGACGTGATCTTTAGGAGTAAAACTAAACTTTTTAGGTTCGCCCCATTTGCGAACTACAACATTTTGGGAATCATCTTTACCCACCGGAACTTCGTCAAAAGGCATATTGGGAATATGTCTCATCGTGGTGGCTAGTTCGTCTTCGACTTTTTTAAGCTGGGGTTCGATTTCCTTTAGTTTGGCCTTTATTTCCTTACCCTTTTCTCGGTCCTCTTTGCTTGCCTTATTGCGCTCACTTCTCAGTATTTCCACTTGCCCAAGCAGTTTACGATAGGCTTCATCTAAAGCAATAACCTCGTCGACCTTACTCGGGTCACCATTCTTATTTTTTGTTCCTAATTTAACTTTGTCTCGGTTGTCTCTGATGAATTTAATATCAAGCATAGGAATAACAAATTAGATAGCGTGCACTGAAAGGTCTGACTCGAGCCCCTCCAAATGCGTAACATCATTATAATACCTAACTATCGCTCCGTCGCTCTGAGTTTCAATTAAGCTTACACTGGTAGGCTGAATGGCGAACTCCCACATCGCATCCAAGGGTCTCCCCAGAAAGTGCATAAGCAGTATTGAAATAATATTTGAATGAGTTACTACCGCGTACGTACCGGACCTTGCTAACAACGGGGTGACAAAAGTGATCGCTCTTTGAGCCGTTTGGGCAAAATGTTCACCTTCGGGAAATTGCACTCTAGAGGGCTTAACCAGCCACAGGTCGTATAAGTCGGGCCACCGCTTTTTAATGGCTTCTTTTGACAACCCCTCCCACAAACCGTGATTCGTTTCGATAAGATCGGGCACTAGAGTTAGGGCGCTACTCACTGCCCTTCCTGTTTGGACAGTTCTTTTAAGCGGACTGGCAAAGACTGCGTCAACCAAAACAGTGGAAAATCGATTACTAAGTGCTGCCACTTGTTTTTCTCCCAAGATGGATAAGGGGGTATCGTAGGTTTGCCCTTGATACTTACCCTCAGTGTTAGCAACAGACTCGCCGTGGCGAATAAGATAAATTTTTGCCATAAAAAAACCGCCCCTCTTTTGCTAGGACGGTAACTACCGTGGTGCCACCTAAGCTTGCTTCTCAATTTTGCTATAACGGGCATCCCCGGCTCGGGCATTTCCTCCCGGCAGCTCATCTAGTGGAAAGCTAGACTCAACGCTTGTAAGGTGATGATATCACAACCCAATTTCCTCAGCAACTGTCAGCATTGCCGTAAGACAAATTTTTTGGAAATCTTCCAGCTTTATTGCCAGCTTCTCTTCGCACAGTTTAATTTTGTCACGAGAGACTTCTTTGGCAAAACTGGTATCGTTAAATTTTTCCGAAAGCATTTCCAAACTTACTCCTGCCAGTTTGTGATCGGGTGTGGTTTGAGCGCAGGCAACGATCAACCCGGTCAGGGGGTCACATGTATAGATGGCCCAACCCATTGGTGATTCGGTCGCATGGGTATTTTCAAAATTATGAAATTTAATCGCTTGAGCTACGTCACTTGGAAGCTCAATACCAAAAGATCTAACTTCGTCAATTACAATCATGCCATGTTCAACCGGACGATCCTTGGTACGTTCGTAATCGGCATCGTGGAGGAGACCTACGGCTTCCCACATTGCCTCATCAATACCCTTATATTTTTTCTTATCCTGATCTTTTAGGTACAGGGCGATACCTTTCATACAAGCTGCTGCTGCCAGATGGTGGCGTTTGAGGTTGTCATTTTTGACAAGGGCGTTTAGAGCTTTTAGTAGTTCGTCTCTGGTCATATCATTTTTCTTCCTTATCATAACCCAATTTGGGGTCCAATTGCTTGCATAGCCGAAAGAGTAAGAGCAATAAACTCAGGCAGTGGGATTCTCAATCGCACTTCGCACTGCTCAATATCTTTTCGATTAGCTCCAGCAGCAAAACCCTTTTGTTTCCATTTCTTTAAGACTCCTTCCACTGTTACATCAGCAATCTTCTTTGAGGGTTGAATTAAGGTTACTGCCACAATGAGTCCGGTTAACTCGTCACAGCAAAATAAGGCCCACTCCATTAGTGTGACTGGCTCGTTAAATCCAGTTCGCTCATGATTGTGCGATTCAAACGCTTGAATAAACTCCCTATCCGTTTCCCCCAATTCTTTGAGCCAGTCCATCATGAGAATAGTATGTTTTTGGATCGCGTCCTTGGTTAGTTCATAATCGCCGTCATGAAGGAGGCCAAGTAGCCCCCACTTGTCCTCGTCTCCCCCCAGCTTTCTAGCTAGAGCTCTCATTACTGCTTCCACGCTATAGGAGTGGCGCCGCAAATTTTCATTTTGCACCTTGTCATGAAGAAGTTTTATGGCCCGCTCTCTCGTCAATGATAAAGGCGTCCCTTTTACTTGCGGGGTTACCACCACACTAGCCGGCCTAGTACCAGGGGGGTGTTCTGGCTTCATAGTGGGGAACAAAATCGTATCTTTAATGGTATGTTGATCAGTAAGAAAAGCGGTCATCCGATCAATTCCCATTCCCCAACCAGCAGTTGGTGGCATCCCATATTCCAGCGCCCGAATGTAATCCTCGTCAATCATCTGAAACTCCTCAGACCCCAGTTCTGCTAGTTTTAGTTCCTCTTCCCATCTGGCCCGCTGATCAATAGGATCATTGAGTTCGTTATAAGCATTGAGCCATTCAAATCCACCTACTAACAGTTGGAAGCTGGCGGCTTTGGATGGGTCGGTTGCTTTTTTCTTGGCCAGTGGCTTGGATTCGACCGGGTGGTCATAAAGAAAAAGTGGCCCAATAATTTTGGGACGACTAACCACTTTATAAAAAGTGTCTAGAAGTGCGGCATAGCCCACTACACCTTCCAAATCCAGCTTAGTCTCGGTCTTTTTTATGGCAGCAAGTAGCTTTCCCTCTGTATTTGCAACATTTATATCGATACCGGTATCTGCCTTAATAAGATCTCGGAAGCTAACTCTTGGCCACGGTGGAGTAAAGTCGTATTCCTGCCCTTGATAGACAAATTTATAACTTCCTTTTATCTCCTTAACAATAGCTGACAGCATCTCTTCAGTAAATTTCATTAAGTCCTCATAGTTAGCGTAGGCCCAATAAAACTCGAGCATAGTAAACTCGGGGTTGTGTTGACGATCGATGCCTTCGTTACGAAAATCTTTGGCAATCTCATAGACTTTTTCAAAGCCAGCAACAATTAAACGTTTCAAATAAAGTTCGTCAGAGATACGCAAGTAGAGATCGATGTCTAGGGCGTTATGATGGGTTATAAATGGCTTGGCGGTAGCTCCACCATAGAGCGGCTGTAACACTGGTGTCTCTACCTCAGTAAAGCCGGCAGCGTCAAGTTTTTGCCTAAGAAGCTTAGTGATTTTCGTCCGCACCAAGAAAACTTCTTTAACTTCGGGGTTAACGAGCAGATCTACATACCGTTGCCGGTACCGTTCTTCTACATCATTAAATCCGTACCAACTAGAGGGTAGGGGCCGCAGCGCTTTGGTTAACAGTGAAAATTTGGCGGCTTCGATCGTCAGTTCTCCTGCTTCCGTGGTATAAAGTGATCCCGAAGCACTGATAAAATCGCCCATATCAAGGAGAGAGATGTTAGTAAAGGCTTTGCCTAAGTTATCGGGCTTAAAGGAGATCTGGATTTTCCCACTTTCATCAATTAAATCAAGAAAAACTAATTTTCCGTGTCCCCTTATTGCGCTGATCCTGCCCACCACACTAGCCGCTGCGGCTTGTTTCTTCTCTCTGACTACGGCGATGGGCTCGCGCACCCCTTCCCAAGCGGGAAATCCTGACAGGCCCACAGCCTCAAGTTTTTCCAATTTTTCTTTCCTATTTTTAATGATTTCGTCAATTGCTTGGGCCATAAGAACAATTATCACGGATGACCTGCTATTTAGCAATACGCACGAAAACCCAAAAATGACAGGACTGTAGGAAATGGATTAGTATCATCTAATCACTCAGTTTCCCTCCTGTCATTTCAAACTACTCTATTTCTACAATTGTATATTGGATCTTGCCTGCTGGGGCGTCAAATTCGGCTTTGTCGCCCACTTTTTTGCCCATTAAGGCTTTGCCGAGGGGAGAGCTGCCAGAAATCTTTTTCTCCAAAGGTTTAGCTTCCCAATCACCGACGATATGAAAAATCTGCTTTTTACCCCCAATGGCCACTGTCACTTTACGTCCCACGTCCACTGTTTTAGTGCCGTTACTAGCCACCGCAGTTTTTTGAATAAGAGTGGAGTTTTTTAAAATACCCTCTAGTTCGTCAATGCGGCCCTGGATAAATTCTTGCTCCTGACGACCAAATTGATAAGCACTGTTTTCTGACAGATCTCCGTCCGCCCGAGCCGTAGCTACTCGCTCGACAATTTGCGGTAGCTTTACTTCTTTAAGCTCACGCAACTCTTGTTGCAAGTTAGCCAGTCCCTCGGCCGTCAGCATGATTGTGGATTTATGAATTGTCTTTGTCATATTAATTAGTTATTAAGTTCTAATTTTGGGTAGCTTCCCAGAAAAAAAGAAGACTTTCTGATATTCAGAAAGCCTCGCGAGAGTTGATCTTTCTACTTCCGAGCCGGGTTGTCTAGCTGACAACTGGTGTATTGTACCACCTGCCCTTTTCTTGTCAAGTTTAGTAAAATCAACAAAGTTGCCGCATTCGTCTAGTGGCTAGGACGTCAGATTCTCATTCTGGCAACAGGGGTCCGATTCCCCTATGCGGTACCAATAGTCTGACCAAGACCTAGTATTTTATTTCCAAATCTTTTATCTTCATAGTATGTTACGACTCGTCACCATTTTGACTCTTACAGCAGTTGTGGGCTTAGTGCTAGCCGCATTTAAGCCCGGGCTAACCAACCTGGCTACCTCGTGGCAGCAAAGACACGAAGTTCAACAGGACGAGCTCCTTAGCGAGACCTATTTAGCCCAAATTTTAAACTCCAGTGGAGAAGTCGATACCGAAGCTAAAAAGGGCCTGTGGCACAATCAAGAAGTTGCTTCACCAATTACTGATTGGGGGGCACTGCTCAAAGGGTTTTCTGGAGCAGTCTTGGGTGAATACACTGAGGAAAAGTGGATTTATGTTGACCTAACTACCCAAACTCTCTCGGCCTATGAGGGCAATAAACTAATTTATCACTTCCCCATTAGTTCGGGAAATCCTTGGACCCCCACAGTTACTGGAGAATTTAGAATCTGGGCAAAACTACTGTCCCAACGAATGAGCGGTGGTTCAATAAGTGACGGGAGCTACTACAATTTACCCAACGTTCCTTACGTCCAATACTTCCACGGCGGTTATGGAATTCACGGAGCCTATTGGCATAACGACTTTGGCTTCCCCCGCTCACATGGTTGTGTCAATCTCAGCGTCAGCGATGCTGGCACTTTATTTGCCTGGACCAATCCAGTTCTCAGTGAAAATAAGAGTGCCCTTTTTAATATTGACCCTTCACAATCGACCCGAGTGGTTGTACGTGGCACTACCCCAACCAGATTAAACTAATTGACTCCAATTTAGTTCAAAGATAGCTCTCTGGGCCGCAGCAATAGGCTCACTCTCAATAATTACCCCGATTATGTCCTTTTTATGATCAATAATGGCAATCTTATGGCCATAAATGTAAGTCTCGGCACTGAAATCAACGTTATTAGGGAGAAGAAGGGTCTGTCGCAAACTTGTCTGGTCATTTTTTTGCAAACTCTGTCCCTTTTCGTTGTTTACTGCCAATACCCTGATGGTAATTCCCTTTTTTTGACGCTCGCTTATAAATGCTGCATGAAATTCGGGAGTAAAAAAACTGCTTTCAGTTTCCTGGTTAGACCACAAAAGGACCTCTTGTTTGAGGGTAAGGACATCTTGCCACACAGAACGAAGTCCGAAACTACCCTCAAATACTTGAACCTTCGGCCGAATATCATTATTAGCATACATATTATGTAATTGAGGAAGCGCCTCTGTAAAACTTACCTCTTCCCGCCTTAAAAAACGTTGCTTTCCGGCTAGGCGACGAAGAATATCTTCTGGAGGCACAGTATAGACATTCTTGCGGTAAGAGTGGAGATCTTCACGAAGAAACCCCTTTTGTAAGAGGTTCTTGGCAATCAAATACGCTCCAGAACGCTGAAGACGTGCTGAAATTGCCACTTCATCAATGGTTGCTGGGCCGAGATTAAAGTTACTTAAAAAGAAACGCCTTTCTTTTGCTGTTAATCCCAAGATAGTTAGCGCAGATTCAAGGGTGTGGTCTGGCCCCATCATATAATATAGTATTATAAGCTAGTTCACAAGTAATATCCACTATAAGTAGACATGTTTGTACGAAGGCACACCCAAGCACGACATAAAACATCTTTTTGGAGGATGGGTTGAAATCCTCAGCGGCCAATCTATAATCTCTAAATGCAAAGAACGGCTAAGCGTAGGCTAAAGCTTGTTATTATCTTTGGCGGCCAGTCGGCAGAGCACACAGTTTCAATCAGTTCCGCGAGAAATATTGCCTTGGCTTTGGACCCTAACAAATATGAGGTCAGCTTCATTGGTATAACACGACACGGTAAGTGGCTCCTCGCTGACAGACCAATTGATCTTGAACCAGAAAATCAGTTAAAAACTCTGACGCCCACCTCACTACTGACTCCCGAGCGGGTTGATATTGTTTTCCCTGTACTTCATGGCCCGAACGGCGAAGATGGAACGATCCAGGGTCTTTTAAAACTTCTTCGTATCCCTTTTGTTGGAGCTGGCGTTCTGGGCTCAGCGATTGGTATGGATAAGGACGTGATGAAAAGATTATTACAACAAGCCGGCATTCCAATCGGTAAGTTTCTTGTGTTTTCTTCAAAAGAGTCCATCGACAACAAAGAGATTAGAGAACACCTAGGTTTTCCTTGTTTTATCAAACCTGCAAATCTCGGTTCATCGGTCGGGATCACTAAGGCTCACAAAGAAAGTGAACTTAACCAGGGAGTTGAGCTAGCTTTCAGTTTTGACCGCAAGATTATCATCGAACAAATGATTGAGGGGAGGGAGATTGAGTGTTCAGTACTGGGTAATAAAAGCCCGATAGCTTCCCTTCCTGGAGAAATAATTGCCCATCATGAGTTTTATGATTATGAAGCAAAGTACCAGGACAAGAATGCTGCCTCTTTAGTAATCCCCGCGAAATTGACACAAGAACAAACTAAGAAAGTCCAAGGAGTTGCAATTAAAGCCTTTACTACGCTCTGTGCAGAAGGAATGGCGAGAGTAGATATGTTTCTTACTCCGAGAGGTGAAATTCTTGTAAACGAGATCAATACAATTCCCGGCTTCACTAACAGTAGTATGTATCCGAAACTTTGGGAGGCGAGTGGGCTATCTTACTCTGAACTTATCGATAAACTGATTGAGCTTGCAATAGAACGCTTCCAGGAGGAACAAACGCTCGAAACGGTTAGGGTGCCTCAAGCCACTCCGGCGTGACCAGAGGGACATAAGCAATAAAGCCCTGTTGGTCGCTAAAAGCCAGCATGGGCTGTAGGTAACTTTGGGCGGGATAGGAAAGCATATAGACCAGGCTCACTTCCCGAATGGTAACCTGTCCGGAGATTTGGGAGGGCAAGCTGGCAAAGATCGCTTCTTGGGATTCGAGTTTTTCTAGAGCTTGCTGACTGGTAATAACCGGATAAGTGGCAAAATTCCCCAAATCAATAGCGTCGTGGAAATAGCGCAGTTCCAACACTTGCCGCTTAGGATCAGTGGAGCTAGTGACAATTACTGAAACTAGTCCTTGTTTGAAATCCGGTGACACCACGGGGGTTTCCCCAATCGGATCATGGACAAAGCTTACTGCTACTGCGTCGGCTTGAGACAAAGAAGTGGTCTCAACCAGGATCCCCGCGTCATAACGGTAGTAAGTCAGAGTGGGTGCAGATTTCTCGTATCCCGAACCCTCCAACAGTTCATTAAAGGCCCTTCGTGCCAGTCCAATAGCCTGATCGTCGGAGATAAACGCCTTAGTTTGAAACAAAGTAGGGTCGGCCACATAGTTATAGACGATCCGAAAATCACCGCTTATTTCGTCAATATTCATGGTCCGCAGGGGATTGGTCTGATCAGTAAATTTCCAAACATTTTGACCAAGCTTTACGGGAACTCCCGAAAACCCAAATAGTCCCGCCTTACTAGTCATTCGTTGGAAAGTACCAAAACTGGCGGTGGGTTGAGGAACAAAGTAAACCTCCAAATTTGGTGGCAACACTGGCAATGTACCATCGATGGTCTCCACTGTGTAGCTAAGAGCTGACGGTGTAGCTAGAGAGTTTTCGCCCCTAGGATAAGGGAGCTTGCCAAACGCCACCGTGGCGGCCGGGGGAGGCGGGGGAAAGCGCTCTTGCCACAGGCTATAAGCAAAGCCAACCACAATGCGAATAATGGTGATAAGGACAATTATCAGTATCCCCAGATTGATACTTTTACGAGCAATGTAAGCAATTTGGGTAAGACTAGTCATAGAACATAACTATAATAGACGATCCGCCGGCAAGGGGCAACGAAGTTTGTTACAATCCAGAGTATGGTAGTACGCACCAGGTTTGCTCCTTCACCAACTGGCTCGCCAGAAAGTGTTCATCTTGGTTTTGTCATTCGAGCTCTGTGGTGCTATGCTCTGGCTAAAAAAAATAACGGACAGTTTATATTAAGAATTGAGGACACGGATAAAGACCGGTCCAGAAGTGATACCGAACAGGCAATTTTTACCACTCTCCACGACTTTGGTATTAGTTGGGACGAAGGGCCAGATATTGGTGGGCCCTACGGTCCCTACCGGCAATCGGAGCGTCTGGAAAGATATCAAGCGGCAGCAAAAATTCTTGTAAACAAAGGCTACGCCTACTATGATTTTGATGCGGAAAAACGCGAGAAAGCTGAGATCAAGGCCGCCTACGAAGACGAGGACCAAAGAGAGACACTAAAAGATCGCCCCAAGGCCCGGGATATGGATCCCGCAGAAGCCCAAAGAAGGGTAGACGCCGGAGAACCCCATGTGGTTCGTATCAAAATTCCTGAAGATAAAATCTTTGAGTTTAACGATTGGATCTTGCGTAAAAAAATTCGCGTGCTGGGAAAAGAGGTTCCGGATCTCATTATTTTAAAATCGGACGGCTTCCCCACTTATCATTTGGCGGTAGTGGTGGATGACGTGGATATGAAAATATCGCACGTCCTTAGGGGCCAGGAGTGGATATCAACTACCCCAATTCACCTCTATATTTACGAAGGTCTTGGCTACTTCGTACCAGAAATTGGCCACTTTACAGTTATCCTTGATCCCCGAACTGGTAAAAAGTTTAGTAAACGAGACATGTCCGCTATGTTCGGGGTTAAAAGCTGGCTGGATAAAGGTTATTTAAAAGAGGCAATTTTAAACTTTCTCATGCTTTTGGGTTGGGCACCTAAGGATAATCGGGAACTGTTCACTTTAAGTGAATTTGTGGAGGCTTTTGACCAAGCCGGTACTCAAAGGTCCAACCCGACGTTTGACCCCAAAAAACTAGACTGGTTTAACCAGCAGTATCTGCGGGCACTGGATAATGTTACGCTTGCCAAAAGACTGGCAGAATTTACCACCCACAGTGAATCTGACATTGCCAAAGTCCTTCCCCTTGTCAAAGACCGGCTAGTCACCCTGAAAGACTTTGACTCTCTTACTGATTTTTTCTTTACCGAACCCACACTGGATCTAGGACTGTTTAAAAAGGATAGCGCGAAAAGTGTCATTACTCATGCTCTGTCAGTACTGGAAAAAGACTGGGATGGAAAAGTTCTTGAGGAGGCAGCGAGAAAGTTCTGTGAAGAGAAAAATATTAAGGTAGGTGACTATTTCATGAACCTTCGGGTAGGACTGACAGGTAGAACCGCTACCCCCCCGCTCTGGGAGGTAATGGAAGTAATTGGTAAAGAGACCACACTACAAAGGCTGGCGGCCGCTTGCAACTTGGTCAGCTAATTCCTAATAATTACTCTGCGGTCAGCAGACACTCCTCGGTTGTTATCCAGATCGTAGGCCTCTGCCCTAATTAGATAGGGCTGGTTATTTGGGTAATTGGTAGTAACTAACGGCGCATAAAAGGTCGGGGAGCCAGTAAGGGTTGTATAAAAAGGCTGGTTGTTAATGAAAAAGGTGACCGAGCTAACCCCAAAATTATCTGTCGCTTGGGCAGCAATGTAGCTCTCTCCACTAAGTATCTCACCATCACTAGCCGGTTGGATAATTGATACCACTGGTACTTCAGTATCTACGTTGTAAATATTGAAATTCGCGTTGATACTACTATTACTTTTAGAGTCGCCGGCTTGGGTCACCGATTCAGTAAAGGTATAGGTTCCTACCGGGGAGGTTTCGGAAGATCGAACAGAAATGTTTATATGTCCATAAGCCCCAGAGGCAATGGGTACGGGATTCGGCCGATCCAACGATTGTGTCCACCCAGAAAAAAGCGTTGGAGTTAAAGTAAACTTGGTCTCTCCACAAGCCGTAGAATTGTTATTCTTAATAGATAAATGATAGGTCAACTGGCTTCCCGCACGACCCCATTGTCCGACCGGATAGAGCTGTAGGCTAGGTTTTCTTCTTACGCATTTGGGCTCAGACAGGGTAACTTCTACCTGAGCACGACGCTTATTTAGGGCTAAGACTTTTATTTTAACTCCATTTTGTCTATCTAAGAAAGTTTCATTGAGCTTTAGCGGAGCGTCTTGGAAAGTGAAGGGCGCGACTGGATGAGTATCTATCAGATATGAAGGATAGGCTCTAGGATAATTGTAGCTGGTAGCTAACCGAAGAATAACACCGTTTACAGCTGGGGCATCTGGGAGAAAACTGTCAAATACGCCAGTGGGTTGGCGATACTCTAAGTAATAGGAATAGTCCGGCCCCTCCCCCAGCTTAAAAATCACCGGTATCCTAAGGGCCTCCTTCTTATCGGTATCCTTTTCTATTGGGGTAATATCGTACACACCGCTTTTGGTGATTGTCACAGTGTCGCGGCGATTAAGCATTCCCAGTCGTCCCTTATGGAAATTATTCATTTGCCTGGCATCAGTGCCCATAACCTCGAACGGGTCACCGTACTCCCCACCCTGACAGACGGGTCCAAAAGAGATTTGCCTGCCGTTGTCATCAACACAGTTTAGGGAATTTGCGTGATCTGCCCCAAAATTGTGACCCAGCTCGTGGATGGGAATAGCGTTTTGGCGATAGAAATCGCTATCAGGATAGTAGGGATAGTGCAAGTTCTGGTCGCCAAAAATCCAGCTATGCCTACCATTAATTTCTGCCCACCCCCCAGCACCACAGTTTAGATAGGGCCCAAAAGCAAACAGCACATTGGTATACTCACTATCAACGAACCCATCGGCAGCCGCTAAGGATTTGGCCGTTTCCCCCCAGGAGTAATAATTACAAGGGTCTTTGGAGGTATTCAGCGTGTACCAACCAAAGACCTTACCAGTAATCTCCCATCTACCAAACGATGTTTCTTTGTAATAAGCAGCCAGGGAGTAGACATCGTGAAACATCCAGTTCGTTACTTGATCACTAGTCCAGGGGGTTACCGGGTCGCTGATAAAGTTGATCATGATAACAGCCAGACGCTTCTCCACTTTATCGGTCCCACTAAACTGAGAGGCAGTATTATCACTAGTAGCCTGGCTATTAATCTGACTGGACGATTTGGCCACTACATAGTCGTCAAGGCGGTAACCGGTCACTTTAACTTTTGTCCCAGTCGTTATATTTTCTAACTCATCACTAGGGAAGAAGAGCCGGTAATGCTTTTTATCAGTCCTGAGAAAATAGTTAGTGGTGGTGGTTTTATTTTTAAAGTCGTCCCCATAAACAACACTAATTACTCCGTCTAGTGCTACTTCATCCTCTATGTTTGGCTTTTGCCCCTCAGGCAATTTTTCTTTTACCGTCTTGGGTATAGCCACTTGTAAGAAGGCGCGCGGATTCTTTTCAATCAGAGCTAGCAATGTCTTTTTTCGAGTTGAGGCCAAGACGCTACTACTAGACTTAAGCAACTCTTTTGTTTGGTCTGTAGCACTGATCGCTAGCAGTCCCGCTGATAAAGACTGGTTGTCAAGTTTACTATTATCGGCAGCTCGATTGACAAAACCAGTTTGTTTTAAAACCAGAAAGGTGGTAATAGCAACTACGGCCAGAAGAATCCCAAGACTTAGAACAATAAGTAGATTTCCCGATTGGTGATAAGAGCGGCTCATTACTAATCTAGTTAAACCAGTTTTCCCAGAACTTGTCAAACCAACAATATTTCTGCACAATGGTGACAATGGCAAAGACTAAACCAAAACTAAACCCCGAGGCCCTTCATTCCCGACTCAAAATTAGAAGTCTGGTCTCTGAAGCCACCCTAATTAAAAATAATCCGGCCGCAGCCGACTTTTTTACTAGGTTTGGCTTAAGACCAGGTAAAATCAGAGACCACGCCGGCCGAATTTTTACTTCGGGAGTGCTCGCCGGCAGCCTATTGTTCTCCAGTCAACTACCCCTTAAAGTAGAAGCCACTCACCCTAAAACTTATATTTCCTCCGAGGCCTTTAACCTTAATCCCGACCAAAAGTTAATTAGTGCCCTAGCGGATAATTTACAGACGCAGGATGACTGGCAAATAACTACCGAGCAGGAGCAGAGAATTAGTGCCGCTATCTTTGACGCCTATGGTCTCCAGGTTCGCGCCACCCTTGATGGCCAGAAATTAAACCACTCCGTAGGTCGAATGGGGGCCGAACAACATCTTCCCCGCTTTCCGGGAGATAGTGCTGAGCAGCACAGTGCACTAGTGGAGAAAGGGATCACTCCAGGGCGAGGGGCCTGGGGCTATTTCGCAGATTCTAAAGACAACCTGACACAGGAATTAATTGACACGGAAAAATGGTACGTCGCAGTGCAAACTCTCTATCTTCCCGACTGGAATACAAATACTAAAGAGTTGGCCCAGTGGTATAAATATCGCCGGGTAGTCGTTGTTAATCCCGCTAACGGAAAACTAGTCGTGGCGGCCATTGCCGATGCAGGACCAGCTAGGTTCACGGGCAAACATTTTGGGGGATCTCCAGAAGTAATGCAGTACCTAGGAATTAACTATGGCAAACAAAATCACCCGGTAATTCTCTTTTTCTTGGACGACCCAGAGAAAAAGGTATCTCTCGGACCAGTAGAATATAATGTGGCTAAGAAAAGTGAGTATTTAGCAGATAGCAATGAAAACTAAAGGGAAAGTTTTTTACGATCACCTAATCTCCTTTCATGAAGTCGTGCGGGTTATTGAATCCTACGAACTGGATGAAATAGAAAAAGAGGAAATAATTGGGCTGGCAGACCAAATATATCACCACCGGACACTGGAGATTATCCTTAAGCATTTGCCAAGTGATAAACACTTAGAATTTTTAGAAGCCTTCTATGCCGAGCCGGGCCACGAAAAGCACCTTCACTATTTAAAGAAACACAAAGAAGATATTGAGCAAAAGATCACAGATGAGTCAGAAAAAGTGAAACGGGAAATACTAGCAGAAATTAAACGGTCGGAAAAAAGGTAGTTTAACTGAGAAGAAAAATTCCCACCACTGTTACCGCAGCAACGGTCAGCTTCGTCCACAGGTGATCTCGTTCTTGCAGAAAAACCATGGATAGAAGAACCACTAAAGGTGTCGTTGAGGTTGCCATTGGTGTTACCCGAGATGTCTCTCCAAGCATAAGACTTTTAATAAGAAATGCGTACGCCAGGGTTAAAACAAAAGCGAGAACAATCAGTCTCCAAGAAGTTCGACTGAGCTCGGCAAGTAGTACTTTTATTGATAGTGGTGGGATGGAACAGTTTACAACCGTGGGAATGCTAAAACTGATAAAAGTAAAGGCAACTAAACCAAAATAGGGTGATACGATCTTATCAAAGGTCCAGCCCACACTTAGACAGACAGCTACAACGAGAGCAAATATGAGTCCCTTATTAATCTTAAACCCTCTCCCCTCCGTTACCCAGATAAGATAGATATTGGATAAGATAATGAGGGTAATACCAAAAAGCTTAGCTGCGCCAAAAGATTCACCGAAGAAAATCACTCCGTAAATTAGTGTCAGCGCTGGAGCTAACTTGAGAATTATGCTCAGTGTTGAAGCCTCAACATATTTATGAGCATAAAATTCTGCGCGACTGAATAGTGTCCAGGCAACAAAACTACCCAGGGAAAAAAGAATGACCATCGGAGGCAAAGAAATGGCATGCAATGGTTCTAGAAGCAGAAGCATAGGACTCATGATAGCGACCAAAAAATTAAACAGGACCGCTAGAGCTCGTGGGTTAGCACTATCAACACTGAGCTTGCGACTGAGGAGATCGTAAGCAGTAAAGCAAATTAAGGAAAAAATGGCAAACAGAAACCATGTCATTTATACACTCCTTGTCTGTGGCCAATTGTGACGACTAGGATCCTTTTTCCTTTTGAATCAATCTGGTAAATTATCCTGTACGGCCAAGCTCTGACCGACCTGGTTTCTGCAAATTCTCCAGAAAGTTTTTTCCCGTCCAATGGAAATTGCGCAATGAACTGGAGTTTTTTCTTAATCTTTTCCCGGTCAAATTTTGAAAGTTTGTCGTACTGTTTTTTTGCCGTGGGGAAAAGTAGTACTTCCATGAGTAAATTAACTCAAATCTGATAGTGGCACGCCTTTACCCTTTTTTGCTTCCTTCAGTCCCCGAAGAATGCTCTTTTTCATCCCCGGAATAGCCAAAATCTCTGCCGTTTCTTCCAGAGATTCCAATTCCTCAGCACTAATGAGCATGGCTTTGGGTTGGCCACTGACAGTGATGGTAAAACGAGACAGACCATCACTAACCTTAGAAACAAGATCTGGCAGTATTGCTCGAGCATCAGAAATAGAGAGAGTGTTAGACATATTTTTATTGTACATAGTTATGTACAATTGTCAAGATAGTATTTACTAAGACTAGTTTAACGGCTTTCTTTGGCACCTCCCAAACCGGTGAGAACCTATGCATATACCTATTCTAATTAGGCTCTGGTAAAATTACCTTACTCTTATTGCCCGGTCGGCTATTGAAGAAAAGATTAAAGACGAAAAGGCAGAAGCTTTTATCAGCTAAGAAATTTCAAAAAAAACTTTTTAGTGGCAGGCCACACGTCGCTACGATAAGTAAGTTCACTTTTTGTTAGCCAATAAGTTTTACTGATTTCATCTTCCTTAATTGTAAAATCAAAATGCGCCAATTCGCATTCCCACCAATGGACAGTGTAATTGGGAACATCTCCGGGCAGGTCGAGTAGTTTCCGGAAAGATTTTATTCCCACTCCTAATTCTTC
Source organism: uncultured Gammaproteobacteria bacterium (assembly GCA_964641255.1). Classification (GTDB taxonomy): domain Bacteria; phylum Patescibacteriota; class Microgenomatia; order JAMCZE01; family JAMCZE01; genus CAZXMM01. The sequence goes on along the minus strand of CAZXMM010000001.1, from coordinate 350,557 downwards.
CTGTACCTCCCGTTTTAAAGCTTCTTCCTCGGTCTCCCCTGTCTCCATATGACCGGCGGTCGGTTGAAGGAATCCCGTTTGTTTGCCCCAATTTTTTTTGGTACTCACGAGCAGGTATTCCTTCTGCCCATTAGCACCTTCTCTGTAAATAACAGCAGCAACTACATGAGCCATGCACCAATTTTAACAGAGTGCTAAAATTAGCGCTAGAATGCGGGATCGTCTAATGGTAGGACAACGGACTCTGAATCCGTTTATCTTGGTTCGAATCCAAGTCCCGCAGCCTGAGAGTTTAGGTACGAAATTTGATAAGGTCTGTACAATGTTCGGACTTCTGATAGAATCTTTTCATGGACAAAGCTAACTTATTAGACGTGGTTCACAAAGCTGGCAAATTAAAAACAACGGCTCGAACGGGCTGGGCAATAAAAGGTGTTTCAAACGTTGAATCGGTGGCCGATCATTGCTGGCGTGTCTCTTTTCTTGCGACGCTCCTTGCAGACGAATTTGGCTTAGATAAGACTAAGGTTACCATAATGAGTATTTTCCATGACATCGGTGAGGCTAGTATTGGAGATATTCGTTGGGAGCAAGGAAAAGAAGTGATTGGAAATAAGGAGCGGAAACACGATGACGAACTCGATGCAGTAAAGACACTTTTCAAGGATGATCCAAATTTGCAGCAATATGTTGATCTTTATTCTGAATTTAACGATAAAATAACTCCAGAGGCGAAATTTGTTAAAGGGCTGGACAAGCTGGAGATGGCTATGCAGGCGTTGGAGTATGAACAGCAAGGAAATCCTCCTGAATTGTTTGATGAATTTTGGACAAACGCAGAGAAATATCTTAATGGCACAAATTTAGAAGGGTATTTTCGAGAGCTTCAGCAAGAGAGAACTAGGAATAGGAGTAAGGATTAATTTGATTGGTGTCTTCCGAACACAGTCCCAAGTAGCCAGCAAATAAGCCTCAAGTTTGCTTAGACGTCTTCTGACAACCTACTCTAGTTAGAATAACGTCATAGGTCAGTATTTTGATAGAATAAATTTTAATGAAAAAAATTAAACACCTTGTTTTGGATATAGATGGTGTTATTCTTGGGTCAAAACTTGAACACAACTTTCCCTTCCCCACTAAAAAAGTTGCAGACCGAATTAATGAGATAAGTAATTCAGGAGTCAAAATAAGCTTGTGTACTGGAAAGCCTTCGTTTGCAGTCAGGATTTTAATGAATCATTTCCCGTTGAATAATTTTCATATTAGTGACGGAGGTGCTGTAGTCTTTAACCCAATAGTGGACAGTTTCCTTTTTAAAAAGACTCTGGATAGTCAAATTGTAAAAAGTATTTTAGGTATTCCACTAGAATTTCCTGAATCTTGGCAGTTATACACTCTGCAATCAAAATACATTGAGCGAGCTAAATTTAATCCAAAAACTATTGAAGACAAACGCATAATGCCATGGGTTGAAGTTGATAATCTTCCCCAGATCGTTGAAGAAGCTGAGATTACCAAACTAGAATTAGTTTATCCGCCTGAATCTGAAGATTTGTTAAAGAGAGCCTTGGCCAAATTTGAAGATAAAATTACTGTTCAATGGACACATGTTGCCTCATTGCTACCAAATAAAATATTAATTATCACTGCAAAAGACATAGATAAACGGTCGTCTGTGCAGGAAATGTTGAAACATGTCAACAGTTCCTTAGATAACGTTTTGGCAGTTGGAGACACCTTAATGGATTGGAAATTTATGGAAGGCTCCGGCTATTTAGCAACAATGGGTAATGCTAGTGACGAGATGAAAGAATTAGTAAGATCAAAGGGTGGTTTTATTGGTGGCCATACAGAAAATGATGGGCTTTTAGATATTTTTGACCATTTCAAACTATAGATCTGTTTCAAACAAAATCCCAAGTTACCAATTCGGAGGTGGCCTTAGAAGGATTACACAGTTTTCAAACTTAGCCCACCATCCACAGTAACTACTTCTCCGGTCATAGCGTCATTTTTTATAACAGCTACTGCCATTTGGGCAATTTCTTCAGGCATGATCATTCTATCTATCAATTGTTCTTTACCGCTTCTATCGAAATCCTCTTCCGAAGTGTCTTTCCAAAGCGGTGTCTTCACATAACCCGGGGCGATGGCGTTGACTAAAATCTTGGGGGCTAAATTCTTGGCCAACGTTTGAGTAAAGTGGTTTACGGCTGCTTTTGAAGCTCCATAAGCTGGTAACCCTTTCCAGCAGGCTTTACCGTCTGAATAAATGGAGGAGATGTTTAGAATCCTGCCTCCGTTTTTCATTTGGTCCACTGCCCTCCCGGTGCAAAAGACCAGTGCAAATAGATTGACTTGAAAAACTTCTTTCCAAACCTTGGTATCAAATAAATCACGCGGTCGATTAACCCCGGCACTATTAACTAGAATATCTATTTCCCCAAACTTTGACTGGATAAAATCAAAAAACTTTTCAATCTCCTCCTCAAACTGGAGATTGACCTTAAACTTAGTGCCACGTTCCCCTAGTAGTCTCAAGGTTTTGTTGGCACCTGTTTCGTTAGCGTTATAGGTGAAAATAACCCGGCAGCCCTCCTTAGCCAGGGCGATAGCTACTTCTTGCCCAATTCCACTACTGCCTCCTGTTACAATCGCAATTTTATTTTTTAATTCCACAAGTTTATAATAGCAGCCAAGAAGATAAATTCAACTTATGGGTCGCCAAATGACACTTAAAAAAGAGCATGTTCTTGCTTTTCTTTCTAAGCATAAGCTGATGGCAGTAGCGACTTATGGTGACTTTCCCTGGATTGCCAGTGTGTACTATGCCTTTGATACAGATCTAAACCTCTATTTTCTCAGTGGACCAGACACGCTCCACGCCAAACAAATAACCCAAAATCCCCAGGTTGCGGTGGCAATAGCAGATAGTAATCAAGGCATAAATGAACCCAAACAGGGACTACAAATCTCAGGACTAGCGGAGCAAGTCACCGGAACTAATAAAATTAAGTATGCCCTTAAGCTCTGGAAGACCAATCTTCGTGTCGTTAATCCCCAACTAACCTACCAAGCCGTAAAAAGTAGTATGTTTCAAATTACACCAAAAAGAATCAAACTTTTTGACCACAAACTCTTTAAAGTTAAGGACGGTATGGAACCAATTTTGGAGCTTTAGAATGGAAAGCTATGAACCCTGGACATAATCAAGCAGCTTTAAAAATTATTGAGGATAATTTTTTTCTGAATATTGCCTCAATTACTCCCGAAGGGAAACCGTGGAACACACCAGTTTATTTCGCATTTGATAGTGATTTCAATTTTTACTGGTATTCCCCAAAAGAGGCTGTGCACTCAAAAAATATCTTAGTGAACGGGAGTGTTTTTCTAACAATTTATCAGGCTGGAGAAACGGAGGGTGGGCTGTACATTGAAGCCAACGCAAGAGAATTGAGTACTCAGACAGAGGTGGAGAGGGTTATGACAGTTTTCAATCGAAAAATTTATTCCCTACCCCAAAAGAGTGTCGAAGATTTCCTTAACACCTCCCCTTTACGTTTCTACCTTGCCACCCCAACCAAAATTTATCTCTCTTCCCCTAAAACAGCCTCCAAGTTTAATGGCCTGTGGGTGGACCACCGGATTCAAGTTGACCTAAAGAAATCCTAAAGTACTACGGGCAATATTTTGATTTTTCAAACCCCGCTTTCTTCGCTTCCGCTTCCGAGCAAAACCACTGCTCTCCTCTAAACTTCATTATTACCGTAACGCCGTAGTAACTGCATTCCGGCAGAAAGTATACCTTTTTGTCACTATTGTCATCAAAATTTCCTTTAATCACACACTTCGGATCGGGTGGTTTAATCTGATAACACCTAGGACTAAATATTCCCACCTCATGTTCTCGGGCATAGTCACTGGCCGCTTGGAAACGAGTGAGTTCGGCTGTCTTAGTGGAGCGAAAATGAGCAAAACCATTTTTGATTAGATATTCATTAACAGAAATCCCGTCAATGTAGACCAAAGCTAGAATTCGTTTGTAAGCATCAACAATTGGTTCTTTGAGAACGACTCTTTTGTTTAGAATCAGCTTTGCCAGCGCCTGTTTTGACTGTTTTCCGTTACAGTTTGTCACTTCGGGAGCATCCAGTCCTTTAATCCGAATTGGCTGGCGATTCTCGATGAAAAAGGTATCACCGTCCACCACTTCGACCACGACTTCTCCCGAAACTATTGGCCGACTGGCTACACTTACCAAACCAACACCGGCCAAAATCACAGTTCCTGCTAATGCCGCCGCAGCAGCAACCCTTTTAATCATTGAATTTAGTATAGGCAGGCTGCTTGTTGTTCTGCAATGTTAAAATAGTGGCGTGAATACGAATGAGTTAAAAGATGTTGATTCTGAATCGCAAAAATTCATCCGGTGGAGTTTTGAGGCAATAGCTGATGATAAAGAGCTTAGCGCCTTGATTGACGAAGTAACTACCAAAGCTAACACTTGGCTTCATCACGACCTGGGTAAATTGCGAAAAAAACTCCTTGCCAAGATGATCAAAGGAGCTAAAGAACACGGGGCGCCAAGACACACTTTAGCCGCAGTAGCTAAAGAGCTGGAGGGAGAATATTTAGACCTCTTGGGCTGGACCCAAATAAAAAAGTATAACGAGAAGAAACGGCCTCAGCTTCCCGACAAATAAGGTAGCAGTCTGCTCATATTACTAAGACCGTAGTGAAAAACATGATTCCCCGGAAAAACCTTTAGCTCACTTAAGGGATAAGCCTTAATAATCTCGATGTTATCTTTTAGGGGAACAAAGAAATCATCCTTGCCCCAAAGAAAATAGATAAAGGCTTTACGGCGTCTCAGATACTCCCAGTCAACAGAGTAGGTTTCGGCCAAATTAAAACCCTTAAAGAGATAGCGGAAATGAAACTGGTTGCCGATAGTTTTTCCCAAACTCTTTCGAGCTTTAATCTCTCTTAATACGTCGCCAATGACTTTCCAGCGATTTTTTATCGGCGCCAGGGGGCTACCTGCAATGACTAAATGGCGGGGTTTAGTTTTGAGCTTTGGGAAAATTGCCAAAGCGCTCATTCCCCCCATTGAATGTCCTGCTAATATATAGTCACTTAGCTCTAACCCACTTATGAAGTCGGCTAATACTTGGGCCAGCTGACCAAAATGCCACTGGCGCAGTGGGCTACTCTCCCCACTTCCGGGCAAAAACGGACAGATTATCCTTGTGTTGGGCAGCAGTTGGGTTAGCCAAGAAAATTCCACTGGATAACTGGTCCAGCCGTGAATAAAAACGACAGCCGGGCCACTTAACCCATTGTCATAGTAAGCAATTTTTCCCAATTGGCCGTGATAAATTTTTGGCTTCATATCCTTACAATTTAGCAGATTAGATTTATTGTAGTACAATACTTATAGATCACTAAATCAACTATGACAGGCTACGTAGATAACATTGAAAAAATTACCCTTGAGAACGACAGTTTTCGTCAGGTACTCTTTACGGCTCAGCATTGCCAAGTAGTGGTAATGAGCCTGCTGCCGGGGGAAGACATTGGCGAGGAAGTTCACGACATTGTCGACCAATTCATTCGCGTTGAAACTGGCCAGGGAAAAGTCGTTATGAACGGAGAAGAACACCCCCTTGCAGACGGCTCAGCAATCGTGGTCCCCGCCGGCACTAAACATAATATTATTAATACCTCCCCGGCTACCAAAATGAAGCTTTACACCATCTACTCCCCTGCCCACCACAAGGATGGGACTAGACACGTTACCAAGGCCGACGCTCTAGCAGACACGGCCGATCATATCTAATGAGTAGGCGGTCCTTCTGGAACACGCTTCCCAAACCCTTTCTCGTGTTGGCCCCCATGGAAGACGTCACTGATTTTGCCTTTCGGGAAATTATGGCCACGAGACTACCTAAGCCCGATGTATTTTTCACTGAATTTACCAGCGCGGATGGGCTCTTCTCCAAAGGTCACGAGATCGTGGTTAGAAAATTTAAATTTAGTAAAAATCAACACCCCATCGTGGCACAAATATTTGGTACTAATCCAAAAACTATGAACAGTGCCGCGGCTCTCGCGCGAGACATGGGATTTGACGGAGTTGATATCAATATGGGCTGTCCCGTCCGGGAAGTAGCTAACAAAGGGGCAGGAGCTGGTTTGATCAAGAATCCCTCTCTAGCTAAAGAAATTATCCAAGCGGTTAAAGAAGGAGCTGGACCCCTCCCCGTCAGTGTTAAAACGAGGATTGGTTTTGACAGCATAATCACTGAGAGTTGGACTACCCACCTCCTTGAACAACACCTTTCGGCTCTGATTATTCACGGAAGAACAGCAGCTCAACTTTCTAAGGTTCCAGCTAATTGGGAAGAAATTGGAACAGTAGTAAAAATTAAGAATAAAATAGCGCCTGAGACTATCGTAATTGGCAACGGCGATGTTACTGGCTTTGCCATGGCCAAAGATATGCAAGAGACCTACCAGGTTGACGGGATAATGATCGGCAGGGGGATATTTTGGAACCCCTGGGCTTTTGACAAAACTCCAGTACCAAGCTTGCACACCCAAGAGGAATATGTCTCAGTGCTTCTGGATCACTTAAGGATGTATGATAAGACCTGGGGAAAAGAGAAGAACTTTGAAGTAATGAAAAAGTTCTTTAAGATGTATATTAAAGACTTCAGGGGGGCAAACGAACTAAGACAACAACTGATGGAGTGTAAGAGCCTGAGTCAAGTGGAAGACCTATTGTTACATAAAAAACAGGAACGTAAAAATAACTGAAAATGACTGGTAAGATAGCGGTTCCTACTGGCGAAGCCCTACCCAAAATTCACCAAGTCCAGTGGAGAATTTTAAGAGCGATGTCCCTGAGCGCTTCCTCCCGGTTTAATGAAATCAAACCAAAACTTATGGATCCCAAAAGATTTACCTATCACCTAGATAAATTACAGGACCTCGGTCTTGTCACTCATGACAAAGTTGCCGGGACGTATACTATCACTGACAAGGGTAAAGTCCTAATTGCCTACTTCACTGATATTCCCAGTTGGGGAAACCTTCCTCTTCACTCTGGAATCATGTTGTACATTGAAAAGGAGGGAAAGGTAGCAGTAGTACAAAGGGACAGCCAACCATTTCTCGGCTACACGGGCCTGCCCTACTTTTCTACTTAACAAAATACTTATGTCCTTAACTCGGCTCAAGACGCTCTAAATGAGTTAGGCCTTACAGGAAATTTAGCGCTGCCTCTTATAATTGAGGTGTTGTTCAAAAGTAAGGACGATGAGATTATTCGGCACGCTCTCATGCTTACCTACTACTGCTTTAATCCGAGTGGAGAGTTAAAACCAAAGAGTTACGAAGGCAAGCTCTCTTGGCTGACTCCTGAGGAACTACTGAGTGCAAAACCCGCTTACGACAACACGAAGGACGTGGTCGCGTTCTTTTCAAAAAACCCACAACCGAGGGAGCGACGGTAATTTCTAAGACCTACCATACCCCACTTTAGGCACGAATTTAGACTAGGTGAAGGGGTGTTCACTTGAGAGAAAACCTAAGGCCAATTAGGATTGGCCCATGGCAAAAGTCCAACTCACCCGAGAACAACGAAAAGTCCTTAAGAACCTCTCTAGGGCGTCTGCCCATAAAGGTAATCTCGCTAATGCCGGTTTGGTATTAGATAGAGGGAAAATACTTGCGTCTTCAGAAAGCCTGGTCGTGTCTAATTGTGACGCCACCGCCCATTCAGAACGTTTACTCGTGGAACAAGTGTGCAAGAGTAGACGTTCAAATCAAACCAAAGGACTAACCATGGTATCAATTGTGGAGCCATGTTTAATGTGTCTGAGTGCTTGTTCTCAAGCTGGCTATACGCAACTTGCCTATATAATCCCCGCCAAAAGATACGTTAAACAGATTCCCTGGATGTCTGACACCATGACAGTCAACAAGAAAAGGGTGGCTGAGTCGTTTACTCAACCCATCGAACTTGTTCACCTGTCACAGTATGAAAAAGAGTTCTCAAGTATATTTGAAAAGTCTATGCGCAATCTTTTATCATCGCCACTTTCTACTTGACGCACTGTCCACGGGACTTAATAATGGGGACAGCAATGACACAAAAGTACTTATGGAAAAATCCTGTTCTCATCTCTCCCAGATAACACTCACTAGTAAACCAAAGACACCTAATGGGTGTGAGGAATGTCTCAAGAGTGGCGACGAGTGGGTACATCTTCGCCTCTGCCTAATTTGTGGTCACGTTGGTTGTTGTGACAGTTCTAAAAACCAACACGCTACGAAGCATTTTGACTTAACAGGCCATCCAATCATTCAATCATTCGAACCAGGAGAAAGCTGGAGGTGGTGTTATATCGACGAAGCGTATAATTGATCATGACTACAAGCATCCAAAAGGCCTTTGACCTAGTTTACCAACTCGAGCCAGAACGTTATCGCATCTTTTCTCCGCTGCCCCAGGGAAAAGAACTCTATTGGACGCACCTCTATTCGGTCTATAAAACGTGCATTTACTGGGGCCAATCGTCAAACGAAGTCCTCACTTCCGCCATTCTTCACGACGTAATTGAGGACACACCCTACACCCTGGGTGACGTCAAAGAAAATTTTGGGAATACTGTCGCCGAAATAGTGGATCTTTGTACCAAGAAGAAAGGCTATAAAGGGTTTGATCCCAAGGACACAGCGGAATACTTTGCTAGAATGCACCAATGTAAGAATCCAACTATTCGCTCTGCTGTTCTAACCATTAAACTAGCCGATCGACTGGATAACTTAACCGGGTCGTCGTTTTATACTGACAGAAAAGCAAAACAGGATTACTATAATGAAACCACCCAATACTACCTACCAATTGCTAAAGAACTTGGCAAAGAGTCACCTCTCAACAACCTGCTAGAATATTTTGAGAGAACGGCCCTGTAATGAGATTAATGACTTAGTATGTTAACCACTAGCGACTTGGACTATTTAAAAATGGCGGTTGCCAACTCACACAAATCGTTTGAGGAGGGTAGATTTCCTGCGGGGGCAATTATCGTTAAAGATAGTGAAATAATTGCTTCAGAAGTTAGTAGTCCGTACCCAAGTCTATTTCATGCAGACTCTAAGGCAATCACTACCGCTTTTAACAAAATCGGGCCATTGCGGGGAGCCACTTTGTATATTGGACTAGAGTCATGCCTGATGTGTATTGGGGTTGCGTACTGGTCAGAGCTAAGACGAATCGTATACGCGGTTCCAAAATCAAGGGTCTCCGGTGATTACTACGAGACCCATTCTCCAACAAGTGAACTTGTCGATTCTTTTAACGAACCCATTCAAAGATTATATGTTCCAGAATACGAAACAGAGGCGCTAGCAGTGATCAAAGCCTGGGAAGAAAAATATTTGACTAAGTAACTATGAAAATTACTAAAATCGGTCGCTGCTGCTTACTAATTGAGGAGGCTAGTCTGAGGATTCTTACCGATCCTGGTATATTTACGACCGGGCAAAATGAATTGGAACAAATTGATTACGTTCTTTTTACCCACGAACACCCCGATCATTTTCACGAAGACTCATTGAGAACCATTCTTCTTAAAAATCCCCGAGCTAAAGTTATAACTAATCGGGGTGTCACAGCAAAACTCGCTCTCTTAGGAATAAAGACTCAACTTCTAGAACACGGGCAAAGTGTTAGTTTGAATGGCCTACGTATTGAGGGTTTTGGACAAAAACACGCGGAAATTTATCGAACAATCACCCCCGTTGATAATACTGGCTATTTCTTTAACGAAAAGTTCTTTTATCCCGGCGATTGTCTTTTTAACCCTAAGAAAGAGCTTGAACTTCTGGCCCTGCCGGTAGCTGGTCCTTGGCTCAAACTGTCTGAGTCCATTGATTACGCTCTGGAAATTAAACCCAAACAGGCTTTCCCTGTCCATGATGGAATGCTTCGGGCACTAGGGTCAACCCACACGCTTCCGGAGACAATCCTAAAATCCCAGGGAATAGCATTTACTGTTCCCCAGGAAAACATAATTATTGAAATTTAACCAGTAGTCATATGACCTACCCGGAAATACTTGATCTCGCCCGCGCTCAGCTCTTAAATCCCAATGACCTTATTAAGATTATTCTCAGTGGAGTAAATAAGAGTCAGTGGAGGAAAGTAACTATTCGTCCTGTACTGCTTCGCAATCGGCTGCATTTTCAATTTTCTTTTTTTGATGATAGCCGGGATCTGACGAAGAACTTTGATTTTGTCGAAGCTGACCAGCAAATAAAAAAATTGTCTGGGGCTAATTTTTCTCAAGTCCAGGTGGTTACTCGGACAAAAACGCTATCCTACTCCCTCAGTGGCAAAGGGTATAAAGCCAAAGAGAGTGAACACGCTCTGGCGCTTGAGCCGGATCTGGGTCATGACCGCAATAAAAACTACCCGATCAATTTAGAGAATGCGCTTCTGATGCTTCAGACTATTGGAATAGCGACAAGAGACGAACGCATTAAAGCGGATATGCAAAGCAAATTCCAGCAAATTAACGAATTTATCAAACAGGTGTCTTTGGCCATAGGAACTAACCTTACTCATAAAAGTAGTATGACCATTGTCGACTGTGGCTGTGGCAATGCTTACTTAACTTTTGCCCTGTACCATTACTTTAACGAAATTTTACATCTCCCCACCACCCTTGTAGGCCTTGATGTCAGGGGCGATCTGCTAAAAACCCACCGCCGACATGCCAAAGAGTTGGATTGGCAAAATATGAAATTTGTAGAAACTAAAATTATTGACTTCACACCCCTCTCTAAGCCGGATATTGTTTTATCTCTCCACGCTTGTGATACTGCCACTGACGAGGCCCTCGCCAAAGCAGTGCAGTGGGATAGCGAAATGATTTTCGCTGTGCCCTGTTGCCATCACGAACTACAAGTGCAAATGGAACAAAAAACCTATACCCCAGCGATTGGGGCTATCCTGCGGGAGAAAATCTTAAGGGAACGTCTCGGGGATATCCTTACAGACACGTTTCGCACCCTTCTTCTTAGGCAGGAACACTACCGCGCCGACGTTGTTCAATTTGTTTCCTCCGAACACACGGCAAAGAATTTAATGATTCGCGCGGTAAAAAATGCCACCGCCGATACTAAAGTGACTCGCCAGGAGTATCTGGCTCTAAAAACTATGTGGAGTGTTACACCCTACCTCGAAAAGATTCTTCACACGGGCTAAGGGTTATTTAACTTATTGACACTCACTGGGTAATTGGAGACACTGTTTAGGTGACCAAGTTTCTACTAATTATCATTGGTGTCTTGTCACTGTTCATCTTTGGCGCTCTTGTCTATTTTTTCGCCCTCAATCCCCAGACCACCTTACCTCAAAAGTCTACCCCAATAGCTAATTCTTTAGTAGCCCTTTCGGGTGTGATCGATATCAATGGAATAGCTCCCGCCGGAGCGAGCGTTGCCATTGGAGCCAGAGAGGTGGGTATGACCGACTTCACGACTGTAGCGCAAAACATCCCAGCAGTGGATGGCACCGCCTGGAGTTGGGAGAGTGCTAAGGCTGGGGTCGCTTATGAAATCCAGGGCACAATTTTGTCCGGAGAAAAAAAGGTTGATCAATCGGAAATTGTTACCATTGTGGCCCCCTCAAACCAAGCTATTGTTAAGATTACCACCACTACCCCCCCGACTACTCCTTTAACGAGGAGCATCTCGGGGAAATTTAATTTTAACGGCTACATTCCCCCCGGAGCTACTATTACAATCGGGGCTAGGAAGGTCGGCGACCTTCTCTTTAGTCCGGCTCTGACCGGACTGGCTGCCACTGACCACTCTACTTGGAGTTGGACGAACGCTCAGGCCGGCCAAGCTTATGACATCCAAGCTTATGTCCAGCAAGGAGCTGCAACCATAGCGTCGTCTGGTATTCAAACCATTACTGCCCCGGCCACTAATGAAACTCTGACACTCAACTCCACTCTAACGCCGCCAACCCCAGCTGTCGTTTCCATTTCCGGAACCTGGCAATTTAGTGGACCCATTCCAGAAAATAGCACGGTTAGTTTGGCAATTCGCCCCAGTGGTACCACCAAGTTTGACCAAGTCTTTAGTGGTGTGAGTGCTAGCAATGGAGCGACGTGGAGTTGGAACAATGCCGCCAGTGGCTCTTCTTACGATATTCAAGGCTACTTGTGGGTCAGCGGTGTCCCTTACTCCCAGTCACCAGTTTTGACAGTGACTGCTCCCGCCGCCAATGAGATACTTTCGATTCAAGCCCAAACTCCGGCTCAAACTCCACCGGGAGGAACCATTACTGCTAGTTGTGGGAATGAACAAAATAACATGTACCAGGTAAATATTGCCTACAATACTCAGGGGAATTTGAATAAGCCGCAGCAATACCGCGTCACGCTTGGTTATTCTGTAGGAACAAATGAATTGTGGGACGCCACCAGTCTACCCAGCAATCCGACTCAAGCCCAAAATATGGCTACTAGTTTTGTGCTAGCTAAAGGAACCACAGCTTTCGCCCAGTACGCCTATTCTACTTGTGCCAACTGTGGTACTTACTCTAGTTTCTCTCCATCAAGTCAAGTTCAGTGCAATTAATTGATCTTGGGTAAATCAAGTTTGGCAAAAGCCGCTGATGGTTGACTAGTCCTAGCCCGAAGTCCGGCAGTGGGTTTGCGCACTAGCGCAATGTCTAACACTTCATCCATATTCTCTACAAATCTAAACTCGAGCTCTTTAAGGATCTTAGTGGGAATCTCTTCTAAATCCTTTTTATTAGCCTTTGGTAAAACGACCGTTTTTATTCCAGCCAAATGGGCCCCAATTATCTTCTCTTTGATGCCTCCCACTTCATTGGCTGTGCCCCGAAGAGTTACCTCTCCGGTAATAGCAACATATTTTTTAACTGGTATCTTGGTCACAGCTGATGCAAGGGCGGTAGTTAAAGCAAGCCCAGCGGAAGGACCATCTTTAGGAGTAGCCCCGGAGGGAACGTGGACGTGAATATCAATTTTGGCAAACATTTTTTCCTCAATTCCCAGTTCTTGCCAGCGACTGCGAACATAAGTGAGAGCCGCCTTAGCCGACTCCTGCATAACTTCACCCAAATGTCCAGTTAAGATCAGATTGCCTTTTCCCGGCATGGTAGCTACTTCCATAAACAAGATATGGCCACCGACTTGGGTCCAGGCCAGTCCAGTCGCTAAGCCGATCTCGTCATTGCGCTCAGCAATATTGGAAGTAAACTTATACGGACCCAAATACTTATGCAGCATAGCTGAGGTGACTCGAATTTTTGTTTTATTGGGGGCACTGGCCTGGATTTTGGCCACTTTGCGCAGTACCGTTGCCAGTTCCCGCTCTAAATTACGAACTCCCGCCTCCATGGTGTAACGAGACACGATAGTTCTTAATGTCTGGTCGGGGATGTCTACCTCACTCTCTTTTAAGCCGTTGACCTCTCGCTGTTTAGGAAGTAGGTATTTTTTGGCAATGTGAAATTTCTCATCTAGAGTGTAGCCCGGAAATTCAATTACTTCTAGCCGGTCTAACAGAGCGGCGGGAATAGTTTCTAAAACATTGGCGGTAGTAATAAAGACTACTTCTGACAAATCAAACGGCACTTCTAGATAGTGGTCAGAAAATGCCGAATTTTGCTGAGGATCAAGTGCCTCAAGTAAGGCAGCTGAGGGATCACCACGAAAATCAGCTCCTAACTTATCAATCTCATCGAGCATAAAAACCGGGTTAGTAGTTCCCGCCTGCTTAATTCCTTGAATAATTCTTCCCGGTAAGGCTCCAACGTAGGTTCGGCGATGGCCCCTAATTTCGGCCTCATCCCGCACCCCCCCTAGAGAAATCCGAACAAATTTCCGCCCTAGAGCCCGAGCGATGGACTTACCAAGGCTAGTTTTTCCTACCCCCGGTGGACCTACAAAACAGAGAATGGTGGGAGAAGATTCCTTTTTCTTAGAAGGAAGAGGCAAGCTAGGGGCAGGAGCTGGCTGGTCGCTGTCAGATTCGTCTGCTCGTACCTGCTCTTCAACTGCCGCTTGCAGTTGTTTAAGTTTTAGTACTGCTAGATATTCAAGAATCCGCTCTTTAACCTTGCTCAGTCCGTAATGATCCTCGTCAAGAATTTTTTGAGCTTCATTAATGTTACTCTTATTGTCATCTCTACTAGCCCAGGGCATATCCAGAAGCCAATCTACGTAAGTACGAATATAGCCAGCTTCAGGGTTCATGTTACTCATTTGCTCCAGGCGTTTAATCTCCTTGAGGGTTTTTTTATAAACCTCCTCCGGCATGTTGGCTTTTTTGGCCCGAGACTTAAGCTCGTTAGTTTCCTGAGCGTCCTCACTGATTTCACCGAGTTCATCCTCAATAGCCTTTTTTCGCTCTTCCAAAATATTTTTCTTGACGTTTTTATCAAATTTGGCCTGACTGGCAGTGACTAGCTTCCGCTCAAGCTCGACCACTTTTATCTCTTTGGCTAATTGTTCGGCAATTTTTTTCAACCGGGCTTTGACGTCGACCTGCTCTAATAGCTCCTGCCGCTCACCCGGGGTAAAATCAAGAATCGCCGCCATCTGATTAGCAAGCTCCGCTGGCCCAAGGCCGGAAGTTATTTTTAGAAGAATAAAGAAATCGAAGGTCCGGCCGATTTTAATGGCTGCCTGAAATTGTGAGAGGATGTGAGCGACCAACACTGGCACCTCGGGGTCATTACTTAGAGCTTCAAGATTATCCGGAACCTCCTCAATAGTCGCGGTTAGAAAGGTTTCATTATTATCATATTTTAAGACCCTCGCCCGCGCCAACCCAGAAATTAAAACATTTATCTCGTTCTCGCTATAAAAAATGTGTTTGATTTGGCAGATGGTACCCACTTCATAGAGATTGTCCGGACCACTTTCCATATCTTGAAAGTTTTTCTGGGCAGTCACAAAGATGAGCCTATTAGAGTCGGCCGCACTCTTTAGGGCGGCTACAGATTTGCTTCGACCAAACAATAGAGGAACATCAGTAAAAGAAAAGACGGGTCCATCTCGTAGGGGTGCCACCGGTAATACGCTCACTTTATCCATTGGATTAGCAGTCTACAATCTTAGGTGCTAGTTGTCAAGAGTGGAATCAGTCGGCAAAATCACATAGAAGGTAGAGCCTTCGTTTATTTTGGATTCGACTGCGATTTGGCCATCGTGTGATTCAACAATACCTTTAGCAATAACTAATCCAAGACCGGTTCCCGAGGAAGTGTGGACACCCTCTTTAAGTTGACGGAACTTAGAAAAAAGTTCCCCCATCTCTTTATCGGCAATTCCCGAACCACTGTCGCTAATGGCAATCAGAACACTGGGTCTAGTCACACTGACACTGGGATGTGAGTCAAACCGCCAAACAATATCACTACTCGTCTTAATTTGTTGCGCCACCACACTAATAGTCCCCCCTACCGAACTAAATTTAATAGCATTTGATAGCAAATTGTTTAAAACTTGGGCAATTCTGTCTTTATCAAAAGAAAACTCTAGAGAATCGCTAGGCAGCTTAGCTACTATCTGTAGCGACTTAGCTTTAGCCGCCTGTTCAAAAAACCTGACTCGGTCGCCAATTAGTTCAGTCAAACTACTTGGCGACTTAATGATCTGAAATTTGCCAGACTCAATCTTGGCTACGTCTAGGAGACTGTTGACTAAATCTAGCATGGTCGTGGCTGATTTCTCCATCATTTGTAGTAGCTCTTTTCCTTGTGGCTCTAATGCCAGCTGGGGATTATTAACGAACATGTCGCTAGTTCCCCGAACCACTGTCAGAGGGGCTCGAAGTTCGTGGACCATCATGGCAGTAAACTCCTGACGAACTTGGTCGAGCTGCTTTTGAGCAGTAACATCATGAAAGATAACAACGGTACCAACTAACTTGGCAGACGAATCATGAACGGGAGCAAAAATAATTTGAGATATTCGGTTATTGATTACTAGATTTTCAAAAGTCACTATCTTGTTAGTCTGGGAACTCTCCTCGATCTTGGTCCGCAAGTCAACCCGGTCAGCCAGACTTTTGGCCACTTCAAAAATGGTAATTTTATCCTCTGTTGATAGACCCAGTAATGTCGCTGCCGCCGCATTGATAACGATTAAGTTTAGATCCTGATCGAGCATGATAACCCCATCGGTAATCGAGGCCACCATGGCCTTAATCTTTCTTTGTTCTGAACCAATGACGTCTTCTAAATTATTAACAGCGTGATTGGCTTGACTAAGAAGTTTAGTTAAAATCTCCATCTCTGGACCCTGGTAAAGCCCGCTCTTGCGACTGGCTACCGCCATTACCCCGATTCCCCGACTATTTATCAGTAGTGGAGTGACCCACAGTGAGGCCACCCCCTCTTTACTAGTCTCGTCAATAATTGTGCCTGTTACTTTTTCGATCAATTGATCCTGCCCGTAAGTTTTATTGCTGATTTTTTCCAGAGTTTCCATCATGTGAGCCTTGGTTGTATCGATGAAACTCTTACTCACTGTGTCTTCTATATGCATGCGGAAAAGTACACTTTCCTCATCAGGCTGAATAAGCATATAGCCCACGAAGGAGAAGGGAATAAGACGCTCTAGTGACTCAATAATTGTGTCGAGGATCCGGCTGATGTTGAGTTCGTAACCAATGCGCTCGCCGATCTCTTGAAGGATCTTGGTTTCATACACCCGCTGTTCAATTTCTTTCTGTTTTCTGCTTAGGTCGCGACGATTAACAACAATTTGCCATAGTGCCACTAGCAGCATAAGAGCTGCAAACATCATGAAGTAAAGTGAAAATTCACTAGGCAGGATAACTGGCACGCTAATTAGAGTTGTACCGGCGCCGCGTCAAACATTTGTTTGACCTTGTCTACCATTTCGGCCGGAGTCACTTTGTATTTTAATAGGTATTCGCTGACCCCGAGATTAAATGCCTGTTGGATTAGGTTCTCCTGACCATAATTGGTCAACATGATGACGGGGATTGCTTTAAGATCCGAGTCTTCTTTCAGTTTAGACAATAGGGCAATACCGTCCATTTTGGGCATCATGATATCAAGGAGGATCAGGTTGGGTTTTTCTGATTTAGCCTTGACTAGCCCTTCTTCACCATCAAAAGCTTCGACCAAACTGTAGCCTTTACCCTTAAGCTCTACACCGTACATGGCGTGAATCTCGGCAGCATCATCAACTAAAAGAACTTTTTTGCTATGGGCGATTTTTTGATCCATACAACTATTCTATACAGTACTGTGACAAAAAGACAACCCAAATCAAAGGGGCTTAATTAACGGCTCCCCTTTGCCTGTTGGCATCACCCCTAACAAGGTACGTTCTTTAACAATCAGTTCCTCGATGAGATTTTTTACCTGCATCGGGTTTTGCACCTTAACCAGATCAATTTCTACCGGAGTCGGACCAGCAGTATGGATCGTAATGTCCCCAATCTGATAACTCAGTTTTTTAAAGAAATCTTCCCTGACAGTAATGTGTGTGATTTTGTCATAAGGGGCGGAGGTAATTTTGATCGAAAAAACACCGTCTTTGACCAGCACCCGCCGGTCGGTCAAAATGTATTTATAACTATGCCGCAAGTGAAATAATTTAAGAAGAAAGGGTAAACCAATTAAAATCAGTGCAAAGGGCAAAAGAGAAATGGTATTTAGCCAAAAATACTTATTACCAATACCAAAGACGGCAATAATTTCTTCTCCCTCAGCAAGGAAATGCCCGTAGCGAGTTTGTTCTTTAGGGGTAGCTCGACTTATTTTCTTTCGCACCATCAGAATTACTATACCATTTCTCTACCTGAGTCAGAGCCTTCTTGGAGAAGTGCTTTTGGGTAATATCGCACCAAAGTGTCTTAATGCCTTTGGCCTCAGCTTCTCTAAACAATTTCTTTAGGAAGGTCATTTGGCGCTTAGTATAGCCGAGTTCCTCTCTTTTCCACTCCTCATTACTTATCGATTGATAGCCATGAGCTGTCATGCTAGGCAGGGAGAGGTCGTAACCCGCTGCTAAAAGTTTTTCTCTCTCTGCTTCTAGACCTCCTGACAAACGAGCGGCTATTCGCGCGGCTATTTTCTGTTCCAACAAAGCTCGGGGAGCGCTCAGTCCAATCATAAAACAGTCATAGTGGAATTGGGGTCCCATGACATCTCGTTTCTTTGGCACAGACGCTTGAAAATCAAAAACCTCGAGGGCGCGAATGAGGCGCCGGCTATTGTTTTGGTCAGATTTATTCATGCTCATCCACTTCACGGGGTCATATCCCCTAAGCGTATCTTGCAACTGTTGTACGGAAAGTTTTTCCAGCTCATTACGGAGGGTTCTATTGAGAGGAATACTTACGGTCTCAGGAGGAAACAATAACGCTTTAATGTAAAGCGCGGTTCCCCCCACTATGATAGGCAGCTTACCACGTTTTTTTATATCTGCCAAAACCGTCTGCGTGTATTCAAGAAAGTCAGAGACGTTAAAGGAGTAATCAGGGGCCACAATATCCAGTCCCCAAAGTCTCACTCCAGAAAAGTCGTAAAAACAGTAATTCAAACTGGGATTTTTCGAGGTGAGGGTAGATGCGATAGGTTTTAAACTGCCAACGTCTTTCCCGGTTCCAATATCCATCCCCTGGTAAACTTGGCGGGAATCGGCAGAAACTAGTTCACCGTTTAGCCCGTTGGCCAACTCGAGTGCCAAAGCGGTTTTTCCTGAAGAAGTAGGCCCGGTAACAATAACTAGCGCATTCACGGACTTATTTTACTCCTGTCATCTTTTCCCATTGGCCCTTACGAAGGGTGAGGCGAGGATCAAGGTCAATAATTTTCTTGGCAACCTGTAAGTGCTCTTTGGCCAGGCTGGGATCGATATCTCTAACCACTTCGGCTATTCTCATGTGGGCCCCACTCAGCCAGACGTTGTAATTATAATCAGATACTTTATCCTCCCCAGAGACCATTAATTCTTTTAGGGCGTCCTCGGCTCGAGCTAGAGCAGACTTATCACCCGCTCGGTATTGAGCTATGGCCAAATGACCTTTGAAATCTGCTAATACCCCGGGTCGATTATGTTCTCCTGGGGGATTACTGATTAAATAGTTTACGGCCCACTGAAATGCTTCAGCCGCCTCCGAATATCTTTCAAGTTGTTCAAGGATTTTGCCCATTCCTTGATAAATCATGGCTAAGTCCTCTTTTTTCCCTGCCGATTTAGCAATTTCTAAGGCAGCTTGCAAATTATAGAGGGCGACGACTAGGTAATTTGTGTTATTAGTTTGTTGGAATAAGTGCTTAAAGGTATTGGCCCGAGAGACTTGGACCTCAGTAAAACCGTGGATATTCTCCTCCTCCCCATAACCAATCATCGCTTTATCAGTGAGTTCCAGAGATTCCAAAAGATTACCTTGTTCACGCTCCTCTTCCGCTTGGACATGGAAATCGTGGGCTGTTGACATAAAGAAATTATAGCAAATTATCTAAAGCGAGGACCATCGCCTATTTAGAGTCGGATGTCTCTCCAATATTCTCTCCACCATTCCCACTGTCCTTTCTGCCAGCTTTGCGGAGTTGGGATCCACCATTACGGAAAAATCTTCTGGTCGATGAAAGTCTCCACCGCCACCACGAACCAGGTCATATTTTTCCGTCAGTCCAATCAAAAACTCCATGTCTGCGTCAAAACTACCCCTCTGCTCGCTCGGCATGGTGGACTTGTCACTATTCATGCCAAAGGCATAGGCCACTTCCAGTCCATCAATTCTTTTCTCCTGACAAAACTTTTCGATCAGTTCTGGAGTAATTTTTCGTTTGTAATAACTCCAGTGGGCAAGGAGGGCTATACCCCCAGCTCCCCTTATTAGGGCAACTGCTTCATCCATAGATAACTCTTTTAAATACGGAACATAGATACCTTTAATAAAAGACCGGTCATCAAGAAACAGGGGATAACATTTACGGGCGTAACTTTGATCAACTACTTCATCAAGTATTTCTTTTAATGCGAGATCGGTCAAGGCTGCTTTTTTAAGATCTGACTCCAAAGTATCAATAATTTGCAGGTTGTGGGGCTTTTCAATAAGTGCACTGACAATATGGGGTCTCGCCATACTTTCTCCCCCGGAATACTTTTCAATATCCGCCATGGTAATACTAAAGCCAAGACTAATCAGATTAGTCAACATTTTGTCGGCTCGTTCAATTCTTTTCTCTTGCATGTCTCGGCAACAAGCCAGAAGCGCTGGATTAGTAGGATCCACAAATAGACCGGTGACATGAAGTAGTCCAACTGTACTGACAACCTCTTTGACACTGGTTGCTGACATCTCAACACCTGAGATAAATTTCACCGGATGCTTTTTAGCCTTAAGGCTCTCGAGTACTTCGGGTGTAGAAAGGGAGTCATGATCCGTAAAGGCGACTACCCCAATTTTATTTTTCTGGCACTCATCCAAAACTTGCTCCTGAGTAAGAACGCCGTCAGACACTACTGAGTGACAGTGCAGGGTTTGGTAGGGTAGATCACTCTTATTCATGTTTACTCTTCTCCATTTCACTATAGTACTTTTCGATCACTGTTTGTACTTCGCTCAGTGCCTTTTCCATGCTAATACCGGGCTTAAAACTAAATCCTGGAGCCTTCTTATGTCCACCTCCCCCAAGTGCCTTAGCAAAGATAGAGCAATCAACATCTGTTCTGGCGCGGAACGATCCATAAATAGCACCAGTCTCGCTTTCGCGAAGTGAAAACCCAAAATCAGTCCCTTCCATAACTGGTAAAAAAAGGCTAGTAGTTTTTGGTTCTCCATCAATTTTTGCATCACTATCAAACTCCTGCCGAGACACTGTCGTATAGCAGTATCTATACTTTTTATTCATTCGCATATTGCCTAAATAAACTGCCCAATAAGCAATCTTTTCTGGTGTTACTCTTCTTTCTAAATTAAAAGAGGCTTCGCTGGTTTTGGCTCCTAACTCCACGAGTTTTGCTAATATACGAAAGGTTTCGGGAGTGACTTTGTCAACTTTAAAACCAAGAGTGTCTGCATACATCCCAGCTAAAAGCTGTGTCGCTATAGTTTTTGTCATAGTGAAATTTTCTTTGAGAAATATTCGAAACATTACTTCACTAAGGGAAGAACACTCTTCATAGAGCCAGTCTTGTGTAAAAGGAGTAGAACTAGGATGATGATCAATAGCAACAATTGGTTTTCTCCAAAACTCTCTTGCGACTTTTTTACTCACCATGTCCCAGGCGGCAATATCCAGTGATAAGAACAGGTCGATTTTACTTTGATCAACATCCTCAATTTGTTTTTTAACGATAGTGTGCACTTCGGGAAGGTAATCCAAGTTATTAGGAAGGGTGTCAGCGCAGATAAGGGTTGCCCGTTTACCAAGCGATTCAAGCCACGCTTTAGTAGCCAGATTAGCTCCTACACAATCGGCATCGGGACCGAGGTGACAATAAAGAAGAATACTCTTGGCTTTGTAAATAGTGTCGAGAATATCTGTGAGGGTGTCCATATGAGACGATTTTAGGCTAAAATGGAAGCTATTACCATGATCTCTTTACAAATCAGCCATCTCACTAAAGCCTACCATCAAACTCTTTTTGCCGATTTCCTGGCAAATTTAGAGGGACGTCACGTTATTGGCCTCATTGGCGACAATGGTTCGGGCAAGTCTACTCTGCTTCGCATTCTGGCAGGACAAGAATCTGCGGACAGTGGGACCTACCACTTTAGTGATGAGTGTGATATTGGCTATCTGCCTCAAGAAATTGAAACCTTACCAGGGCTTTCTGGCGGACAAAAAAAGATCCAAGAAGTACGAAGATTGTTCTTTGCCGAAAAAAAGAATGTCATACTTTTGGATGAGCCAGACAATCATTTAGATATCGAACACAAGTTATGGCTTGAAGAAGTGATTAAGGGGTTTAACGGACTCCTCATTTTGATCTCCCATGATCGTACCCTTCTCGCCAACCTCACAGATAGAGTTTGGCTGGTGTCTGAAGAGAGTATTAAAGACTACGAATTTGGCTATCAAAAATTTGTCGACTTCTACCAAAAAGAGCTTGGGGAACGCTACCACCTATTCCAAACCCAGGATAAAGAACGAAAACGTCTAGAAGAGCTCGTTAAATTATTTAGAACTAGGGCCGCGAGAAACAGTAAGCTGGTGGGTCTCTACCACGGAATGGAAAAACGACTCGTTCGTCATACTGAAATGATGAAGGCCCCTCCGCCAGTTAGCAAAAACAGCTTGGGCATCAGTGTTACTCTTAGTAAGCAACACGAGCGAAAAACAGCAGTTTTTGCTCAGCACCTTAGTAAGGCTTACGGGAATAAACAAATTCTTTTGAATGCAAAACTCCATCTTTTCTGTGGGGAAAAAATTGCCGTAATGGGAGCAAATGGGAAGGGAAAGTCAACGTTTATGAAAATTCTCGCAAAAACCATGGCTCCTGATGAGGGAGCGGTAGAATACGGTACCAATCTAAAAGTCGGCTACTATTCCCAGGATCACTTTGAATCTCTTTACAATGATCTTACCCCTGTTGAAGAACTTAATACGGTAAGACAGGATCAACCCTTTATCCACGAAAACTATTTGAAGCGGTTCCTTTTTACCAAGGAAACAGCGCGGACACCTATGAAATACCTCTCAGGCGGTCAGCGCTCCCGAGTTCAACTAGCCAAGTTTCTGATCCTTAATCCCGAAGTCCTCCTTTTGGATGAGCCGACTAATCACTTGGATATCGCCAGTGTGGAGGCACTGGAACACTTCCTTCTCGACTATAAAGGGGCTTTAGTCCTTATTTCCCATGACCGTCAGCTCGTTGGTAACGTAGCCGAGCGCATTTATACAATTGAGGAGGGAAAATTAGTGGAAGCAACGGGGGCGTAAGCTACTGTATACTCAGACAATCCCGAACAAGTCGGGATGTCTGGAAAAACATTCGCACTACTCACTAACAGTTAGCGAATAGCTTTCTTCAAAGCTTTACCAGCAGTGAAGCCTGGAGTTTTTCGAGCTGAGATTTGAATCTGTGCTCCGGTTTGGGGATTTCTTCCGGTTCGAGCTGCACGGCTACGAACGGAAAAAGTGCCAAATCCAGTCACAACTACTTTCTCCCCTCTTTTAAGAGCGTCACGAATGGCGTCAAGCATGGCCTGAACTGCCTCTCTTGATGCCTTATTAGTCAGAGATGCTTTTTTGGAAACTACATCGATTAAATCGTATTTTGTCATTTAGTGTCTTCACCTCCTTTCTGATCGAAATACAAGAATTAGCTGTTAATTCAACCTTTTGTCTTCAGCCTATACTAGTCTGCTAAACACTAATCTCTATAGAGTTAGAACTATTGCAGTAAGCTGTTCAATTTGGATTGTTAATATAGTCAATTTAACAACCAGTCTAGGCCTTGTCAATACATCACAATCTATTCACAAGTGGTCATAGTGACAAGCTTTTTAAGAGAGAGGCTACAAATTGACTAATATCCCATAGTATGGTATAGTCCCACCTTGATGGTCCGCCTGAGGGTTTCACTTGAAACCGTCCATCAGTTTACTTTTCGTGCCCAAAAAGTGTTTGGCTTCACTCGCAGTGGCACCTCTGAACTAGGGAAACACGCTCGGCGTGTGCTCAATCCAATCATTGTCAAACGCCTGCTTGGAGTGGTAATCGTAGGCTTCATCGCTACCCAAATTATGTTTAAAAATGTGGCAAACACTGGAGGAGCTTCACTGCTTAATCCCGCAGCTTTAAGCACTCCCAAAGCAACAATCGATGCCTACACTCAAGCTGGAGTGCAAGCCCCGTTAGATTACGACTACGAGTCCCGTGGTTATTCACTCTTCCATAGTGGAGTCGACCTGGTAGCTCCAATAGGCACCACTGTCGAGGCGATTATGCCGGGTAGTGTAGAAGCGGTCATCTACGACAGTGGGGGTTATGGCACGCACGTTATTGTAAAGCATGATGGGGAGCTGGAATCACTTTATGCCCACCTTTCTCACGTTCTTGTTAAAGAAGGTGACAAGGTAGATTTGGATACTGTCTTAGCTAAGTCGGGCAATACTGGAAACTCCACCGGCCCCCACCTACACTTGGAAATCTATCAAGATGGCCAGGTAGTTAATCCTGCTGACATTGTGCCTACTGTTAATTAGGGTTAAATCAATAATCAAATGAAGACGATTAGAGAAAGACTAACTGAGCTTTCAGAGCCTTATCGGGCTATTCCAGTGCCCAAATCCCAATCTACTCAAGCGAGGGATAGCTACAATCCAACTGAATTATTAGCCAAAGAATACAATCACCAGACAAAAAAACTTAACAGACAGGAGCTGGGAGCGACTTTAAATTTTGCTTATATCCTAGCGTTTTGTTTATTCTTAGCCACCAATGGCGATATTGGGAGTCTCAGTCCGCTACTAAATTGGGGATTAGATCAGGTTAGCTCTAGTACGGGATTTGAGTTAACAACCACTCAACTGGTTAGTGTTGGAAGAATAATTGTCCCCCTAGGTATTGCCAGAATGATTCCAAATATGTTCGGCTTTAGGGGAGAACGAAACAGACTGGGTCGCCTACGCCAATCAATTACTAAAACCGGGACTGACTAGTAATCCATTCCCCCGCCCATGCCGCCCATACCGCCTGGCATACCGCCGCCCATCGGAGCTTTTTCCTTTTCAGGAAGGTCCGTAACTAGGGCATCGGTAGTAAGGATCATGATGGCCACACTGGCACCATTTTGCAGTGAAGATCTGGTTACCTTGGCCGGATCCACCACCCCAATGGCTAGCATAGACTTAAACTCGTTGCTCATGGCGTCAAAGCCAAAGTCAACAATTTTACTTTCCTCAACCGTCCTGGCTACCCAGCCAGCATCAGCTCCCGCATTTTGGGCGATCATTCTAATTGGCATGCCTAAAGCCTGGTAAAGAATATCTGCCCCCATTTTTTCATCTTCGGTAGCCAGGGTTTTCTTAAGATCGAGTAAGACTTTGCGAGCGCGAATTTGAGTCACTCCGCCACCCGGAACAATACCCTCTTCTACCGCGGCTTTGGTTGCTGCTACTGCATCCAGTACCCGCTCTTTTTTCTCTTTAAGTTCAATTTCAGAGGCCGCTCCTACATTGATGACGGCCACTCCACCCCCCAAACGTGCCAATCTTTTTTGGAGGTTTTCCTTATCATAGTCAGAAGTCGATGCGTCGATTTCCGCCTTAATCTGAGCTACTCGGGCCTCAATAACACTCTTTGGGCCTTTGCCACCGATTACTCGAGTATTGTCTTTATCTGACTCGACTTTGTCGGCATGACCAAAGTCCTCTAGAGTAACACCGTCGAGTTTCCGGCCGGTAGCCTCAGAAATGACCGTAGCTCCGGTTAGGGCCGCAATATCCTCAAGCATTGCTTTGCGGCGATCACCAAATCCTGGTGCTTTGACAGCTAAGACATTGATAACTCCCTTGAGCTTGTTTAAAACCAGCACTGTTAAGGGTTGTTCGTCAAAATCCTCGGCAATGATAACGAGGTTTTTGGAAACCGGGATCACTTTTTCTAGAAGCTTAACCAGCTCCTGAACATCGCTAATCTTTTTATCCGTGATAAAGATGTAGGGGTCAGAAATCGAGGTTTCCATCTTGTCAACATTGGTGACAAAGTAGGGCGAGGCGTAACCCTTATCAAATTCCATGCCCTTTTTGTATTCCTTTTCCATAACGAGCCCCTTGCCCTCTTCGACAGTCACGAGTCCGTCTTTACCAACTTC
Source organism: uncultured Gammaproteobacteria bacterium (assembly GCA_964641255.1). Lineage (GTDB taxonomy): Bacteria > Patescibacteriota > Microgenomatia > JAMCZE01 > JAMCZE01 > CAZXMM01. The sequence goes on along the minus strand of CAZXMM010000001.1, from coordinate 324,686 downwards.
TTCTAAGGCCTCAGCGATAAATTTACCAATTTCTGCATCCCCAGCTGAGACAGTAGCTATTTGAACAATATCGCTTTGTCCTTTAACTGGTTTACTCATTTTGGCAATTTCCGCCACCACGGCCTCGACACCTTTGTTGAGTCCGTTTCTAAGAATCATGGGGTTGGCTCCAGCGGCAATAGCTTTCATTCCTGCGTTTACTATCGACTGAGCTAGAAGCGTCGCGGTAGTTGTTCCATCCCCAGCTAAATCGCCGGTTTTGGTAGCGGCTTCTTTGACCATCTGTGCTCCCATATTTTCAAACGGATCAGCGAGTTCAATGTCTTTAGCTACAGTAACACCATCATGAATCACGTTGGGGGCACCCCATTTTTTATCAAGAGCTACATTGCGGCCTTTGGGTCCCATGGTGGTCACCACCGCCTGGGCTAGCTTATTAACACCATTAACAAGAGCAACCCGCGCGTCTTCTCCGAATTTGAGTTGTTTAGCTGCCATATTTTTAGAAAAGCAGTCAGCCGAAGGAAATTAAACTATTAATTTCCCTCCTCTAACTCTTTTGTTATTCAACAATAGCTAATATATCCTTTTGGCCAAGAACCATCCAATCTTCACCATTAACCTTGATTTCGTCTCCTCCCCATTTTTTGTAAAGCACCTTCTGTCCGGACTTAACTTGCATAGCAATTAATTTGCCATCAGCAGCGGCTACTCCCGGTCCGACCGCCATAATCACCCCCATTTGGGGCTTTTCCTTGACAGTATCGGGCAGAACAATTCCCGAGCTGGTCATTTGATCGGGATCAAGGGGACGTACCAAAACATTGTCAAATAATGGTTGGTAGGTTGGTCCAGTAGTAGTAGTTTTAGCCATACGGTTTTTAGTAACAAGATAAATAATGATTGGTTATCACTCCTAGGGTCTGACTGCGATTGTATGAGCGAAGAGACTTCCCTGTCAAGATATCAGATTATTAATTACTATATCGAGAGGGTCCTTTTACAATCTCGATTTAAGTGAGAAATCGTAAAGAATCACACTATTGGGGGGAAGAATTTCTTGAGGTGGTTTATTGGCAATGTGGTTTTTATAACTTCCGGTAGAAATAGTAACCTCTGTCTCACACGGCTTAGTGAGTGGGCAGTTAGGTCGCCCGCTAATGGTATATTTGCGCAAAGCGTAGATTCCATTTGGCAACCGGTTAATAGTGAGGGGCACCGCCTCTAAATTTCGACTAGCGCTATCGTAATTAGCAAGAATTATGGTTACTCCCCTTGAGTCTTTGCTAGCTAAACCAGTGACAAAAGTTCCCTCTCCACTTAGGGTTATCCGATCTGACCTCAGTTTACCTAGAAGTACAAAGGCATCATAGGTAGGTTTCGTTTTGCCGTCATGATACAAAATCCCCCAGCCCTGATCAAGTGAATCCGGACCATCCCGCACCTCAAACTTGGTGGCAATATCGACGTGCCCCACAAAAGCCGCGGCAGCGGCTACCAGGTGGGCAGCGTCAAAACTAGTGTTATGAATCGGACTTCTTTCGGGCTTTGATCCAAATTCGGTGATGATTTTTTCAGTCCGGGGTAACTGTGGATATTTGGTAGCAATTTTTAAAATAAAATTAACGTCCTCATGATAGTCGGAAATTTTAGTAGCATACTTATGCCAGGTAATAGCATCAATGCGAACCCCGTTTTTAGCAACTAGCTCAAGGAAGGCATCCAGCCAATATTTCTGACAAATAAACAGTGCCCCATTGCTACAGCGACGCAGATCAGCAAGAGATGGCCCGGCAATTTTAAAACTGTTGACATTTTGGGCCGACTCAATAGCAGCAACTGTTTTAGCGTAAAGCTCGAAATAGTCTTTTCGACTCCCGCTTCCGATTGTAAAATCTCCAAAAGTTGGACCATCGGGTTCATTCCATACCTCGTAGTAGACCCCTGCTAGGTTCATTTGGCCCACACTCCGACCGCTAACATCCTCAACCAGGGCCTTGACCTTTGACTGCCAAAGAGCCCAGTCTCTAGGCATGCCAATGTCACTATCGGCTACCCCTCTAGGAAAATAGGATAGAGCGATGATGGGAGTGGCTCCAGCATCGATAATTTCTCGGATACGTTCCTTATAGGTGAATGGCTCTTCTAAAACGTGGTCAATCCGAATGTATTTAGTGTTAATAGCTCGGATTTGTGAAGAAACTGGAGCTAGAGACACCAAAACTCCCGGGGTTTCCTGCTCGCCTCCCTGGGATAATCCCGCCCAAGGACGAGATAGTCTGCCCTGGGAAGCACCAACATCGACAGTGATATTAGCTCTGATCGGTGCCGCCTGAGTAAAAAGTCGCACTGCCTGGGTACCACCGATTATTACTAGAGGCACAAGAGCAACTAAAGCAGTCAAGCCCAAAATTGCTTTAATATTTCCCCTGAAAAATCCTTGTCCATTCATTGGTAAATTCCTATTTACTTAATAGTAACTAATTGCTTGATTTTTGTCTGCACTGACATCTTGACAGTTCTTAGCACTCATGATAAAACAGTGCCAATAGGAATAAAAGCTAACATAAGTTTATGGCAGAATTAACCCAGCGACAAATTACAATTCTTAAACACGTTATCGATGAATACATCGAAACCGCTGCTCCGGTCGGGTCGTTGACCCTTGACAAAAAGTTCAACTTGGGAGTATCACCAGCTACCCTACGTAACGAAATGGCTACTCTTAGTGAAATGGGCTACCTGACTCAGCCCCATACCAGCGCAGGACGAGCCCCCACTCCTCTAGCCTTAAAATACTATGTCACTTATTTGATGCAGCCAAAAACACTTTCGGTGACTGATGAAGTTAGTATTAAAGAGAAAGTCTGGGACTATAGGAAGGAATTTGAAAAAGCACTCCGTGAGGCAACCAAAGAATTAGCGTCCCGGACTAAATCACTGGCGGTAGCTACCGATACTGAAGGCAACAGCTATTATTCCGGCACGGCCCATATCCTCGATATGCCTGAATTTTTTGACATTGAGTTAACGCGCCACGTACTATCACTCTTGGATCACTTTGAATATTTAGACAGAATTTTTGATCGGGCAGAAGGGGAAAGCGAAATTCATGTGCTATTAGGAGATGACCTGGGCCAAACCGCTCTCGTCTCCTGTGGCGTGATTTTTACTCGATTTGGTAAGGACAAAAAACACCAAGGCGTGATTGGGATCATCGGCCCGTGCCGCTTTAACTATCCGAGGGTTATTCCCACCGTTCGTTATTTTGGTAACTTGATTGATGAAATGGTAACTAGTTGGTAAACCTATGAAAGACGACCAAACAATCGATCGTAACGAAGAGGTACAATCAAAAGAGGAACAGGCCCAAGATGAGACAGCGGCAATGGAGAACAAATATTTGCGTGCTATTGCCGATTATCGCAACCTAGAACGCCAAACTCAGACGTGGAAGGAAGAGTTTAGCCAGTACGCGACCGTGCCACTGATTAAAAAGATACTAGAAGTGCTCGACAATTTGGAAAAGGCGCAAGAACACTTGCAAGACGACGGAATTGCTTTGATTATTGCGCAGCTTAAGAAAATAATCGATGAGGTAGGAGTAAAAGAAATCACTTTAGAGAACAAGCCTTACGATCCCAATTTAGCGGAGGTCATTGGAACTGAGGTTGGAGAAGAAAAAGACATTATACTTAGGGTGTTACAAAAAGGTTACCAATTACACGACCGTGTTATCAGGCCCGCCAAAGTGGTAGTAAGTACTACCAAAGAGTCTGGGTCATAAGTTATATATCTATATAAATAGTTAAAAAGGGAGACACTATGGCAAAAATCATCGGAATCGATCTCGGAACCACGAACTCTTGTATGGCCGTCATGGAGGGTGGCCAACCAAAAGTTATTTATAGTCGCGAAGGGAAAAGTACCATCCCCTCTGTTGTGGATCCTGTGTCTCACGTAGTAGGTGACGTAGCTAAGAGACAGCTCGTCTTAAAGAGCAAGCAAACCATCTTCTCTATTAAGAGACTCATGGGGAGAAAGTTTAAAGACGCCTCAGTTCAGCGCGATATCAAATGGCTTCCTTACACTGTTAAAGAGGGTAGAGATGGTATGGCAGTGGTGGAAGTTGAGGGGCGAACCTTTACTCCTCAGGAGATCTCAGCCATGATTCTGCAAAAAATCAAAGCTGACGCTGAAGCTTATCTGGGAACAAAGGTGACCCAAGCAGTTATTACTGTCCCGGCTTACTTCGACGACGCGGAACGCCAAGCAACTAAACAAGCGGGTGAGATTGCGGGGCTAGAAGTCCTGCGGATCATCAATGAACCCACCGCAGCGGCGCTGGCTTACGGTCTTGATAAGAAAAACGCTCACACCATAGCGGTTTACGACCTAGGCGGTGGAACGTTTGATATTTCCATTTTGGAACTAGGAGAAGGCGTCTATGAGGTTAAATCTACCAATGGGGACACTCATCTTGGTGGAGATGACTTTGACCAAAAGATCGTAGACTACTTTGCTGAAGAATTCCAAAAGGAAAACAGTATTGATCTGCGCAAGGATCCCCAAGCCCTGCAGCGCCTAAGAGAAGCGGCTGAAAAAGCTAAGATTGAACTTTCCAGTTCCAGCGAAGCAGAGATCAATCAGCCCTTTATTACCCAAGGGGCTAATGGGCCTCTACACCTCACAATGAAATTGTCTCGGGCTAAGCTTGAAGCAATCGTGGATGAGCTCGTCCAAAAGACGCTCGAACCTGTTAAGAAAGCGCTCGCTGATTCAGGTAAGACTACCGCTGATATTGACGAAGTCGTCTTGGTCGGTGGGATGACTCGCATGCCAAAGATCATCGAAGTGGTTACCAAGTTCTTTGGGAAAGAACCCAATAAGTCCGTTAACCCGGACGAAGTGGTGGCAATTGGGGCTGCTATCCAAGCGGGAGTACTGGGAGGAGAAGTCAAAGACGTTCTACTTCTCGATGTCACCCCTTTGACACTAGGTCTTGAGACATTAGGTGGAGTCTCTACTCCTCTTATTGCCAGAAACACTACAGTGCCAACCAGTAAGTCCCAGGTCTTTAGTACCGCGGCTGATAACCAGACACAGGTTGAGATCAATGTCTTACAAGGAGAGCGCCCGATGGCCGCTGACAACAAATCTCTCGGGAGATTCACTCTCGATGGTATTCCCCCAGCACCAAGAGGGGTACCTCAAGTTGAGGTCACCTTCGATATTGATGCCAGTGGTATCTTGTCCGTAAAAGCCAAAGATAAGGCCAGTGGCAAGGAGCAAACCATCAAGATCACCGGCAGTACCGGACTCTCCAAGGACGAGGTCGAGCGCATGACTAAGGAAGCAGAGGAACATGCTGCCGAGGATCAGAAAAAGAGAGAGCAGATCGAAGCCAAAAACGGCGCCGATTCCCTCATCTTTACGTCCGAAAAGGCTCTTAAAGACGGAGGCGACAAGATTGCCGCTGATGTTAAGAAAGAGGTCGAAGACAACATTGCCGCTCTAAAAGGTATCCTCGATACGGGCACCCCTGAAGAGATTAAGGCAGGAACTGAAAAGCTGTCTGCTTCCCTGCAGAAGGTAGGCCAAGCGATGTACTCTCAGCCAGGAGCCCAGGGTCAAGGAGTACCAGAAGGGGCACCAACTGGGGGGCCCACTGAAGAAACAGCCGGACCCGAAGCGGATGCCAGTGGACCAACTGTGGAGGGGGAAGTCGTGGATGAGAACAAGAAAGCCTAAGTTCAAACACTGAAGACATGGTAATTAGGATCGGAAAAGGCGGTGGCAACATCGCCTTTTCCCTGTAAAGCAGGTACAATCCACACTCATATGGCAGGAAGTGACGACTATTATCAGCTCCTCGGAGTTTCCAAAACAGCCAATGAAGCTGAGCTTAAGGCTGCTTACCGCAAGGCGGCTCTCCAGTGGCATCCGGACCGCAATAAAGACCCGCGAGCTGCCGAGAAGTTTAAAGAAATTAACCAAGCGTACGAAGTACTTGGCAACCCTGAAAAACGCCAGGCCTATGACCAGTATGGCGCCTCAGCCTTTGCTAATGGCAGTAGTGGGCCACAGCAGGGACCTTTCTCCTATTCCTACCGCAGTTATGGTGGCGGTGGTGGAGCACAAAATCCGTTTGAAAATGTGGATTTTGGTGGCTTCTCCGATCCTTTTGAAATTTTTGAGCAATTCTTTGGGGGGGGATTTAGTGGTGGTGGAAGGTCGACTAGACAAAGACGCCAAGCCTATTCACTCAATATTTCTTTTATGGAAGCGGTAAGGGGGGTAGAAAAAACTATTCAAGTAAATGGTAAATCGATGACTATTAAAATCCCCGCCGGAGTCGATGATGGCTCAAGGGTGCGTTTTGGAGATTTCGACATTGTTCTATCGGTTCATCCCGACCCTACCTTCCAAAGAAATGGAGCAGACATTTATATCAACGCCAACATTGATTTCCCTAGCGCGGTGTTAGGAACTACGGTAGAGATTCCGACTCTAACAGGCCAAGTTAGTCTGAAAATCCCAGCTGGTACTCAGCCCGATACAATAATGAGACTGCGTGGACACGGAATTAAATTACCCCAATCAAATCACCAGGGTGACCAGTATGTCCGACTAAAAATAAAGATACCCACTAAAATCACACGGGAACAAAAAGACTTGCTCGAAAATTTCGTGAAGCTCGGGGAAAAGAAAAAGAGCGGCTGGTTTTAACCCTGACCCAAGCGCACAGCTTGACGATATTTCTCAAAGTGTTAGAATAGAAGAGTTGAAGGTGGGATTGATCCCACCCATTTTTTTGAAGATATGCCAGCCCAAGTACGATCAGAATTTTTACTAGCACTAAACCAAGTTGCTTCCGAGCGCAACATTAGCCTGGAGACGATTCTTCATACTATTGAAGACGCCCTTGTCATGGCCTACCGCAAGGACAGAAGCCTTGCAGGAGAAATTGTTGATCCTGAGCTCTTTATGGCAGTCATTGACCCTGACACCGGCGAAGCTGCAATCTATGAGAAAAATGACAAAGGAGAAAAAGGCAAAAACGTTACTCCGCCTGGTTTTGGTCGTATTGCTGCCCAAACCGCCGGACAAGTCCTAAGGCAGCGTATCAGGGAAGCGGAGAAAAAAGCGGTGATTGAAGACTTCTCTCAGCGAGTGGGGACCATTACCTCAGGTAACATCCTGCGCCAGGATGGACCAAATTTTATTGTAGAAATCAATAAAGCCGAGGCGGTCATGCCGCCTCAGGAACAAAATCCAATCGAGCGGTACCACTTAAACCAGCGCCTCACTTTTTACATTGAGGGAATCAGGGAATCAGCGAGAGGCCAAGAAATCGTTGCCTCACGCGCCCATAAAGAACTCGTCGCCCAACTATTTGCCCGCGAAGTTCCTGAGGTCAACTCAAAAGCGGTCGAAATTAAATTACTTGCCCGAGAAGCAGGAGGGCGGACTAAAATCGCCGTTTTTAGTACCCAGTCGGGAGTAGATCCGGTGGGGGCCTGTGTCGGTCAAAAAGGAGTTCGGGTTCAAGCCGTCATTAATGAACTCGGAGGGAATGAAAAAGTGGATATTATTCAGTACACCGAAGATTCAGCAGCTCTCATCGCTGCAGCACTAGCTCCAGCGAAAGATATTGAAGTAATTCTTGATGAAAAAAACCACTCGGCAATCGCTGTGGTAGCTGACGATCAGCAAAGCCTAGCGATCGGCAAAGAGGGGCAAAACGTCAGACTCGCCGCCAAGTTAACCGGTTGGAAAATTGACATTAAGGGTCGCACTGAACACGAAAGTAACCAAACGCCGCTGCAGGCTGAAAAGGCCGAGAAAAAGGAGCCACTAGCCACTAACAGTACTAACGACGATCAAAACGCTGCTGCTACTACTAGTAATGGTGGGGACGCTGAAAAGACCAGTGACGACAGTGCTGACGACCCAAACAATGAGACACCAGCCAATCAAAATTAAACATATGATTCGCGCTTTGTTTCAACTAAAAAACCTATGGCAAAAACTAGCAAGAAAAACACCGCAGCAAGCCCAACGACCCGACCTCCAGTAGTCGTAGTCTTGGGTCATGTAGATCACGGTAAGACCACCCTCCTCGATACCATTCGCCAAACAAGTATTGCTGCTTCTGAGCACGGGGGTATTACGCAGGGCATTGGTGCTTATCAGGTTGCTCTAGATCAGGACAGGAAAATTACGTTTATTGATACCCCCGGTCACGAAGCTTTTAGCCAAATGCGTTCTTTTGGGACAAAAGTGGCTGATATCGCGATTTTGGTCGTAGCCGCAAATGATTCGGTAATGCCCCAGACCATCGAATCTATCCAGATTATAAAAGAAGCCAACATTCCCTTCATTGTGGCTATCAACAAAATCGATTTACCCGATGCTAATGTCGACAAGGTCACTCAGGACCTTTTACGCTATGAAGTAATGCTCGAAAGCTTTGGGGGGCAGATCCCAATGGTCAAGGTCTCCGCCAAGCAAAATCAAGGAATTACGGAACTACTAGAATTAATCGACCTTTTGGCTAAAATGACTGGGCTAAGTGGCAATGCCGAAAACCCACTTAAAGGAACAATTATTGAGTCGCGATTAGATAAGGGTCGTGGCGCAGTGGCTACCGCCATTATTCAAGATGGCACCATTAAAGTAGCCCAACCCGTCTTTATCAATGGTCAATTAGTCAAAGTTCGCGCTTTGATCGACTATACAGGCGCCCATATTAGTGAGGCCACCTGCGGAATGCCAGTGGAAATTCTCGGTCTGGCGCAGGTGCCCACGATTGGAGCTAAGCTACAAGGCGAACTACCAGATACCACTGGGGATGTAGCATTAATTAAAACCAGGGCCCACGGCAGTAGTAAAGAAGACAGTGAGTCGCTTAAGCTAATACTTCGAGCTGATACTGTTGGTTCACTCGACGCTATTATGGCCAAAATCCCAGATAACGTTACCACCTTATCCAGCGAGGTGGGCGAAATTACTGACGCTGATGTTTTGCTGGCGAAGAGCACTAAAGCTATTATTTTAGGTTTTGCTACCAAAATCCGCCCTACAGCTCTCAAGCTCGCTGAGGCCGACCGAGTTCTGGTGCGTACCTATAAAATCATCTACGAACTGCTTTCTGAACTTGACGACGCCGCAGCAGGCATGCTTGAACCCATCACGACTGAGGAGATCTTAGGAGTAGGCCAAATCATTGCTGAGTTTCCCTTTGATAAGACTAAAATTGCGGGAACAAAAGTCATGGACGGCCGTCTTGCTCGCGGAGACCAGGCACGAATTACCCGGCACGACGCTCAAAACGAAAGTGGTGAGATTATAGTCGGTTTAGCTCGTATCAAGGCGCTTAGAGTCCAAAAGGACGAATCTAACAAGGTTGAAAAGGGCAAGGAATGCGGCGTGCTTCTTGATAGCGAAGTTGACTTTCGCCCTGGTGATGCTATAATATGCTATAGGATAGTATGACCAACGAAGATCTTAACCAGATTCAATCTCTTGTAAGTAGCGCCCAGCGCGTGCTGATTCTTACCCACAAGGATCCCTCAATTGACGCTATGGCTGCAGCTCTGGCTATTTACCTGTCCCTTCTTAAGATGGGCAAAGATGTAACAGTAGCCATGGAAAGTCTGCCGCTAGTTGAGGTAGGCAATCTGGTAGGAGTGAACAACGTAAAGACTACACTAGCCGGTAAAAACCTCCTTCTGACCTACCAGCCTTATACCTTAGGCGACTTTGAGCACGTCACCTACCTGGAAGACCAAACCCACGGCGATGCGTTTAAAATGACTATTACCCCTAGGGAAGGATTCGTTCCTAACCCTAGTAACTTTAAATTTACCACCGTCGGGGGGTCAGCTGATTTGATTTTTACCATTGATGTCTTGGAACCTAGCCAACTAGGAGCGCTCAATGACAGTAATCTGCTAGGGGCCTGTCCGATTATTAATATCGATAATCACGATCCCAATAAAGATTATGGAAAGTTTAATTTAGTAGAACCTGACGCGGCCTCTCTTTCTGAAATTGCTACTTTTTTCCTCCGTGCCATTAATGGTCAGATTGACACTGATATTGCTTCAAATCTGTATCAGGGCATTGTTCAGGCGACCAATCATTTTCAGTCCGAACGAGTAGCCGCTGCCACCTTAGAAGCTGCGGCAATTTGTCTGCGGGCCGGAGCAAAAGCGATCAGTCAGGTTCCTAAGCGTCAGGACCCTATTTCAACTCCCGAACCGCCACTGAATAATTCCCAGGGGAATGTTCCAGCCGACTGGAGCCAACCAAAAGCCTATCGGGGAACTTCAGTAATTTAATTTCGACCTAGACACTTTAGACTTTATTTGGGATAATACCCCTGCTTATGACACTACTCACTAACGATAAAAAGAAAATTATTGAAAAGTTTGCGCAAGCTAAAGGCGATACCGGTTCACCAGAGGTACAAATTGCCCTGTTAACCGAGCGAATTGCCAAACTAACAGCTCACCTCAAGAAACACAACCACGATGTCCATAGCAGACGTGGCCTTTTGACTATTGTGTCGAAGCGTCGCCGTCTGTTAAACTACCTCAGTAAGAAAGCTAAAGAAAGATATCAACAAGTAACAGCTTCCCTCGGACTTACAAAGTAGTAGATTACTAAAGAAGAACAAAAAATATTTTTCCTCTTTATCTTCGTAAGGTCCTAAGGACAACTGAATAAAAGAATCATGACTAAAAAATTCGTTACCAAAAATATTGAAATTGCCGGTAGAACACTACGCCTAGAAATCGGCAAGGTAGCTCCTCAAGCAAGCGCATCAGTCATCGCTCTCTATGGGGAAACAGAAGTTCTTGTTACTGTCATGCTAGGCGCGGAAAAGCCCTATCCCGATGGTGGAGCTCCCGTGACCATAGATTTTGTAGAAAGGCTCTACGCTGGAGGAATCATTAAGGGATCCCGCTGGGTAAAACGCGAGGGTCGTCCGACTGACGAAGCCACTTTAACCAGTCGCCTTATTGACCGTTCAGTTCGTCCGCTCTTTCCTAAAGATCTCGTAAACGAGGTCCAAATTATCGTCACTCTTCTCTCAACCGATAACGCCAATGATCACGATATGATCGCTCTTAACGCCGTTTCGGCTGCTCTTTCTGTATCTAACATTCCCTGGGAAGGCCCAATTGCCGCAGTAAGAATTGGGCACGAGTCAAAGCCCGAGGAAAACTTCCTCATCAACCCACTGCTCTCAGAAATGGAATCTTCTGATCTCGATCTGGTCGTCTCTTCCAATAAAGAAGGCGTGATTATGATTGAGGCCGGAGCAAATCAACTTCCGGAAGAAAAAATGATTAAAGCCATTGAAAAGGCTCACGAAGAAAATCAGGCAATCATCAAAGCACTGACTGAGCTGCAGGTCGAAGCCGGAAAAGATAAATTTCCCTACAATGGGATTAGTCTCAATGAGGAACTTATCCGTGAGGTGGAAAAAGAATTCGGTAAAGAAATTAAAGGTTATATTACAATCGACGGTCCCGCTTCTCAATCTGACAAAGGCATGATTAATGAGTTTAAAAAGGTGGCTAGCGAAAAATTCAAAGAGAATCCAGATAAATCCCAAATTCCTCAAATTGTTGACTATCTTCTTAAGAAATCGCTCAGAAAAACTACTCTGGAAACAAAAAAACGCGCCGATGGTCGGACCCCCACCGAAGTGCGCCCAGTTGATGGTGAAGTAGCACTGCTACCCAGAACTCACGGGTCGGCACTTTTCAATCGCGGACTAACCCAAATTCTTTCTGTAGTTACCCTCGCTAGTCCGAGCCTAGAACAATGGATAGAAACTGCCGAAGGAATGGAAGAAAAACGCTATATCCATCACTACAACTCTCCACCCTATTCGGTTGGAGAAACCGGTCGTATGGGCGGTCTTGGTCGACGCGAAATTGGTCACGGAGCTTTGGCCGAGCGAGCTCTCTTTCCTGTAATCCCCTCTAAAACTGACTTTCCCTACACTATCCGCGTGGTGTCTGAAGCCCTGTCCCAAAATGGTTCTTCGTCTATGGGTTCCACTTGTGGATCAACTATGGCTCTAATGGACGCCGGCGTTCCTATTAGTGCCCCAGTTAGTGGGGTCGCTATGGGACTAATTGCCGAGGATCAAGATAACTATCTAGTTCTAACAGACTTACGGGGTGAGGAAGACTTTTACGGCAATATGGATTTTAAGGTGGCTGGGACCGAACTTGGTGTTACTGCTGTCCAACTAGATATCAAATTATCAGATACCTTCCGCGGGCTATCCTTAAAGATGATTGAGGAGATCATTATCCAGGCTCGACAGGGACGGCTGGAAATTTTAGAAAAAATGCTAGGAATAATTAGTCAAAGTCGCAAGACTGTTAGCCAATACGCCCCAAAAATTGTGACTCTCCAGATCCCAATTGACAAAATTGGAGAAGTTATTGGCCCAGGGGGTCGCAATATTAAAAATATCATCGCTACTACTGGTGCTAGTGTTGATATTGTTGACTCCGGCCTAGTGACAATAAGCGCTGTGGACATCGAGGCAGTCAAAAAAGCCGCTAATTGGATCTCGGGCATGGTACGCGAAGTGCAAATTGGCGAAGAATTTGACGGCGAGGTCAAGCGAATTCTGCCATTTGGCGCTTTTGTGGAAATTCTCCCCGGCAAAGAAGGGTTAGTTCATGTCTCTAAGATGACTGCCGGCTTTGTTAGTAACCCCGAAGAGGTAGTCCACTTGGGAGACAAGGTCCACGTTAAGGTCGTTGAGATCGATGATATGGGAAGAATTAACCTAGCTATGTACTGGGGGCCTAAAGAGGCTCCTACTGGTGGAGTGAGTAATAACCAGCAAGGTGGGCGAAATTTTGGCGGACCCAGACGCGGTGGGTTTAAAAGAAGCTTCTAAAAAAGACGGCTATCGCCCCCAACCACATCTTCTTTGCTATACTGAAAGCAACTTATGGATCAACAGAACCTGCAAGAAATCACCCAATTAGAGCAAAAAATTATTAACGCCCCTCTACCTCCCGAGCTTCTAGAAAAAGCTAAAGGGATGATTGTACGTCTGGATAGAATTGCCAAAATGGGTGGCAATTATGCTGCGGAGTTTGATAATGCCAGTCGCTACATTGACTGGATTACCGCCCTACCCTGGAACAAGCGTTCGGACGATATTTTAGATCTCGATAACGCCGAAAAAATTCTCCATAAAAACCACTATGGGTTACAGGCCGTAAAAGACAAAATTATTGAATACCTAGCTGTTCTGAAGCTGACCGCACAAAATAACGAAGAAAACGCTAAGCAAATAAAAGTCAATCGAGCTCCTATTCTTGCGCTCGTTGGCCTGGTAGGTACTGGTAAAACTACCCTCGCGTACTCAATAGCGGAAGCCATGGGACGAAAGTTTGAGCGTATTCCTTTTGGAGGTATCGGAGACGCTCTTTACCTACGTGGGCAATCTCGAGCTTACCTAGACGCTGAACCAGGAGCTATTATTAAGGCTTTAAGGCGTGCTGGAACTAGAAATCCCGTTATTCTTTTGGATGAAATTGACCGGGTAGCCGATGACGCTCGCACGACAATCATGGGTGTCCTGGTCGAGCTACTAGATCCAGGCCAGAATTCTCACTACACTGACCACTATATCGACTTTCCTTTCGATCTTTCTGAAGTCCTCTTTATTGCCACCAGTAACAACACCTCCCACATTAGTACCGCCGTCCTTGACCGTCTCGAACCTATTACCATGCCCTCCTACTCGGATGAGGAAAAAACCACCATCGCAAGAGACTATGTCCTTCCCAGAATTATGAAGGATTCTGGTCTCCCCCCAGATTCTCTTCAGATTGATCCCACAGTCTGGTCAAAAGTTGTTAGACCGTTGGGCTTTGACGGGGGGATTCGTACTCTTGAGCGCACAATTGGAGGAATGGTGCGAAAAGCCGCCAAGAAAATTGTGACCAGTAACAATAAAGCGGTAGTAATTAATGAGGCTAATTTGTCGGAATTCCTTCCTTCTTAATTGCTAGAATGGGACTATGGACGCTAAGAGCAAACTATCCCAGCTAAATGACATTGCCAAAGAAATAGCCGCCACTAACGGGGGACCTCTCGCAGGGCCCAATGTTAATCCAGTACCAGGAGAGGGTAATCCAGATGCAGAAATTCTCTTTATAGGAGAAGCCCCAGGATTTAACGAAAACCAGCAGGGGCGACCCTTTGTCGGACAAGCCGGAAAACTGCTGCGAAAAGAGCTCGCTAAGAATGGGTTTGATGAAAGAGAAGTTTATATTACTAACATCGTTAAGTTCCGTCCGCCAGAGAACAGGGATCCTACTCCGGAAGAAATTGCTTTTTTTAAGCCATTTCTTGATAAGCAGATTAAAACCATCGCCCCCAAGGTAGTAGTGACCCTAGGCAGGTTTTCCATGTACAAATTCTTGGGTGAGGGAGTCAGTATTAGTAGGATTCACGGCCAACCCCATACTATCGAATGGGATGGACGTCCCCTTCTGGTCTATCCCATGTATCATCCGGCCGCTGCACTAAGAGCCACCAACCTGTTACATACGTTTGAGCAAGATTTTATCAAACTCAAAGAACTGTTATCTCCTACCCCCAAAGAAGCCGAGACCAACTCGAGCAGCAAAAAAGGCGGAGAACAGTTACAATTAGTCTAAAATCATATGGATTTATTCACACCAAATCAAAATCAACGACAGGCTTCATTTGGAGGTAAGGTTCGCGTCCTCTCTTTGGGTGGGATGGAGGTCAACCGTAATATGTACGTTTATGAGACGGAGCGGGACATTATTATTGTCGATTGTGGGATTGCTTTTCCTGACGAGAACATGCCGGGAATTGACCTTATCATCCCTGATATTACCTACCTCCTTGACAAAAAAGACAAAATTAGAGGCATCTTTTTAACCCACGGCCACGAGGATCACCGCGGATCCCTGCCCTATATTTTGCCAGAACTTCCGAGTATTCCTGTTTATGGCACCAAACTGACGATCGGACTTGCTAAACACAAATGCGAAGAGGCGGGGCTTAAAGTAGACTTTAGAGAGGGACTCTATGGACAACCTATCGGGGCTGGGGATTTTAAAGTCGAGTTTGTCCATGTGACTCATTCAATTCCTGACGCGGCAAATTTAATCATTACCACCCCAGCGGGAGTCATCTACCACGGCTCTGATTTCAAGTTTGACTGGACTCCGGTTGACAACTTTCCCACCGATGTTCAGCGTATCGCAGAAGTGGGAAAACAAGGAATCTTGTGTCTCCTTAGTGATTGTCTCCGGGTGGAAAAATCAGGCTATACACTGTCTGAAAGAATGATTGAAGAAACCTTTGAACAGCAAATTCAAAAGTGTAAAGGGAAATTTATTATGACTACGACGTCATCCAACATTAGTCGCATTCAACAAGCGATCAATGTTGCCCAGCGCCACGGACGAAAGGTCGCCTTTGCTGGACGCAGTATGGAACAAAATGCCGAAACTGCAGTGAAGTTGGGATTTTTAACCCTGCCGCGCCAAATTATTATTAAAGCTGAACAAGTAAACGCTCTCCCTCCCAATCAGGTTATGGTGCTGGCTACCGGAGCTCAAGGACAAGACAACGCTGCCCTATCACGTATTGCCAACGGTGAACACAAAATCAGAATCACTGAAGGCGATATGGTTATCTTCTCCCAGGATCCAATTCCAGGAAGCGAAAACGCAGTTGACGAACTCATTAACACGCTCTTTAGAGTTGGGGCTGAGGTCTACTATTCTGGAATCTTGGACGATCTCCATGTCTCTGGACACGAAGCTGCCGATGGGCTAAAGCTGATGTTAAATTTGACTAAACCAAAATTTGTCTGGCCGATTGGGGGAAATTTAAGACAGATTAAGCGCTATTCTAAAATGGTTATGGGAATGGGCTATACAGAGGAGCAAATTGTTAACCCCGAGGAGGGTTCAATTCACGAATTTCAAAATGGCAAAGTAAGATTGGCTGGAAAAGCGGAAATTAAAAACGTTCTTATTGACGGGCTGGGTATTGGAGACGTTGGCAACGTAGTCCTTCGCGACCGACTGACAATGTCTGCCGATGGTGTAGTTATGGCTATAATACCTTTTGAAAAAGCCACTGGAGAAGTGGTGGGAGACGTTGATATTGTTTCCAGGGGTTTTGTGTATATGAAGGAATCTGAGGAACTTATCGGTGAAGCCAAACAACTAGTTAGGGAGGTGGTGCAAAAGCACCCACCGCAAAACAGTGATATGCGATTTCTAAGACGCCGCATCAGCGAGTCGCTGGAAAAGTTTTTGTTTGAAGCTACTCACCGAAGACCTCTAATCCTTCCGGTTATTATGGAAGTCTAGAATAACGCTGGTTTATCTTTTCTATTTTCTTCTCAAGTGCCTTGCTTACGTCGACTCCAAGACTGTCAGCCACAAGGAGAGTGGTTATGATGCAGTCGGCAATTTCATCTTCGATGGTGCTTCTTGAGTATCTTCCCAACTTTTCTTTACGAACGAGTTTACTTGTCCCAAGAATTTCACCATACAACTCGCCCAATTCCTCGCCCATTTTAACTGTCTTAGCCAGAAGCGCTTCTAGCTTGGTAGAAAACCGATACTTTTTATCCAACCGATCGTTTTCAGCGTGGATAAAGGTTAATAATCTGCCGATTGTCATAGTAGTGATCATATACAAACTACTCATTTCTGCAAAGATGCAGTTTTCTTGCTAAAATAAGAGTATATTTTAATCTGCCATGGCCAGAAGAAGATCTCTTTTTAAACTCAAACTCCGCAAACAGACAGTTTATTCGCTTTTTTCCCTAGCGCTATTTGGTAGTGCCGGGCTACTTCTCATCGCCGTAGTAATACCTAATGGTCAGTTCCTTGGTAGAATCAACCATTTCTTTAGTAGTAATTTTGGTTGGGGGAGAATCTTACTCGCCATCATCATGGTTCAACTCGCTTTGGCCCTCGCCAAATTTAAAATTTCGATAGCTAAAGCCAATAGTATTATTGGGCTGTCGCTCGTTAGTTTGTCACTTTGGGCACTCTCAACATCGGGAAGCTTTGGAGAAAGCCTGTTTGCCGGACTCTATTCTCTTCTCCCTGTGGGGTTTGCCGTCTTTTTCGTTTTTCTCTTAGTAGCGCTTTTCGGCCTAACAGTATTTTTGAACATTTCTCTTGGGGAAGCAGCCAAGATCATTCAGGAAACAGCTGCTACTCTTAAGGCATTTTTTCAAAAATACTTTCACTTTGCTAGTAAAGCTAAACCTGTTTTTGTCAAAGATAATTTGACAACAGTCAGCAATAGTCAAAAAGGGGTGGGAACTGACTTTCTCTCTCAGCAGGCAGCGGGGGCAATTTCGGATAACTCGGTTAGTCCCGTCACTTCCCAAGCTAACCCAAAACCGTCAACGGGTCAACCACCATCCACCGCCAGTGTTACTGCCAGTATTGCCACTAGTGATGGCCTACAAAACACACAGGAAGAAACCAAGCTGTGGGAGTACCCTCCAATCAACCTTTTTTCTGATACTCCTGGGGGGAAAGCTGACCGGGGCGATGTCAATCAAAACGCTGCCATTATTGAAAAAACCTTGGAAGCTTTTGGAATTACCGCTCGGGTAGCCGAAGTCAACAGAGGACCAGCCGTGACCCAATACGCTCTCGAAATTGCCGTGGGGACTAAACTGTCAAAAATCATGACTTTACAAAACGACCTGGCCTTAGCATTGGCTGCTCCTGGTCAAATCCGCATCGAAGCTCCCATCCCCGGTCGGTCACTAGTAGGAATTGAAATCCCCAATCGCACTCCCGAATCTGTTACTGTTAAGCAGATTCTTGATTCGCCCGCTTTTGCGCAGTCCGCCAGCAAGCTGACTATTGCTCTCGGACTAAATGTTTCAGGACAAGCTCAAGTGGCAGACATTGCCAAAATGCCCCACGCCCTTATTGCTGGAGCTACCGGATCTGGTAAGTCCGTTTCTATCAATGCGTTACTGGCCTCCCTGTTGTATCGCAACTCACCTGCAGAACTAAAATTGATACTTGTCGATCCCAAACGAGTCGAACTATCACTTTACAATGGGATTCCTCACTTGCTAACGCCAGTGATTGTTGAAGTGGACAAGGTGCTCTCTGCCTTAAAATGGGCAATCACGGAAATGGAAAGAAGATATAAATTATTTGCCTCGGTGGGAGTACGCAATATGGAAGGGTATAACGAACTGGCTGGTTTTCAAGCCCTACCCTACTTGATTATAGTCATTGATGAGATGGCTGACGTAATGATGTTTGCTCCCGTTGAAGTCGAAGACGCCGTTTGTCGCCTAGCCCAAATGGCCCGGGCTACTGGCATTCACCTAATCCTGTCCACCCAAAGACCAAGCGTTGACGTCATCACCGGGTTAATTAAAGCTAACATTCCCTGTCGAATCGCTTTTAACGTTACTTCAATGATTGATTCGCGAGTAATCATTGATGCTCCGGGAGCGGAAAAACTCTTAGGCAGGGGAGACATGCTCTATATTCCCCCCGACCAAAGCAGGCCCAGTCGTATTCAAGGAGCATTCATCTCCGACTCTGAGGTTCATCGATTGGTTGATTTTCTTAAAGCTAAAGGGGGACCTGTTCAATACACAGAGGAGGTTACCAGCATGCACACAATACAACAACGACCCGGTCAAAAAGGAACAGCCGCCGGTGGTGGCGACCAACTTATTGACGAGGCGATTAGAATTCTGTGCCAATTTGACCGAGCTTCAGCCTCCCTGCTTCAGCGTAAGTTGTCAATTGGTTACGCTCGAGCCGCGCGGATCTTAGATACGCTTGAGGAGCTAGGGATAGTTGGTCCAGGAGAGGGCAGTAAACCCCGAGACGTACTGGTTAGAAACGCTGATGAATATTTTGCTAGTCGAACAGAAGCTAGTCAAACCTCATGACCACTGTTGGTGAAATTCTGCGCTTGGCTCGGGAAAAAAAACACCTGTCAATTACCCAGGTAGAGGTAGCCATTAAAATCAGAGCTAAATTTCTGGAGGCTATTGAAAAAAACGACTTTGCCAGCATGCCGCCGGGTGCATTCGTTCGCGGTTTCATTAAAAACTACGCTACATTTCTGGGAATCTCCCCGGAAGACGCTTTAGCTTTTTACCGAAGGCAAACAACAATCGAACAACCGGAGGTTTTAAGTCCCACTAGAAAAGATAGAATAAAACCTACGTTTAGCCTTACCCCCCAACTCTTCGCCTCTACGTCAATAGCAATTCTTCTCCTACTTTTCTTCGGTTATTTGGTCTATTCCTACGTTAAGTTTGCAGGAGCACCCGTTTTAAACGTTGACTCCCCGCAAAATAATACCGTTACCAAAGCTGAAGTTATAGAGATAAAGGGGAAAATTGATCCAGAAGCCGCCTTAACAATTAATGACGAAGTGGTCGGAGTCAATGAAGCTGGAACATTTAGCCAGAAGCTGACGCTTCGCCGAGGAATTAACACTCTAAAAATCGTCGCCACCAATAAATTTAAGAAGCAGTCAACTGTTATACGAACAGTTCGGCTGGAACAGTAGCTCTGAAGGTTGCATTCAAGCTCTGTTTAGACTATGCTGGAAACAAGTATGGATCTAACTCAGGTTATCTTTATTGCAGCTCTAGTAGCAATTACTATTATGTTAGGAGTGGTGGCGACGCAACTTTATTTTGTTCTCAAAGAGTTCCGACTTACTTTAGCAAAAACCAACAAGGTTTTAGATGATACCGGAGTAATCTCAGAATCGGTCAGTAAACCAGTCAGCATGATCTCAACGATGCTAACAGGAGTAAAGGGCTGGTCTAGTATTATCAAGCTACTTACCAAAGATAAGAAGTAGGCTTTCTCCTATGGCAATAGACAAACGGCTCCCACTGTTAGGCGGAATAATTGCCGGTGCTACTCTTGGTGTTGCCGCCGCATTTCTTTTTGGAACGGAAGAAGGTAAAAAGGTGCGCAGGGATTTGCGTAACAAGCTCCCCGGAGTCTTTACTACCGTCGATGATATGGTGCAAAACTCAAAAGGTCTTTTGCAGGACCTGCCAGCAAGTCTCCTTGATGACGTCAAACTGCTGATCTCAGAGGCTACCGCTCCCCAAACGAGGCCAACTGACGTACAGGAAGGTAAAATCCTCCCCCCTCAGATTGAGACTATCCCCCTCAAAAAAGCCCGGGTGGTGGCAAGCAGTAAAAAAACAAAATAATTTGACCACGGGTCCCAGGGGGCGTACAATACAGGGTGAGCGTTGATCGGGAAGAATTCCTGTCAGGAAAGGCCACCCCGGGAGCTTTACAGAGGTCTACTGTATAAATTAGACAAGAGAGGCCCTCCGTCGCCAAGGCTTTGGAGGGTAAAACAAGGTGGTACCACGAGTTTGACTCGTCCTTGTAACCCAAAGTGAGTATTTGGTTACACAGACGAGTTTTTTTGTTGGTATGACACATTTAGAATTGCGCGATAAATATTTCAAGTTTTGGCAGGAGGCCCCCAGAAACCACGTGCATATTCATTCGAGTTCACTGGTTCCTGACAACGACCCTACCACACTTTTTACCGGCTCGGGCATGCAGCCTTTGATTCCGTATCTTCTTGGCCAACCCCATCCGCTAGGCACTAGACTGGTAGATATTCAGAAATGCTTCCGAGGACAAGACATTGAAGAGGTGGGAGACAATCGCCATGATACTTTTTTCGAAATGTATGGTAACTGGTCGTTAGGAGATTATTTTAAAAATGAACAACTCAGTTGGTATCTAGAGTATTTGACTAAAGTCCTCAGTATCCCCTTAAAGAAGTTGCATGTATCTTGTTTCAAAGGGAGCGCTAGCGTTCCAAAAGATGAGGAATCCGAAAAAATATGGAAATCTCTAGGAATCCCAGAAAATCGGATTCATTATTATGATTTTAGAAAAAATTGGTGGTCTAGAAGTGGAACCCCATCGGAAATGCCCGTAGGAGAAATAGGTGGTCCTGATTCAGAAGTTTTTTATGACTTTGGCCAAGATAGAAAGATACATGAAACGTCAAAGTTCTCTAATGACGAATGTCATCCTAATTGTGACTGTGGTAGGTTTTTAGAAATTGGTAATTCAGTCTTCATACAATATCAAAAACAAGAAAACGGAGATTTGACCGAACTCTCTCAGAAAAATGTTGACTTTGGTGGTGGATTTGAACGAACCCTATCTGTCTTAAATGACAATCCGGATTTCTATCTCACTGACATCCACTATAAAAACATTCAAGAGTTAGAAAGAATATCTGGTAAAAAATATGGTAAAGATGAAAGAGTCACCCTTATGTTTCGTGTTATTGCCGACCATATTAAATCATCAGTATTTCTTATTTCAGAAGGCGTAAGACCCTCTAACGTGGACCGTGGCTACATTTTACGAAGACTAATCAGGCGTTCGATCCGTTTTGCAAGAGAGCTACAAATTCAAGACTCATTCACTCCAATTATTGCCGACAGCAATATTGCTATTTACAAAGTCGTGTATCCTGAGTTACTTAATAACCAAGAACTGATTAAAAATATATTAAGGGAGGAAGAAGATAAGTTCAGGAATTCATTAGCCAAAGGCATGAACGAAATTGAAAAAATCACTCCTCTAATCGCGGCAATAAATAAAACTCCAAAAGATATTCCCTCAGTGATAATGAAGGAAATCGAAGAAGTATACGAAGTTCAAAAAACAGTCGATTTTCTGACAAAAAATTCCTTTTTTTCCAATCTTTCGTTACTTGCCACTAAAGAGGGCGTCATTAACACTTTTATTGTGGAGGAACAACGTGACCGTCTAATAGAATTGTACCAGCTATATACGAAAAACGGAGGGAAACCCTACTCAACCAATCTCGAAGAGATAAAAAAACCAATTATAATTTCAAAAGATGATGAAACAAGATTTCGTGAACTTATCAACAGCTTTCGATATCATAAAATTACGCTCAATTCATATTGGGCATTTAAATTTATAACAACTTATGGAGTACCTATCGAAATACTTCAAGAAATAATGAATGATAAAGGATTGGCCATTGATACTGCCGGATTAGAAAAACTGATTAATGAACATCGACTTCTTTCAAGATCAGCCACTGAAGGTAAATTTAAAGGAGGGCTAGCTGATCATTCCGAAATTGTTACTAGGTACCACAGTGCTACTCACCTTTTGCAAGCTGGACTAAGGAAAGTGCTGGGACCCCACATTCGTCAAGAAGGGTCCAATCTTACTGCCGAGCGGCTTCGTTTTGACTTCTCTCATGGAGAAAAACTAACGCCTGAACAAGTAAAAGCAGTGGAGGATTTTGTGAATGAGCAAATTGAGAAAAATCTCGTTCGCACCGTTGAAACAATGGACTACAATGAGGCTCTTAAAAAGGGAGCGCTGGCTTTCTTTAAAGAAAGGTATCCTGACAAAGTCACGGTTTACACCTTTAGCGATAGTGGTGGTAATGTAGTGAGTAGAGAAATTTGCGGTGGCCCTCACGTTGAATATACCTTACATATGGGGAAGTTTCATATAATTAAAGAGGAATCTGTGGCTGCCGGGATTCGGCGAATTTACGGTAAATTGGACTAAAGCACTATGGCCACTTCCAATCGAAAAGACACTTTCCGGTTCGAAATCATTACTCCCAAAACGGAGATACCTAAACAATTTTACTCTCTCAATAAGACGCGAGAGCGATTTTCCAGTTGGTCAGAAAGCGCTACTAAAGATCGGTTAATGATCAGTGCCTTTGTTGGCTGGATTCTCCCTCTAGCAACAGTAGTTATCTTTACAGCTCTCGCCCAAACCAATCTCCCCCTGGAAATTCCCCTTTTTTACAGCCGGCCCTGGGGAGAACTGCAGGTGGCCAGAAATCAATTAATTTATCTTCCTCTTGGCGGAGCCCTGACTATTGGACTTATAAACTTTGGACTGGCTACGTCATTACATAGCCGAGATAAAATCGCTGCCTATATTTTGGTGGGCATCGCCTCGTTAGTCGCCATTTTAGCCGCTATCACCACGTTTAGAATTGTTAACTTAATGAGTTAATGTTTGAGCTAATTTTCCCAATTTTTCGCAACATAGCTTTGATACCTTTTGTAGTAGCTGCACTAATCACCACCATAACACTACCGGCGGTTATCGAAATCGCCAAGTATTTCCGACTCGTCGACGACCCAGCCATTAGACCCCATCCAGCACACACAGAAACTCGGGTTGTTCCTCGAGCGGGAGGATTGGCACTTATCTCCGGGCTAGTTGTCACCTGTTTAATTTTTATTCCCATTACTAAGGAACTGGCGGGAATTTTGCTCGGGGCCCTTATTCTGGCTATTGTTGGATTAATTGATGACTACCACGATGTCCACCCCTATCTTCGACTAGCCACCAATATCATTGCCGCTAGCCTCGCAGTAGCTGGAGGGGCTGGGATACCGTTTATCACTAATCCCCTAACCGGTGGAGTTATCCATCTCGATAGTATCCGGTGGACTTTTGTCTTTATGGGAGAACACAGCATTTTACCGATTGCTGACTTAATAGCTATTCTCTGGATCAGCTGGACCATGAACATGGTCGGCTGGAGTGGGGGAGTTGACGGCCAACTACCTGGGTTCGTCACTATAGCCGCCTTTACCATTGGGCTCCTCTCCTTTACCCAAATCTCTATCGCCAACTTTCCTGCTTGGACCGGTACAACTTTAGCCTTCATCACTGCGGGAATCTATTTCGGCTTTATGCCCTGGAACTTTTTTCCCCAAAAAATCATGCCTGGCTATGGAGGCAAGTCCTTAGCCGGTTATTTACTGGCAACCCTAGCCATATTATCCACTGCCAAAATTGGCACGGCAATCTTGGTCCTTGGTATACCTATCGTTGATTCGCTCTACGTTAAACTCGGGCAAATTCTCCAAGGTAAGAATCCTACCCTAGGGACAAGAAGTTTTCTCCATCACCGACTATTGGCAGTTGGAGTCAGTAAAGCTCATATTGCCTTGTTCTACTGGGGAGTATCTGCTATATTAGCAGTGATCGCACTCTCGGTGAACGCAACGCAAAAATTCTTTGCCATTGTTGTCGTTGCGGTCGCGGTGGTCGCCCTGATATTATGGCTCAAACACTCTTCTACCTTTTTAAAGAAATTAGACCGCGGCAATGGATAAAGAATGGGGCAGTTTTCGCGGCAATTTTTTTCAGCGGCCAACTCCTTGATCTTACTCTCCTGGGAAGTACTATCTTGGCCTTCCTTTCCTTTTGTGCCACTTCATCAGCAATTTACATTGTTAACGACCTGGCTGATATTGATAAGGACCGACTCCATCCCTTTAAAAAAAATCGGCCACTAGCGTCAGGGAAACTATCCCGCCGGACCGGAATTTTAGCTACCGTTATTCTGACTGCACTGGCCCTTTTTTTGGGAACATTAGTTTCGTCATCGTTTGTGATCATTGTCCTTGTTTATTTTGCCCTCCAGGTCTCTTATTCCTTCTATCTCAAAAATATCATTCTCTTAGATATTTTTGCTATTGCCGCCGGATTTCTGCTGAGAGTCTTCGCGGGAGAAGTGGCCACTGGCTATCATATCGATATCTGGCTGTTCTACACCGTCATTTCCGGAGCACTTTTCATTGCCATTGGCAAACGCCGCTCGGAATTAACTCTCCTCTCTGGTTGGCACGGAGCTATCCCTTCAAAAACGCGAACTACTCTTAATCACTATAGTGAAAAAATGCTAGACGTCTATATCTCGATGTTTGCTAATTCTACTTGGTTAACTTACGCTTTTTACAGTTTCCTGCAACAACCTCCAGTTCTGAGAAAAACTATCGGCGATCTACTCTTTGATGAAAGTACCCTCTATCTTTTTCAGGAACGTAAATGGCTGATGCTTACAATTCCTATAGTCATTTACGGCATTATGCGTTACCTGCAACTGATCTATGAGAAAAATGAGGGCGAGTCTCCCGAGAAAGTACTCCTGAGTGATAGACCCCTAGTCATTACCGCGTTGGTCTTGGGTGTGGCTCTGTTTCTCATTGTGTACGTGATTGGAAAGTAGTTAGCAGCCTCCCCGTCTTCTTCCTACCTACTTGATCACTTCTACATATTGATCACTCACCCAACCAGAATCACTCGCCCGCTTAATCCTTACCCAACCAGACTCCTCATTTAAAAGTGGAAACTGTTCCTTGGGAAGCACCTGGCCAATTTCCGGACTAGTGATGAAGGGGTCCTTTCGAAGCCTAAGAAATCCCAGTGGGGTATCCAGTATTACTACGTACGGTTTAACTAGACCACCAGAGGTAGCAATAGACGGGTCAAGCAAATCAGCTGTAGGCCTAGCTGAGGCTGAACCGTCAGCAGCTAAAAAATCAAGCTGGAGGGGGGCCAGATCAACAAAAACATGTAAGCGGTAACCGGGCTCGATCTTAGCTGGCACTATCTGGTCGGCAAAACCGGTCAACGTGATAGTGATGTCGTGATTGCCTCGGTCAAGGTTTTTAATTATCGTTGAAGCTTTACCTTTGACTATCCCATCAACCGCCACCTGTGCCCCATCCGGAGTAGAGACCACGATTAGTTCGCCCGTCGAAGAGTTTACTCCCCGCCGCTGGTAAAGCATTTGACCAGCACCGTTACTAGGAGTGCTGCCTAAATCACGACTGATGTAAGTAAGTCCCCCGCCAAACAGTGGTACTTTTCCTTCCCAGATGTAAAAAGTCCCACCGCTGCCAATGGGAATTAACCGAACATGATATTCTCCCACCGTCATTTTTTCTTGAGTGTACGGGGTAGTCCCTACTTTACGGCCGTTTATGAGAACTTCAGCCCTGGGGAACGAGTCAACCTGTATCGCCGCTAGTGTTGGCTCTTTATCAAAAAATGAAAGTTTGACAACAAAAACACTCAAGATAAGTAATAAAACCACACTAAAAACCAAAGCGATTTTTTTCCCAAGAATGCGCATAGGGTTTTAAAAACTAACTCCGAGTCGTTTGAGTGACTCGAAGCTCACGAATGACAGTCACTTTTATCTGACCAGGAAAATCTTTGACTTCTAGTTCGATCTTTTCCCGAATCTTCTGTGCTAGAACTGCCGTCTCGTTGTCAGTCATCTTTTCAGGACTCGTTAGGACCCTAATTTCGCGACCGGCTTGGAATACCCAAGCCTCATTGACTCCGTCAAAACTGCGGCAAAGATCTTCGAGCTGCTTCATGCGCTCCAGATATTTTCCCACATCCTCGTAGCGGGCCCCTGGCCGGCTACCAGAAATGGCGTCACCAAGATAAACAAGCATGGACTCCACTGAAGAGAAAGGTCTATCTTCATGGTGCTCTTCAACACACGCCACGACATTTTCGGGTAGTCCCATCTTGCGCAAATATTGCGCACCGAGAGTAACATGAGACCCCTCTTCTGACTCAATGACTTTCCCAATGTCATGAAGCAGACAACCCAGTCTCACCACATTAACATCAGCTCCTACTTCTTGGGCAAGAGCAATACCCAGTTTGGTCTCTTCGAGGGTATGAACAATCATATTTTGACCATAGGAGAAACGGTACTTAAATTTACCCAAAACCTCCATGATAGGCCTGGGAAGATTGTAAACACCCACCATATGACAGAGCTTTTCCCCTTCTTCAAACATGATCCGTTCTACTTCTTTTTTAACTTGATTTACCACCTCTTCGATACGGCTAGGCTGGATACGAGAGTCCTTAATAAGTCGCTCTAAAGCCACTCGGGCGATTTCGCGTCTTACTGAATCAAAGCAAGAAAGCCTAATGACTCCCTCTTCATCAAAGTTGACATCGACTCCGGTCGCTTGCTCGAACGCTCTAATATTGCGTCCCTCCTTACCAATGATCCGTCCCTTGACCTCTTCGCTAGCGACATTAATTGTGGAAACGGTGTATTCAGCAACGTAATCAGTCGCCCCATGCAACATTTCGGAAACCAGGATCTCTCTGGCTTTTTTGGCCGCTTCAACTTTAGCTGCATCTAAAACATCTCGAATAATTTTCCCAGCCTCGTTACGACTTTTCTCCTCTACTGCAGCAAGAATCTTTTCTTTGGCTTCCTCAAGGGAAAGATTGGCAATTTTTTGCAGCTTTACTAGTTGTTCTTGTTTGAGTTTTTCTAGTTCTTCACCCAGCGTAGTAAGTTCCGCCTCTTTTGCGAGAGTCGCTTTCAAACGTGTATCAAGTGTCTCTTCTTTTTGAACAATACGTTTTTCTAACGCGACTACTTCTTCTCTTAAGTGGCGACTTTCCTGCTCAGCTGCAGTCTTAAGCTTAATCGCTTCTTCTTTAGCACTAAAGACGATGTCTCTAGCCTGAGTTTGAGCTTCAAAAATAAGTCGCTGCGCTTCTACCTGATCAACTTGAGGAGTTGGGGCCCCTCCTTTAGCTGCTTTAGTAACTTTGAGGCTGGGTTCGTTAACCGGTGGCCTCTTCGCCTGGAAACTACTCGGCTTTTTATTAATGGTTCTAGTAATCCGTGAAAAAAAGGACATATGAGTCAGTCTGCAGAGAAGTGGGAAAAAGAGAAGGAAAAACTACCCGAGCACTAGCTGGG
The DNA here is from genome assembly GCA_964641255.1 of uncultured Gammaproteobacteria bacterium. Taxonomy (GTDB): domain Bacteria; phylum Patescibacteriota; class Microgenomatia; order JAMCZE01; family JAMCZE01; genus CAZXMM01. Next base: position 297,017 of record CAZXMM010000001.1, on the reverse strand, counting down.
GAGCTGGATCACGTAGCCTAGAAATCCTTCACGATAATTTCTCATTTACCTGCGAAAAAATTAAAAATATAATAATGTTTCTAGTGATTATTCTACTCCTTTTTAGCAAGTTTTGCTATCACTTCAGAAATCACATCCCAGCCGTATCCCCGGCTACTCAAAAAACGCGCCAATTTCGCTTTTTGTTCTACCAGTAGCTTACCCCCAAACTTCTTTTCTGCCAAAATGGTGGCCTGTGACAGCTCGGAGACAGCTGTACCCAAGGTTTCCCGGTCTTCTAACACCTCTTCAACAATTCGCCTAGCTACGCCCTTTTGACTGAGTTCAAAAACAAGCGCTCTTTTGCCTTTGGGCTTAAAACTCTGGCGCTGATCCAGAAACCACTCGGTGAAGGCTTTGTCATTTACCTGCCCCATGGCGGTCAGTTTGTCAATAATTTGGTCAATGTACGCATTTAACGCCCCATCTTCTTTACCTTTGCCCTTTGCTTTAGCCACTTGATTCTTTTTACTTAAATGATTTCGGATTTCCCATTCGCTTCTGGGCCGGAAACTAAGAAAACTAAGAGCGTCATTAAAAAGTCTCCCCAATTCGCTGACGGAGAGTAGAGCAGTGAATTCTTCGGGAGTAATTTCCTTATTCTGATAAATTTTTAAAGTCAAAACGTCATTGGTGTTAAGCCCCACGGCAAACTTACCATCAATGAAAACACTGACTCTACTAGGGTCGTCTTTTTGATACTCAAGCTTTGTTATTCTCATGGTGACACTTGACTAAGCAGTACAAGGTACTCAGTGTTTCCTCCAGTTCCAGTAATAGGTGAGGTAGTTTGGTTTTCAATTACCCATCCTAAAGCAGCAATAGCTTTAAGGCTATCAGCTAGTATCTTATCACGATCTTCGCTCGGTACTACTCCTCTATTTTTGTGCTTCATGGCAACTTTTTGATCTTCATACTGGGGCTTAAGAAGGGCAACCACTTTCCCCCCCTCCTTAAGAAAGTTTTTGGCTACCGGAAGGATCTTTTTAAGAGGAGTAAAGGTTACATCAATAGTTACCAAATCAACTGGAGCTGGAAAATCAGTAAAGTGAAGAATATTTGTTTTCTCCATTACTACCACTCGTTCGTCTTGGCGAAGTTTCCAGGCAAGTTCTCCGTAAGCAGTATCTAGACTGTAAACTTTTATAGCCCCCTGTTGGAGGAGACAATCAACAAATCCGCCGGTGGAACTGCCAATATCAAAGCAAATGAGTCCCGTACACTTTAGGTTAAATTCCCTTAGGGCGTGCTCAAGTTTGGTTCCACCACGAGATACATATTTACTATCCATAACTAAAAGTTAAATTTGTCCCCTGGCTTCTTTAATAAAATTTGATACAAATTCATGAAGTAGTTTCTTCTTCTCTGTAGCCAACGATTGTGCCTTTGAAGTGTGAAGTGTTTTGGGATCGTAGAGTGGGTCATTAAGTCGGTACAAAAGATAATGTATGGTAGAGAGATTTTTGTATCGGTCGTCCCAATTTTCAAGGTGTTCGTCGACAAAAACAGGACGCCTATATTTTTTTGATTGCACCCCCCAGACCAAAGAGCGCGTGGCGTAGATTAAACCAAAAGTATCTAGAAGATCAGCATCTTGAATAATCTTAGCCTCAAGAGTTTTAGCCTCAGTTCCTACTCTTCTTTGATGAATTGAAACCGCGTAGGCAACGCTGGTAATTTTTTCTGGCGGGAACTCTAATTCGCTAAGTATTTCTGTGGTCAATTCTGCACCAGCAACAAGATGGTCAGTAACCTTTCCTGAAGTCTCTAGCCCTCTCGCTATATCGTGCAACATTCCGGCCGCTTCTAGTATTTCTAAATCCGCACCCTCTTCTTGGCCAATCTCTAAAGCATACTTTGTTACCCGCTTAAAATGACTCAAATCATGAGCCTCATCAACTTCTTCGTTGAGCCTCATTAATTCAAGAAACCGCGAATTAGCCAGGAGTTGATCTGTTATTGTCATTACCGAAGATTGTAGTGAGATATTATGCCTTGTGCAAGGAAGGACTATTCTTCTTTATCCTCTTCTTCCCCTAGCACTACTTTTTCCGCAGTTTCTCCTGCCTTGGCCATTGCCATGATCTCTTTTTCAATTAATTTGGCGGTACTGGGGTTTTCCTGCAAATATTGCCTGGCGGCTTCTCTACCTTGGCCTAACATCTCTTCTTTATAGCGCAGGAACGCTCCTGATTTGGTAATGACACCCAGTTCCACTCCGACGTCAATCAGACCGTCTTCGTAGGAAATGCCGGTAGCAGAATAAATGTTAAATTCAGCTACCCGGAAAGGTGGGGCCACTTTGTTCTTCACTACTTTAACGCGGTGCCGACTCCCAATGGAAACATCTCCATCTTTAAGTTGTTCGATCTTGCGAATGTCCAAACGAACTGATGCATAAAATTTCATTGCCAGACCCCCAGGGGTAGTTTCGGGATTACCAAACATCACCCCAATTTTTTGGCGGAGTTGATTGGTAAAGATCACTACTGTTTTGGATTTGTTAATGACCCCAGTTAATTTGCGCAAGGCTTGAGACATGAGTCTGGCTTGTAGTCCCATCATGGAATCACCCATTTCCCCTTCAATTTCCGCTTTAGGAACAAGGGCTGCAACAGAGTCGATGACAATAACATCAATAGCTGCTGAACTAATCAAACGTTCAGCAATCTCTAACGCCTGTTCTCCCGTATCTGGTTGCGAGATGAGCAGCTCATTAAGATCCACTCCCAGCTTCGCTGCCCATACCGGGTCAAGTGCGTGCTCCGCATCAATAAAGGCGGCTACCCCTCCCGCTTTTTGTGCCTGGGCAATGACCGAAAGCATGACACTGGTTTTCCCAGAGGCTTCCGGCCCGTAAATTTCGATGATTCTTCCCCTTGGCAGACCTCCGACTCCCAAGGCAAGATCGAGAGGAAGAACCCCGGTGGAAATAACTTCAGTATTCATGCGAGAGGCGGCTTCGTTCATCTTCATGATCGAACCTTTGCCGTATTGTTTTTCAATCTGTTCCATCGCCAGCCGAATCGCGGATGTCTTAGGACTATTATCAGAAGATGGGGCGGGAGCAGTATCTGTTGTGACTTTTTGCTTTGCCATAGATAGCCGCATTAAACCTTTTATGGGATAACGTGTCAATGATAAAAACTGTATCAATACACTATCATTATGATAAAATTACTGTGTTACGGGGCGTAGGTCATCGGTAGACCGCTCGGATGGGGTCCGAGAAGTGGGAGGTTCAATTCCTCTCGCCCCGACCAAGTTTTGAAACAAATTCATAAATGATTGATAAAGAGCTTCTACTAAGTAATCTTGCAGAGTTTCTTAAGACTGAAACCGTTATAAAATACCCCGAATTCGGTTTTAATCCAGTAATTGACGATTTCTTTTCTAATAAAACTCAAGCTACATACAGTCAATATTTAGCGACCGATAGGAGGCTCGCTAATATATTTTTTGATAGTGTTATAAACTTTTACCTTATAAGAAAAGACATTGTTTTATTCAGTGCTAGTAACCAACTCATTAATAGCCCTGAGTTTTCCAAACTCAAGGCAAGTAGTCGATGTTGGCTCATTCTGAAGCGTAAAGAATTATTATTTAATCTTTCCCTTAGAATAAGGGCAGACTATGACAAGATTTTTCATTTATTAATTTATCTTTTTAATAATCCCCAATACGATTCCTTCGACAAATCCGATAAGAAATTGAATGCTTTTAGAAAGCGGATCAATGTGAGCATAGAAAATATATTCCCTAAAAATGATTTACAAATAGTGGAGGATCTTAACAATGCCTGTCGAACAGCTGAAGCCCATCACTATGGGGTAGACACAGATAAGGTTGACGAAGAGAATTCAAATGTGATCCCTTCAATGGTTGCTGGCTATAACTTATTGAATAGAATCTTTGCACATGCAAAACTCTCACTCAGTTAAGTATCGGCTTAGCGCTTTGGTGAAGATTTCTGCTTGCGCGCGCCCATCAGACCGGGCTTTTTGCGCTCCTTCATTCGGGGATCGCGGGTCATGAATCCTTTTTTACGAAGAGTAGCTTTAAATTTAGGATCAACAGCACAAAGAGCCCGAGAGATAGCCAGTACTGCCGCTCCACTTTGTCCGGTGGCTCCAGATCCACTGACCACGATCGTAGTGATGAAACGTCCTACAGTATTCGTAGTTCTGTAGACTTCCGTGTAGATAGCTTTGGTGAAACGATCATTGAAATACACATCAATTGGTTGATTATTGACGTAGATATCTCCGCGATTTAATTTAGTGCCATTAATAACGATTTCTTCTGTGGGAAGATAGAGTCGAGCTCTAGCTGTAGCTGTTTTCCTGCGTCCAAAACCATAAAAGAATCCTTTATTATTGGCTTTGTTTTCGGTGGCGGGAGCTACTGCCATTTCTTCGGTGACGACAGGAGTTTCCTTTTTTTCTTTTTTAACAATGGTCTTTTTTTCTTTTGCCATAGATTTTTTAAGCTATCACAATAAGTCTTTTCATCCATTGATCGCGCAGTTTGTTATTAGGAAGCATTCCCGAAATCGCGTGTGTTAGTATTTCGGCAGGATTCTCCTCACGAATCTTTTTCAGGGGTTTAACTTTGAGTCCTCCTGGATATCCAGAATAGTGTCCGTAGGTTTTTTGACTTTCTTTGTTGCCAGTAACCTTAATGTCTTTAGCGTTTATTATCGTGACAAAATCCCCACAGTCAAGATGGCGGACGAAATACGGCTTACTTTTGCCTACTAATAGCTGGGCAGCCTTACTCGCAAGACGACCCAAGATAGCGCCTTTAGCGTCAAGCTGGTGTTTGTTGTGAGCGATGTCAGATACTTTAGTACTCTTCATATAGCTTCTTTAAACTAGGCTTTCTTTTTAGCTGCTATCTTCTTCTTTGCCTTTGGTACTACCTTCTTGGTTTCTACTGCTGGTTCTACTTCAGTGTTAACCACTTCGGCCTTAACCGCCGGTGCTTTGGTAGCAATAGGTTCAACAAACTCGAGAATCCCCATCTCGGCAGTATCTGACAGTCTCTTCCCAGTCCGAATGATGCGAGTAAAGCCAGAATTTCTGCTAATAAGAGCGGGTGATACTTCCTTAAAGATACGATCTAAAAGATGTTCGTGGCCCATGATCTTTGCAATCATTCTGCGGTTGTTTGGTGAATCACTTTTACCAAGAGTCACCAGTTTATCAACCATTCCACGAATCGCTTTCGCCTTAGCAACGGTAGTTTCAATCCGACCATGTTCGAACAACTCAAAGACAATACTTCTATAGAGCGCCTTAACGACGTTGGTTCGTCTGCCTAATTTATTACCGGCAACACGGTGACGCATACTATTAGATTGTTAAAGTCACGCCCTTTTCGCGAAGTTTGTCTTCGACGATTGAGAGAGACTTACCACCAAGGTTTTTGATTTTCATCAATTCCTTGCGCGGAGTAGAAAGTAACTGGCCCACAGTTTCGATATTGCCATTTTTTAGCGCATTCTCCAAACGAGTTGGCAAATCCAACTCCTCGACCAACATTTTTAAGACATCGTCCGAAACGGATGAACTTATACTAACACTTACTCCTCCCTCTTCAGCTTTTGGCTCATAAACTTGAGCAAAATAGCTAACAAGCGTCCTAGCCGCCATTTTCAGACTATCTGCCGGACTAATCGTTCCGTCAGTCCAAATTTCCATAATTAATCGGTCGAAATTAGTCTGTCGCCCCACCCGAGTTGCCTCCTGACTGAAATTGACTCGTACTATTGGTGTAAAAACCGCATCTAGGGGGATAATTCCCACCGCAGAATCATTTTTCCGCTCTTCTCCAAAGCTATAGCCGTAGCCCTTTCCTACGGTCAGCTGGGCGGTAATAGTCGACTTTTTGTCAGCTAGTGTCCCCAAGTAGAGATCTTTGTTAACCACTTCCACGTCAGAACTCTCTTCAATAGAAGCAGCGGTGACAGCTCCCGGTCCACTAGCTTTTAGAGTAATTACGGCTGTATCACCAGAGAGAAGTCGTACCCGTAGCTTTTTAACATTGAGAACAAACTCGACTACATCCTCTCTTAAACCTTCCAGGGTTTGAAACTGGTGTTTAACACCGTCGATTGTAATGCTAGTTACTGCTGCCCCAGGAAATGAGGACAACAACACTCGCCTCAGAGCGTTACCTAGAGTGTGAGCATAGCCCGTCTCTAGTGGTTCAATAACAAACCTTCCGTAGGTTTCTGTCTGTTGGTCCACCTTGACCTTGAAACTTGGTTCAAACATATAATTCTTTCTTGCTTAACTCTTTAAAAAAAGGCCGTCTGGTTTTTTTAAAAAGTTAACGCTATCTTGAATAATATTCAATAATTAACTGTTCGTTGACTTCGGTGGGAATTTCTTCCCGTACAGGAATCCTAATTAGTCTACCTGCTGCCGCTTTGCGCTCATAATAGCTAGGGATCTTGGTTTCTTCTTGCGATAATAATTTTTTGACTGCTGGAATTTCCATGGCCTTCGTAGACAGACTCACTACCTCATCAATCTTTAAAGCATACGAGGGAATAGTTACCTTATGACCATTAACTTGTACATGTCCATGAGAAACTAATTGTCTAGCCATGGTTCGAGAGGTGGTAAAACCGAGTCGATAGACGGTATTATCTAAGCGCCTTTCCAGCGCCTGAAGCAAGGCCTCGCCAGTTTTGCCCCGAACTTTAGTAGCTTTATCAAAATAGCGACGGAACTGCTTCTCGAGTAATCCATAAGACCGCTTGGCTTTTTGTTTCTCTCGCAACTCTCGACCAAAGTCAGATACTTTACCTTTTCTACCTTTTGGCCCATGAACACCAGGGGGGACATTAAGTCTCCTCTGTAAAGCGCTGCTGCCTTTTTCAAAGATATTAGTCGCTTCGCGGCGAGCTAAACGATGTTTTGGTCCATTGTATTTTGCCATAAACTTCTCCTTGTTAAACTCGCCTCTTCTTCTTGGGACGAGGCCCATTGTGAGGGATGGGAGTCACATCAGCAATGAGAGTTATGTTAAAGCCTAGTGTCTTTAAGGCTCTTAAGGTAGCATCTCTCCCGGCCCCCGGACCCTTAATGTAAATTTCAACATCCCGCATACCCAGTTCCATCGCTTTCCGGCCAACAATTTCCACTGCAGTTGTAGCAGCAAAAGGAGTAGATTTTCTCGCTCCTTTAAAGCCAGCAGCACCAGAACTACTAGTTAAAAGTGTATTACCAACTGCATCGGTGATTGTTACTAAGGTGTTATTAAAGGTTGCCGTAACATACACCCGACCATTACTCACATCGCGTTTATTGCGAATTTTTTTTACCGCGGCGGGTTTTGCTTCTTCTGGCATAAATCAAATTTGCTAACTACTTTTTTTCTTCTACCTTGGGTGTTCCGGCGGTTTTATCAGCTAACTCTTTGCGAATAGCGCCGATAGTAACGCGCTTACCTCTTTTGGTCCTGGCGTTTGATTTGGTTCGCTGACCACGGACTGGCAAACCTCTAGTGTGACGGTTTCCTCGATAACTACCAATTTGTTTTAAAACCGCGATGTTACCGTGAACAACAGATCTTAGCTCCCCCTCCACCGGAGAGGTATCCACGATCTTTTGTATCCGGTTGATTTCTTCATCGGTCAAATCTTTAACTCTTTTGGCAGCCATCACTTCAGCTTTGACTAATAAAGACACTACGTTGTGTCGACCAACACCGTAGAGCTTGGTAAGAGCAATATCCACTCGCTTGTTATTATCTAAATCTAGTCCAGCAATACGTGGCATATAAAATCTTAAATTTATCCCTGCCTCTGCTTATGTCGAGGGTTATCGCAAATTACATAAACTCGTCCCTTTCGACGAATGGTTTTGCATTTGGCACATCTGGGCTTAACACTAGCTTGAACTTTCATGTTATTTCATTCGATAAACTATTCTTCCTCGATTATCATCGTAAGCTGTCATCTCAACTCTCACCTTATCTCCGGGGAAAATCTTAATATAATGTAGTCGCATTTTCCCCGATAAAGCACACAGTACAACTCGTCCGTCGGACAGCTGAATTTTAAACATCGCGTTGGGCAAGTTTTCAAGAACTTGTCCCTCGAATTCTGTTGTTCCTTGATGTGCCATAAAGAAAAAGTGGCCAAAACGACCACCCAAGAGTTGTTCTTGAGACTAATTACTATTATACGCGAGAGAGCGCGATCACGCAAGCCTTCTTAGGCTGTGACTACTTCTGCCCCCCGGGCAGTCACGATCACAGTATGTTCAAAGAGTCCGGAAACCGAGCCATCGCGACTAACGATCGTCCAGCCGTCTCCACTGTCATCGTAAACTACGGGTGAGCTTCCTGCATTATAGATAGCTTCGAGAGCTAACACCATTCCCGCTTTAATCTCCGGAGTCTGCGCAATCTTCCCCCGCACATAGCAGGGGATTTCTGGATCCTCGTGAAGCATTCTTCCTACCCCGTGACCTACTAACTGTTTGACACAGCTATAACCCGCACCCTCGATAGTTTCTTGGATCGCTGCTGAAATATCTCCAATATGGTTGCCCACTCTGCAGGCAGTAATTGCCTTTTTAAGAGCCCTCTCACCGACACTTAGAAACTTTACTAGCTGGGGAGGGGGGGGAAGATTACTGCTGGTCTTTGAGCCTACAATAATCGACCAACTAGCATCGGTGTGGAAGCCTCCCTGGTAACTACCCAGATCAATTCCTAGCCTGTCCCCAACTTCTAGCGGTCGGTTAGTGGGAATGGCGTGTACTACCGCATCGTTAACACATAGACAGGTGGTAAAGAGATAATCCTTTTCCATTTTAAAAGACGGCTTAGCCCCTCTAGCAACAATCACTTTCTCGGCTAAAGCATCGAGCTCCAAAGTTGTTACCCCCGCTTTAGCGGCGGCTATAACCGCTTGCATCGCCTCAGCCGTAGTTTTGCCACAGAGGCGAATTTTGTCGTGGTCACTTGGGGAATAAATAGCGATCATGGAGTAATTAGGCTAATTACCTGTGTCCAAACATTGGCAATTGTCCCATCTCCGTTTACTTCTCTGACTAACCCCTGACCCCTAAAGCTGCTAATCACTTCTTGGGTTTGGTTGTTATAAATTGCCAGGCGTTCATTAATAGCCGAGGGGGTGTCATCACTTCTCATTTCCACCGCTGCCCGCTTGGCTAGTCTGGCCAAAATATTTGCCGCGCTTACCACTATAACGATCACACTTTTAATCTCGATGTTCTTTTCTTGCAAAAAAGAACTCAGCCTTTGGGCTTCTTTTTGGTCCCTGGGGTAGCCATCAAGGACAAAGCCCCCCTTCTTAACCGCTTCTAAAATTGCCCCACTGATTTTGGGAAACAACAGTTCGGTGGGAATCAGCTGCCCGTCTTTAATATCTTTTTTAACTTTAGAGCCAAGAGGGTTATCGGCTGTCGCTATCTCTCGAGCGATATCTCCAGAAACAATATGGGTAACTGATAAGAATTCACTAAGAAGCTTTGACTGAGTGGATTTACCAGAGCCGGGAGGACCAAGAACTATTAGGTTCATCGAGCAAAATTGTCGTAGTTGCGTGTAACTAGCATGGTTTCAAATTGTCTAGTGGTTTCTAAAACCACCGAAACTACAATTAACACTCCTGTGCCACCAACAGTTAGTGTAGCTACACTACTGACCCCCTGGACAAGAGAGGGTAAAACAGCCACCAATCCTAAAAAGACGGCTCCAGCTAGAGTAATCCTGGTCAAGATATAGTTAAGATACTGAGTAGTGGGTGTTCCTGGACGAATACCAGGAATAAAGCCACCATGCTTTTGCACTTCTTCTGCAATTTTGGCCGGGTTAAAAGTTATAGCTGTATAAAAATAGGTAAAACCAATCACCAGTAGAAAATAAAAGACATTATAGACCCAGCTTCTTGGATCGAAAGCACTACTTAGTCCCAAAGCTACTCGGGACACCAGTGGATTGGGAATTTGCCCCAAATATTGACCAAGGAGAGAAGGTAAGAGAACTAAAGAAACAGCAAAGATAATCGGAATCACTCCCGCTTGATTTACCCGAAGGGGAAGAAAAGTCGACTGACCACCGTACATCTTGTTGCCTCGTACCCGCCTAGCGTAAACTACCGGAATTTGTCTAGCGGCTTCATTGACCATAACAATTCCCGCTATAACGAGCAGTGCTACCCCTCCAAAAATAATAATGTTAAAGAGTTGATCGCCAGTAATGATAGATACCGTTTGACCGAAAAGCACCGGAAACCTTCCGACGATACCACCAAAGATCAACATAGAAATACCGTTACCAATCCCGTATTCAGTAATGAGCTCACCCAGCCACATAAGTAGCAGTGTTCCTGCTGTCAATGTAAGAATAAGAGAGACTAGAGTCAGTGGGTCAAGTGCCCCAATTATATTTTGATTTTTTAATAAAGCGTAGGTTCCTAGCGCCTGAAGGGCGGCCAAAGGCACGGTAATCATTCGAGAATACTGATTAATTTTCATTCGCCCTGATTCTCCCTCTTTAGCCAGAGCCTCAAGTTCTGGAACTACCATCTGTAGGAGCTGCATAATAATGGTGGCATTAATGTACGGATTAAGTCCTAAGGCCATGACAGAAAAATTAGCCAAAGTACCCCCGGAAAAAATGTCAAGTAAACCCAAAAACTGATTTTGGGCAAACAGATTTTTAAGACTGACCAAATCAACTCCCGGAACGGGAATATGAGCAAACAGCCGAAAAACAAAAAAGATGACCAAAGTGAAGATAATCTTCTTTCTCAGCTCTGGAGTGTTCCAGGTTTGGATTAGGGTATTTACTACTCGATTCACGCCCTTATCTTAGCACACTTATTCTTTTGGAGCATAGAGAGCTCCCCGGGTAGTGCCAACCTTGGTGAGATAGCCACGTTTTATTAAGAACTCCAGATCGTAGGCAATTTGCCGAGAACTCATCCTGATAAAACGTCTATGAATAGAATCAAACGAGATAAGTCGTTGGTCGTAAACCATTTGGACAATCTCTTGACGCCTGGGAGATAAGACATCAAGTTGGGAAGGATTATTTTTCTTGGCAAGAAGAGTCTTCTTTGCTTTTAGGGAGGCGTCACGAATAAGCTCAAGCATTAGCATAACAAAGGGGGTCGCATCAGAATTATTGCTCCGTTCAATAGCTCTGTAGTATAACTGGCGCTGTTTCTCAATTTCCTCTTCGATAACTGCCAGTCCTTTCATCGCATAGCCACCCCTAGTTAATATCGCGAGCTGTAAAAGTCTTCCTACCCGACCATTACCATCAACAAAAGGGTGAATCTTTTCAAAGACTAAATGGGCAAGAATAGCTCGAACGGGAACGAGTTTTTCTTTTTTACTATTTACAAAGAGGAGTAACTCGTCAACAAGAGCGGGGATGTAGGCTGGCGGGGGAGCATGATAATAAAGAGTCCCGGCTCTATCAAAAAGTCCTTCATGGCCAGTTCTAAAGCTACTTGAGAATTCTGTATCCAAAATGTTTCGCATCGCCTGCCCCTGCCAATCCAAAAGATCCGTCTTGGTTATTTTCTTGTTGGGATTAGCCCATTGAGATAGAATTCTCTCTATTACCCGACTAAGATTTTCCACTTCAACCTGTTGCTGATCTTTTCTAGGTAGCTTAGTGAAATTTTCTACCTCGGCTCTCGTCAGGGTGTTTCCTTCTATACGAGCTGAGAACAAAGCACTGCCTAATACTGATTGACGACGAATATTTCTTTCTACTTCGAGAGGAAGAGAAATTTCACTGATAACGGCACTATTAGACTCAATCTCCGAGAGCAATCGGATAGCGGTCTTGGAAAGACGGTAAGATGGGGGAATTTGGAGAATCTTCATTATTCATTAATATTGCAAGATATTGCAAGATATTGCAAGAAAGCAAAATGGTACAATCACTATCATGCTAGAAGAATTCAAGAAGTTTGCTCTAAAAGGCAATGTCGTCGACCTCGCAATTGGGGTCATAATTGGAACGGCCTTCGGTAAGATCGTCTCTTCTTTGGTAGATGATATTTTAATGCCGCCATTTGGCATCGTCTTGGGTCGAGTGGATTTCACAGACTTAAAGTTTCAAGTAGGAACTGCCAGCATCAACTACGGCACCTTTATTAATACGGTAGTCAATTTTCTGATTGTCAGTTTTGTGATCTTTCTGGTAGTAAAACAAATGAATAGATCTAGAAGCGAGTCTGAAAAACCACCCGAGCAGAAAATCTGTCCTTATTGTCAATCCTTAGTTGCAGTTAAGGCAATTAGGTGTCCACAGTGTACTTCGCAACTGGAAAAAGACAAAGAAAAGAACTAAATAGGCTCCACGCTACCACCAGCTTTCTCAATTTTCTTAGCAGCTCCCGCTGAAGCAGGAACTTTGACCCGTAGGGCAACGGTGATTTCGCCGTTGTCAACAATCTTAACTCTGGTGGCGAGTTTATTTATAACCCCGGCTTCGATGAGAGTGACTAGAGTAATAGTGGACCCCGCCTTAAATTTGTTAAGACGGTTGAGATTTAGGACTTCCACGTCTTTTTGAAAAGATTTGTTCTTCCCCTTGCCCCGCATTAAAGGAAGGCGCTTTAACCAAGAGGCTTGGAGGGATGAACCAGCAAATGCTACCGGAATCGTTCCCCGAGCTTTTTGTCCCTTGGTACCACGACCAGAGGTTTTAACTCGACCAGAACCGTGCCCCCTACCCACTCGACGGTAAGATTTTTGTACTATTTTGGAAAGAGTAGCTAGATTCATAAGTGCTTCTTAAACTTCTTGGGCTTCTTCGCTGGCTCTACTGGAATCTTTACCACGGGAAGGACCTCGGTCTCGGGAACACCAGCCTCAGTAACTGCTAACTTCTGACCCTGGGGTGCTTGGCCAAGCCTCCCAACCTTGAGTTTTTTCAGCCCCTCCAGAGTCGCATACACATTGTTAGCTTGGTTGTCGGTACCAAGTACCTTACTACTGATATCACGAATCCCCGCCGCCTCTACTACCGCCCTGACTGCCCCGCCGGCAATAACACCAGAGCCTGGGGGGGCCGGTCTAAGTAAAACTTTAGCTGCTCCAAACTTGGCCAACACTTCATGAGGAATAGTCGTCCCTTTCATAGGGACTGTAAAAAGATGCTTTTTAGCATAGGCCACTGCCTTACGAACCGCACTTTGAACTTCTAGGGCCTGGCCCAAACCTACTCCCACTCGACTTTTACGGTCTCCAACCACTACCAGGACACTAAAACGCATCACACTGCCACCGGCAGTCTTTTTAGACACTCGATTTACTTGGACAACTTTTTCTTCAAATTCTTTTGGTTCAGTTGAGTATTGTGCCATAATGTTTTAATAGTTAAAAAACAAGCCCGGCCTCACGAGCACCTTCAGCAAACTTTTTGATATTGCCGTGATAACGCATTCCCGCTCGGTCAAAAACAATTGTAGTAATTTTTTTAATTTTTGCCGCCTCTGCCAAGGCTTTGCCCGCTTCCGTGGCGTCAGTCATCTTATTAACCGAAACCAAAGTAACTCGTTTGTCATCGTCAATAATTTGCCCATAGAAATAGCGGTTGGAAGCAAAAACTACTAGTCTTGGCTTCTCTGCCGTACCACGGATGGTTTTTCTGGTTTGTGCTCGTCTTTTGTCAATCTTGTTCATAGGTTTCTATGAATTACTTTGTCCCTGCGGCTTTTGCCGCTTTTCCAGCCTTACGCCTAACGACTTCGCCAATATATCTGATTCCCTTGCCTTTGTAGGGCTCTGGTGGCTTGACACGCCTAATTTGAGCAGCTATTTCGCCAACCTGCTGTTTATCTACACCTTTAACATTTATTCTCACGTTCTCCATGACCTCAAAAACAATCCCTGGCGGTGGCACCACTTTAACCGGATGGGAAAAACCTAGAGTTAAAACTAGGGTAGTTCCCTCTAGCGAGGCTCGGTACCCCACCCCAACTAATTCCAACCCCTTATTCCAACCACTACTTACTCCCTGCATCATGTTTTCTAAAAGTGTTCGGGACAAACCATGTAAAGACTTGGCCTTAGGAGTCTCCGCTACCCGATTGACAAGAACTTTGCCATTCTCAATCACTAGTTCAATTTCTGGTCTAAAAGATTGGGTCAGTGTTCCCTTCGGACCAATTACGGTTATCACTGCTCCCTCTTGACTAATGGTCACTCCTTCGGGAATTTTAACTGGTTTTTTTCCGATTCTACTCATATAATTTGGCTACCATACTTCACAAATTACTTCACCACCCAAATTGGCTTTCCTGGCCTGATGATCGGTCATGACTCCCGCCGGTGTTGAAATAAGGGCCTTACCCATCCCCCCCAGTACCTTGGGTAACTTCTTATTACCAGCATACACCCTAAGACTTGGTCGACTGACGCGGCGAATCTCGGTGATAGCTGGCTCTTTGGCTTCATATCTTAGAGTAACCACGAGGGTTTTTTTAAGATCTCCTGTCACTTCCATAGAATTTAAATACTTGTTCTCAACTAGAACCTTAGCGATCACCCCGACTACTTTGGTGTACGGAATTTCCACGACAGATCTCTTGGCCATGTAGCCATTTTTTATACGAGTTAGCATGTCAGAGATAGGATCGTTTACCATGTTGCACGAATAACTCCAGGAAGCTCTCCTTTATGAGCGAGCTCACGGAAGCAAAGTCTACATAACCCAAATCGTCTAATATAAGCCCGACTACGGCCACACAACTGACAACGGCTGTGGCTCCGGACTGAAAATTTTGGCGTTTTATTTGCTTTTACTACTGATCCAACTCTAGCCATAGGTTAAAAAACTGTATTATTTAGTTGCCTTTTCAAAAGGCATGCCAAGGATTGTTAATAGAGCCTTACCTTCTTTATCGTTTCTTGCTGTCGTCACTATTGTTACCTGTAGGCCCCGTATTCTATCAATTTTTCCGTATTCTATCTCAGAAAACACAATCTGCTCTTTGAATCCAACACTGAAATTGCCTCGACCATCGAAACCACTAACACTGACTCCGCGGAAATCCCTAACTCTAGGAAAGACGATATTAACAAGCTTTTCAAAAAATTCATACATGCGTTGTCCTCTTAGAGTCACGGCCACCCCAACTTCTTGACCCTCTCGCAACTTAAAAGCGGCAATAGATTTAGTAGCGATACGAACTGATGGTTTTTGCCCAGCAATAAGTCCAATCTGATCACTAATCTCAGCTAGAACCTTTTTGTCGGTTAAGGCTTCTTTAGCGCCTACATTGATAACTATCTTGGTAAGTTTTGGCACCGACATTACATTATCAAGCTGTAGTTCTTCCTTAAGCCGAGTAACAAATTCCTTTTGGTATTTATCTCTTAAAGTCATAATTTAGATTTCCTCTCCACATTTTTTACAGACACGTACTTTATCTTTGCTAGTTACTTTGTAGCCGATCCGGGTTGGTTTTTTACATTTGGGACAGATTAGGGCTATACTGGTTACAGCTAGGGGTCTGACCATATCGATAATGCCGCTCTTTTGTCCCTCACCCCGGGCTTTCCTGTGGCGTTTAAAAATATTCACTCCGCCAACACTTACCCGACCTGACTTAAGCCATACCTTTTCCACGGCCCCTTCTTTGCCCCGATCTTTACCGACCGTGACTACCACTTTATCTCCTTTTTTAAGTTTCATTTTCATAGTTGTTAGACTTAAATTACTTCGGTGGCCATTGAGACTATTTTGTTAAAACCTTTTTCCTTAAGCTCTCTGGCTATTGGGCCAAAAACGCGACTACCCAGTGGATCCAGGTTGTCTCTAGCCGTAATAACGACTCCGGCGTTATCGCTAAAACGAATATAGCTCCCATCACTACGACGCTGTTCTTTTTTACATCTGACCACAACTGCAAATACCATCTCTGAATCTTTGACTGCCCCATTAGGATTAGCACCGTCCACAACGCAGCGGACAATATCGCCAACGTAAGAAAATTTCCGCTTGGAACCACCATAGAGATGGATCACCCTGAGCTTATGGGCCCCTGTGTTGTCGGCTGGTTTTAAAACAGTATGTGTCTGAATCATATTATTTGACTTTGGCTACTACACTAAAATGCTTCTTGGCACTTTTGGGTGCACAAGCGGCAACTTCTACCATATCTCCTTCATTAATTCCCTCAAGAGTGTTGTGAGCTAGGACCTTAATTGTGTGACGCAATATTTTATGATACTTGGCGTGAGCGCGAAACACGTCTGTCTCAACAGCGACAGTCTGATTTGATTTATTAGCAACTACTTTGGCGGTAAATGTTTTCATACTACTTCTGCTTACTTAATTGATTGGCCCTTACAATAGTCATTACTACAGCTAACTCCCGCTTTACGTTCTTGACCGCATTGACGTTTTTAAGTCTCCTGAGGGTCATTTCCCCCTTAAGCTTAGCCATCTGTACATTAAGTTCCCTAGCTCGTTTAGTAAGCTCGGCAACACTTTTAGTTCTTAGACTAGCAATATCTTTTGGTTTCATATTTTTAGCTAACGTTTTTCTCGATAAATTTGGTTTTGACTGCTAATTTATGTCCTGCTCGGCGAATAGCTTCCTGAGCCTGATCTTTAGGTAAACCTGCCATTTCAAAAAGAATATGTCCAGGCTTAATTACCGCTACATACTCCAGTAAATCACCTTTACCACCACCACACTTTACATCCAGCGGTTTTTTGGTAATCGGCTTATCAGGAAAAATTCTAATCCACACTCGTCCACCTTTAGCAGTAAAATGGGTCAAGGTTTTCCGAGCCGACTCTATCTGTCTAGCGCTGACCCAACCCCTACTCTGAGCAATTATTGCGTAGTCACCGAAATTTACCGTGTTACCCCGCTGAGCAAGACCGGGACGCTGTCCTTTAAAAGTGCGACGGTATTTTACTCGACGTGGTGCAAGTACTGGCATGTTAGTTTGTTACAGGTGAATTATTGTTAACTACTGGCTGGGCTTCACTTCGTCCTCCTAAAATTCCGGCATTCTCAGGCAGACAAATCCAGACCTTAACTCCAATATAGCCCGACCTGGTGTAAGCCGGATACGCAGCAAAGTCGATACGCTCTTTAATGGAGCTAAGAGGAACCACTCCGTCTTTGGCCTTTTCTACCCGAGCAATTTCCGCTCCATTAATACGTCCTCCAAGGCGAATTTTAATTCCTTTAGCTCCGGCTACCATAGCCTTTTCCACGCTCTGCTTCATTACCCGCTTGGCGGGAAGACGCTTGGCTAGTTGGTCAGCAATATTAACCGCCACTAGATAGGCGTCAAGGTTAGGTTCTTTGACAGCCTCAACTTTAATGTCAACTTTTTGGGCATTTTTATCCTCAGGATTAAGTGTTAGTAGGTTACTGATAATATGTTTCTTCAGATCGTCCATTCCTGCTCCACCGCGACCAATTACTACTCCCGGACGAGAGACAAACAATGTCAGACTAATTTTATTAATGGAACGTTCAATTTCTATCCTCGCGATTCCCGCAGCTTTTAGCTTGGCCATCAGCGCTTTACGGATCTTGGCGTCTTCCAAGACTAGCGTCTTATAACGATTCTTAGTAGCAAACCAGCGCGAGGTCCAAGTATAAACTGGCCCTAATCTGAATCCGATCGGATGAATCTTTTTTCCCATACTGTTTTAGCCCTGTAAAATAACTGTGATATGACTGGTTCTTTTTTGAATAACCCCACCGCCGTATCCTGACGTTGCTTTTCGTCCTTTGCCTCGACGTTTCATCTTAAACCCTTCATCAATCAAAATATTCTTAATTTTAAGATTGGCTCGTGTAAGACCCTTAACGTTTACCGCATTAGCTACTGCCGATTTCAGGGCTTTCACCATCGGTACGGTACCACTTTTGGGCAAAAAGCTAAGTTTTGTTAAAGCGGCATCTACTTCTTTATTTTTCAGGGCGTCTGCCAACAGACGCAATTTTCGTGGTGCCACCCGAACATATTTAGAAATAGCACTAACTTCGATCATATTTTTAAGTTTTACTAAGAATGCGAGCTACAATCCGACCATGACCTCTAAAAGTTCGGGTCGGAGCGAATTCTCCTAACCGATGGCCGACCATAGCCTCAGTTATAAATACCGGCACATGTACTCGGCCATTATGGATACCAAAATTAAGACCAACAAACTCTGGCGGAATCTGACTGTGTCTTGCCCAAGTCTTAATGGGCGTTTTATCCCCCATTGCCCTGGCCTTATTAGCCTTAATCAGTAGCTTGGGGTCCACATATGGTCCTTTTTTGGATGAACGTGCCATAAAATTACCGCTTCTTTCTACGCTCCACTATATATTGGTTACTAAACTTCGCTTTGTTGCGAGTTCGTAGCCCACGAGCGGGCTTCCCCCAAGGAGTTTTGGCCTGCTTAAGACCCTCTCCTGATCTACCTTCTCCACCCCCATGTGGATGAGTCCGAGGATTTTGGGCAGTACCACGAACGGTCGGTCTGACGCCAATATGGCGATTTCGTCCCGCTTTGCCAAAAACCACATTTTTCCACTCGCCGTTATCAATGACTCCAACTGTTGCAAAACAATCTTTGTGAATCAGACGAAGTTCCCCTGAAGGGAGCTTAATCGTAACATAGTCCCCTTCTTTTGCCAACACAGACGCCCCGGTTCCTGCTCCTCTGACTATTTGACCACCGCGACCAGCTGCCAGCTCAATATTGTGAATAACGGTACCAATCTGCAGTTTAGCTAGCGGCACAGCATTCCCTAAGCGAGCCTCGGCGGTTTTTGACGCTATCACCTTATCTCCGACTTTTAGACCTTCAGGGTGAATAATGTAGCGTTTTTCACCATCGGCATACTTAAGCAAAGAAATGTTGGCAGACCGGTTTGGATCATATTCAATCGATACTACAGTAGCAGTGATATCTAGCTTGTCGCGCTTAAAATCAATACGCCGGTACATGCGTTTGTTCCGCCCACCTTGGTGACGCACAGTAATCTTGCCGGTAGCATTGCGGCCAGAATTCTTAGGTAAGAGCTCAATTAACGACTCTTCGGGTGTAGTAGCCGTGAGAATAGCCCGGTAGTTGAGTCCGGTCATAAATCTATTACTCATGGCACCTTTTCTCTGTTTTAACATATGGTTACTTTGTTACTGCCGCCTGTTCACCAATCTCAAAGAGATCAATTTTTTGCCCAGAGACTAAAGTGATAATGGCTTTCTTCCAGGCAGCGCTCACTGCTACAGTCCGGCTTTTGCGGGAGCGCTGGCTTTTCCCCTTAACAATTTGGGTTTGTACCCTGACGGGGGTGACCGAAAAAGCTTCTTTAATAGCTTGAGCAATTTCAGCTTTATTAGCACTTTTTTCAACCAC
The DNA here is from genome assembly GCA_964641255.1 of uncultured Gammaproteobacteria bacterium. Taxonomy (GTDB): domain Bacteria; phylum Patescibacteriota; class Microgenomatia; order JAMCZE01; family JAMCZE01; genus CAZXMM01. The sequence goes on along the minus strand of CAZXMM010000001.1, from coordinate 277,586 downwards.
AAAAGTAAAGCGCCCCAGCGCAGCCTCTCTCATGGACTGTTCGGTGATAACTGGTTTTTTAATAATTGTATGCATTATTTTTTAGCTGCTACTTTTTTAACTGTAGCCTTCGCTTTTACGACTTTCTTTTCTGCCTTTACGACTTTTTTTTCTTTGACTTCTGCTTTTACTGCTGTCTTGACAGCGGGAGTAGTCAGAGTTAAAGCTTCTTCCATGATTAAAATTTTATTAGAACGAACAACAGCATGCGTGGTTAAATGTTCAAGAGTTGTCACTGTGACTCCTCTAAGATTTTTCCCCGCGCGGTGCACGTTATTTCTTAAAATGTCTGTGATGATGAGTACATTACTAACTGGTGTTGGCAAAACGGTCGCTATAAACTGGGCCAGTTCTTTAGTTTTGCCACTAGCGCTTACTAATCCTGAAACCACCAGAACGTTTTTTTCGGCAGCGCGAACACTTAGAGCTCCCAAAAGTGCTTTTCTCTTCATACGAATATTCATCGACAAAGAGTGGTCGCGCGGTTTGGGAGCAAAAGTGGCTCCACCCCCAACGTAAATAGGGGCTCTCCTCGAACCATGGCGAGCTCCACCGGTTCCTTTTTGTTTATAAACCTTTTTACCAGTGCGATTAACCTCGGCCCGAGTCAGAGCACTTTGGGTGCCTTGGCGCTGGTTAGCCAGGTACACTCGAACTGCCTGGGAAATTAGAGCCGGGGCTGCTTTTTGAGCGAACAATTCTTTTGGTAAGTTGGTAGCAATTACTTTCATGATTTTTTGGCTTTAGCGGGCACTTTAGTAATCTTTAACAGTCCGGCTACTTTTCCAGGAACCAGCCCACGAATCACTAAGATATTTTCTTCTGGTTTGACAGCAAAAACCCGAAGATTGCGAATGGTAATCATTTCTGATCCCATGTGTCCGGCCATTTTCTTGCCTTTATAAACCCGCCCCGGAGTAGTGGTTTGGCCAATTGATCCAGCATGACGCTGACGATTAGAAGTTCCATGGGTCATGGGACTACCATGAAAGCCCCAGCGCTTGACTACTCCCGCAAATCCTTTTCCAGTGCTTACTCCACTGACATTAATAGTGTCTCCCGCAGTAAAAACTTCGTCAACTGAAATTTTTTCTCCAACGCTTTTAGTATCTTGGTCGGTGATTTCAATTTCGCGGATATGTTGGGGAGAAATTTTTTCTTGAAGATTTTTTAGGAGTCCAAGCATTGGTTTAGTGAGGTTCTTTTTGGTTCCTAGAGCAATTTGCCAGGAGGTATAGCCATTTTTTTCCAGGGTACGTTTCCCAACCACCATGGTTGGAGGCATATGAACCATGGTTACCGGCACCCGGATACCCGCCTCGTCAAAAGCGTGCGACTGTCCTTTTTTATAGCCGAAATAGGTATTCATAGTTGAGCTCGGTTAAGCACAAAAAAAGTCCCGGATACGGGACTTTTACAAGGTAAAAGTCTCTCTACATCCAACTACGCTATAGTGAGTTTAGAGAACTCTAGCATTCCTGCGTATTGTACCATCGAGGCAAGCGCAAAAGCAAGAGCTGGCGTTTAGGATTTCTGATTGATAAAACTAACTAATTCGTCACGTTTCTCCTCCATTTTTACTTGGGATCTTGCCTCTACATTTAATCGCAGGAGAGGCTCGGTATTGGAAGCCCGCACATTAGCTCGCCAGTCGGTACTTTCGAGCGTAATTCCATCTGTATGATCAATTTTTGTGCTGGAATAGGCTTTTTCGAGTTCGGCCATAATTTCTGTCTTTTTATCGGTCTTAAAATTTAATTCGCCAGAAATAAAATATTTTTGCATAATAGGTTTAACCAACTGTGAGAGTGTCTTATTTTCTACCGACAGCAATTCCCAAACCAAAAGCAGTGGGATCATCCCCGAGTCTGAAAACCAAAAATCTCGAAAATAGGTATGCCCACTAGACTCGCCGGAAAAAACCATATTGTCTTGGCGCATCCGTCTTTTGATGTAAACATAGCCTACCCGATCAAGGTAGGAACTTCCCCCGGCTGCAGCTGTAGCATCTATTAGGGCCCAGGCATAGCGGGGATCGTATAGAACCTTTTCTCCTGGATACTTCGCAAGAAGCGCCTTGATTAGGATCGCGTTAGTAAAATATGGTTCAATAAAAGTTCCTCCATCGCTGCAAAAAAATACTCGGTCAGCATCAGCATCCCATGTTACTCCCAAGTCGGCTTTCTTCTCTTTTACTAATGCTGCAAATTCCACTCTATTTTCTGGGATAAAAGGGTCTGGCCTACCTTTGGGAAAGTTTCCATCAGGTTCAGCGTTTAAGGGAATCATTGCTGCAGGAAGTTTACCGAGTCCCACTAGTTGTTCCAAAACTTTACCTGCAAAGCCAAAGTTAGGATTATAGACAATGGTTAGCGGCTTTAGTTTCTTTGGATCAATCCAGGTGAGCAAATAATTACAAAAGTCTCCCAAAATATTTTGGTGCTCTACAGTCCCTTTCTTTCCTAGAACTATCCTCTCTCCTTTTAAAACAAACTCTTTAATTTCTTTGATTCCATTATCACCAGAAAGGGGAATAACACTCTCTCTGACGAATTTCATTCCGTGCCATTCTTTGGGATTGTGAGAAGCAGTAACCTGTATTCCTCCGCCAAAACCAAAATGGCCCACAGCAAAATAAACCATTTCTGTTGAGATAAGTCCAACATCAATGACGCTGACACCAGCGTCAATCAATCCCCTGATTACCTCTTTTTGAAGCTCGTGAGAATGAAGGCGAACATCGTAGCCTACTGCCACAGGTTTCGTGGGTTTAACATAACTAGCGTATCCCTGTCCAATAGCATAGGCCATTTCAGCGTTAATTTGCTCGGGATAGATCCCCCGAATGTCGTAAGCCTTAAAAATACTTTGGTCAACAATCATAATCTTTATAAGAGAAAATCTAGCTTTCTTTTTTTAATTTCATCAACGATCTTTTTAACTTCCTGTCCTCGGCCGTTTTCCATTACCACAATGGCATCTCCTGTATTTATGATAGTAATATTACTCAATCCAATGGTTGCTACTAGCTGTCCTTTATTATCGCCTAAAACAGTAACATTGTGGGAGTCAACCGCGATAAATTCTTCATCGGCATAATTGCTGTTTTCATCTTTTTTCTTTTCTTCGATTAAACTCCGGACCACATCCCAAGAGCCTACATCGCACCAGCCAAGATCAGCAGGTAACACGACTAAATTATCAATTTTAGTCATTACCGCCTTATCAATCTGGGCATCAGAAAACTTCAAAAACTCTTCCTTGAGCACGTCCTCGTAATTTTTTTTCTCTGCAGCGACAGTAATAGCTTCTAACCCGGCATGGACTTCTGGTAAAAATTCTTTAATCTTACTCATAAAACACTCGGCACTAAAAATGAAATAACCCGCATTCCATAAGTAACCTTGATCAATAAATTTTTGAGCAATATCCCTATGCGCAGGGCGTTCAACAAAGCGCTTAACATTAAAAACGTGATCTTGATTTTTTTTCCAAAAGATTCCATCTTTCTCAATATATTCGTACCCAGTGTGGGGGGAGCTTGGTTCAATTCCCAGTACTAGAATGCGATCCGGGTGGGACTCAATTACTGCTAAGGCTAGTTTAAACGCATTGACAAAATTTTTTTCTTTAAGGACATAGTGGTCACAAGAGATTGCAGCAATAACAGCCTTAGGGTCACTTCTTGCAATAACACTTGTTCCTAGAGCTAACGCTGGGGCGGTATTTCTCTTTTCAGGTTCACAAATAAGTTGATGTTTTTTTAACTTCGGTACTTGCTCGAGAATTTGATTAACGTATTTGTAATTGGTGGAGATATAGATATTTTCTACTGAGACTATTTGGGAGACTCTTTTAAAGGTTTGTTGAAGAAGAGTCTGGTCTCCAACAATTTTTGAAAGATGTTTTGGAGCATTCTCCCGAGATTTAGGATACAGTCTCGTTCCTGATCCCCCCGCCATGATTAAAACGTAGTGATGCTTGCTCTCCATAAATTATTTGTTTGTAACGGATTACTTTTGCAATAATCCATAGTAATCAACACGCGATCAAAAACAAGAGGCGACAATGAGTAGTTGGAAACACTGTCCAATATTTGTAGGTTGAAGCATATACACTTCTCGGGCTCCGGGGTTACATCTTAATTTCAATGTCTACTCCCGCCGGCAGTTCCAGATGCATGAGCGAATCAATAGTCTTATCGGTTGGTTCCATGATATCAATCAGTCTTTTGTGAACTTTGATCCAGAAGTGTTCTTGGGAGTTTTTATCAACAAAGGGAGACTGGTTGACAGTAATCATACTTTTATCGGTGGGAAGAGGGACGGGACCAATAACACTCGCACCAGTGCGAATGGCTGCGTCAAGAATTGACTGACAGGTAGAGTCAAGCACTCTCCCGTCATAAGCTTTTAAACGTACACGAATTCTGCCTTTGGGCATTTTTTTAAATTAACTAAAGTCCCCAACAGCTTTAGTGTCTAAAAACGCCCCGAAGTTTTCGGGGCGTGTAAATAAGGCTCTAATCCTTAAGCAATAATTTTACTAACCACTCCGGCTCCTACGGTGTGGCCGCCTTCACGGATGGCAAAACGCATTCCATCCTCAAGAGCTACCGGTTGAATCAGCTTCACTTTCATCTTGGCATTATCTCCCGGCATGACCATTTCTACTCCCTCATTTAGAGTAACTTCACCGGTAACATCCGTAGTTCTAATGTAGAACTGGGGACGATAGCCTGTAAAGAATGGTGTATGACGTCCGCCTTCCTCCTTAGAAAGAATGTAGACTTCGGCCTCAAACTCCGTGTGGGGAGTAATTGATCCAGGTTTAGCGAGTACTTGTCCACGTTCCACCTGATCTTTTTCGATCCCTCTTAGAAGCAGCCCAACGTTATCCCCGGCTTGGCCCTCATCAAGTTGTTTGCGGAACATTTCTACTCCGGTCACCACACTTTTTTGGGTAGCCTTAAGACCCACAATCTCCACTTCTTCGTTGACTTTAATAACGCCACGATCAATTTTCCCCGTTACCACTGTTCCTCGACCTTTAATTGAGAAAACGTCTTCAACTGGCATCAGGAAGGGTTTATCTAATTCACGCACTGGAGTGGGAATATAGGAATCAACCGCTGCCATTAGGTCCATAATCTTCTGCTCATTCTCTGCATCCCCCTCGGTAGCCTTAAGGGCAGAGCCACGAATAATCGGAACGTCTTTACCATGGAACCCGTATTTGTCCAGTAGCTCACGAACCTCTTCTTCGACTAAATCAAGCAGTTCAGGATCGCTAACCATATCGACTTTATTTAAGAAGACTACAATAGCCGGGACGTTAACTTGCTTAGCAAGTAGTAAATGCTCTCTGGTCTGGGCCATCGGGCCATCAGGAGCAGAAACTACTAAAATCGCGCCGTCAACCTGGGCGGCTCCGGTAATCATGTTTTTGATATAGTCGGCGTGACCCGGCATATCGATATGAGCATAGTGCCGATTCTCCGTCTCATATTCGACGTGAGTAATGTTGATAGTGACACCACGAGCCTTTTCTTCGGGGGAATTATCGATTTGATCGTAGGCCATCGCCTTGGACAAACCCTTTTTGGCGAGTACCGTGGTAATCGCTGAGGTCAGGGTGGTTTTTCCATGATCAACGTGACCCATGGTACCAATATTAACGTGAGGCTTGGAACGATTGAATTTTGCTGCGTCTGCCATATTGTTTTTAGATTAATAAAAATTAAGTAATTAACTCTTGCTCCCTAGATTGCCTTTTTGGCAAAAAAGACCTGCCTCGATGTAAGGCTAGTAATGATTATAAACTGTGCTTACTCTCTTTAGCAAGGGGGGAGATTTGGTGATAGAACTACGACCCCGCTTTAGCAGTACTATACTTGGCGACAATTCCCTCCTGGACATTTCTGGGCGTTTCTTCGTAATGACTGGGTTCCATGTAATAACTGGCGCGACCTTGGGAAATACTTCGCAGTTTGGTAGCGTATCCCGACAGTTCAGCGAGGGGAACCAGAGCCATAATAATGGTGGCGCTGCCTCTTTTAGTGGAACCGAGAATCTGGGCCCGCTTGCTGGATAAATCACCAATGACATCTCCCATAAATTCGTCCGGGGTGGTTACTTCCACCTTCATGATCGGCTCTAGGAGCACCAGTCCGGCTTTCTTGGTGGCATCCTGAAGCGCCATGGATCCGGCAATTTGGAACGCTACATCACTGGAGTCCACATCATGATAAGAGCCGTCATAAAACGTAACTTTAATATCAGTTAATGGGAACCCAGCCAGAATCCCATTGTTAGCACACTCTTTAGTCCCCTTTTCTACTGAGGGAATGTACTCAGCGGGAACAGTCCCACCTTTAATGGCATTAATAAATTCCCACCCCTCGCCCCTGGGTTTAGGTTCAATCTTAATCATGGCGTGACCATACTGACCACGGCCTCCGGTTTGGCGAATATATTTCCCTTCACCCTCGGCTGGCATAGTAATTGTTTCTTTATAAGCTACTTGGGGGGCTCCAACGTTCGTATCTACTCCCATTTCTTCTTTCATGCGGCGGACCCAGACTTCAAGATGTAACTCGCCCATACCAGAAATGATTGTCTGATTGGTTTCTTTGTTGGACCGAAGTCTAATCGTGGGGTCCTCCTCCATCACCCGCTGCAGGGCATACCCCATTTTTTCTTGGTCTGATTTAGTCTTTGGCTCGATAGCAAACGAGATAACTGGCTCAGCAAAAGAAATCCCTTCAAGAATTATAGGATGATCAGGGTTTGAAAGTGTATCTCCGGTTCTTGTTTCTTTAAGCCCCACAACAGCCACGATTTCTCCAGGGTAAGCCTCCTGGATCTCTTCTCGATCGTTAGCGTGCATAAATAGTAGCCGGCCCACACGTTCTTGTTGACCTTTAGTAGCATTGTAAACATAAGAGCCAGCTTTAATCGTTCCCGAATAAACACGAACATAATAGAGCTTCCCTACGTGAGGATCGAGCTGAATCTTAAAAGCTAGTCCAGAAAAAGGAGCATCGGTTTTTTGTTCTCTCGTCTCACTCTCCCCACTTTTAGGGTTAACTCCAGTAATAGCTGGGCGGTCAAGCGGAGTGGGCAGATAGTCAACGATTGCGTCAAGAAGTAAGCGCACTGTACACATCCGATTGTCCCCACCGAATACCGGAAATAATTTCTTTTCGATGGTTCCCTTGCGAATAGCAGCCTTAAGCTCTTCAATTGTTGGCTCTTTTCCTTCGAGGTATTTTTCCAATAACTTGTCATCGACTTCGACAGCTTTTTCAACCAACATGGTACGGTAAAGTTCTACCTCAGTCTTCATGTCTGCTGGAATTTCTTCTTCAATCAGTTCCACCGTTTCTGGGCCTTTGTAGGTATAGGCCTTGCGTGTGAGTAAATCCACCACACCACGATGATCGTGTTCTAGTCCAATAGGGAGAATCATGGCTACAGCATTGGGGCTGAGCTTTTCTTGAATATCTTTCAAAGAGTTGATAAAGCTCCCGCCAATACCGTTGATTTTGTTAACCGAACAAATTCGAGGAACGTCATATTTGTCAGCCTGACGCCAGACAGTTTCTGACTGGGCCTCCACCCCCATCTTGCCGTCAAAAACCATTACTGCCCCATCAAGAACCCGAAGTGAACGCTCCACTTCGGCAGTAAAATCCACGTGCCCGGGAGTATCAATAATATTGATGCGAACGTCTTTCCAAAAAGTCGTAGTTGCTGCCGAGACAATAGTTATACCCCGCTCCCGCTCTTGAGGCATCCAGTCCATCACGGTATTACCATCATCAATATCGCCAATTTTGTAGGTTTTTCCGGTATAAAAAAGGATCCGCTCAGTAGTAGTGGTCTTACCAGCATCAATATGAGCAATAATACCGATGTTACGGATACGATCTAGAGGATAAAGACGGGATTTGGCATCAGACATAAAATTCTATTGTTGGAATCATTGCAAAAAACGAGTGCCGATTTTCGGCACGCACCCCATTATACTAGAAAGGACTAGAAAAAAACCAGTGATCTAGTTGGTCGATTACTAATTGACTGAGCCGCCAGCTTGGTCGATATTTCTTCCCAGCCAAAAATTGCAGCCACACGAGCCAAATAGTAACTATCTAGATAGTTAACACTAGTTGCTAATAAACTATCAGGGTCCACCGTTTTGAGATTGGTATCTTTAGCAAATACCACCGCGTAGCTATCGAGATAGACTAGGCGAAAATCGGGATCGGCAACAATAAAAGAGAGAAACTGTTGCGCCCAAGGGGTACCATCACGGTGGGAAAAAATAATGGTAGAAAATTTAAAGTGTTCCTTAGCCACAGCAAAATTCTCTGGGCTTTGCTGGAGTGGAATATAGACTTCTTGGAAAAATTCTTTGGGATAGGCCTCCGGTCGGCCATCTACAAAAACTTTCTCTCTCGGATACAAGCGGTAGGCAATATAGCTACCCATGTCAAAATTATTAAGGATCGGTCCCAAAAGCTTATGATCAGTAATAAAATCTAGAGCTTTTTTTCCGGGCTCTTCGACGAAGAAGCCAAAGCGCTTTGCCGAATCGATGCTTAAGTAGTATTGGTTGGTCCAAAGCCGGCCAGCCCGAAGTAAGGTTAGGGCCAGAACCAAGCAAAAAATAAATTTCTCATATCTTCGGAGTGGTAAAGCAGAGTGGGCGAGAATATATGCAAACAAGGGTAGTTCCAGGAGAAAAAATAAGGGAAAGTTACGAATGGCGATTATAGGGAGAATGATTAACCCTCCCAGTAAGAGGTGATGGTACGTAATTTTTTTTAATTCCACAAAAAGGCTGCTTAACACTAAGCCAACCACGGCTGTTTCAAAGTACCAAATGTTTGGGTTGCTGGTGACTTGCTGTAAAAAGAAAATTTGCTGGTTCTCCACAATCGAGTAGCCATAATTTTGCAGCACGAAAATTGGGAACAGCGCTCCGGTTAAAAAATTCGGGTTAACCACTGTGGCTAAACAGGTAAGGAAGGTAACATACCAGTATTTCTTTTGAAAAAAGATCAAACAGAGGATTGGCCCTAAAATAAAATAGATGTGGGTATTGACCCAAATAATTTCGATAAGTGGCAAAAGGAAAAGAAGCTTAGTCCTATTAAGTAGTAAGAGGTGCATAAAAACCGCTACAAAAAGAAAGGAAAATATTTCTGGTCGAATATCGGTCCGCTCCAAAAGCACTGGCACAAGAAGGCAAAAAGCTACTGCCGTTGCTAGCAGACTTTTGGAATATTGCCAGGCAGTCATAAGTGTCAGCGTCATTGCACTCACAAAAATAATTACCTTGAGTCCTAAAAGATTTAGAGGACTACTAAGCAGATAAAAGACAACCTCGGCTAACCAATGACTATTGGTGAAGGGAAAATTGGGGTGGGTAAAAGAGAGCAAATTAGTCTGGGGGATCGCCCCAGTAGCTCTAATTATTTTCCCAATCAGTAAATGTCTTCCCAAATCTTGACTAAAGTCAGTCACCGTGTGGAAAGACAGGGTAAAAAAAAGTAAAATTGCCGCAGGAAAGAAAAGTGCAGTTAGATATTTCATCTAAAACAAGTATAAATGAAAAATAAATTTTGCATCACTTTTGCTGGTCCGCCTGGCAGTTCCAAAACCCCCATTGCCACGTACTTGAGTTGCCAACTAAACCTACCTATCTTTAATAAAGATGCTATTCGTACCGAGGTCAAAGAAGATTTACTAGTTAGCAGCGAGGAGGAAACCCACAGCCGAGCTCACACCCGAATTAGTGCGCTCCTTAACTCTAGTCGCAGCTTTATCTTAGATATCAGTGTTGATCGTAATTGGTCGGAAACTAAAGAAAATCTTAAGAAGTTTGGCTACCGGCACTTTGTCATTAGCTTAGATTTTACTAAAGAACTGTTAGTGAAAATCTGGAAAGCCAAAAAATATGATCAGTTTCAATACCTTGACGACTGGATTGTCGACCACAATAAGTTTGTGGCTAATCATAAAGACACAATTGATATTCACTTAACCGACAAGGATTTTCCCCACCGTTTAGAATTATGTCTTGAGGCTACTAAGGAGTGGCTGGCGAAGACAGACTAACTACCACCGAAGGTGGGCAAAGGCGCGATTCGCTTCGGCCATTTTATGAACCATGTCGCGTTTCTTGATGGCATTTCCCAACCCATTTGTCGAATCAATCATTTCTGCAGCTAATTTCTCAGCAAAGGTATGATATTCCTTGTTCGATCTTTTTCGAGCCGCGTCCAAAAGCCAAATAATGGCTAGGTGAACTTTTCTATCACCCCGAACTTCAGAGGGAACTTGGTAAGAAGCTCCACCCACTCTCCTGGAGCGCACTTCCATCTTCGGTCCAATGGTATTGATAACTAACTCAAAGGTCTTAACAGGATCACTCTCAGGCATTTTTTCCTTAACAATTTCTAAGGCTCGATAGACTTGCTTGGCAGCGGTACTCTTTTTCCCATCGTGCATGGTTTTGTTGATAAGCTTAGTCACCAACCGGTTACTATAGACCGGGTCCAAGGGAGTGATTTTTTTAATGATTTTTTTTGATCTTGGCATAGTCTTTGATTAAGCGGCCGGAGTAGCAGACGGCTTAACTACCGCTGCAGTTCCTCCACCATCACCCTTTTTAGTACCATACTTACTTCTGGACTGCTTGCGACCCTTAACTCCTGTGGTATCAAATTTACCGCGAATAATATGGTATTTAATACCAACGAGATCCCGTACCCGCCCGCCCCGCACCATTACAATCGAGTGTTCGGCTAGCTCGTGGCCAATTCCTTGAATATAAGCTGTCACTTCCTGGCGATTACTTAGACGGACTCGAGCTACTTTACGCAGGGCCGAGTTAGGTTTCTTAGGAGTCATAGTTTTGACCACCGTACAGACTCCCCGCTTAAAAGGCGAGGCAATCATTTTGCTTGAGCGGTCTTTAGAATTAAAAAACTTATGCAGGGCAGTAGCACGAATTTTTCGACTCTTGCTTTTGCGACCGCGTTTAACTAGTTGGTTGATTGTGGGCATAAATTAGGCTTCTAGAACTACTGGCTCATTACCCTCCAACCTGGCTCGTTCAGCAGAGGTGGGGATAAGGCGCCCAATAATAACATTTTCTTTTAACCCTAGCAATGAATCTTCAGCTCCACGAAGAGCGGCATCCGTTAAGACTTGAGTCACCCGTTCGAACGAAGCCGCCGATAACCACGAAGGAGTATAGAGTGAGGCTCTAGTTACGCCCAAAATAGTCAGTTCGGCAGAGGATGGCTCTCCTCCGGCAGCCAACACCCTAGCATTCTCATCCTCAAATCTAGTGCGATCAATAAATTCGCCGGGAAGGAAAATCGTATCACCCGAGGTCTCAATTCTGACCTTGTCAGACATCTTTCTCACAATGGTTTCAAAGTGCTTGTCGTTGATACCAATTCCCTGTGATTCATACACCTCCTGCAGCTGATCAATGAGATAGCGCTGAGCACCAGCTAATCCCCGCACCGCTAGGACGTCTTTAAGATCTAGGGACCCGGTCGACAGTTGCGTTCCAGCGACCACCAAGTCACCATCACTGACCTTTAACTGAGCGGTTAAGGGAATTAAATATTCCCGTTCTTCAACTGGTTTGGTGGTCGTACGAACTCTGACCTTAAAGCCGTCGACCATTTCGGCCACCTCTACTTTACCGGCGATCTCGGCAATCGGCGAAAGAATCTTGGGAGACCGCGCTTCAAAGAGCTCCTCAACCCGAGGTAAACCCTGAGTTACATCCTGAGCAACGACAATCCCGCCCGAGTGTTTAGTACGTAAAGTCAGCTGAATCCCTTGCTCTCCAATTGATTGCGCGGCGATGACACCAACTGGTGTACCAAGTTCGACTAAAACCCGAGTAGCAATATCGCGACCATAGCAAGTTTGGCATAGACCATAATGGGCTTGGCAGGTAAGTGGTGACCTAACAAATACACTAGCTACTTTAGCAGCTTCGATTTCTGCTAAAACCAATTCATCAATATTGTCCCCCGCCCTCGCTATAACCCGCTTGTTATCTTTGACATCTGCAGCCAGAAAACGACCCAAAATTCGCTGCGCAAAAGTGGCTTGACGGTGTTCTTCGCGAGAAATTTCAATACCCTGCTTGGTACCACAATCAACCATGCGGATAATCGCGTCATGAGACACATCGACGAGACGACGAGTCAGATAGCCAGCATCGGCGGTGCGTAGAGCCGTATCAGCAAGAGACTTGCGTGTGCCTCGCGTTCCAGTGATGTATTCAAAAACATTTAGTCCCTGGCGGAAATTGGATTTGGTCGGCATCGGAATCAGCCGACCCATAGGATCAACCATCAACCCCCGCATACCCGAGATCTGCTTAAGATTATCTCGACTAGATCGTCCGGCTCCTGCTTCCAAAATCACCTTAACGGGATTATCTTTGGTATAAGCATTCCAAGTGAGTTCAGCAATTTCGTCCGTAGCGTCCATCCAGACATCATTTTGGAGACGGTGCATTTCCTCAGCAGTAATTAGTCCCGATCGATAATTTTCCTCAATTTCAGTAGCCTGTAACTCCGCTTCGCCGATCATCTCCCCCTTATTGCCAATCATGACTAAATCAAACATTCCGACCGAGACTCCAGAAATAGTGGCTCCTTGGAAACCCACCGCTTTAACATTATCAAGAAGAGTGGCTACTTCTTCTCTTGAGCACAAATCCATCGCCCGAGACATGAGAGACTTGATCCTACTAGAATTAATGGTTTCGTTGATAAAGCCAAGTTGAGTGGGAATAAATTCGTTGAGTAAAACCCGACCCACCGTGGTCTCGACAATATTCTTTCCAATCATGATCTTAATCACCTGTCGCAATTGAATCTTTCTCTCTTGATAAGCTACAACGGCCTCAGAAAAGTCAGCAAAAATGGTGGGTGGGGGTGTAAGACGCTCATCGATAGAGGTGAAGAAATAGAGTCCTAGAATCATCTCTTTATTAGGCAACCCAACTGGCGACCCATCTGAGGGTTTAAGAAGGTTGTGTTCGGCCATCATAAGATTAGCGGCCTCAGCTCGAGCAGCGCTGCTTAGCGGTACGTGAACCGCCATTTGATCACCGTCAAAATCAGCGTTAAAACCACTGCACACGAGGGGGTGAACCTGAATAGCGGACCCTTCAATAAGAATTGGATAAAAGGCTTGAATACTTAGTTTATGAAGAGTGGGCGCCCGATTGAGAAGTACGGGATGATTTTTGGTAATTTCTTCCAAAATATCAAAAACTTCCGGAGTGCGCCGATCCAAAATGTATTTAGCCGATCTGACATTGGGAGCGAAGCCCCGAACGATTAGCTCCCGTAGTACAAAGGGTTTGAACATTTCCAGAGCCATCTCCTTGGGAATACCGCATTGATTTAGTCTTAAGTGAGGACCAGCGACAATAACTGACCGACCAGAATAGTCAACCCGTTTGCCGAGAAGATTTTGGCGGAAACGTCCTTGCTTACCACGTAGCATCTCAGATAGACTTTTTAATTCAGCGGCATTAGAGCGAGTACTTGGTCTTTGAGCGGTATCGATTAGAGAATCGACTGCCTCCTGGAGCATTCGCTTTTCGTTACGCAGAATAATTTCTGGAGCTCCCAAGTCGATAAGATGCTTCAGACGATTATTACGATTAATGACTCGACGATACAAATCGTTAAGGTCGGAAGTGGCGAATCTGCCTCCAGAAAGCTGCACCATCGGTCTTAGATCTGGGGGAATTACTGGTAGAATCTCAAGAACCATCCACTCGGGACGAATGTTGGCTTTTCTTAGCCCATCAACAATACGTAACTGCTTAATGGCCTTCACCCGGCGTTGGGTGCTAGCATCAACTAGTTCTTCACGTAATTCTGCCGCCATCTTGTCTAAATTAATAAGTTTGAGAGCTTCTAAGACTGCTTCGGCTCCCATACCCACCTGCAAAAATTGAGCAGCTCCATACTCATCCAGCTTGAGATATTCTTCTTCAGTAAGCTGGGCGAGGGGTTTAACACTTTTAACCAAATCGGAAAGAGCACGATAAATCTCACCCAAACGATTTTTCTCAAGAGCATATTCTTCTTCGAGTTTGGCGATTTTTTGTTTTCGGGACAACTCAATCTCACTGAGAATCAGGTCAAACTGGGCTTTGTCGTGATGGACCTTGGCTTTTTGTTCCGTTTCCTTTTCTAGAGCTACTTTTTTCTCCTCAGTAATTTTCTCGTTAAAAGCCGCTTCTAGCGCTTTTTGACGCTCTTCCATGGTCTTCTTTAAATTGCTTACTACTGTATCTCGTTCGTTCTCATTGACCCCCAGAACTAGATAAGAAGCAAAATAGATGACATTTTCTAAGGCCCGGGGAGGAATATCTAATAAAAGAGAAATTTTTGACGGCGCTCCTTTAAAATACCAGACATGAACTACTGGAACAGCCAACGTAATGTGTCCCATCCGCTCACGGCGAACTTTTGATTGAGTCACCTCAACCCCACATTTGTCACAAATAATGCCACGGTAGCGAATCCGTTTATATTTGCCACAATAACACTCCCAGTCTTTGGTTGGACCGAAGATGTTTTCAGAGAACAACCCGTCTTTTTCTGGTTTTAGGGTCCGGTAATTGATTGTCTCCGGCTTAGTAACCTCTCCATGAGACCAAGACAGCATTTCGGCCGCCGAAGCCAGAGAAACCTTAAGACCCTTAAAGTCAACAATATGAGCGATGTTGTCTTGTGGTTTTTGCATAGCTTACTCGTCTTTGCTCTCTACTTTAACCTCGTCAGTTGTTTCGATTTCCATACCCGCCGCAGGTAGTTCGCTGTCAGTAGCCTCTAAAACATCGGCATCCAAGACCTTTTCCAACTCGGCGACTTCTTTTTGGACTGTGTCATCAGTGCTAGACGCTGTTGGTGTTGGGGAAGCGGTATCATCAGCTGCTTGGGCTGATGTTATCACACCCACGGGTTTAATGGATAGTCCGAGGCTCTGCAGCTCTTTAACTAAAACTTTAAACGATTCTGGAATAGTCGACTGGGGAATATCCGTACCTTTGACAATGGCTTCAAAAGCCTTAGCTCTTCCGACTACATCATCAGATTTAATGGTCAACATTTCTTGCAGAGTGTAGGCAGCACGGTGGGCCTCAAGAGCCCACACTTCCATTTCTCCAACGCGCTGACCTCCCATTTGAGCTTTACCACCCAGGGGCTGCTGAGTTACCAAAGAATAAGGCCCAGTCGAGCGAGCGTGGGTCTTATCCTCGACCATGTGATGTAGTTTGAGAATATAGGTTGTGCCCACAACGATTGGGTTAGCAAAGGCTTCACCGGTTCGACCGTCATAGACTATAGCTTTGCCATCAATTGGCAGATTGGCTTTCCTAAGAGCACCGGCAATTAACTCTTCGGCTATATTTTCAAATACGGGCACGGTAACCTTATCAGTCAACTCAGTCATTGCCCAACCAAGATGGGCTTCCAACAGTTGGCCTAAATTCATTCGGCTAAGGACTGACAAAGAAGAAATGATAATGTCAACTGGTCGACCATCGGCTAGATAGGGCATGTCTGCCATAGCCACAATTCGACTAATGACTCCTTTGTTGCCGTGGCGGCCTTTAACCTTATCTCCGACGGAAATTTTGCGCATTTGGGCCACCTTAACTTTAATCAACTGGTTTGTTCCGGGTGTAAGTTCGTCCCCGTTAGCCTTTGATAAAATATTGATCCCAATTACTGTTCCTCGCTCCCCGTGTGGCATCCGCAGCGAAGTATCTCTAACTTCTCTGGCCTTCTCTCCAAATATAGCTCGCAGTAGTCGCTCTTCTGCGGACAGTTCGGTTTCGCCTTTGGGAGCAATCTTGCCTACCAAAATGTCGTTAGGACCGACTTCTGCACCCACGACAACAATACCCTCCTCATCGAGCATAGCCAAATCAGACTCGCCTACATTAGGAATATCTCGAGTTAGTTCCTCGACCCCCAATTTAGTATCAACCACTTCACACTCGTATTCTTCAATGTGGATGCTGGTTAAGAGATCTTCGCGAACCAGGCGTTCAGAGATAATAATGGCATCTTCGTAACCAAAGCCCTCAAAATGAGCGTAAGCAATGGTAAGATTGATACCAAGGGCGAGTTCTCCACCAACAGCGGCTGGTCCATCAATTAGAATATCTCCAGCTTTGATATTGTCCCCTACATTGACAACTACCCGTTGGTTGTAACACGAACCATTGGGATTAGTTCTTTTAAACTTGGTGGTAAAATAGGTCTCTGTTCCTCCGGTTAGTTTGATATTGGGGTTTTGTGATTGTTTCTGCTCTTCCTTATCAGGTGTCTTAGTTAGTTTTAAAGTTACTTTTGAACCATCACTAAAAATAACTTCGCCATCGTGCCTAGCCCGTAGTACCCAGCCCATCGCCCCGGCTACTTCTTTTTCTACACCGGTTCCTACCACCGGAGCTTCCGCTTTGACTAATGGCACTGCCTGAGCTTGCATATTGGCAGCCATCAAAGCACGAATACCATCATCATGTTGCAGGAAGGGAATAAGTGCAGCGGCGGTTCCCACTACCTGGCGTGGCAATACGTCAATCAGATCGACCTCCCCAATACTTACTTCTAAAAAGTCGTCTCGGAAACGAACCGGCACGCGCTTATCCAAAATATAACCCCGGTCATCAACGGTGACCCCAGCGTGAGTTATCCTCAATTCTCGCTCATCATCGGCTGAGAGATAAACAATTTCTTCCGTTAACTGTACTTGGTCACCACTGTGACGAACCTTGCGGTAAGGGGCAAGCAAAAAACCAAATTCGTCTACTCTTGCGTATAGACTCATATAAGTTACCAGTCCAATATTTGGCCCCTCAGGGGAGCGGACTGGACAGATACGACTGTACTGAGAAGCGTTAATGTCGCGAATGGAAAAACTGGCCCGTTCTCTAGAAATCCCTCCCATACCCATTACTGTCAATTTTCTTAAAGTATCAACTTCTGACAAAGGGTTAGTCTGATCAAGAATAGAAGATAATTGGGAAGTCCGGAAAAATTCATTAACTGCAGAAATAAGGGGACGGGCATTGATCACCTGATTGGGCATAACCCGAGTTTTGGGATCGAGGAGACTCATTCGCTCCTTTACAGCTTTCTCTAATCGAGCCAGCCCCAGCCGGAACGAAATTGTCCCTACTAATTCTCCAACTCGACGCAACCGCCGGTTTGCTAGATGATCAATATCATCAGTGTAAACATTTGGGTCATTCTTTTGTAAACGAATTAAATATTTGATCGTTTCGACAATATCTTCGGGACGAAGTACCCCAAATTCCGGGGTGTTGGGGATGTCCAAATTTAAACGTTTATTAAGCTTATAGCGACCCACTTTACCCAAGTTGTAACGTCTGAGGTTAAAGAACATATCGTTAATAAAAGCCATGGCAGTTTCGGCTACCACTGGCTCTCCAGGACGCATTTTCTTGTAAATCTCCATTGCTCCCTCAGACGACCCATGAGTCACGTCTTTTTTGAGAGTAGCCTCGATAAAAGATTCTGCCCCAGTATCAACTTCAGCAAAAAGTTTTCTGATTTCCTCATCTGATCCATAACCAATTGATCGTAAAAACGTAGTTACAGGAAACTTGCGACGACGGTCAATCCGAACCGAAATGACATTATTACGGGAAATATTAAACTCTAACCAGCTCCCCTTGAAGGAGGGCCGAATTTCGGCAAAATAGAGTAATCGACCCGATACCGTATCAACATCGCCCAAAAAATATACTCCGGCCGAGCGCACGAGTTGGTTCACGACCACCCGCTCAATACCATTAATAACAAAGGTTCCCTGGGGAGTCATTACTGGAAGCTCGCCAAAGAAAACTTCTTGAGTCGTCACCTCGCCGGTTTGTTTGTTAAGAAGCCTAGCCTCGATGCGAACCGGCATATCATAGGTGACGCCTTTCAGCTCAGACGACTCTGCCGTATATTTGGGCTTACCAAAAGTATATTCTCCTAGAGTAAGCTCCCAGTTTTTGCCAGTAAAATCTGAAATAGGAGACACTTCGTCAATGAGACTACGCATTCCTTCTTTAAGAAACTGCTCGTAGGATTCTCTTTGGATGGAGACAAAATCCATTTCCGGAAGTGACGGGTAGGTTCGACCCCAATACAAACGCGGCTTCGCATTATAAGCAGGAGGAGTAACAGATGATTTTTGAGTTTGTTTAGCCATTCAGTAACGTCTAGCTGGCAGGGTGTACAAAAACATTGTCGTTTTGCACGACAATAAGAAGCGTACCCACAATATGTACGCCTAAAAAATCTATTGAGCTGAGAATAAGTTTAACACAAGTTTAAATGGATGCAAGGGGGGAGATTTGAGTGAGACTAATCTAGTAAATCTAGGTTTTTAAGTTTGGGCACGACTTCGTGTTTAAAAATGGAACCGAGTTCAATACTCGTGGCGGAGCTAGTATCGACCCAGCAGTATTCGTTCACCTTATCGTGCGGATTAAGTTTGATACTCTCGGGATTCCAATTGTTTACAAGAAAAGCCGTTATCTCAACTATCACATTATCGTGGCCAGCTGCTGTGGCAGTAAAAGTTCCAAAGAGCTCAAACTGCTCAGGGGTTGTCTCAAGCCCTAGCTCCTCTCTTAGCTCTCGAATCAGCGTTTCTTCCAGGCTTTCGCCCGGTTCTGGTTTGCCCCCTGGAGAAATGAAAAACTCCTTGTCCTTCTCCTTTACCACTAGCAGTTTACGGTCTTTTAGAAGAATGGCAGCTGATTTTCTAATGTTTTTAGTTATATCCATGACTATATTTTAATTCCTTTAATCTTCTCCCATTTTTCTCTGGGACACTTATTGGGCCAGGCACGCCAGCCCCCATTGTTACGATACAGCGGAAATTCCTCGTCTTCTACCCAGTGCAGATTACTATCATTTGTAATATGGGTCGTGAATTCTTTGCCATCCAGATGATCAATCTCGTGCTGGAAAATTCGGGCGGTATAACCTTCGTATGACTCCTCAACCTGTTTTCCCTCCTTAGTATAAGCCCGAATTTTTATTTTTGTCGGTCTAGAGACAATACCGCACACCCGATCAGTGCTAAAGCAACCTTCGTACCATTCGTTTTTTTCTTCCGAACGCCAGATAATCTCCGGATTAATATAGAGTCGCAGATCACCAACTAAGCCCTTACCATTGGCCAAGACGTCGACGAGAATAATGCGCTTGGATATTTTAACTTGAGGAGCGGCTAGGCCCACCAATAGGGGCTTCTGGCTATCTAGCTGCTCCCCAAGAGCATAAGTTAACAACTGCGTCACAATGGCCTGAGTCGCTGGAAGGGTAATTTGCACAGCAGGAATTTCTTCGGCCCGGATTGTTAAAATAGGATCATCTGGGGCGGCAAACCCCGGTCTTTGTTTAGCCATAGGATAATTTACACCCGAATTTGTTTTTCTAACCACGGAATTGATTCAGTTTTACGTCGCCACCATAAATCTTCCCAAATATAGTGGACGGCGAGCTGTTTATAGCTCCCGTATTTGTCAAAGAGTTTAAGAAGTTTTTCTACTGGAACAGGAGTTTCGGGATCTACATCAAAAAATACTTTCGAATAAATTTTTTGTTCCCAAGGAGAAATGTGGTTGAAGAAATCCCAGTGATGAAAAACATCAAATAATAAGTACCACACTGTGGCGGGTCCCACCCCGTACAGTTTAAGCAGTTCAGCCATTTGAACTTCTCGTGCCTCTTTTCTAAGTTTCATCTCATCAAGCAATCCTTGGGCAAACTGGTCATCAACTTTTTTAATTGACTTGGCACGGTACCCGACTTTTAACGCTCTGAGTTCATCTTCACTCACCTCCTGTAGCCTTCCAATGTCCCAAAATGACCACAACTGTTTACCATCAAATTCCACTGGAGTGCCGTACTGTTCTAAAAGGTTCTTAAACATTTGGATTGACCGTCTGATGCTAGCATTCTGGAGCATAATGCCAATGATCAAGTATTCGTAGAGCGAACTCGGATGTCCCGGTCTCATGCCCTCCAGACGTTTAATGATTGGAGATAGTACTGAATCCTTTTCTGATTGTTCGTAGAAGTCCGTAAGATCGAGCTTGAGATTATAGCGATAAATAACTTCTGTAGACAATTGATCAAGGAAACTACCAGAGAGCTGGCTCGCACTATATATAGCCATAGTTATTTTAGGGTCAATCCTAGTTCCTTTGTTAACAAACTTTATTCCCAAATTTTGTTTATCAACATTCCATGTCTGCCATTTTATTCCCAGCTCCCAAACATTGTCACCTGTAGTGAAATGGTCGGGTTTATGAAAAGTAGAATCGAAATCAAACGGTGCAGTCGGAACAATGGTGATAGTGTTAGCGAGCGTTAGCCTCTTAGGGTTTTTCATACTTCTGGTTGAAAGTTATTGCGGCTCCAATTCCAAAGTACCGGGTGCATCTCGACTGGCGAAACGCCACTTCCTTCAAGAAGTTCTCTCCAAAGTTCTGCAGCAATTAACGGAGACACAGCATCTGTTGATAATCCCAATTTTAATGTTCCCTGCAACACATGTGTATCGGGAATAATGGAGATCGCTTCCATATTAGTAAACTTTGCATCGGTATAGTGGGTAAGAATATAGAGCCAATAGTTACTAAGCTTGGGACCACTAATATATGGAAGTTCTTTGCGGTGGGTTTTTTGTAACAGCTCCTGAATCTTTATTACATCCCAGTCACCTTTTTTGAGAAGTTCTCTTGGATCATCATTAAAGAGTTCGTGAAGAGCTCTTGAAATAATAATCCAAATATCAGTATGTTTGTTTTTCTGCAGTCCCAATTTATGTTTTAGTAAATCTCGTTGAATCTGCTCTCGATCTTTTTTCACCACTTCTTCAGGCAAAAAAAGGTAACGAGTTTCTGGATCGTTATATGTTTTAAGGGCCGAAGCCCACATGGCAGGAGAGTTTCGCTGAAAGTTAATACAGGAGGCCAGTGTGAAGTAGAGGTAATTTTCTCTACTACCCTTTTCGTGACCTGGATTTACCTCATGTTGGGATAGAGTAGGAATCATCCCTTCCTTAAAAAGTTTATGGAGGGCAATTACTCTTTTTAATGTAAGGTCCTTACTGCTAGTCATCTGCTTTTTCAAGTTTATAAAGGATAAAGCCGTTTTGAATGGGCCAACTTTTACTCACTTCATACGACCCAAAGGCAGTTACTTCCCACATCGTAACCTGGGAAAGAACTGTCCCCGGCTCAGCAAGAACATAAAGATAATGCGCCTTGTCATAGGACTCAACGGGAAGAGGACTATACCCCCAAACGTGCAAAAAATAGCGCAGGGGCAGTCCTTGATTTTCTTGATCAACAATCATGGCCACATTAAATGGGTCGCCGGTAAGATCACTAGCAATAATTCTTGCCGCTTTCTCCACTCCTACTAGATTCCACCCCTCAGCCATAGTCCAGCCGTGACTGTCGGCTAAACGGTAGTGAGGAATATTAATAAGAAAAAATACCACAGCGAGACCAACGGCGAGAAATTTACTTAGCATGGGATTTTTAGTTTTGGCTAATATTCTCCCAGTTAGGAGCACCAAACTGGGGACGGCTGGTAATAGATAGTGCGGGATATCTTCGTGAACCAGAAAGATAATAAAAAGGAAAACACAGCCGAGCTGAAGTAGACAAAGTTTTTCTAACGTTCCCAAGCTCTTTCGTACCCTCATTAATGTATAGACTAAAACTATAATTGCAACACAGGTAAGAATCACTGAGCCCCCAAAGAAGTATTGAGCCAGAGAATTAACGAGATAGTTAAGCAGGTTAAACCCCTCGTGACCCCCTCCTGATTCAGTCACATAGTTCCACAGCATCTTGGAATTAAAAAACTCATTGCGAATTTCAAATAAAAGCATCGGTGCTAGTCCTAAGAAAAGGCCCAAAAATAGACTCCCCCAATAGATAAAAGTTTCTTTAAGGCTTTCTGCTTTAAACAAAGCAGGAAGGAACAGTGCACAAACAAAAAGAGCCAGGGTGGCATAGTGGACTTGTAATGAGAATCCACAAAGTGTCCCCAAGATTCCAACCGTCAGTAAACTGCTTTTTTTAATGACCTTTAACGCAAAACACAAAAAAAGCGCGCTAAAAAATAAGGGATAATAAGCAAGAAGTGTTTGCCTTGAAAACTGGACAAGAAGTGATGAAGTAGCAATGGAAAAAGCGGCAAGGAGAGCAAGATGAGAAACGAAGAACTTTTTGGCAGTGGCATACACTAGGACGATAGTTCCCAGCGACAACAGTATCTGAACCAGAGCTCCCGCAAGTGGGCTAAACTTCATGGCTAAAAGAAATGGGGCCATCAGGTAGTACATCACTGCTCCATTTCTTACTTCTGAGTTGGAGGTTTTAATCCCAATCAGGGTGAAATCACCCCGTAGAATATCTGCAGTACTAGTGAGCTCAATTACCTGATCGCTCCGAAATGTTGACAGTTCCGGAAGGCGGTAAAGTCTAAGGATAGCCCCAAGGAGAATAATTAAAACCAGAATAAGTAAACTTCCAAGTTTTTTGCACCTAAAAACAGTCATTTATCAACCTTGTGTACTTAGCTACTATCTTAGGTATTTAGCAACATTTCTGTTGTGTTCCTCCAGAGTTTTGGCATAATGGTTAACCCCGTTAGCATCGGAAACATAATAGAGAAAGTCTGTTTCGGCGGGATAAATAGCCGCCCGAATGGAAGCTACCCCAGGATTACAAATCGGTGTAGGCGGTAGTCCTCCGTGTAAACGCGTATTGTAAGGGGAATCAACTTCTAAATCCTGCTGAGTGAGATTTTTTTTCCACCAGCCATTCTGAGAATTTCCTATTGCATACTGAACCGTCGCGTCAATATCTAGGCGCATATCTTCTTTAAGCCGGTTATATATTATCCCCGCTACAATGGGTCGATCCTCAGCGTGTTTAACTTCACGCTCAATAAGGGAGGCAACAATCAGACGGTCTTTAAGTGTGAAACCACCTTTTTGGGCGTCCGTCCTCATTTGTTCAGACACACTCTTATCAAAAGTCGTAACCAAGAGCTCTCGAATTTCATCAAGGGTGTGCCCTGCTGGAACCCGGTACGTTTCTGGGAACAATCTCCCCTCATCTTTTTTCCAAGCCATTTGGGTACTAAGGGTACTTTCCCATTGGTCAGGATTGGTTTTTTGCAGGTATGCTAAGATTTCTTCGCTTCGTAAGCCTTCTGGAATAGTAATCCACAAGTCCTCAGTTCCAATTGTTAAGGCACGAGCAATATCATTAGCTCCCCAAGAGGGAGAGAGCTGGAAATCCCCAGCTTGAATATTCTTTTCAATTCCCAATTTTTTGACCAGAAGAAAAAAACCTACAGAATCTTTAATTAACCCGGCCTCGTGAAGTTTATTGGCAATTTCTCTAACCCCATCGCCCCGGTCAACTGAAAAATTTACTGTTTTGGTGTCTCGTTCATTAGCCGGAGCCAGACTAAGACGCCACCACAACAAACTTATGCCACAAAACACAATAACGACACCGATTACGAAAACTATCGGGCGGAGCTTCATACCTCCTCAAACCTAGCCCGTCTGAACGACTGTCCCTCGGCAATATAAATTCGACCACATTTACAGGTTACTTTGTTTTCTGATTTTATCCCCTTGGACAGAGACATACCACACCCCACACATTTCCCTTGGGAAAGTAACCAGGCCTGCAAAGGGGAAATAACTTGTTTAAAAATTGCCATGCTAGCTTTACTTGTCTAAATAACGTTGCAGGATGAAAGCTGCTGCTCTGGCGTGTGACCCACTTTCGTTTTGGCGCCGATTGTGAGTGCGTTCCGCCTCAAAAGTTGTTAGCGTTTCATCTACAAACTCTACTGGTAATTGTAGCATATTGGAAAGTGTTTTTCCGAAGCTTTGCGCTTGATCCTTGCTTTTTCCTTCGGAAATTCCCACAACGAATTTTTCCACATCTAAAGCTTGGGTCACTGCTTTAATTTTTGTAATTGCTCCCCCTGGTGTGTCAGTATCAAACTCAGTTAATGGGCTCGCAAAGTCTCCTTCCGAAGTTGCGAGTCCTATATGCTTAAGACCATAATCAACACCAACAATCATACTTAGTCTACAAGTCGGGCTCTTACTACACCTCTCATCCAAACAGTCCCAGGAGGTTCGCACGTAATCAGTTCAATATAGGGCGCGTCAAAACGTTGTTCCAGTACGGATAAATCCGTAGGACTTACGATCTTTTTGTCTACAACTCGATAGATATAAGTTAGCCCATCATAATTGACTATAATCTCGTCATCTTCTTCAAGAGACATTAAATGAGTAAACATACTGGAGTAACTAGCGGGATTGCTAAGCTGGGGAAGAGAAGAATGACCAAAGATGATAATGCTACCGTAAGCTCCAGGAATAACTGAGGTTGGCCAAGCGATAAGATTCTTTTTTAGATCTTCACCCCCATTTACCACATGGGCATCTTTAATCTTTAGCCTGGGAATACTGAGTGTGTAATCTTTAAGAGACGTATTAACCGCTTTAACCACCTTAGTCCCCACAAACCAACTTGAGGGCTGATAAAGAGTCGCATTGGTTTCGCCAGCTAGAGTCTCTGATGCCCGTACTAAAGTTGGGAAAAGTGGAGAGGTTTCTGGCCTAAAAGTAGTCGCCAAAGGCGAAGTGATTCCCGAACCAACACTTGGAACTACAAAGAGATACCAACCCACAATAGGATAAACAACCTGGGCCACAATAAGAAGCCCTAGTGTTAAACAGGTTCCTGAAATAAGACGCATGACTTTGCGCGAACGAGCCGAGACTCTCTTGGGAGCCTTTAATTTAAATTTGCCGGGTTGGCCCTTAACATAAACATAGAGCGCCATATTATTCTCTGACAATATCTACCGAAATGTGTTTTTTATTCCAGGGAAGCGCAAAAGTGGCGAGGGGGGAGGCGATCTTAGGATTGATTTCTACTCTAACTCCAGTTACTCCAGGAAGCTTGGCAATGGAGCTAGTTGCCTGGCCCAGGCTTTTTCCTGCAGAATCAGTCACAATTTGCTCAACCGCGATCTTGGGGACAATTTGTCCATCAAGATGCACCTTAAGAACAATATTCCCGGCTTTGTCAGTTTTTGCTTCTTTGACTTCAAACTGGACAGAGTCGCTCGAGAGTTCAAACCCTTCTGCAATAGCTGATTGAAAATTTTGTTTAAAGAGCTCGACTAGATCGTCCTTAGCAAAGGTTACCCCTTTAAAGTCGAGAGTCAAATCAAGACCAAAGGTATCTGCTTCGGCATCAATATCATGAGTGAATTTCTTCTTGATTGTCGCTGATGTAATAGCTTTGGGAAGAAGGGTATCGCTAGCCCCTAGCTTCGCTTCCAGAGCTTTTTGCGCTTGCTCCGTCAGTTCCCCCGAAAGGGTAGTAAGAAGTCTATCCTGATCCCCTTTAGTAACTACAGTTGCCTGGTGACTATTTCCCCCAGCTAACGCCGCTTCATTTTTCCCTTGATAAGAACTCGTTGGTAAGGAACCAACCGAGAACGTTACTCCTGGGGGAAGATTGTATTTTTCGCCAATATCAGCAGCGGTCACCCCCACTTTCACCGTAATCTGGTCAGCAATGCCAGAACTGGAAGCTACACTTACTTCGGTATCAGTAGTAAATTTTAAACCGTTGCCCGTCAGGACTGTTCCTGCCGGAAAAGTCCGAGCCGACGCTGAATTATAGATCGTAACAGTGCCTTTAGCTCTATCACCGACCAGCTTGTTTCCCGTCGCTACTGCTCTTCGACTACCGACCTCGCTGGTAGTCACGTAACTACCCAATAGAATCTGGCCAGAAGATGTAGAATCGCGATCCGTAACTACTGTAACATCAAGATCATGAGAGAAGCTTTCGGTCGCCACAGTGACAAAAATTTCCGCTTTTGGTACAAAGTATGCAAGAGCTCCGGTAGCTCCGATGAGCAGCACAACAAAAATAATAGGGAAAGCAATGAGGGGGAACTTTCTACCCTTAGAGATACCACCAATCTCTGGCGTCGTTCGTGCTCCGGAGTCGAGAGCTTTCTTTTTAAATGAGAATGATGGTATTTTTTTGGTAAGTCCACTCAAGCTCGTCATAAGATTTAATCCTCCTTTATGATTACTAGCTGTATATTCCCCAGCAATCTTAGGACTCGGGGTCGGTGGGGCAAACTCAGTAAAACTAGAGGTCGTCGCCAGAGGAGTCGGTGAAGCGACTGAAACAATAACATTATTAAGATCGCTACCTGACATAAACCCCGCTTCCTCCGGAGACACTTCCAGCAGTTCATCTTCCTGTTCTTTAAGCACTTGTTTTAAGGAGGGAACTTCTACTGATTCAAAGGCACTGGCGGCCACAGGGGGTGTGTCAGAAACCACAGGGACATCAACAACAGTCGATTCCCCATCTCGATCAAAAGCTACAAACCTTCCCCCCTGCTGCATGGCACCTGCTACAGCCACAGCTTTAACTACAAATTCTGCTGAGGCCGTTTCTACCTTAGGAAAATGTAGAAACGGTAGTTTAGCTGTCCAAGGATAGGCAGTTACCTTTGCCACAGCCGCTGTTAGATCCGATTTTCCATCATAAAGAATGATCCGAGAGGGAAGAATATCTCCCACATTTAGTTTTTTAAGAGCCCGTTCAATGCCTTCCGGTAAGACATCCTCGTGGTAATCAGTGAGTCCCAAAAAATGTGTACCCAAATGCTTACCCGCTCGGTAAATTGTCAGCGTTGAATTTTGCCCCTCAATACCTACGAGAATAGCAGTTAACGGCGCCCCTTCTACTTCTTTATAGTAGCTCTCTAGTGCCTCGGTTAGAGAAACATACCCAAGGGGGACAAGATCAAGCTCTTTACAAATTGCCCTAAGATCCTTGAGCTTTACTGAGCTAATTTTCCCTTCACTAATCCAGTGAAAAGGCACCGCAAACACGACCTGACTAATTTCGACACTAGAATTAGAGAGGGATTCAGAGACAGCTTTGTCGCTCGTTTGGAGAAGGTTTTCAAAGGAACCATCGGTTAGAGCAGCATAAGCTACTGCCCCCAGTTTAACATCACCAGCTGCCACCGACCATGTCGTTGATAAAACTGAAGTTGAGGAAATTTTAACTGCTAAATAGCCACGGCCTGTGTTTTTCTGGGCAGTAAACTTTCCCGCAACGGATGACACAAGATCCTGCAGGCTCATTACCTATCAGACTAGCACAACTGCTTTGGCCCTGCAATCATCCTTTCACGCAAATTAGCTTTGGTTTTTAAAAAACGTCCATTTCACAAACTCGTCTTTGTAAACATATATAATATAGGTATGCCAAAAGTTACACCTACGCTTTCCCATCTTGAAAACAAAGACCATTACAACACTCTGTCTCACCACATTACTCAATCGTGGCAGTGGGGAGAGTTTCGCAGTAAAACTCCCTCCGTCAAAAAAGTCATCCGGATGGGAAATAGTAAACGTGCTTTCCAAATCACTATTCACAAACTCCCCAAAGTTAGTTTTACGATTGCGTATCTTCCCAGGAGTCCGCTTCCTACTCCTGGGGAGCTGCGAGAAATTGTTGCGGTATGTAAAGCCGAGAGGGCGCTTTTTTTACAAATTGAACCCGACTTTACTAAAACAAACCCCCTAACCCTGCCCGGCGCACAAGAGGTAATTCCGTTATTACCTCGCCATACAATCGTCATTGATTTAACTAAGAGCGAGGAAGAACTCCTTAAACAAATGCACGAAAAAACTCGCTATAACGTCAGACTAGCTACTAAAAAAGGGGTCATCGTTAAGGAGGAGAGCTCAAAAGAAGCAGTCGAAAAGTTTGTTATTCTTTTAGAAGCTTCTGAGGCTCGGCAAGGATTCTATGCCCACTCAAGAAACTATTACACCACGCTTTGGGACACACTGCGTCCTGCTCATCAAGTGTATTTATTAAATGCCTACATCCCGGAAAACAAAGACAAGCCAATTGCCGGAGCCATGCTACTGAAATTCAAAAACACTATTTATTATGCCTACGCCGGCTTTGATATGTCCTTTAGGTCTTATATGGCACCACAACTGCTCTATTTTGCAACCATGAGGCTGGGGAAAAAACTAGATTGTGAAATATTTGATCTCTGGAGTAGCTATAAAGAAACCCCCAGTGAAAGTGACCCGTGGTGGGGAGTCTACCGTGTGAAACAGGGCTTTGGCGGAGAAGAAATTCACTATCCCGTAACTATTGATATCCCTCTTTCCCCACTCTATCCTCTATTTGTCATGGGCAACGCTCTTCGTTGGCAGCTTCTTAAACTTAAGAGAATGATTCATATCTAAAATGGACATTCGCCAATCTCCACAGTATGCAAAATTCATGGAACAAATCGGTTGGAAGGTGGAAAGGATCGGATCTACTAATGTTTTTATTAAACCACTCCCCCTGCTTTCTTTTCTTAGTGTCATAAAAGTACAACGCTGTAGCAGCCTTGATCAAAAGAGTGTTAGAGCGATGGCAAAAAAGTATCGTGCCTTGTTTGTGAAACTCGAACCAGACTTAGCAAATAATGCTAAAAGTATTGCTCTCCCATGGTCTGCCGATCTGTGGCCGCTTCTGCCCACAAAGACACTCATTCTAGATCTTAAAAAGCCGCACATCCCCACTAGTGTTCAAAGGGCAAGGAAATACAATCTTCGCACTGCAGTCTCAAGTGATATTGAAACTTTTATTCAGTATTGGGAACAAAACGCGAGGACTAGAAAGTTTTGGGCGCCACTGGGCAATGACATACGTGGCCTTTATAGTGCCTTTGGTAACGATAGCTTTATTTTCCTCACTTATGATAAAGACCGTATCGTCTCAGGAATTTTGATTACTGGCTTTAAAAAGACCGCGCACTACTTTTATGCTTTCTCGACACCCGAGGGGAGAAAGAAGTGGGCAGCATATCAGTGTCTGGGCGACGCAATAAAAGTTCTCAAGAAAAATGGGTACACATTTCTTGACTTTGAGGGAGTTTATGATGAACGGTATCCAAGGCTTAGAAAAGACTGGAAAGGATTTACGGAATTTAAATTAAGGTGGGGAGGAAAAGAGATCAATTATCCGCCGGGTTTTATTTGGCACCAAAGCTTGTTCACCAAATTACTTTTTAAACTGGATAATTTTAGCAACTGATGAAAAACTTTCTTATTTCCTGTTGCCTATTTTTCTTGTCCTTCTTTATCTTTACCTTTTCGGTTCGCTATTTCGATACGGTTGATTCTTATCCCACCAATCTCACCGCTCTCAATCTTATTTTTAACCAACGATTAGATTTAACCAATCTTAGAGATTTCATAAACGAGCGCCACATTTCTGGGATTCTGGTTTACAACTCCTCTGGTCAGGCATTTTCCAAGATGTCACCACTTTTGGGTATCATTTCAGTTCCCCTATTCGTTGTCCTAAATGCTTACTTTGGAGTTGCCCAGATTAGTGATAACGCGATGGTTTTTAGTAATTACTCTCAATACGTGGGAAAAATAAATGCAGCATTTTATGCTTCATTTTCTGGGGTATTGTTATTTTTCTCAATTTTAAAGCTCACTAAAAGCCGCTCGATCTCCACACTCCTTACCTGTGTTTATCTTTTCGCTACAAGTATTTTGAGTACAGCCGCTCAGGCAAATTGGCAACACGCCATTTCTGTATTTTTTATTAATCTTTTCCTCTGGGTTTTTCTCAAAGAAAAAACCAAGCGCTCGGTTTTGATCAGCGGATTAGTATTAGGAGTATTGGCCCAAATACGAATGACCAATATTTTTTACGGAGCATTTGGGTTAATTTACTTATACTTAGAAACAAAAAAATCCAAAAACTTTACCAGTAAAGCCACCCTTTTTGCAATTGGAATATTACTAACTTATGTTCCTTTTTTCCTCACATTCAGGTTTTTTGATATCCCATTTGGTTATCACGAGGAAATAATTCTATCTATCCAAAGACTGGGGCCACACGTTTTCTTGGCGTTTATTTCTCTGTTTATCAGCCCTAATGTGGGTCTTTTTACTTTCAGTCCAATCCTTCTGTTAACCTTACTAATGTTTACTATTCGCGACAAAATTTCACCGAGCGAAAAGCAGCTAAGCTTGAGTTTACTTAGCACCCTTGGACTGTTTATTCTTCTGGCTAGCACTTGGCACTACTGGGTAGGGGGGACTTCTTTAGAGGCTCGCTACCTTTTGGAAGCGTTGCCAATTTTTATAATATATCTGTCAATTGTGTATATTCGGTTTTCTAAAAACCAACTCTTCAAATTTACTTTCTTTATCTTTTTTTTGGCCAGTATCGGAACTCATATTTTGTCTACAGTATTTATGCAATGGGACTATTTCCCAAAATATTCTGGAGGAACTAATAAAACTCAACTGCGAGACGCGTGGCAAACAAACCCAACACTTTTGGGTTATGTTCTGCAAAAGCGGGTTTTGGAAACCGAGCAGATTTATCGTCGGGGTAACACACTAATGATTAAACGAACTAGCTATCGCTTGGTTCCTAGATCACCACTGTTGCTAAAACTTTCTGAGATAAATTTTGTTACCCTTTCTTTAGTTAACAATTAATATTTGGTACAGGGTGCTAATTTCCTTTAGCGAATAGAAAAGAGTATACTAACTGGGTGAGTAAAACTTTTCTGATAAGTGGATTTCTTTATCACCCCGAGACCCAACAAATCCTCTTACAACGCGAAAGTTCTGAAACTTCAGATTCCAGTTGGTCACTTCTTTCTTGTAAGGCTCCTAGTGCGAAAGAGAGCAAGCAGAGTTTCAAACACACCTTAATGCAAGTCTTAAATCTTGATATTTCTGAAAGTAATATTCACCAAGTCTATAACTACGACGAAAGCGAGGAAGGTAACAATAATGCCGTCGCGTATGCCGTGGTTGAAGAACTAACGGAATATCCAACAAACAAGGGAAACGAATTTGGTTGGTTTACTCAAAAAGAAATTTCGAAACTGAAACTTCCTTTCCAAACCAAACAAGATATTACGGTTGGACAAAGAGTCATTGATTCTTCAATTAGAAGAGATGCAGGAGTTCTAACCATCGGCTAGAGCATGAAAACAGTACTACTTATCTGCCTAAGTGTTGCCTGTTACCTTCATATACTTCGGGATATCTGTCAAATAAAATATGGCTATAATCATTGGTTCACCAAATGGTTACATTTTTGGCACAAGCCCCAATATGAAATTCACGGAATTATTGTTTTGTTAATTATTGGTACTACCGCCCTCCTGTTAGCCATTGCATAACATTTTAAACTCACAGTTTTGACAAAACAGACTATGACTACATGCAAAGTCGGACTGTTCAATTTCGTCTCTGATCTTGAGAAGTTCTACTTTGGCATCTCCTAACTGTTTGGCGGTTCTAACCGTACTCACTTTTTTACCGGCGTCAAAAAAGTAGAAAGACATAGTCACATCCTCAATCTTTTTGTTCAGAATGCCTTTATTAGTGGCGGCGAGGGCATAAATTGTCATTTGCATATCTTTGTCTAAATCTCTTTGGGTAGGAATATTGGCTCCCGTTTTATAATCAATAATTTCCGCCTTGCCGTCTCCCAAATCATCAACTCGGTCAATTTTTCCAATAATCTTTAAATGGTCGCTGGGAGAGCCAACCCAAAAATTAAATGTTTTTTCCAGCTGCCGGGGCTTAGCACTTTTATGGAGGTCACTTTTGAGATATTCTTCCAAAAAACGTCTCGCCTTATTGAGTGCCTCTGTCTCGTGCACTTTGCCACTATACCCCTCCTTAATCCAGTAGCAGTCAAGGAGTTTAAACGCAATTTCTTTTTCGTCTTTTTGGCCAATTTTTACTTCCCCGTTTATAACCGACTCATAGAAATCTCTAAGGGCTAAATGCATCGAGTTTCCCATGGCCTGCGCTGAAGTCATAGGTGAGGGGATGTGCAAAATATTTTTTAACTTGTAGTGTAGTGGACAAATTTGAAAGGTATCAATGGCACTGTAAGACAGTAGGTCCACTCGGTGGACTGACGGCTCAGAATTCGCCTCTTTCTTTTTATCCACCGATTGAAATTCAAAGAGTGGTAACTGTGCTCCTTTGAGTTTTTCAACCTTGTCTGTTACGAATTCTTTCCCTACCGCTTCAGTAATAAACATAGAGAGCTTGCGCTCCTTTTTACCATCTCCGTAGAAATTTGCTGCCGAAAAAATCAGTCGTTTCTCCGCTCTTGTCATCGCCACATAGAAGAGTCTTCGCTCCTCTTGAAGATGATAATCCCCCTCAGGCAGGATCTCGTGAATCACAGCATCGGGAATAGGGATTGGCTCTCTGCGCTCTCTTGAGGGGAACCGCCCCTCGACTAAATTGGGAAGAAAGACGACCGGAAACTCCAGCCCTTTTGCAGAATGGACAGTCAGGATACTTATGGCGTTGTTTTCTGTCCAATCAATCTCCGCAGCTAGTGGGCTTTCTCCCACGCTCATGGCAAGATCAACATAATCAATCAAGGCAAATACACTGGAATCCTCATGGCTGCTTTCAAAAGTTTTCAGCTTGTCGAAAAACTTAGTAATGTTAGTAGCTCGTTTTTCCTCATCAACTGTTTTAAAGTCAATTAAGGTTTTAAGAAGGCCGCTTTCTTCAAGAAAGAAGAAAAGAATCTGCCCGGCGGTTTCCTTAGCAAGGAGCCCCTGATGCCGGTGTACCATTTCTATAAAAGCAGTTACTTTCTCAACACTTTCATCACTTACACCAATAATCTCACTTACTTTTTCAAGTGCTTCAAAAAGACTAAAGTTGTTTTTTTTACCAAAAGCTAGGGCGGCGACTAAGTCTCGCCCGGAAATATTCCACATCTCCATCGACAGTACTCGGTAAAGGCTCAGTGAGTCAGTAAAATCACAGAGTACTTTTAGGTAGGCAATGAGATCTTTTATCTCGGGCTGCCTAAAGAGCATTCCCGGTCCTAAAAATTGACTGGGAATTCTCGCCCGCTCCAGTGCCCGCATAAACGGCTCGCCATGACTATTAGCCCTGACCAAAATGGCGAAGTCTTTCCACTCAAGGGTCTTATCTGATTTTTTTAAGTCTTTAATTTCTTTCACTAGGGCTTCAGCTTCATCCTCCACCCGATTACCATAATGAAATCCAATGGGTTCATTAGGTATCTTTTTACCAGGGGTTAGATTTTTGGAAATCTTTAACTGGGCTTCAAGGGTATAAGGATCATTGTGTTTGATCAGACGGTAGGCTGCATCAAGAATAGTTTTTGATGAGCGGTAATTGGTAGTGAGAATTATTTGTTTCGCTTTATCGTAATCCTTCATAAAAGAAAGAATGTTTGAGATAGCGGCGCCACGAAATTTATAGATTGATTGGCTATCATCTCCTACGACTGTCAGATTAGGATTTGCTTCCGGTGGGGTCAGTAACTTAATAAGTTCGTATTGAGCAAAGTTAGTATCTTGAAATTCATCAACAAGGATATATTTAAATTGTTTACTGTACTTCTTAAGCACTGGCCCCCTCGTTCTAAAGAGCTTAAGAGTGTTAGTCAACAAATCTGAGAAATCCATTACCCCCTCTTGGGCTTTTAGGTTTTCATAGGTCTCATAGGCTTTGGCAAGTTCTTGGAACTTCTCCTTACCTTCTTCATCTTCAGTAACCAACTCATTAACAATCTTTTTGTACTGCTTGGGATTAGTATCCTCATCCCTTAACCGATCAAAGTGTTGAATCATCCCTTCAATAAACTTGAAAGGATTGCCACTGGGTCGAAAATATTTCAGATCAAACTTAAAGAAATTTTTCTTAACAAATAGGTAGGTTTCCGCCGCGGTCATGAGCTTAAAGTTTGGGGACAGCCCAATTTG
Source organism: uncultured Gammaproteobacteria bacterium (assembly GCA_964641255.1). Lineage (GTDB taxonomy): Bacteria > Patescibacteriota > Microgenomatia > JAMCZE01 > JAMCZE01 > CAZXMM01. The sequence continues at coordinate 243,520 of CAZXMM010000001.1, read as the reverse complement.
CAGTGCCTCGGCTCTCAGTACCCTGTCGGCAAAGGAATGAAAGGTCAAAATCCACAGTCCGAAGGTGCCATAGGGTAGTGTAGCGTCAACCCGGTCCACCATTTCCTTAGCCGCTTTTTCAGTAAAAGTAAGAGCCAGAATCTCTTCAGGCTTAGCCAGTTCTCCCTTAACAAGATAAGAGATTCGCTCAGTGACTACGGTTGTTTTCCCCGTTCCTGCCCCCGCTACTATTAGGAGTGGGCCACTCGTATGCTCAACTGCTTCTTTTTGTTCTTTATTAAGTAAGTGGAGTGAGGTGTTATCCATCAGGACACCATAATAGTGGGCTGAGGCCACAATAGCAATTAGTCGGTTCGAGGCTCTAATAAGTTATGATCGGCTTCGCCCTTAAGACCCTGGACGCGGTCAACTTTTGAAGACAGACTCGTAAACTGATTGGCAACTTTGCCCATCATGGCATAACTATTATTGATATGGTTCTGCAGTGTCGTCAGCAGTTCACCAAATTTAGAAGTTTCCTGGTGAATCGCCCGTAGGGATTGCTGTACTTCCTTAATTTCCTGAGTAATTCTCTGCCCTTCGAAGGAAAGCAGTACTGACCTTAAGAAGGCATAAAAGGTGGACGGCGAGACTGGCATCACCCGTTTTTTATGAGCATAGGTCATTAGATCGCCTTCATGATTGACAATTTCGTAATAGACCGACTCTGAAGGGACATACATGAGAGCAAAATCCACCGTCCCTTCGTCAGTAAGAATATATTTCTTGGCTATTTCATCAATCCGTTCTTTGATATCACTCGTGAAATCCTTACGAAAGGCATCTCGTTCCTTTTCTGTCGACGCTCCCATCATTTTTTTGAAATTTTCCATACTAAATTTTGAATCAATGGGAATAATTCCTGAGTCGGTTTTAATCGCAGCGTCAACTTTCGTGCCATTACGAAAGGCATACTGTAGTGAAAAATTTGCTTTCGGCAAACTTTCCTCGAGGAGAATCTTAAGTACTTGCTCTCCAATTCCTCCCCGAAGTTTTGGCGAAGCCAAAAATTGCTGTAGGTCCTTCATACTCTTTCCAATTTCACTCATCTCTCCGATTGACTTAGCCGATTCGGAAAGTTTTGAATAAATCGCTTCTTGAGCTTTCAGGAGCTGCTCTGACTGCCTAAAGAGTGACTGATTGATCGTTTTACCTTGATCATCGAGCCGCTTATCCATAGACTGTAGCCACTGGCTCAGCGAGGCGTCTGGCGAAGAGGATTTACGACTAATGAAGTAGATAATGACTACTGTAGCTAGCGCAATTGCTGGTAGAATAATCAGGGCAGAATCCACTGCGTATGTTTAGCATATTTTTTCGTCGGTTGCAAAAATTTATCCCTTTTTTAAGACTTGGTTTACTTGCTGTCAGCCTCGCCGGACTAGTAGTCCTCATCCTTCTGACTGAGCCCCATCTAGCATCTATTACCCTAGCCACCCTGCTTATTGCCGCTCTTTGCCTCAGCCTCTCATCTTTTGTGTTTTCGGGGTCACTTTCCTTTCTAATTGCCCTAGCGGTCGGTTTCTCGTTCTTTCTGAAAGCAGTAGATCTTTTGTCACTCATTAATATATTGATGCTTATTGTATTTCTTATCTTACTGGCACTTTATCTCAAACCTGAGGTTCGTTCCCACTCTGAACCTACTCTCCGAAAGCTCAGTGCTCGTACACGCTTAAGAAACTTTCTGATGCAAAGAATTTGGTCCAAAATTCCCCTTTAAAGACTTATTTTGTACAATAGGGTCCATGAAGCCATTTTTTATTACTACTGCTATCGACTATTCCAGTGACGTTGGCCATATCGCGAACAACTACGAAAAAATACTGGCCGATGCTATTGCCCGGTACCATCGTCTTATTGGAGACAAAACATTCTTTCTTACAGGAACCGATGATCATGGTCAAAAAGTGGAAGCTTCCGCAAGAAAGCTAGGAAAAGCTCCAGAAGAATTCTCCAAAGAAATTACCGACCAAAATAAGGAAATCCTGACTAAATATCTGGATATTTCTTTTGACCGGTTTATTCGCACCGAGGACGAGGATCATAAAGCTTTTGTGGGAGAATTTTGGGACAGATCAGTTAAAAATGGTGACATCTATGAGGCTGACTACGAAGGACTTTACTGTGTCGGCTGTGAAGAAGTAAAAAACAAGTCAGATCTAGTAAATGGTAAGTGTCCATTTCACCCTACGAAAGAACTTGAGGCCGTAAAGGAAAGAAATTACTTTTTTAGACTGTCTAAATATCAAAAGTTCTTAGAAGACAACTTTAAAAACAACCCCGACTTTGTAAAACCAAGCCTACGCTTTAGTGAAGCGCTGAGTTTCCTAAAAGAGGGGCTAGTAGATATCCCTATTAGTCGGTCGTTAGTTAAATGGGGCATTCCCGTTCCCAACGATCCAGGTCAAGTAATTTATGTGTGGTTTGATGCCTTAATTAACTACTTAACGGTGGGAGAAAAACTTGGACTCTGGCCCGCAGACGTTCATGTGGTTGGTAAAGATATCAATCGGTTTCACACCCTACTCTGGCCGGCTATGCTCAAAAGCGCTGGATATGAACTGCCCAAACAGGTTTATGTCCACGGATTCATTTCTCTTAACGGGGATAGAATAAGTAAGTCCTCAGGAAATGTTCTTTATGCTTCGGATCTGGTTAAAGACTTTGGTATTGATGGCGTAAGATATTTCTTCCTTCGTTTTGGGCCGGTAGTTGAAGACACTGATTTTACTCTCGAAAAGTTAAAGGAAGCATATAACGCGGACCTCGCTAACGGGCTAGGCAATCTGGTCTCCCGAATTGCCAAACTGGCGGAAAGGATCGGCTATGAAGCAAGACCAACCAAAGCTGAAGCCTATCCTGAACTTGCTGGTCTTCTTAAAGAATTTAGAGTAGATCAAGCGCTTGAATTTCTGTGGACCAAGATTAAAGTTCTTGACGCCAAGATTGAACAGGTACAGCCCTGGAAAGTATCTGAAACAGCACTCCACGATTTCTTAGATAGTGTGGTGCCAGAAATTCAATTCTTAGCCTTTAATTTGGAACCATTTATTCCAGAGTCAGCAAGAAAAATCCAGAAGCAATATAGTGGAAAAGTTAAAAGCAGTGCCTCCCTTTTCCCCAGAATCTAAGAAAGCAGGCATAAGTTTATGGCGTTTATTGACTCTCACGCTCATTTGAATTTCGAAGACTTTGGCAACCAGATTGCTGAAGTGATACAGCAGTCTACGGAAGCGGGTATTGAAAAGATCATTACTATTGGCACTTCACTGGAAGATTCTAGGCAAGCAATTACTATAGCCGGACAGTATGAAAACATTTTTGCTACAGTAGGGATCCATCCTAATGATGTTCCGACTGCCACGGTAGAAAACATCGACTGGGGTCAGTTTATATACTTGGCCAAAAGTCAAAAGGTAGTGGGTATTGGAGAATGTGGCCTTGATTACAGTCGAACGCTAGATATGGCCGAAGCTACAGCCGAAAATCAGAGGCAAAAAGCGCTTTTTACTAAACAAATAGAGCTAGCAAGCGAATTGGGCCTTCCCCTATCTATCCATCTTAGGGACGCTCAAGATGATTTAATGAATGAATTTGCCTCCTATCTTGCCCCCCTGTCTGGGGTGTTCCATTGTTTCTCGGGCAACCCTGCCTATACAGACTTTATTATCAATAAACTGCCGTATTTTTATTTTTCTTTTGCCGGGAACTTGACTTACAAAAATGCGGGGTCACTGCGTGAGCTCGCTAAAATAATCCCGGAAGACCGACTACTGATTGAAACAGACTGTCCCTTCCTCTCTCCCGAACCCCTACGTGGTTCGCGCAATGTACCGGCAAATGTTACAATCACCGCACAGAAACTGGCAGAAGTTCGAGGCACTACTCTAGAGTATATCGCGAAACAAACTACCAAAAACGCCTTGAATCTCTTCAAAATTAATTCGCACCAATTATGAACGACCGAATTGTTAGCTACATGAACTACCATCCGGTGCGTACTCAGCGCGGATTAGAAATTCTCGCTGGGATTTTTCCTTGGACAGTGATAACTTTTCTTATTGCGGGCAGTATCTTTATTCCTGAAGTTGTAGCTTACTTTATCATTGTTTTTAATGTTTACTGGCTCTACCGCTCACTTCAACTCATCATTAATAGTACATCCGGCTACTTAAACATTAAGGCCACCGAACAAGTCGACTGGGAGAAACGTCTACAAACTGATTCGCAAACAAAAGGACGCTACAAAGACATCTACCATGTGGTCATGATTCCCAATGTTAAAGAGCCAATGAAATTTCTAGAACGCAACCTGGAATCTCTGCTGGTGCAAAATTTCCCTCATAAAAACCTTATTGTTGTTCCAGCCATGGAAGAGCGAGTTGCAGAATCTAAGGAGCGGGCTGCAGAAATAATGAAAAGGTTTAAAGGAAAATTCGGCCGAATTATTCCCACTTTTCATCCTCTCATGCCTGGAGAAACCATTGGAAAACACAGTAATGAGAATTACGCCGTAAGAACTATCAAAAAAATCTTAGTGGATGAGGAACATATTCCAATTGAAAATATCACTGTAACCACGAGTGACATTGACTGTGTGTTTCATCGTCAATATTTCTCCCTTCTCACCTATAAATTCTTAACTAGTAAAAAACCGTTTAACTCTTTCTTTCAAGCCCCACTGTTTATGTACAACAACTTGCACCGGTTGCCCTTTCTTACTCGCGCCATGTGGATCATGGGCTGTATTTACTACCTTTCAATGCTTAGAAAGGCCAGCGGCAGATTTATGAATTTTTCCACCTACTCAATGTCTCTGAAGATGCTCGAAACTATAGACTATTGGGATATTGATGTTATTCCTGAGGATTGGCATATTAATCTTAAGGCCTATTTTACTCTTAAGGGTGAGGTTGCTACTCTACCCATGTATGTTCCCGTTTACATAGATGCGGCCGAAGCCGATTCCAGTTGGGCAACGTATAAAAATAGCTATGAACAGTTAAAACGTTGGGCGTGGGGAATTGTCGATGCCCCGTATGTAATTAAAATGTTCTTTCGTCATCCGGAGATTTCCCTCTTCGATCGACTAATGAAATTATCACTCACCCTAGAGTGGCATTTTCTCTGGAGCACCTCCTGGTTTTTGGTCACCCTGGGGGCTACCATACCAACTCTTCTTAACCCCGTCTTTGCCAGAACCACGCTTGGATACAACCTCTCTCAAGTCAGTAGCTCGATCTTAACCATCTGTCTACTGGGCATATTAACAGTCACAATAATTGATGTTCTACTTAATCCGCAAAAGAAACGAAAGTTTCTTGCTTTTTTGCATCCCTTTACTTATCTACAGTGGGTAGTACTGCCAGTTACCGGACTAATTTTTGGCATTTTGCCGGGACTAGAATCACAAACTAGACTGATGCTTGGTAAGGATATAGTCTACAAGGTAACTAAAAAAGTGTAAGATAAATGAGTGTTTAGTTTCCTGTCCACCAATATCCTCACTCGAGCTTTTTGGGGAGATGAGGCCTGGAGCGCTCTCATTTCCAGTCTTCCTATTGTTGACCTGATTACGACAACCGCCTCCGACTTCCATCCACCGCTCTACTATCTGATTTTGCATTTCTGGATTAATTTGGTCGGTAGCGGAGAGGTAGCTATTCGCCTAGTTTCTCTTTTCTTTTGGTCTGTCTCCGGTTTGACCACTTATTTCTTGTCGCGCTGCTTGGGGATGTCAAAGCTCTGGGCACTGTTAAGTGCAATGTTTGTTCTTTTTAATCCGTTCATTTTCGTTTACGCCTTTGAGGCGAGAAACTACACTCTCTTTATTTTTCTGAGCCTTCTTTCGATGTGGCAGTTTCAAAAAATTCTTAATGGCCAGGGGAAAGCGATTGTCTACCTGACTTTGAGTGTCCTTGGGCTATACACCCACTATTATATGTTCTTTATTGTGGGCGGTCAGTTTCTCTTAGTTGTTTTGACGCGAAGAGATTTGTGGAAGAAGTTTTTATTACTAGGAGTTGGCTTTTTCGTGGGTTATTTACCTTGGCTGCCATTTTTCTTTTCGCAAACTAAAAGTGTAGTTGGAGGCTACTGGATAGCTCCCGTAACTTACGAAGCCATCAGGGATACCGCAAAAGTCCTCATCCGGGGAGAACAGTACACCAGATTTGCAAACGAGTTACCACTCTACTTTAGTTACTTTCTTATTATCGCCGCAGTTAAGGCTTTTTTTACCCATAAGCTACTTTCTAAAACCACCCTACTTCTGATTCTTTGGTTTGGCGTGCCCTTTTTTACTCCAGTACTACTCTCACAAATTAGACCGATATTTTTTTATCGCTATTTGGTGATTGCGGCCGTTCCCATCATGATCCTAGCACTGTGGTGGAGCAGCGAGGTAGGAAAGACCAAAACAGTCAGCAAATTCTTCTTGGCATTATCCTTAATTTTTTTAGCGGTTTTTCTCTATACCGACTTTGTCGCTTTTAAAAATCGCAGCGAGGAGAATTTCCGACCGCTTCTTAAAGCTATTAAGTCACAACCAAACGATAGTCCTATTTTCACCACCCTGCCTTCTTTTGCTGAAGTTGTTTACTATAATAATAACTACTATGGTAAGCCACTTGAGGTAAGGGTCATCCCGAAGGGGCTAGCGCAAGCATCAGGGAAAGCACTGTTAGACACTTACATCAAGAAGGGTTACGTTACTTTAGCAGAGCCACCGATTAATGACAGTTATTGGCTTCTTGAGCCGGGACCAAAATCTATCTTTATCACCAATTAAATGCGGCAGTTTGGTTTATTAATAGTCCTAGTAGTAATTTTTTTGCTACGAATCCCGAGCCTGTGGGAACCATATTGGTATGGAGACGAGGGTATTTATCTCGTCCTGGGACAAAGTATAGAGCGGGGGGCCGTTCTTTACAAAGATATTTGGGATAACAAACCCCCGCTTCTTTACGTACTTTACGCTATTTCTCCCACGCTTCTTTGGGCCAAAGCACTGGCCATTTTTTTTGTACTGGGAACTTGTAGCGGAATATACCTACTTGCTAAAAATCTTCTTAAAAATATCCCTATTGCGCTTCTAGCCACGCTAGTGGCCGGAATACTTTTTTCCATTCCTAAATTTGAAGGAACAATTGCCAATGCTGAGCTGTTCTTTACTCTTCCAATTGTTTGGGGAGCATATTTACTATTAATCATAGAAAAAATAAAAAGTTCGACGAAAGCACTCTTTAGTGTGGGAATCCTCGCGTCACTAGCTTTTCTGTTTAAAGTTCCAGCCCTTTTCGATTTTCTCGCCATGTTCACTGCTGTATTTTTCACTAATTTTTGGCCTACCCATTTTAACCGCCGCGTTATTAAAAAGAATCTGTTGGGCGCGATAAAATTCTATAGCCTTATCACCCTTGGATTTCTTCTACCACTTGCTATCACTTGCTTGTATTTTATTTCCCAAAATGGACTCACAGATTTTCTAATTGGTGGTTTTGTCCAAAACGCTTCTTATGTCTCTGTTGATTCGGGACCATTTTCCACTCTTAGTAATCCTTTGTTTATTAAAGGGATTGTTTTATTAATGGTCACCACTACTCTTATAGTGCTTTATCTCAAACGTTTGATTACAACAGAGCTCCTTTTTTTAAGTCTCTGGTTTGGGTTTTCCCTCTACGGAGCTCTGCTTTCCAACCGACCTTACATGCACTATCTTCTACAAATTATTCCCCCAGTAGTTCTTTTGCTAAGCTATTTAGTTTTAAACTACAAAAGATTTTTTTGGGTATTTTTACCACTAGTTTTAGTTTTTTGCTATCTACATGCAATGTTTATCCACGCCTTTGCTCTGAAGACTAAAAGTTACTACCAAAATTGGTTTGACTTTATTTCGGAGAGGAAAAGCTGGGAAGAGTATGTAACTTATTTTGATTCGCGCACCCTAAGTTCCTACACCATAGCCAACTACCTAAAAACCAAAAGTCGTCCTAACGACACGATCTTTGTCTGGGGGGACGCCAGCTTTATCTATGTTTTATCAAAGAGAGCGCCAGCCGCCAAATTTATTCAAGCTCACCACCTATCAACGATTGATCAGAGCAACTATGACCTGACGATTCAACAATTAAAAGCTAAAAAACCAAAGTTCATTCTTATTGCGCGCCCTGTCCATTTCGAATTCCCCCAACTGGAAGAGCTGGTGGCTAATAATTACCACCCCAGTGGGGTGATCGCTGACATGTACTTTTATGAAATCAACCCTTAATAACCTTCTTCGCTACTTTCGTTGGATACTCGACGAGACTCGATTCAAACAAACCACCCCCGAGATTTATGATCGGCTGTCGCAAAGTGGTGAATACGATACCCTAGTTGATTATCACTCACGTGTCGAATCTCTAAAAGTTGTCCTCAAATGCCTAAATTTCGCCACTAAACGACTAGTTGTGTTAGATCTAGCTTGTGGAACAGGCGCTTTTATCGAGGCGGTCGTCAGCATTTTTCCCGGGAGTTTAGTCACCGGTATAGATTATTCTAAGGGAATGCTGCAAATCGCCAAGCATCGCTTTAAATCAAACAAAAAAGTAACTCTTACCCATGAGAATTTTTTAACCACCTCTTTTCCTCACCAGTCATTTGATCTTATAACCTTCGCCCATGCCTTACGATTTATTCCACGAGGAGAAGAAGCTAACTTTGTTAAAAATTTGGCTCATTGGATTAAACCTCATGGTACCGTAGTGATTGTCAACCGGGTGCCAATTTGGAAAAATCTGAGCTCAGCTTTTATTGGAAATAGGATCACGAGAAGATATAACCATCTGATTGTTTTGGAGGACTATCTAGTTAAGATCATGGGAGATTATTTTACCTTCGACAAGAAAATTGTCCTGCGAAAGCGACTCTTATTTGAAACTAAAGCCTACTACTTCCACCAAAACGGTTAGAAATTGCTAAGATAGGAACTAAATCTCACTTCCAGCAGATGTTCCGGAATATCAGCAATAAAGCGACTGATCAAATTGGCTTGCCTACTGCCAAAAAATAATCGCTTTCGCGCGTAAGTTAAAAAGAGCTTTTGCCTGGCTCGGGTTATTCCCACGTAACAAAGGCGCCTTTCTTCCTCCATTTCCGAATTATCCATTAGGGCTCTGGAGTGAGGGAAGAGTCCTTCTTCCATGCCGATGATAAAAACAACAGGAAACTCTAGTCCCTTAGCTCCGTGCAGCGTCATCAGGGTTACTGCCCCTTTTTCGGTCTCGCGACTTCGTTCGTGACTTTTGGATTCCTTTTCTACAAGAGCAATGTTTTCTAGAAATTCTGTAAGGATAGGATATTCCCTGGCCACCGACCTGAGTTCTTTAATGTTTTCCAGCCGCATCAAGTCTTCCTCATTCTCTACCTCAAACTGTTCTAGATAGGAGGTCACGTCCAAGACTGCGTCCATTACTTCTAAGCTAGTGTGGTTAGCCTTCCAATCCTTTTGCCCTCTTAAGGTAGCTTCATACACTTGGAATCTTGCTAATCTTCCCTTCCCAAGTTTCTCAACCCGCTTGAGCGCTACTGAATCTCTGGGATTTTGGAGTAAACGAAGATAGGAAATAACATCTTTAATTTCCTTGCGATCATAAAATCTGGTGCCACCAACTAAAGTATAAGGAACACCCGCATGTAAAAAGGCTTCTTCCATAACCCGCGATTGTGCGTTAGTTCTGTAAAGCACTGCGCAATCACCAAAAGTCAGTCCACCTCCTGCTAACTCCTTAATTTGATCTAGTACAAACCTCGCTTCGTCCTGTTCATTGCGCGCTTCATAGAGAATAAGTTTCTCGCCTTCGTGCTGTTCGGTCCATAGCTTAAGAATGGGGTGGGAACGATTCTTTGAGATCACACCGTAGGCTGCATCTAAAATCCTTTGCGTCGAGCGGTAATTTCTCTCCAGGTTAAAAGTCTTTACTTCCGAGAAGTCAGTTTTGAAATTAAGCAGATTGCGGTAATCAGCTCCTCGCCAGGAATAGATTGATTGTGAGAAATCCCCGACCACACAAATGTTGCGGTATTTTTTAGCAAGAAGTTTAGTGAGTTGAAACTGAGCGTAATTGGTATCCTGATACTCATCTACTAAAATGTAGCGCCATTTTTCTTGATACAAATCCAGTGTTTCTTTCGACGTCTTAAGGAGTCTCACCGTTTCCATTATTAGATCGTCAAAATCAAGCGCCAGATTCTCTTGCAATTCTTTTTGATAGGAGAGATAAACGTCTGAGACAATTTTCTGGAATTGTCCTCTCGCGTACTGGGGATATTCCAGTGAAGAAATGAGCTGATTTTTTGCTTGACCTATGGTAGTTAGCACAGCATTAGGATTGTACTGCTTGGTAGAAATATCTAGTTTAGCCATAATTTCCTTCACCAAATCACTGCTGTCTGAGTTGTCATAAATAACAAAGTTGGAAGCAATTCCTATTTCTTGTCCTGACAGTCGGAGTAGCTTGGCACACAAAGAATGAAAGGTTCCCGCAAATGGTTGACCCGAAGAATTAAGTAGCTTGTAAACGCGCTCTTTCATTTCCAGGGCGGCTTTATTTGTGAACGTAAGTAGGAGAATTTGCTCTGGAGTCGCTTTACCGCAGGCCACCAAATAAGCAAGTCTACTAGTTAACACTCGCGTCTTACCACTACCCGCCCCAGCCAACACCAAAACTGGTCCAGCCACGGCCTTCACAGCTGCTTGTTGTTCGGCGTTTAAATCTTTTAAAAGATCGTTCATCAAGGTAGAATAGTTTTGCCCCTAAGATAATAACAAAATTATGAACAACACACTTTTGATTGTTGCCAACTGGAAAGCCAATACAGTCCCCCTCACCTCTTGGCTGCAGAAGTTTCGCGCTGATTATGGGGAACTATCAAACAGCGGCACTCAAATTGAAGTGGCACTGGCCGCTTCATATCCTACCCTCTTTTTGCTTGAAGACAGTCTCTATCATCTAGCAAGCCAGGATGTCTCCATGTTTCCCGAAGGCGCCTATACAGGAGAGGTTCCTGCCCCCCAATTAAACGAGTTTGGAGTTACCTACACGCTTCTTGGTCATTCAGAACGAAGACGGTATCTTGGAGAAACTACCGAGATAGTCGAAAAGAAACTAGAACAGGCAATGAAGTGCAAACTCATTCCCATTATCTGCGCCCAAACTCAAGAAGAAATTCCCAAGTCTCTGGCAAAATATAGCGCTGATAGCTACTATGTCATGTACGAGCCGGCTGAGGCTATTTCTACTTATGGTCAGTATCATGCCGAAAACCCCGACAGCGTAGCAAGAACTCTAAAAGACTGGTCAGAAACGCTTCCTAGAGACACTCGCTTTTTATACGGGGGCAGCGTTAACGAAGAAAACATTGCCTCATTTCTTCCCCTCGCGAGTAAAGCTAACCTCCTGAGTGGCTTTGTGGTTGGACATGCGTCTTTGGATCCAGACAAGTTTTTTAGTATCATTAGTCAATGCCATTCACTTCTTTAGGGCGCCTACCCCGCTTACTGATTGGAGCTGCGCTAGTCATATTATTAGGCGCGATTCTCTTGCCGTTAGTAATTAGGGCCAGCTACCCCTTTCTTTTTGGTCCAGTTAACGTTTTTACAATAACGCTACCACAGTCGGCGGAGCTTCCCAATGATCACGGTCGCACCAACATCTTGCTACTTGGAGTTGGCGGCAAAAAACACGACGGTCCCAATCTCACCGATACCATTATGGTTGTTTCAATAAAATCCCGCTTTGCCCCTGGTGAACTTGCCAGTAAGCACCCCATCGTGCTCGTTTCAATCCCCCGTGATCTCTATCTAAACTCAATTCCTGGAAAGATTAACAGCGCCTATGCTTTTGGACTCGAAAAGGGCGGCGTCCAACAGGGATTCGAAGCCGCTAAAGGAGTGGTTACCGAAGTAACCAACCTGCCAATTCACTACACCATTAAAGTGGATTTTTCGGCCTTTGAAAAAATTGTCGACCTCTTAGGCGGTATCGACGTTTCCGTGGAACACGCCTTCGATGATCCCCTGTACCCAATTTCTGGGAAGGAAAACGATACTTGTGGCTTTTCTCCTGACGAAATCACAACCAAGCTTCTGGCCGTAAAACCTGAGGAGGAGTTTCCTTGCCGCTTTGAAAAGTTACATTTTGCTGCCGGAGAAACACACATGAATGGAGAAACCGCTCTAAAATTTGTTCGCAGTCGCCACGCTTCGGGCAATGAAGGTAGCGACCTCGCCAGGGCTAAGCGCCAACAATTAGTGCTCTCTGCCCTCAAAGCGAAATTTTTTACCTCTACTACCCTTTTAGATCTAAACAAAATCGAAAGCGTCTATGAAATAGTTAAAGACAATGTGGCCACCGATATTACCCCAAATGTGTATCACCCGCTTTTCTCCCTTCTTTTGCGCTACCGAAGTGCCCAACTGGAAAGTTTGGTTATTGGCTTTGACCAGCTCTGGTTACCCCCAATGGACTATAGAGGATCAATTCTTGTGCCGAAGACTGGTAACTTTGAAGAAATCCAGAGTTTGATTGAGAAAAAACTGCAGTCGGTGTCAGAAGCTTCTTCGTCTGCAAAGTCCCGTTAACTCTTACAGAGTGAAGAGAGCACCGATCGCCAAAGCTCCAATACCCAAAATTATTAACCCGATAGTGATCTCGGTTGAGCCAGTTTGGGGAACCTGTGGAGCCACGGCTACTGGCCGGCAACTAACATCAGACGTGCAGGTATCCGCACCAGCCCCACTAACTATTTGACAAGACTGATTAACACAAGCCCGGTGCGTAGCAGGGGCAGCTACGGTGCAATCGGCATTACTGCTACAGCTATCAGTACCAGCTCCATTTAAAATTTGACAGGCACCATTCAAACAAGATCTATGAGTCACCCGCACCACTGGCGCACACTGAGCGTTGGTCGTACACTGATTAGCCCCTGACCCATTAACTAGCTGGCAGGCTTGGTTCACACAGGCATAATGTTTTTGGGGCACACACTCAGAACTACTACTACACTCATCAGAGCAGGCTTCATTGTTAGGACACGCTACTGATAAACAAGCCTGGTTGCTACAAACTTTGTGGGTAAAGGATTTACAATCGTTGTCGCTTTGACAATCCGCGCTGCTAGAACAAGACTCGTTAGAAGGATTGCAGTTTTTAGTGACACACGCTTCGTTCTCACAAGTCTTATAAGTATAGGCTTTACAAGTATTATCATTAGCACAAGTACTCATAGTACTACTGCAATCAACACCAATTGTCGGACAATCTTTAGGAGTACAAGTTTGGGTATCTGTATCACAGGTCTTATACTTATAAACCTGGCAATTAGCATCAGACGTGCAAGTGGACATACTGGTACTACAATCTACTCCCACTACCGGACACACTTTAGGAGTACAACTTTGAGTGGCACTATCACAACTTTTGTAGCGATAAACTTGGTCGTCTGGAATAGTGATCGATTTTTGACAAGCCGCACTGGTAATTTCGATACCCGCTTGGTTAAAAACACTACCTTTAATTAAATAGGCTCCGGGAGTGGCATAATCATTGACCGCAAAATCTTGCTCTGACGGAATGGTTTCCTTGACGTGTCCATCGCCAAAATCAAATTTAAACTTACTGGCGGCCGCGACATCACTAACCGTAAGTGTTGCCTTAAATCTTTTAGGCAAGTCGGGTATATTAACAACAGCTAGATTGTCGCAGCTAAGAGTTTCTACTGGGCCACAAGGATCTAGGTAGGCTAGTCCCCCGACATTTTCTGGCCAGCCAGCTCCAGGAGGATTAGGGGAGAAACGCACATCAACCTGAGCCGAACCGCATCTACCGTTATTACCGACAGCTTGTTCGATTTGAAATTTAGTAGTGTCGTTAGCTTTCATGATTTTAGTTTTGACGGGCTCCTTTTTGTTTTTGCCACACGTTTTAGCTTCACTAACGTCCTCGCACCAAAACTGCAACATGTAAAGAGTTACAGGCTTGGAACAGTTGTTCTTGACTCTACCCTTTAGATAAGCTTCAGGACCACGAGGATTTTGATTACTACTACCCCCCTCTTCATTAAGAATAATTTCCAATTTGTCATGACATTCTGGTGGATTGTATCTATCATTGGCTCGGGGTGGGGTAGTAGTTCGCTGTCTAATGTAGAAATAGCCAACACCAACTGCTGATAGAGTTAGCAGTAACACCATAACACCGGCAAGAATAGCTTTCTTGCGACTAAAAATAGTTTTTTGGGCAACCTGCGGGTTACTAGCCAAATTGACCACATGGGGAGCTAATTGGTCTTGGGAAGTAGGCACATTCGCTCCCGACTTCTGATTGGGTTTCTTAGTAGCAAAAAAAGGGAAAGTCATAATTTACTCGCCTCTTTGGTCATGAATAAAAACACCTGCCCCTAGAGTAAGTAATCCGAGGCCTAACGTCAAGACAATAATCGTATTTTCAAAAGTCCCAGTGGTAGGAGTGGCAACAGGAACTGCTACGACAGGCGGGTCTTCTGGCTCTTCTACTGGAGGCGGCAGGGCAGGAGTGCAATCGTTTGAGTTAACACACTCGTCTGCCCCCGCACCGTCGAGTTGAACGCAGGCATTGTTAACACAAGCAAAATGTTGCAAGGTAGCTGAAGGTGTACCAGAGGTGAGTGGTAAGATTTCCTCACTCCCGCTCACAAAAAAGGTCCTAGTCTCAGTCGTCACCGTACCATCTTCGTGGCTAACTTTGATAGTTACAGTATGCTCACCCGGACTAAGAGTCCCCGGGGGGGTCCAGGACCAACTACCATCAGGGCTGGCTTTTACTGTTCCCGAATAGACTGTATCAGAATGAATTGTGATACTAACCATCTCATTGGGACTGGTTTTGCCGGCAACTGTAGGCTGGGAATTATTGACTGTTTGGCCATGAGAAATATTAACTTCAACTGCCGACTTAGTACTTGGTTCTAAAAGGCCAGTTGATCTCTGCCCCACAGGAGGATTAAATCCGCTCTGACCAGAACCAGAAGCAACTACCGTTCTTGCCTGACAGTTAGTATTTTGACCAATAGTGACCGTAACCACTGGTTTGTCGGTATCGCTATCACAGTTGATAAGACTAATAAGGGAGCCAGAATAAACTGTCAGCGTTTCCTTAGTATTGTCACTAAAGTGAAACCACTCGCCACCACCTTGTGCCCGAGCAAGAGCAACGGGAATCACATAACTTCCCCCACTACTAGTTAGGGTTGACAGCGGCTCAGCCCCGCTGGCTTGCCAAAGAACGATGGCTCCCGCTAATCCTCCTCCCCCCACTTCGTTAACACTACCAAACACCGGGTCAAGACTCCGAGCCTCAAGGCTGACCCAAGTTCTAACAGCAACCGCTTCCCCGGTGGATGTCCCGAATTCCGGTTGAGCTTCTCCAACTTTAACAAAATAGTTGGTGTCAGCTGTTAAGCCAGTCACTCTAACGTAGTGGGTTTGATAACTATTAACACTGCCATTCTGATCCCTTAGATCAGTATAAATCTGGTCTAAATTATCAGCACTCTGACCGACAAAGGCGCGCCCAATTGTGGGCTTCTCACTGGTCCAGGAAACTGTAAAACTAGTATCGGTGACGTTACTAATCTGGACAGTGGAACTAATGTCCAACACTGTATCGGCCTGAGAAAAAAACCGAGTTAAACTGCCCACCGCCTGAGAAGCGGTAACTGTGATAGTAATTACTAGCAACAAAAGCAGTAGTCCAAGCACTGTGGGGATTCGTCCCGTCTTAAATGGATTTGAGAGTTTTATCATGGCTCACTCCTCTCTGCTTGTTGTAAGTCGTCAAAGACGGCCATGTCAAGAGTAGGATCAAGAGGAGTGATAATTCGTTCCAGCTCCGGGGTAAGAGTGGACTTTGAAGAGACTTTAAAGGCACTACTAAGAAGCCACAGAATAGCTATAATCACAGTTAAAATGGAAACAATTAATAAATTACGCTTATTCTTCATAAAAACCACTTCCAGTTATGTTAACGCTTAAACCGCTACTGCTAGCTAGAATTGGGTCACTTTGACTTCGTGAGAAAGAAAAACTATCGACCTTAAATAGTCTCGGGGAATTTTCTAGCTGTCTTACCCACTGTCTTACTCGCTCTTCATCGCCTGTTAGTCCCGTAACAAACTTTATCTCCTTTATTCCCAGCTTACTATAAGAGGTTATGTCTTCTACCGACTGTTTCTTGAGCAAACCAGATTCACTAGACAGGGAGATTTGGTCAAACTCAAGCGAGACCATTCCTACCCCAGTGCGCGAATTGGTGTTAAGCAGTGACAATAGCATTATTTCTGGAGTTGGCTTACTTGGTAAAGCGCTATCCAATAATCCGAGTTGTGGTTCGACTTGAGCGAAATTTTCTTGAGCAATAATAAGGTTGTTAATCTTTTCATCTAGAGCAACAATGACGCGCTGCTGATCCTCAATTTTTCTCAGTAAACCCAAAATAGTATTAACAGTTGGGGACAGGGCGAAGATAATAAAAAAGGTCACTAAAAGCAGTGAGGCAACAATCGTAAAATAACTTCTAATTAGCGGATCAGAAACAATCGGTTCTAGATAAGTGTAGTAACGCTTATAGCGTTTATAAAAATTCCCTTCGATTATTGGATCGGCACCGGCGGTATTCATAGAGTTTTAGCAACAAAATCAGCACTTAGATTAAAAGTGGCAAGTACTTCGGTACCTTCCTTAGTGACTCGGTCCATAGCAACGTTAGTAAACTCCGGTGACGCTTTAAATGCTGCCACCATCAGTGCGAGAGACTTATCATCACCACTCCCCTCGATTTGGACCCCCTGGCCCCGAACTGCCACCTGACTAAGTTTGATAGTCGGAGGGATTAAACGTTCGGTTGACTCTAAAATTGTTACTACCGAAACACTGGATTTGACTGCTTTAACTTTTTGCACCCGAGCTGCTATAGTCCGAAAATTTGTTTCAAAATCTGCAAAGGTCATCACGATCTCTTTCTTACGATCAATTTCATCCGACAAATTAGCGACATCTGAATCAATTTTAAACCGAGATAAAAAGGCTAGAACAACTACCAGCTCGGTTAGAATCACAATTTTTTTTCCCCAGGACAGAGCCCAACGAAGAATTTTACCCTCGGGCTTATTCTCGGTATCGTCCTTAGGCAATAAATTTATATCGGGGGTAGTAAATTTTCCCTCTACCATACTACTTAGAATAGAGGAAACACGCACTGAAGTAAAGGCAAATTTACCGCTTTTTGCTGGTCTGGAGTTTTGACAGCCGACTCTTAAGCCGGGCTGCCTTATTGTGATGAATCACTCCAATTTTGGCGGCTTTATCGAGCGAGGAAGCTACCAGAGAAAAGGCCACAGCCGTGGGCTTTTTCTTAAAATCGTCTAGAACCGCTTTGAGGGCGTCTTTGGTTTGCCTATTGCGTCTCCTATGGACTTCACTTTGACGCATCTTCTTAATGGCTGATTTGATTATTGGCATAGCTTAGACAATTGTAGCATCAGATCCTCCATAGTACAATCTGGGAATGGTAAAAAATTTGTTTCGTACCAGCACAGAGTTCCTTTTTCGCAAACAAACTAACATTCTTTCTGCAGCAACAGTAATAGCCGCCACCGTTTTATTGTCTCGCCTTTTGGGACTCGTTAAGCTACGTATGCTTACCGACCAGTTCAGTGTTACTGATCTGGGGGTATTTTGGGCCGCTTTCAGGCTACCCAACACTATTTTTGACATAATTGTTATGGGGGCATTAACTGCCGCCTTTATTCCCGTCTTTACCACTTACATCAATAAAGAAAAGTATGAAGAAGCTAACAGGATTGCCTCTACCATTCTTAATGTCAGTATTATTTTACTACTAGCTCTGTCAGTGGTTTTCTTTTTTTTCGCTGGCGAGCTGATCACTTACCTGGCCCCAGGGCTCAGCGCCAAACAATCCGCTCTCGCTACAGATTTCACCCGGATCATGCTCATTGGCCAAACCCTGCCCCTAGTCCTAGGTAATTTTTTAACCGGCATACTGCAATCCTATAAGCGTTTCCTGATCCCCGCCCTAGCTCCCATTGCTTACAACATCGGAATCATTCTGGGGATTTTTTTTCTTTCGCCGGTGCTTGGACTGTACGCCCCAGTATGGGGAACGGTTTTGGGCGCCTGTTTTTTCCTCATTATTCAAATCCCCCTGTCCCTTCACCTCAAGTTCACCTATCGCCCAGTGTTAGCTCTGACTGACCCCGGAGTTAGAGAGATCGGTAGACTAATTGGACCGAGGGCTTTTGGCCTGGCAGTGGCTCAACTCAACTACATGGTCAACCTGATTATTTCCTCTCTCATCGCTACTCGAGCAATTGCTATTTTTAACTTTGCTCAGCAGTTGGAGCAGCTACCCGTAAGTATTTTTGCCGCCACCATCTCCCAAGCCGCTTTACCCACTCTCTCGGAAGAAAAGTTACGAGATGATTCGCTCGAGACTTTCAAAAAAACATTTCTTACCTCCTTTCATCAAATTCTTTTTCTGGTTTTGCCGGCAGCGGCTATCTTAATAGTGTTACGCATACCAATAGTCCGACTAGTTTACGGCGCTTCCAAATTTGACTGGCCAGCAACCGTGGATACTGGACACACCCTGGCTTTTTTAGGGCTGGGTATTATGGCTGAATCAGTTAATTACTTACTAATCCGCGGATTTTTCGCCCTCCACGACAGCAAAAGTCCAGTTCTCCTCAGTGCACTTTGTGTGGTAATTAACATTGGACTGTCGCTGCTGTTAATTCCAGTTCTGCACTTGCCCATTTGGGGGCTGGGTCTCTCGGCTGCTACTTCTGATAGCCTATGCGCTATAGCCTTACTCTTTTTCCTCAATCGTAAGGTTGGCGGATTTTCCCTGCCAGCACTCCTGGTTCCCGGCATCAAAATGTTTTTAGCTGCTGGTCTCACAGGTATTGCGCTATATGCCCCCATGAAGCTTTTGGACCAGTTGGTATTTGATACCACTAGAACCATTCCTCTGTTGGCTTTGACCAGTATTGCCACCCTAGTAGGACTCACGGTCTACGCCCTCTTTACTTGGGCACTGCAAATTGATGAGCTCAATGCTTTTATTGGTCTATTTAGAAAGATTAAAAGGCTAATTTTTTCGGCCGAAGAGTCAATGGCTGATGTAGTGGCCCAAGCCGTGACTGTGCCGCCGACGACTGCCCAGGATGAAAAACACTAATGGATCAGACAACTATTCGCAATTTTGCCATCATCGCCCACATTGACCACGGTAAATCTACCTTGGCCGATCGGTTGATGGAGCTGACACGAACGGTCAGTAAGCGTGATTCTTTGGACCAGCTCCTAGATTCTCATCCCGTATCTCGCGAACGAGGGATTACTATTCGCCTCGCCCCGGTGCGTATGTACTACGAAATGGAGGGCGTCAATTATCAACTTAACTTAATTGATACTCCTGGACACGTCGACTTTTCCTACGAAGTGGAACGAAGCCTAGCCGCCTGCGAAGGAGCAATCTTACTGGTTGATGCGACCCAGGGCATTCAGGCTCAAACACTGTCGCATTTTCAAAAAGCCAAACGATTAGGCCTCAAAATCATTTTTGTGATCAACAAAATTGACTCCCCAATTGCCAATGCCGCTAAGGTCCGAAGTGAAATGGCTAAAATATTTGCCATCTCCGAAAGCGAAATCTTTGGTATTTCGGCCAGAACTGGAGAAGGTGTTACAGGGCTACTCGAACAAATTATTGCTGCTGTCCCACCCCCCAATGGGAAACGGCAGTCTCCCCCTAGAGCCCTAGTTTTTTCCTCACAATTTGATGAAAAACGGGGAGTGATTGCTTTTATCAGAGTAATCGATGGCGAGATTAAAGACAGTGATCACACTCTCTTTTTAGCTACTGGTGCAGTGTCTCCCATTATCCAACTCGGCATTTTTCAACCGCAAATGCAGCCCGCCAACGTTTTAGCTAGCGGCGAAGTCGGCTATCTCATAACTAACCTAAAAGACGCCAACAAAGTCCAGGTGGGTGACACTATCACACTCAGTCAATTTAAGAAGGACGTCTCTGCACTCCAGGGCTACCAAGAACCAAAACCCATGGTCTATGTCAGTCTCTTTCCCATCGACCAAGACGATTATCCCATCCTGGAAGACGCCTTAAAAAAACTCAAACTCAACGACGCCGCCATTTACTTCACCCCGACTAGCTCAAGAATGCTCGGACGAGGGTTTAAGTGTGGTTTCTTGGGCCACCTGCACGCTGAGGTCAGCCAAGAAAGATTGGAAAACGACTTTGATTTAGGCATCATCAGTACTACCCCAGTCGTGGATTTGCACGAGACAACAGAGGGGTATGAAGAACCTTGGGTCCTCGCGACCATTTTTTGCCCCAAAGATTTTGTCGGTAGCGTAATTTCTCTCTGTGAAGATAGACGGGGTAAACTTTTTGAGCTGACTTATCAAGAGGATAACGCCACTTTAATTTATGAGTTACCACTCTCAGAAATTATCACCGATTTTTTCGACCAGTTAAAATCGCAGTCCTCAGGATTTGCCAGTATTGATTACGAGCCCCTCGAGTATCGCCCCTTTGCTGCGGCAAGGCTGGAAATCCTCATTAACCACGAGTCTATTGACGCTCTCTCTTTGGTGCTACCTAAAGAACGGGCCGGACGGTATGGTAAATTTCTAGCCGAGCGTTTGAAAGCAGTTATCCCTAGACAACAAATTCCCGTTCCTATTCAAGCGGTGGTTGACGGTCAAGTTGTAGCCCGGGAGGATATCCCCGCTTTCAGAAAAGATGTCATTGCTAAGCTCTACGGCGGCGACGTGACTCGAAAGAGAAAACTGCTAGAAAAGCAAAAGAAAGGTAAGGAAAAAATGAAAACAATTGGTAAAGTGGAAATCCCCAGTGACGCGTTTCTAAAGATTTTTAAAACTAGTTGAGCTGGGGCCAGGCTGCTATCTGGCTTCAAAGTGTGCTATTCTGGTGCCAATGAACTATCTGTCCAAGTTCTTGGCTGTGGTCACTTTGATCGTGGTAGTAACCGCCCTGATTCGTTCAGTCGTTATCACTAATGCCGCTGACCCTCGGGCCGGGATTAACATTGACCCTCTAAACCCCGCTGGGCAGCCCACTGCTTCCCAGCTTACCGCCGCTGGAGTCAAATGGGTGCGCTTCGTTCAAAAATCTGACTCTTTTAACTACCGGGCACTTTTGGAAAGTTACTCAAAAGCCGGCATAAAAACCGTGCTGGTCTTAAACCAGGAAACACTGTGGCCCAGTTCGGGTAACGGAAATTTTAATGATAGTTATATTCAAAGTTTTGCTGCTAAAGCTAGAGCTCTGGCCCAAAAATACGGTAGCTTAGTCAGCACTTATGAAATTTGGAACGAACCAGATGTTAGTAGTCGGGCATCAATTTTTGTCCCCGCTGAGAGATACAAAATATTATTTAAACAGACCTACGGGGCTATTAAATCAGCCAACCCCTCTAGCCAAGTCATCATTGGCGGCCTAGTTTCGGGCAATACCGACTATTTAGACGCACTTAAAGAGCCGGGTGGTACGCTACTGGCCGATGGAGTGGGAATCCATCCTTACTCGACTGATCCAGCCACCATCACTAGCACTCTGGAGCGCTATCAAAGCCACACTAGTGGCAAACCTCTCTGGCTCACCGAATTTGGTTGGGAAACAGGCGAGAATAGTGGCCAAACTCAGGCTAATTTTTTGGGGGCAGTTTATTCTGCCATTTATACTAATAGCAAGCTCGCCACTATTCCCACGATAATGTGGTATAGCTGGTCCGACGGTATGGGCAGTGGTTTTGGACTCTTGTCCAAAAGTGGGGTGGCCAAACCAGCGCTAACTGCCTATCTAATTTACGCTAGTAAAGTAGCCGCCGCCAGTGATATCGCCCAACTGGCAAAACTAATTGCCCAGATCCAACTAACCTCGCTGCCTGGAGGACAGATACCCATTCTTACCGGCAGTGGCACGGCTTTGGGAGGCAGCAAACTAGGTATTTTTGTCCACGGCTCACCCGGCGGGTCGGGTGACAAGGTCATTTCCGCTAAGCCTAAGGTTCTAAAACTAATGATCGCTGCTAATGGCAGCAACTTGTCCGAAGTGGAAGCATTAGCAGTAAAGTTTAAGGCTGCAAATCCGGGGGGGATTACGATACTACGCTACTACGACTGGCCACCGGGAGCACCCATTCTTAGTCCCGACCCGGTAACGGCCGCCAACGAATCGTTTAGGGAATACTCTCGTTTCTTAAACCAGATGGGAAGAAATCTTAGTGCCTTTGACTATTTTGAAACTCCCAACGAATCAGAGCGGATTAATCACTGGGGCTCTCACCTAAAGGCTAACTCTGAAGAGTCTAAAAATGAAGTGCGCTGGCAAAATACTTTTTGGTCTACTTTAATTGACCTAAATTATAATCAGTTTAAACTCAAAACCTGCGCCGCGAGTCTCACCCCTGGCTATTTGCACCCGGAGCACGTCCCCCTACTAAAAGATATGTTTAGTAAACTCAAACAAACCGGGGGGACACTCTGCTATCACGGCTACGAAGACGGTAGTTTAACTTCTACTGATAAAGGCTCTAACGCTTTTTGGTACGAGAACTTTTACGACTTCCCAGAAATAGCGGGAGTTAAAACTTTAATTTCAGAACTGGGCATTTCCGACGGCTGGAAAGGCGAAAATAAAGGGGCTCCCGTCTACCAAAAATGGCTAAAACTCGTTGATTGCCGAATCAGCAACGATCCCAATGTGTTAGGAGCCGCTATTTATGAAATCGGCAGCGAAGCGACCGGTGTCTATAGCATCAATGACCCGGTTATGTCTGACTGGTTAGCTAACTACCTTAGTAACCCGGCCCAAAATAATTCTGAATGTACTATCTTAAATGCTTCACCCCAACCACCGCCTACTATCCCGCCCGGACCAACCTGTAACCCCGCTGGCGATGGCACTATTACCGTTCTTGGCCCCAGTTGTGGGCCCAGTGATCCTACCAATCCTGCCGACCCCAAAGCGCATCCTGATATCAACATTAAACTACGAGGCTTTAAAGCCGAGGACGGATCGGCCCAAAAACTCGTCGATTACCGGGGAAGTTTTACCTTGGATGTTGACCCCAAATCTCCCAACGTTAATGAGCTCTTTAGTGGCGGCAGTTATCACCCTATTATCAATTCTTACCGGGTGGGAGATTGGGACGGTACCACCTGGGCTCAGGACGATTGGCTCAATGCCACAGCTTTTGAAGTCAAACCCAACGAAAACATCTATGTCCCAGATAGTGGCTACGAAATCGGTTGCGGCTATGAAGTTATGGTCCTCTACGCTGATGAAAACTCCATCTTTATCAAATACACTCTTGAAGATAACGCCATTGCCGGATATGGGATTCACATTCTTGGTATTAGTCCGACTCAAAAAATCCGTACCTTGTATGAACAAATGAATAAAGCGGGTCGTAAGAATTTACCCGCCCTAAAAGCCGGGGAACTCCTGGGAACGGCTATCGATCCGGCAATTTTGGTTGTTTACCGGGACACCGGAGCGTTTCTTGACCCTCGGTCTTGTATCGATAACTGGCCCGGCTGCCCCAGTGATGGCTACCCCAATACTCCAGCACCTAGCTCTACCCGCACCTTTGCCAATAATCTCTTTGCCAGTCCCAAGTCGGTCTATTGGCAACGAGATAGTAAAAGAATCGATCACCGAGCTGCTTGTGACGTCCTTAGTTTAGAAAGTTATCCTACTTACCCCCCCTTAGGATCCCTGGAGGCCTGTCCACTCGAGTTTCCCAAAGTGGGGGAGTTTAAAACTAACAAAGCAGCCGCCCCCACACCGTCACCTACTTATAGTTGTAGTCTTACCGCCACTAAAGAGCACCCGGAATGCCAAGATCCCAGTCTCCTCACTGGTGACACAGCCGATGAATATTGTAACGTTGAGGCCCGGTGGTGTTATCCGGAGTCGCTAAATACTTTTATATCGAAAGGCGGCTACGACTGTTCTCGGGGCAACAATCCTAACCCCTATGCTAACTATGGACAACTGGTTAAAAAGGTGTGTCTAGGAGAGGGAGCCGATCCCAACTCCCCAAGTGACGGTGTTAAAGCCCAGTATAGAATGTGGCAAAATTCCCTGGCTTGTTACCGGGGGCAGTCAAAATCAGACTTTGCCAGTCTCGCCCCCAACGATAAGAATGACATCTCCAGGTGTCTGGGTTACTATGAATTTCTCAAATTGGATAAACGTAATTTAGAGCCAGCCACTCCCGCTGCCATACCAGAGCCGGAGGAGTTAATTACGCTACCCAGCTGTATTCCCACCCGGGCGCAAAATTCTGACCGCTGTACTTCCTCCTGTGGCGATCCGGTGATCCTTAGTGAACAGCTGGGTTTTAGCCTTAAGGGTGACTGTGCGACGGGACAGTGTAAAGCCACTATCACTCTGGACCCCAACACTCCCCTCTATGTCCCCTTTGCCAAAAAACTAGCCAACTATTTTATGGGAACCCTCGATTATGGCCAAGTGGCTGAAGGGGGACTCTCTGAGGACGAACTGCTAAAAATTCGCGAGGAAGTCCGCGCAGGTAAGCCCTCGGCAATAAAACAGCTGTTTAATGAGTCGGGAGTAGCAAGAAAACTTCTCCCCGCCCAAATTCAAAATGAGCTACGCTGTCGGTTTTTAAACTATGTTAAAAGAAAAGACGCTCTGTGGGGTACACCTGAGCAGGAAAATACCAAATATATCTATCTGGTCGATGGCCAAAAAGAGATTATGACAATGTACGGCCTGCCAGTGACTGAAATTGAGCCGCCGCCCTATGTCAACCCCACTACCTGTAAGCAGCAAAATGCAACTGGAGAAACGATTGCTAAGTGGTCCCAAACGCCGTCAGCCAAAGCCTGGGTGGATGTGCCTCTATTTGATAACGAAGAAACGCAGAGCAAAATCGAGTTTGCCGGCACAGGTATTTTTACTAACAGCTTAAATCCGATTCAAACCTCGGTTCCAGAGATTCGCCGCCTCTATAATGTTACTTCCGTTATTCAAAAAGCTCTCATTCCCGACTTTGATTTGCAAGCAGTCGCCGAGCCGGTTAATCCGACCGCTCTGGGAGCACCAACTCCCCAGTCACTCAAACTAACTGTTGGCCCACCACTAACCCCAGGGGATTCATTAGTGGCCTGTAAACCTAGTCCCACCCCCACCCTGGATCAGGTCTTTGGAGACTATGATAATGAGCCGACTAATTCTCGTTACGCTTTAGAAGACAAGAAGATCAGCAGCTATAAAATTGGGGTAGACTGCGTCCAACAAGGGGTACCCTTTGATCCCGATACCAAATCAAGAGTCTGTACGGTGGGGCCAGAGGGACAACTCAATTGTTTCCAACAACTGCCAAGAACTGACAACGTAATTACCAAAGAGTTTAGTGCTGTGGCGCAAACCAGGAACGTCACTCCCTACCTCTTCGATGTTTTTCTCCAAACCATTGATAAATCAGGAGGGTTCTTGAGAATCTTTAAGCCTCCCAGTTCAGATGACCAAGTAGGCTATGAAGCTTCTCCCAAGGATCCTTTTCAAAGATACTACCAGCCTTATCCCGCCGAAAGCGAACGGGTGAAATTTACCGTCCCCACTGCCCAAGGGGTGACACTTGACGAGACTAATAATACTAACGGTTGGAGAATGTTATTTGACAAATTAGGGGGAGTGTGGACCGCCCAGCAATTTGTGCTAAAAAGTTTACAGCCACCGCAAGATTAACTTATGGCAAATCGCATATTTTTCGCAACTCTGATTTTCTTTCTACTATTCATTCCGTGTTGTCAGACTTCATTTGTACACGCTGACGAGCCAGGTAAATTCGATTGTACCATTGATGATACAAACTCTTGTGCCCCCAAAGAAATCTCGCCAGGTTTCTTTGGGTGTAGTCCGGGTTATAAACCAAATCCTTCTGCCTGTAGCGTAATACCATATGCTACCTGTAAGAACTTTGGTGCGGGTTCGCCCATTGATTGTATTAAAGACCCAGCGTCACCACTCAAAGGATTTACTTGCAAGGCCGCTAATTCTTCTTGCGAGCCCTCAAACTGTAATCCCGGAGACCCTGGCTGTTTTGCTAAATCATCCGACTGTCTATGGGACTGTCTAAAACAAACCCCAAACGAAAGAGTCGTCTGTAATCCTAATGGTAGCTGCGAAAAGGCTACCTTCCCGAGCAGCTCTGTTGTTTCTCTAGCCTATTGCCAAGCAAATTGCAAGCCTACTAACGGTGGTGGAGGCGGTAGGCCCGTTGCTATGCCGCTGATGGAATGCATTGACGGCATAGTCCAAGCACCCAATCCCGGCAAACCAAACACGGATCCAGCCATCCTCTCCACCGCTATTGGCTGCGTACCAGTCAAGGACTTAGGACTATTTTTGCAATGGGTACTGGGTTGGCTTTTTGGAGCGGCTGGAGCCATTATTGTCCTGTTCTTAATTAAGCTGGGTTATGACATCGTCACCTCTCAGGGAGATCCGCAAAAGCTCCAGGAAGTCAAAGAGTCAATCATTTCCATCTTTTCCGGTTTAATTCTCATCGTCTTTTCCTTAGTTTTGCTCAAAACCATCGGAGCTGATATCCTAGGGTTACCAGGGTTTTAAAGTAGAGGATGTTAACCAGATTTTTATTATCTCTATGTTTGTGGATATCGATATCTATAATCTTGGTCGTTCCATGGCTACTACCCCCAAAGGCGTTCGCGGCGAACTGTTTAATCGATCAAATTAATCCCACTGACAAGACAGGACTGACCTTGTCCATCCAGTCTACCCCGGGTCAAAGTTATGTATTAGACGTTAGAGACGAACAAGGTAATGACGCTCCAGATTCGCCAATAACCATACAAGCAACAGGTAGCACAACTGAGTTTGCTTTTGGACCTTACCAAGCTAGTAGATATAGTGTCTTTGTTACCAACAGCCTCGGCGGAGGAACCGTTTGTAACGTCTCAATCACTATTACTAAAGATGGTGGAGCAGCTTTCTACTGTCACTATATCGATCCAGATAAAATTTCCAGTTGCTCGACTGACCCAGCAGGAAGCTCTAAAGGTATCGATGGGCAAAGTCACTATGCCACCCTGGATAGCTGTAATTCTGCCTGCATTAGTGGGCCAAACGTAAACAATACTAGCG
The DNA here is from genome assembly GCA_964641255.1 of uncultured Gammaproteobacteria bacterium. Classification (GTDB taxonomy): domain Bacteria; phylum Patescibacteriota; class Microgenomatia; order JAMCZE01; family JAMCZE01; genus CAZXMM01. The sequence goes on along the minus strand of CAZXMM010000001.1, from coordinate 216,197 downwards.
GTGGTGGAGGCGGTAGGCCCGTTGCTATGCCGCTGATGGAATGCATTGACGGCATAGTCCAAGCACCCAATCCCGGCAAACCAAACACGGATCCAGCCATCCTCTCCACCGCTATTGGCTGCGTACCAGTCAAGGACTTAGGACTATTTTTGCAATGGGTACTGGGTTGGCTTTTTGGAGCGGCTGGAGCCATTATTGTCCTGTTCTTAATTAAGCTGGGTTATGACATCGTCACCTCTCAGGGAGATCCGCAAAAGCTCCAGGAAGTCAAAGAGTCAATCATTTCCATCTTTTCCGGTTTAATTCTCATCGTCTTTTCCTTAGTTTTGCTCAAAACCATCGGAGCTGATATCCTAGGGTTACCAGGGTTTTAAAGTAGAGATATGAGAAAATTAGCTTTTTTAGGTCTTGCTATTAGTACCGTCATTGCCGCTCAGTTTCTAGTAGCTCTCCCCAGCTTGGCTGTGGATCCACTTCAGACTTCACCTAGCACCTGGCTCCCCCAAGTGGGGGCTGGATCCGGACTCCCAGTCTCCCCCACTGGCCAAAATTTTATTATTGACAAAATCATTCCTTTCGCCATTTCTGGCAGTATCTTTCTGGCTTTTGTCCTGTCCCTAATATTTACCATCATCGGCGGAATAAAACTAATGATGAGTGGGGGGACAAAGGACGGCGCTGTTAAGGCTAAACAGATGATTACTTATGCCCTGATTGGCCTGGCTTTGACTCTAAGTGTTTTTCTAGTCTTTGGAATAATTCAAGCGCTATTTCGAACAAAAGTTTTTGGGCTCCCAGCTCCAAATTGCGCTCCTTGGAGTTATGTTGGGCCATACAATACCGTTGCACTATATATTCCATGTTACTTTTAGGTGCCAAATTCTCCTCTTGACTTGGGAAAAATAATGGTTCAATATTATACCCAGTAGAGACTTATGAAAAAGCTTTTTTCTTTTCTTCTTGTGGCGGTAGTTTATATGGGAGCATTTGCGTTGCCAATAGCGGCCACGGCAGTTAATTTGTGTCCTGTAAATGCTGGTGTTAATATTCCTGGTTGTGGAGCAAATAGTACCAAAAGCCCAGAACAGATTGTTACCACTATTATTGGTATACTGCTTTTTGTTGCCTTCGTTATTGCTCTAATCTTTCTGATTTGGGGCGGCATTAAATGGATCATGAGCGGTGGAGAAAAAGACGGTGCCTCTAAGGCCAAAGAGACTATTACTTCAGCTCTTATTGGTTTGGCTGTAGTTTTGGGAGCTTGGCTGCTCCTTAACATTGTTGTTAAGACACTGACAGGGAACGATCTTGGACAATTAAATCTGCCTACCTTCTAGGCTCAAGGAATGCCATGTTGGCTTTTAAAATATAGCTCTCCCTTCCTGCTGCTGTTTTTCTGTTCTCTGGTTATTTTTTTTAACTTAGAGATCAGGGGAGAACAGCAGTTTGTTACCCTAACAAAATCATTCTTAAGCGGTAGGGTCTATCTCATTGCTCCCGATCTTTCTGGTTATAGGGATGCCGTAGTACATAACGGTCATTACTTTTGGACCGACCAAGCTATGCCCGCCGTGATCTTGACCCCGTTTGTCTTCCTATCAGGAATCTTTAGCCGTGATTTTCTTCAGGGCTATTTCCAAATCCCGCTCGTTTTAGCCACTACCGCAGTCTATTATTATCTGGCTAAAATCTGGAAGTATTCTCCTTGGGACCGATTGGTATGGGTAACCGCTTTTTGTCTCGGAACCCCCTTTCTTGGAGTGGCCCTACTGCCCTGGTCCTGGTTTTTTGGCCAAGTAATTACTACTCTAGCCCTGTCTTTAGCTATCTACTTTTACTTTAGATCAAGGAACCAGGCTAACTATCTTTTAATTGGGCTGTTGATGGGTCTGGCGGCCGCTACCAGAATTAGTACCCTTCTTGGAGTCATGTTTTTTGCCGGGGTAATTGTGTTTTCCCACTCCCTTCTTAAAAAACGTGTCAAACAACTAATATTACTCGGTGCTTTTCCCTTGTTGGCTGTCCTGTCGGCACTTCTCTATAACTACCTGCGGTTTGGAAATATATTCTCTACTGGCCACGCTCTAGGCCCGATTGGTGACGCCAGTGGGGAGTTTCTTAAAAACGGGGTAATTAGTTTATTAAACAGTCCCAAAAACTTGGCGGTAATGTTTTTGGGACTGCCTACTATTACGACCACTTTCCCCTACATTAGAGGCAATCCGTGGGGAATGAGTATACTAATTACCAGTCCGTATTTACTCTACCTGCTCTTTTGTTCCTATAAAGATAGGGTGTCTCAATTTCTCATTCTGACCGCCCTGGCTATTTTGGTTTTTTTGTCTCTAATTTACACCTCGGGCGCTCTACAGTTTGGTTATCGCTACTCTTTGGATTTCTTACCTTTTCTATTCCCATTACTACTTAGCCATTTTGCCCACCACAAAGCAATCCTCCCCACTTTTTTTAAAGTAATCATTATTGTCTCATCATGTATCAATCTCTATCTCTGGGGCAGTATCTACCTTTAATCCTATGCGATAATTGCACTGGAGCCTATGGGAACGAAAGGGGTTCATTTGCTAATTATATATGCTAAAAAGAATTTACCTTCCAACGTTTGCTCTAGTCTTTGTTCTGTTTTTTATTGTCAATGTCAAGTCTTTTTTAGATCCTGATTTTGGCTGGCATATCCAGGTTGGTACCCACATCCTAGCTTCCGGTCCTCCTACCACTGATCCCTTTTCCTACACCATGCCCACCTTCCCCTATGTAGATCATTCCTGGCTCAGTGATGTCCTAATTGCGAAATTTTATCCCCAGATCGGATTGACTGGACTGAGTCTAGTTGTCAGTCTTATCGCTGTTGCCGCACTCCTAGTGAGCTCGACAATTTTTTCTTCCCGGATTAAACTCCTCCCTTTGTTTATCGGGGGGATAACACTAGGGAGCTTTGTCGCCATTCGCCCCCTGGTTCTTGACTGGTTGTTCTTTTCGGTGTTTCTATATTTTTTAGTTCACAAAAAAAGCCGTCTGTCCTGGCTTATGGGTTTTGGACTGTTTGGGCTGTGGAGTAATTTACATGGGGGATTTATTATCGGACTGGCCGCCCTAACAATTTATTTATTCTTTGAACTGGTCAACAAAAAAAGAAGCATCCTTGCTAGTAGTCTACTGTTGATCGCTCCCCTTCTTGTCACCCTTGTTAATCCTTACGGAGTGGGGTTGTGGCGGGAGGTCTTATCCTCAGTTTTGGATAGTAATTTGCGCTGGACGATTCAAGAATGGCAACCCACTTTTTTAAGATTTGAACCGACTGCTATTATTCTCGCCGTCACCACCTCAGCCCTGATGTACCGTTACCATTCCAGCTTTCCCAAATGGTGGCAGGCAACTTATTGGTTAGTTCTTATTGGGGCGATGAGTAGTCTTCGCAATGTCCCGCTATTGGTCATACTAGCGATCCCGACCCTAAGCCGGGGGCTAACCATATTTAGTCAAGAAGTTAAAAAGATACCACTGGGGAGAGAGAAACTTCTAAAGGCCAGTCGGGTGTTTTTAGTGATCATTTTTATCATTGTCGCGGTAGAATCCAGCCATACTAGTTTTAGTGTTACTCACACAACCGAGGAGGGATGGTACCCCAAAAAAGCGGTGAAATTTTTAGCCAACCAGCATCTTAATGGACAACTTTTCTCCCCTTATGAGTGGAATTCCTACTTACTCTGGAAAGTCCCAGGACAAAAAGTGTTTATTGACGGACGGATGCCCTCCTGGACTAACGACAAAGCTCCTCAGGGAGAATCTAACAACGCTTTTGGGGACTATCAAAAAGTGCTCAGTGACCAAAAGTTTAGGGAGGCGCAGTTTGAAAAATATGACATTAGAACTGTGCTCTGGTTTACTAGTGATATCAATCGGTCTCCCCCAACCGTCCTTGACAGCCTTGTCTCTGCAGGATGGACCGAGATTTATCGTGACCAAATTGCCGTAATTTACCAAAAACCGGACGTGTTACAATAAAATTATGAGGATGGTAGTGATCTTTTGTTTAAGCTTAGCCCTGTTTATTTTCACCGCCTCACCAGTATTGGCAGTCGCTATTCCCGCCGCTGGTGACCCAGCAATTGGTTGTGAACTAACACCCACTGATTTGGACGGAAATCCGGTTCAAGTCCAAAACCCAGCCGGTGGTGCAGCTGTTACTATTGTTGACGTGGTATCCCTTGGGTGTTTGGCCCTAGTCGTAGCTAACATTATTGAGGTGGGATTTTTACTCATTGGAGCCGTATCGGTCCTAGTATTCATCTTTGGGTCACTAAAGTTTTTGACTTCAGGAGGGAATGAAAAAAGTGTCCAGTCGGGACGAAATCTCATGATCTATTCGGTGGGAGGGGCAGTATTTGTAATTTCAATTTTTCTAATCTTTGGCGTTTTAGAGTCCATCTTTCCTCAAATTAAAGCTCTAAACATGTTTAGCACCTTTACCTTCTGGCGACCCTGACCTTAAACCGCTAACAAGCCTAAACTTTGTTGACATTTGTAGCTATTTCTGCGATTCTGGGAGTATGAGGAAAGCCTGCCTAATTTTAGTCCTTCTTGTCGGTTTCCTTGCTTTTTCGACAGCTTCAGTCCTTGCAGTTGATAGTTCCAATGGCAAGGTTGACGGGGTCTGCCCCCCCACTGTAGTCCGGGCTTGTTTAGAGCAACAGTGTCCAAGTAGTCCAAACGACGCTGACTGCGTAGCCAGATGTAATGACCAATGCACTAATATGCTGATTGAGGCCCCGGTCCCGAAATGGCAGTTCCCCAGCTTTCAAAACTGGAGCGACGATGTTTTGACCGGAGAAGACATCACTAGCAGAAAAATTAACATGAGTTCTTTAATGGACAACGTGTACGGACCAATAGCAATGGTTATTGGTCCACTAGAAACTAACCCCTCTGGGGCAACCACTACCCGGGGTGGAGCTATTAATTTTTTTGCAGCCAACATCGACTCAATGATCCAAACTAGACCAGTATCTGGTACTCAGTTTATTGCTTCCACGCTTGAGCGTCTCCGTGTCCCCGGGGCTGCACCAGTGTACGCCGTAGGAGTGGGAGGAACCGGCTATAGCGCCCTTACTCCAGTTCTGCAGCTATGGACCCTAACCCGCAATCTCGCCTATCTCTTTTTTGCGGTCGCCTTTGTAGTCGTTGGCATTATGATTATCATGCGGAAAAAAATTGACCAAAAAAACGCTCTTTCAATTCAAATGGCACTACCGAAAATTATCATTGCCCTGGTGCTAGTTACCTTCTCCTACGCCATTGCCGGTTTTCTTATTGATCTTATGTATATCCTTATTGGAATTCTCTTTACAATTTTTGGCACTATTAATGCGACTAAAGCCCAAGAAGTACGAGATATTGTCATGAATGATGTTATTTTAGTAGCCGCATTTAAAATTGAGCTGGGTAGCATTACCACTCAGTTTTCGGGAGTTAACAATGCAATTTATGATATGCTCAACAATATTCTTGGCAATGTCAAAAACCAAAACATAGTGATAAATGTACTTAGCGGAGCTGGTAGCACCCTGGGGGCAGCCCTGTTCATGCTAATTATAGTTTTTGCCATGCTCTGGGCGGTTTTTCAAATCTGGCTGAAACTGCTCATTGCCTACGTCCGGATTGTTATCTATGTCATTGCCGCCCCACTGATGCTGATGCTGGACGCGATTCCCGGTCAAAATCAATTTGGTAAGTGGATTATGGCCTTACTGGCAGACATCCTACTGTTTCCCGTCACTATAGTACTTATGTTGCTGGGTGTCTTGTTAAGCCTATCCTATTCCAGTAGTAATGGAGTGGGTTTTATTCCCCCACTAATTGGTCTTGGCAACACCGCCGTTATTCCTACCCTGTTAGGTTTTGGTATTTTACTCTCAATCCCCAAAGTTCTTGATGAACTACCCAAAATGCTCAAAGTCCAGCCAAATCCCTTAGGCGATGCCTGGAAAGACGCTGCCAAATGGGGGTATAATACTGCCCCCAATCCTGTAAGAGCGGGACAGGAAGTTTTACAGGATAGAGAAGCTATTAAACAACAGAAGCGTAAAGAACAGGTCAGCAGAGCCGCGGAGGGCGTACATCCAAGATGGGATAGTGGTATGAGATTAAGACGAGCGGCGGCTAACTTTGGCCTTCTTAACCCAGCAGCTAATGAATATGATGCCGATCGGGCAGCTAATGATCGGGCACGTGGTAGGCTTCTGATCTGGGACACCAGAGCACTGGGTCCAAGAGTAGCACCCCTAGCGTACAACGAAAAACGATGTCCGGAACCAGATTGTGGAAGTATAGTAAATATACTCGCTACAACCTGTCCGGTCTGTGCTCACACCTTTTAATAGGAACCGGCGCTAGATTAGTTCGGTTTTGGCCGGAAGAATTTTTAAGTTTACTTAGGGGCAGTGGGGAAGTTTTAGGGCTCAGCTCTTTTTTAACATACTAATGAGACCTCTGGGTTTATGTAAATCATACTGTAAATCTGGATTTGCGTAAGTAAAAGCAGCATTTACGGCTCGTTCCAAAGGAATTGGTCTACCATCTGGATCTGCCAAATCCATGGCTCGTGGAAGATATTTAAAAACCGCTGGAAAAAAAAGCCATTTTTCCTGAATCGTCTTACCAACAGCTTTTAATGGCCCACTTCCCATTAATATATTTCTGTAAATTCCTGTTAAGAAGTGTAGGGCAGTGGCACCCCCACCATACCACTGCATCAGTGGCCCCAAAAAAGCTGCTGGTGGGAATACAACCCCAAGACCCAATCCTAGGAGAAGCATAGCCACCGCTACTCTTTGATCCTGAAGTGGCTTAGTTCCAAGGTCCACTAAAAATGACCCAAACCTTAGAGCTTTTCGACCAAGAACTTCTCCCTTAGTAAATTTTTTCTCGACTCCTTTCTGGCCCATTGCCAAAGCAATAACGTAAGGATTGCCTTGATTAAGTTTCTCAAGTAAGCTAGTCACCCCTAAACCTTCTGGGCGATCACCTCCCCCATTCTGCTGTTCCGCTTCCTGAGCTCTTTGTTCTGCCTTCCGGGCCCTTTCCTGCGCTTCTTGGGTTTCTTTTTCTGCCTTCCGGGCCCTTTCCTGCGCTTCTTGGGTTTCTTTTTCTGCCTTCCGG
>CAZXMM010000001.1:0-208921 GCA_964641255.1 uncultured Gammaproteobacteria bacterium | reverse complement strand
GCCCTTTCCTGCGCTTCTTGATTGGCTTCGGGCTGACCCGTTCCCCCACCCTTCTTCTCTTCTTTTTTGTCGGCTACCCCCGCTTTTTTTAGTAAATTTTTAAGAACCCCCCTTATTTCGGTAATACGTTTCTCATCTCTAATCCCACTCTGCTTGTGAAAAATCGCTTGTTGTCGTCTAGTTAGGACAGTTTTAAGGGCATCAACTACCCTGAATCGACCCTGTGCCACCTCATTGGCACTGGTCGTTGGTCTTTCTTGTCCTCGCCCAGCTCCTAGTGGTAATTCTTGCCGATTAAGTGTAAATGCTGTCATAAAAAGATAGACGTTTAACTACCCGATAAGTCTATTATATTACGCCAATAGTAACATGTTGAATTTTTTCCACCCGCTTATCTACTCATTAGAGCACTCTGTCATTCTTACCACACTAACTGGGCGGTCGGGAAGAGGAGGAGCAGGTTGAATAAAATTAGTCCGCACCCCGTTTATCCGGCAAGGCCCAAAGTTTTGTTGACCCTTAGCGCTTTGTCCAGTCCTGCCAAAGTAGACATTGCGGCCATCTTTTAGGACCTGGTAATGCAAATGGGGAGCGGTGGCGTCGGCTAAATATCCTGGGTAAATACTACCCAAGCTTTGTCCCCTAACGACCACACTACCCTCAGCCGGCCGGCCGGCATCTGTTAAGTGTAAAAACCTAGCTACATAGTTGCCCGCCTGAATTTCCACTCTCCCACCGTAAGTTTGTGGCTCAAAACTACTGCGAATTACTTTGCCGGTCAGAGTGGAATTAACGGTGGTATCACTACTACCCCGAGCCGAAATATCTAGCCCCCCGGGGACACCAAAACTACTATGAGAGCGGCGAATCAGAGAGCTCTTATCCGCATCTTTATCAAGAGAGGGAGCAAGAATTTCCTCATCATCAAGACTAGTAATAGCCCCACTAAGCGGATAACCGTAAGGGGGGTCCATTTGGTCCCCAATCATTACTGAGGCCGTAGCCTCTTGGGTTTCAACTATCTCCCCATCTTCATTAGTCACTGACACCTTGACTGTGTTAGTTAGAATGGAATCGTTGAAAGCGGCTCCAGCTACTTTAAGGGGATTAAAGGTGACAGTTACTGGCGCTGCTTTGGAAACGCTGGTCGGTAACGGGCCACTAGGTTCTGGCATCACTAGAGCCAGTCCAGTCTGCTCCGGAGTAATTTTAATCCCCACCTCCTCAATTGTGATGACTAGAGGATCTTCACTATTGGTAGTAACTTCTACTTTATAGACTAAGCTGGTGTTGGGATTGTTGGGTAAAAATGGTTGGTCCACCGTTTTTTGCACTCTGATTAATTTGGTGTCCTCCACAGGAGCGATAAAGGCCAGCATTTTTTGCTGTTGACCCAGAATTGATATTCCTACCACTCCACCAACTGTCAGGGGAATCAGACTACCCACCGCTACAGTTGCCGAGGTACTAAGGGCTCCCCCCAAAAAACCACCCGCCGTTCCAATCCCACCTGCAGTTAGTGTGGTGGTAGTGGCGGCAGTTACACTGCTAATCGAAGCCAGGCTGGTACTACCGGCAATCGCAGTTCCAGAACCAAAGATACCTGCTCCCCCAGCTAGTCCAGCAAAAAACCCTACCGTCCCTCCAACAACAGCTCCAATTCCAGCCCCCACAAGAGTGCCCACTCCAGGAATAATCGACCCAACCACCGCCCCAAGCGCCGCCCCTCCCACTGCTCCGGCGGCGATGGAAGCTACAGTTCCGACTTTAGCAGCTAGGTCAACAAGAAGTAACCAGCCGTAGAGTCCTCCCCCTAAGGCAGCAACTTTTAGAGCTTTGAGTCCTTTTTGGACGTACTTATTACCCAGTACCTGCTTAAGTAGTTGCAGATCCGACTTCAGATCAGCAAAACCGCTACCAATAGCTTTAGCGGCAGTCACTGCCTCTTTCGCTTTGGCAGTCAAATTTTTAGCCCCGGCAATTTTACCGCCGACGCTCTTACCCATTCCCCCTAAAGAGCTGGGGGTAAAATGAGAGCTGGATTTAGAGCTGGGTCCCGAGCTTCCCCCACTGTGGCCACTAACTAGATCCTGACTGGGACCAATTTCGGCACTGGGGTGTCCATAGGACTGGGGCATTGGAGACTCTGAGCTATCTTCACTGCCCCCTCCTTCGGCACCAACCATTTCACCACCACTATCTTGAACTGGGGAACTAATGGAGGAATAATCTGGTTTATACCCCTGGAACTTACCAATGACACTATGTTTCAATCCAGCCGCTCTCATCCAAAACCACTGCAAAGGTTGACCAAGAATGCTGTAAGCGCCCATTTGCCGCTGCAGCTCAGCGTTTTTAATCCGCCAGGCCATTTCCCGATCAAACCGGGTGGTAGCCTTAGTACCCCCAGTTTTCTGGGCTCCCGCTTTAGTTTGGGTAGCCGTTTTGCTGGAACTTCTTACTGGAGACAGGGACTGTCCAGCAATGATGGTATCAGCTACCCCAGCCTCTACCGCCCGAAGCGCCTCAGGCATCGATAGTCCCATATTTAATAATCTCTTTATCTGAAGCTGTCTGGCAATTCGCTGTTGGTCATCGGCACTAGTCTCGCGAACATCCGCCTCAGCTTTTTGTTTTTCCAGATCTTTAAGAAGGGCGGGGTCGGGAACATTGGAATCAAAGATTTGCGGCAAATCACCATAGATTTTTATAAAGTTGTCGGCCTCCTCCCAGTAAGTGCGAGTCGCTGGATCGAGCTCTCCTCGCTTAAATAGATGCCCGCCTAAGTTTAATTTGTCAATTTGTCTAATCGCCTCACCCCGCACAATGTTCAGAGTGCCTTGCTCTTCGTCAGTAATGGGCCAAACCTCTTTTAGAGGGTCAAGTGAGAGCCACAACCGAATAGCCTTATCCAAATCTTTTAGCGGAATGGGGGGAGAAATAGTACTAGCAGCCTTTTGGGCAGGGTCAGCCATGCACTAATCCTAACAAATTATGTATACTAGATCCATGCTTGACCATGCTGCTCTTAGCGGCAAAGTGCAGAGTCAATTTTACACTCAAACCATCGCTAGTGGTCACTACTATGGACTAATCCTTCTCAGCTCAGAAACCCCCATTGACCTTGAACAGGGTCGCGGCGTTGTTAGCCTCATCGAGAATTTCCTCACTCAGTCTCCAGCTCCTCCGCCTAATGAGATTATTACGCAGGTTAAGCAGTCGCTACTTCCCGAACTCTCTCTCAGTATTGTTCTAACCCAAGTTGAGGGCCGACACTTAATAATCAGCAAGCTGGGTCAAGTCGGAGCCAAACTGATTCGCGCCAAAAAAATTGTTAGTTTGTTGGACTTTAACGACCAGGAGCAAAAAGAGCTTCATGGACCCTTAGAAAAAAACGATCTTTTGATCCTGGGCACTAAGGCTTTTTTTGATTTAGTAGTTTTAACCACCCTGGCTGAAGGGAATAATGCTTCGGCAGTAGAACAGAGGGACGGCCTACTCGCGCTCGTGGAATCAGCCACCACTCCCGAACCCGTAAGCGCCCTTTTTGTAAATTATAACGAACCAGCAGAAATCACTACCGAACCAGAGGCAGCTCCTCCAGAGAGAGTAGTTAGCCAAGACATCTTGGTCACTAAACCGCTCTGGAGCCAAAGATTATTAAGAGAGTTTAGTCCCCACCATCTACTCCGCTCTTTTAGTGATCCAACTGCCCCCAGGTCAGTGCGCAAGCCGCTTTACCTGGCCCTCATCGTATTGGTTACTTTAATGTCCTTACTCGCTTTTCAGCTCCGCTCCCGGGCTTCGGAAAGTAGTGCTCAACTGATTGCCAACCTGACAACCGAAGTAGATACCAGTATTGTTAGTGCTAAAAACTTAGGTGAACTCAACCAACTGGCTGCCAGAAATGCTCTTCTCACCCAAAAACTAAATCTGGAACAACAAACTAAGGGACTGGGACCAACAGAGCAAAAAGCGGTGAATTTGTTGATCGCTAAATTAGATGACCAAATACGCCAGGTATCCAAAATTCACTCTGTCGCCAGTTTGACCACTTTTTACGATTTTGCTCTCCTTAGAAATGGTCCCGGCATTGTTTCGGCCAACTTACACGATGGGAAAGTTGTGGCTCTTGATGCCAAAAATGGGGCGGTTTACTCGCTAACTACCGACACTAAAAACGCGGTGATTGTTGGCGGGACTGAGGAGTTAAAATCGGCTCAATTAGTGGACTTTTCCCCCACCAGCGTTTACGTTCTGGGCAATACCGGTATTTATACCAAACTCTTTAAAGACGAGGGGCCACTTAAAAAAATTATTCCCGCCAGCAGTGACTGGGGCAGTATTAAGAGTATGGTCACTTTTGCTGGCAACCTTTATCTCTTGGACAGTGACAAGAATGAAATTTGGAAATATCAAGGCAGTGAGACTGGCTTTAGCGATCTAACCTCCTACTTAGTCAAGGGGTTATCTCTTAACCTATCTAAGACTAACTCTCTGGGCATTGACGGCTCAGTCTATGTGCTTTCCCAATCAGGAACACTCGTTAAATTTAGTGGCGGCTCCCCGGAAGACTTTAGCTTTATCGGACTGCCAACAGAACTAAAAAATCCCAGCCATCTTTTTGTCACTGATGGGACAGAAAATCTCTATTTTCTCGACGACAATAGTAGTCGCGTCTGGGTCGTCACTAAAAAGGGAACTTATGTGGCCCAATACGTGTTGCCAGATAAGAAAAATTTAGTTGTTAGGTCACTCCTAGTTGACGAAAAGGTTAAAAAAGTCTTTTTGGTGTCTGAGAGTAAGATCTTCTCATTTGATCTGCGTTAGCTGCAACTAAGCCTTGACTAGTATGTCAAAATTTAGTAGTATTGACATACTATGCAACAAGCTATTATTGGGTCGAAAAATCAAATTGTTATTCCCAAGGAGATCCGCGAAAGGGTTATCGGAATGAGACCGGGCCGAAAAATTATTGTCTACCCCCTAGATCAAAATACTGTGGCTCTTAAAGTAAGCCAGAATAGTTGGCTAGAGAGCAGCTACGGAGCTATGGCTAAAACCTGGAAGAATCTAAATGTTATTAAGCAGTTAGAAAAAATGCGCAACGAATGGTAAGAGACAGTCTAGTTGGAATCGACACCAACATTTTTATCTACTATTATCAGTCCCATCCAAAATTTGGTCCAACCACCCAAAAGATATTTACATCATTAGCCCTTAACAAGACTAGGGCTGTCACTAGTGTTATCACCCTGATCGAACTTCTCTCCCTCACTACTACGTCCGAGATAGCCAAGCAACTACAGTCACTTTATTTTGAAACACCAAACCTAGTAACTTTGGAAGTTAACCAAGAAATCGCTCTTGAAGCAGCAAGAATTAGAAGAGAATATTCCTATCGTTTACCTGACGCCATCCAACTAGCAACCGCCAAGAGCGCAAAGGCAAGTAGGTTTATCACCAATGATAAGCGGTTAAAAAGCTTCAAGGAGCTAAAAATCCAATTTCCCTTTTAAAAATTTCCCTTCTTCTCCCCGTGCTTGTGAGATAATAGGCTCATGAGAGTGGAAAATCGTGCCGCCAGATTTAATTATGATATTTTAGAGACCCTGGAAGCAGGAATCGCTCTTTTGGGTCCCGAAGTTAAATCAGTACGAGCCGGGCAAATTTCTCTCCAAGAGGCTTTTGTCCACTTCCGAGACGGGGGAGCCTTTTTAGTAGGAGCCCACATCCATCCTTACCAAAACTCGCAGCAAATCATCGAGCCTACCCGTAGCCGCAGGCTACTTCTTCATAAAAGACAACTCCTCTCTCTTGCGACCAAAGTGGCTAAAGACGGTTTGACCGTAGTCCCTTTGGCACTGTATAATAAGGGCAACCTCTTCAAGCTGGAGATCGCCATTGGCAAAGGTAAGAAAAAGTGGGATAAAAGAGCATCCATAAAAAAACGCACTGAGGATCGCGAAGTTGAACAAGCTTTAAGAGGAAAAGAGTAAAAAATGGGGATGTACGAATCGACGAAGTCGCACTTTAAAAACTGCAAGCCGATTAGGATACCTTCATCGTAAAAGACGGTATCGAAAACTTAAGTGCTGGAACACAATCCACACTGACCGCGTTTTACGAAAAGCTTGAAAAAGCTCTTTCCGCAACGCGCAAAAGCAATTTTGCTTTTGCCTACGCTCAAGTAGCGTAAGTCTGTTCCCAAGGTCTTCTCTTGGTGGGATCTTTGGAGCATAAACACAGCCAAGACGCTGTTATTAAAGGCTGATTTTCTTTAATAAACTAAGACAATAAATCTAGAGGTAATTTTCTTGATGATTCGATTGATTGCTTTGAAATTCCAGAATCATCTAAGCTTGTAGATGTTTAGAGGTCGTGATTTCACACGGGGGATCATTCCCCCCATCTCCACATATTTACCCGCCCCTAGCAATAGCAATGGCGTAGACTTTATTGGCCCCAGCCTGTTTTAAAACACTGGCACACTCAAAAAGGGTGGTGCCGGTAGTCACCACATCGTCAATTAGACAAAATGAGCCACCAGCAAGGGGGTAAAGGCTCACTGGAGTAACAAAAAGACTAGTGTTGAGAGCAAAAGCGTTGGCTAAATTTTTCTTTCTGGCTTGGTAACCTAAATCAAACTGGGGTTCGGTCTCTCTGGTTCTTTTTAACAGACTGGCTACCGAAGAATTTAAGAGCGGCTGTAACTTCTTAGCTAACACCTCGGCCTGATTAAACCCCCGGTCTCGCAGCCGCTTCTTGGCCAAAGGAATGGGGACGAGATAGTCAAAAGTAAAGCCGCCACCATAATCCTTGGCCATAAGAGTGGCCAACTCTCCTAATACCCCATAAACCCCCTCGTACTTAATCACGTGGACCAACATTGGGATTGGCCCCCGGTAGTGAGCCCAAACAAACAAGCCGTCCAGTCCGTTTTTGGGTTGACATTTTTGGTGGGTCAATCCGGAGCGACTGGGCCGCTGGCAATACGGGCAAAGAGTCGTAGTGTACTTAACCACTAGTTGCTGACAGCGGGGGCAAAAGAAAGAGCCGAATTTACCACAGGAGAGGCAGTGTCGGGGGAAAAGTACATCGAGAACAAAATCCCACATCACTCAATTGTAACTGTTTCTTCCCCGACTAGAATCCACTCACAGTATATTTAGCTTCAACAAATTGAAGCGCTTTAGCATTACTCATGTCAATCGTCTCACTGACCCCATCAAACAAATTGGGGAGCCTTAAAATTTCCTGCCTTGTTAGCCACTTATTCCGACCTTCACGAAAAGTAGTTTTATAGTCACCCTTAACTTTGGTGGCTTTGAAAATTAAAAAAATCTTATCTTCAAGTAACTCTTTAGTCGGTGAATAATCCATTTTATGTTTGATCCCAACAATTGTAAGAGTACCAGTCAGTCCAGTTTCTTCAAGTAATTCCCTACTGGCAGCCTCAACTATGGTCTCCCCATATCTGACTTTGCCCCCAGGAAATCCGTAATAACCATAATAGGGTTGTTTAAGACGCTGTTGAATAAGATACTGAGTGCTTCCTTTTTGTTTGCGTTGACAAACAAGGAGAATACCGACCTTAGCTTGTTTCTCTAATTGAACTGCCTCAGTGTCAAAACGGTTGCCAAATTCCTTACCAGTACTACTAAGTTCGTACCCATCACCAGTCTTTTTTACTAGCCCTGACCCTACTAACGACTGAAGGTGAAAGTTAAAGTGGTCACTAGGAATTTTGGCAGCATTCAACTTCCCAAATGATTGCTTGGGTTTAAGCAGTAGGGAAACAATAATCTGGCGCTGAATTTCGTGAACCTCCAAAGTAGCTTTCATAGGGCAATCTTAATAGATTAGTCCAGACAATCAAGTGAAGAGGGCTTCGGTAGCTGTTATAATTGAAATTTGCCGGGAGGAGTCGCATAGTTGGTCCATTGCGGAGGGTTGCTAACTCTCTGAGCCGCAAGGCTCGCGCAGGTTCGAATCCTGTCTCCTCCGCCAGTTAGGAAATGGAGTCATGGGCTCGGCCGCTACGCGGACTCCCCAGCCGTTTTTTGTGATATTGCAGCCCGTTATTTACTAAGGTAGAAGCTGGGCTTTCTTGGAGAGAATTAAAAAAATTGCTATCATAATCTTACGGATACAAGTATTCCACTCTCGCCAAGATCGAAAGCAATTGTGTAACCAAGTCAGGAGCACAGATGGTAACAAAAATTGCTAAAGCCCGCAGCGTTTTCGTTGAAGATTTATTGAGATAATTATGAAAACTTTATCTGGTAAGAATTTATCAAAAATTGGTATCGGGACTTACGGTGTCGGAGGACGAGGCCATAGAGATATGGCTCTTACCGAAAGGGTTGGGGGTAAAAAATACGTTGATGCTCTAGTCCACACTCTCAAGAAAAATGTCAATTTCACCGAGATTGCCTTAGGGTATGGTCATGGCGAATCTCTCACTCTTTTTAAAGAGGCTCTCGATGAAAGCTCTATCGATAGGCAAGATATATTTTTAACACACTCTTTATATCCGAGAGATTTAGCGTCAATAGAAATCGCTAATCAAGACATCACCAGATTTTATGAAATAATGGAAACTGATTATGCCGATTCGACTCTTATCACCCAATCTTTTATAGCTAAATTTGGCGAACAACCAAGTTTCTCTCTTTTACACGAACTTCTAAAATCTGGAAAAACAAGATTTGTTAGTCTTTCAAACGCAAGTCCGAAATGTCTTAGAGCCTTTAAGAAAAAATTTGGTGATAAATTTTATGCACACGAGGGACATCTCAGTTTTGAGGTCAGGGCATTGCAAGACAAAGGAGTTTTTGCTACTTGCGACGAGTTAGGGGTTAAAAACATTATCTGGCGGCCGCTTCGGCGAAGTTTGACGTTCGAACATAATTGGCAACTTCTTGTCCAGCTCGCGAAGAAATATGGTAAGACCCAAAGCCAAATCATATTAAATTGGATTTGCTATTTGGGATACAGTCCGATGGTGTTTTCTACGAATAATAATCATATAGACGAAAATGTCGCGTCAACAGATTTTCAGATGTCAGAAAGCGACTATAAAAGTATGACTGATTTTCGTCCTCCAAATTACCACCCGCCAAAAATTGATTGGGAGCAAGAAGGCAAAGGCGACTCGGTAGTTACCTTAGTGAACGATTTTGAAAGGCATATAGATAAAAACTAAAACAATCGGCTGCTCGAGTTAAATCCTTTAGGATTTCATAGTAAGTCGCCAGTGGTCCATAGGAATATTTTCTAATAAACACCGCCAAAATTATGATCAATACTACCTTAAAACTAGTTGTCTTCGTCTGTGGAGCGGTCGTGATGATACTAGAAATCATCGGCTCACGAATCCTGGCTCCTTACCTGGGTGTCTCTCTGTACACTTGGACCGGGCTAATCGGTGTCATCCTAGGGAGCTTGAGTTTGGGCTACTATCTCGGCGGTAAAATCTCTAATAACAACCCAAGTCTGATAACCCTCAGCAAACTGGTATTAGCCGCAGCCGTAGCCGTTAGTCTATTAACCCTACTGAAAGACCCACTGCTTAGTTTGGTCCTAATAGTTACTCCAGATTTACGACTGGCCTCCGTCCTAGCCGGTTTACTGCTATTTTCTCCCGCCAGTATTTTTTTGGCCATGGTCTCACCTTACGCTACCCGCCTAGCGATAAATAGTGTGGGGGACAGTGGGGAAATTGCCGGAAAACTCAGCGCCACTGCCACTATCGGCAGTATCGTGGGCACTTTTTTAGCGGGCTTTGTGCTAGTCAGCTATTTGGGTCTTACCCAAATCCTTGCTATTTTGGCGGTCTCCCTTCTTATTCTGGCTCTGGTGCTTTACCGAGCTAATACAATGGGGAAGTCTTTTCTAATACTCACTCTTCTAGCCGGGGGACTGTTTATAAGTCAACCGGGCGGGACAGGACTGATTTTTCAAGGTGAAACTCTCTACAGTTTTGTAAAAATTTTTGATGTGGACAAGATTCGTTACTTACAAATCAACAAAGAAATGCACTCGGCAATAAATCTCAGCAGCGATGAGATCGTTTTCCCCTATTTAGAAGCCTTTCTCGTTCTTAGTCACTTACATCCCCACCCGCAGTCAGCTCTTCTTATTGGTGGCGGGGGCTACACTCTACCGAAATATTTCCTCGCCCAGTTTCCCCTCAGTAGTCTTGACATCGTGGAAATTGACGAGCAGTTGCCACAATTGTCTCAACGGTACCTGGGTTATCGGCCCTCGAGCAAAGTTAAGAACTACAGCGAAGACGGGCGAATATTTCTGGGCCGCAATCACCAAAAATATGATCTGATTTTCCTTGACGCCTTTTCCTCGTTTTATAGCCTTCCCTACCAACTAACGACCCATGAGTCTATTAAACTGCTTAAAAGGGGCTTAAAACCTGATGGAATGTTGTTAGTTAACATGGTCTCGGGTACCAAGAATAACGACTCAACAATGCTTCAGGCCTATTACCAGACTTTAAAACAGGAGTTTGCCTACATCAGTTTATTGCCAATCAGTAACGGCCAGAAAAACCCGGCCGCCGTCAATGTGGTCATAGTAGCCGGAAATAAACCAATAGACACCGACTTGGTCACTTCTGCCCACCCTACCCTTTTTTATCAACCGGTACCAAAATACTACACTAGTAGTAGTGTTCCTTTGTTAACTGATAACTACGCTCCAACTGACCGCTATCTCTCCGAAATGATCCTGAGTTTTAAACTGTAATAATTGACAGTGAGTTAGTGAGGCCCGGAGTCTTCCAGTGCTGACCGTGGACAACTAAAATTGTCTGGTCTTTCTTAAAAACCCCTTTGGCTACCAGCCGAGTAACCACCGCAGTGGGAGTCAAGAATTCGCCACTGGGAAATTCTTCAAAAACCGGATTCACCCCGTAAGACAAGGTCAATTTCCCAATACTATCCTGTTGATCGGTAACCGCAATTATCGGCACTGTGGACCTAAAGGAGGAAATCACTTCAGCAGTTCTACCTGTTTGGGTGAAAACTAAAATGGCGTCAATAGCCAGTTTGCCAGTTTGCCGCAAAATTTGCGCCCCACCCAAAGCAATCAACTGCGTCATAGTAGTTGGCGATTGGTTTAACTCTAGAACTTTGGCTTTTTGCTCATTATAGTTGGCAATTTGGGCCATAATCTCTACAGTTTTAACCGGGTATTTACCGGAAGCGGTTTCCCCAGAGAGCATTACTGCGTCAGTGCCTTGCAACACGGCGTTAGCAACGTCAGTGACTTCAGCCCGGGTGGGCCGGGGATTATCTATCATCGACTGAAGCATTTGGGTCGCCACAATCACCGGCTTACCGGCCAGCCGGCATTTATTTATCATCTCGGTTTGCCAAAAAGCCAGCTGTTCCATGGGCACCTCCACCCCCAAATCGCCCCTAGCCACCATAACGGCATCGGCGTTTTCAATAATCTCGTCAATATTGTTAAGGGCCTGTTGATTTTCAATTTTGGCCACAATTTTAGCGCTAACACCGCGGGTAGCCATTTCCTTTTTTAAGATTTCCAGGTCAGTCTTGGTTCGGCAAAAAGACAGGCCAACAAAGTCTGCTCTTAGTTTTGCCGCTAACTCCAGTTTCTCTAAATCACTGGCAGTTAACGACGGTAAATCTATCTCCTTGGCGGGAATATTTAAACCCTTGTGATTTTTTATAACTGCGGCCTCAAGAGACCTGGCCACAACTTTGTCAGCCTCCCTTTTGACAACCACGAGCTCGACGAAACCGTCATCAATTAACAAACTATCACCAGCCACTAACGAATGGAGAATGTTTTCGTGAGACAGTTGAATTTGTACCGTAGGATCGGCAAAGCTATTACCAAATACTACCTCCTGCCCACTGGCTAGATTGACCACCTGTTGATCCCTAGTGGCAATCCTAATCTCGGGGCCTTGGAGGTCAATTAGTATCCCCACTACCGCCGCCATTTGCTGGGCTACCTGTCTCACTCTTATCATTCGCTCCTCGTGCCAAGCGTATTCGTTGTGTTTCATATTAAAACGAAACACATTGACGCCGGCTCCAATAAGAGAGCTGATTTGGTCGACACTGTCACAGGCTGGCCCGAGCGTAGCCACAATCTTAGTTTTTTTAGTCACGATCATTTGGTTCATTATATGTCTTAATCCACTCAACACTCAATTGGGGCGGAGAGCACAGGAGTCGAACCTGTTAGCCCAGTTAGGGCACTGGTTTTCGAAACCAGCGCATTACCGTCCTGCCCGCTCTCCTTTAATTGTTTATTATAACGAACCTTGTGGGTAATTGACATTATTCGCCCAAAATCCCATACTAATATTATGAAACGGAAAAGGCTGACAAAAAGTGGACCAAGATCAAACAACCACCATCACTTCGATCAAAACGAATTTCTGCTACTTTTAGTGGTTGTGGTAATTTTATTACTACTTGTCAGTAATCCAGGAAACTTCTTAAGTCCACTTGTTGGCAATACCGTTCTTGGCCAAACCTCTTACTAAAACTCTGGACCTCTTTTACTTTACACACCAGTGGTTTGGACGTATAGTTAAACTTGATGGAAAATTCTGCCCCAAGTCCCACACCAGAAACAGAAAGTGACTCCATTTGGCAACGACCTAACAAGGCCGAACGAGGCGTTCGCGACCTCTTTGTCTGGAAGTCTCTCTCCCACCCGGAAAGGCAGTACCCCAAAGGGGCGTTTACAACAATCGCTACCATCGCCCTTTTGTTATCCATCATTTTTGCCTTTTTCCAGGAATGGTTGCTAATTGTTTTATCTTGGGCGACTGTTTTTTTACTGTTTGCTCTTTCCAAAGTCCAACCAGAAGAAGTGGAACACCGAATAACTACCCAGGGGATAATCTCTCAAGGCCACACCTACCTCTGGATTGAGCTGGGAGTGTTCTGGTTTTCTGATAAAGGTGATCAGCGGCTACTGCATGTGGGCTACAGAAACGTCTTTGGTCAACTAATTTTTTTAATTCACCGTGAGGACGAAGGTGTAATTAGGGACCACCTTGCCCAGTTTCTTCCCTTTATTGAAGTTTGGCAAAAATCCGCCACCGAGAAATTGACCGATTGGTTAGCTAAAAAATTTCCTATGGAAAAAATGCTCGCTACCAAAGCGGAAAAAACCGTACCCACTTCTCCCCCCACTCCAACCGAGGTGGCACCCTCCTAGCTAAACCGTTATAATTGGTAAGCCAAATAGAGCCTGCTCCCATAGCTTAATGGATAGAGTACTAGGTTGCGGACCTAGTGATGACAGTTCGATTCTGTCTGGGAGCGCCATGGTGGAGGGTGGGCAGGGCGGTAATGCGTTAGTCTTGAAAACTAATGTCCGCAAGGACTAAGAGGTTCGACTCCTCTACCCTCCGCCGCTTGCTCCTATAGCTCAATGGATAGAGTACGGCCCTCCGAAGGCTGTGATGGAGGTTCGATTCCTCTTAGGAGCACACTGTGGGTACTAAGTATGGTTAGACAATTTTCAGCTGGTGGAGTAGTCTTTAAAAAACAGGGGGGTAGTTCTCTATTTCTCCTGATTCAGCCCAAACCCAGTACTGACTTTCCCAAGATTCGCTTTGGCTTTCCTAAGGGCCTTATAGGTCCCGGTGAGAAAGCGATCGACGCAGCAATTCGTGAGGTGAGAGAGGAAACAGGAATTACGGCGCGAGTGCTTAAGAAACTGGGTGAGAGTAAAATTTTTTATACCTTTAAAGGAGAAAAGATTTTTAAGATCGTAACCTATTTTTTAATGGAATACGTCTCCGGAGTGGACGCTCCCCAGCCGAAAGAAATCGCCGCCATTTTCTGGCTACCCCCCAATGAAGCCAAAGCCAAGTTAACTCATGCTAATGACCGAAAATTACTAGATATAGCCAGCACCTTTACTTAGGGCCGGTATACATGATTTCGAAGAGGATATTATCGGGAGAATCAAACATGACCTGGTAGTATGTCGTATCCTCACTGTGAGTAAAATCGGGACGATGCTGCGGTGTGCCATAGAGGAGCTCCACCCCTTGCTCTTTTAAATAGTTAGCGGCTTTGTCAACATCACTAATTGCTTTCACCTTAAGACCTACATGGTTAAGTCCCTGGCCGTCACGATCGTTTTTCGTCTCGTTTTTACTCTGGCTAAACCACAGTGACACCTCCCCCTCGCCCTGCCAACCCATAATGTCACCCCACTCCCCAATCACCTTCCAGCCAAGAAACACCATTAGATCCTTATAGAATTGGGCATTTTTGTAATCTATGTTTAACTGGAGATGATTAACTTTTGCATTCATAGCTCAATTGTATCATCAATTTGATAGAATTCTAAAGTTGGAGGAGTCGGATAGTGGCCCATTCCGATTGCTTGGAAAGCAATTGAGCGCAAGCTCGCGCGAGTTCGAATCTCGCCTCCTCCGCAGATTTTCGAAAAGGGTTTCGGAACCAAAAATATGGTCGGCGCGAAGCGCCGACTGTTCTGCATTCCCCCCACAAAATCCTGATTCTGCAAGGATTCGCCACGCTCCGCGTGGCTCAAAAAGTACGGTTCGGTCCTTAATTTGAAAGTTCGAACCGACTTTTTTGAATTCCCGAAAAATCTTTTCGGGAATTCCCTCGTTTGCCAATTCCATATTGTTTATACTGGATTTTATGAATCTATCAGCAAGTTCGAACCGATTATGAGATTTTTTCTCAAAAGCTGATAATTTCTCTTTGAGAAGCTGTTTTGAGCTTACCAACTTGTTTTTAGAATCACGATATTCGTCTAGCGAAAGTGCGTTTTCAAGATATGCGTTCATCAGCTTCTCAATTTTGGAATCCAAAAGAGAAATTTCGTCTTTTGTTTTTTGAGAAAAAATCTCACTCGATTGGGTTTCTGATTGCCGATCTTTCTCGTTTTCGACAATCATCCAATTTGCCCAATCGAGTGGCAAAGAAACTTTTTGTAATTCCGTTCTGATTTTAGAAGTGATGATTTCCTCACGAACATATTTTTGTTCACAAGGATTTTTCCGTTTGGTACACCTCAAATAATTATGACCTTTCTGCGTTTCGGTAGTGATGAAACATCCACATTCTCCGCAACGGAAAAATCCTCTGTATAAAAATGGTTTTAGGCCTTTGGAATGTGGTTTGCTCTTTTTCATCATCACTTCTTGAACGGAATCAAAAAGTTTCTTTGTGATAATCGGTTCGTGCTTCCCCTCAAAAATCTCTCCGTTATATCTCATTAGTCCTGTGTAGATAGGATTTTTGAGGATTTGCTGATAGTTCGACACCGCAAGTTCCTTTCCGCTTTTTCGCTTCAATCCAAGTCCATTAAACTTGTCCCGGAGTTGTCGCAAAGTGAAAGACCCAGACGAATATGCCTCAAATGTCTTTTTAATCAGTTTGGCAATTTCAATATCGGGAATAATTCCAGCACCTTTCACATTTACATATCCGAGCGGAGACATTTGAGGCCATATTCCGTCTTTCACTTTGTTGCGATGACCACGCTTGATATTTTCCGACAGGTTATCAACATAATACTTGGATTGCGAAAAAGCGATTGAGAGCATGAATTTGCCTTGCGGTGTCGGATCACACCAGAAAGTTGGAAATTTCAGCTCGGCAATCTTTCCCGTATCGAGCAAGTAAATAACTTTTCCACCGTCAACACTATTCCTCGCTAACCTGTCGGGGTGCCAAGCTAAAATTCCATTTGCCTCACCTTGCTCGATACGGAGAAGCATTTCATTAAATACTGGCCGACCCGGAGCTTTAGCGGTTTGTTTTTCCACGAAAATATCAACGACATCAATATCCTCTTTTATCGCCAATTGTTTTAGTTCGGCCAGTTGGTCTGAAATGCTTCTCACTTGCCGATCCTCTGTATCGGTTGATTTGCGAGTGTATATAAAAAACTTTCTGGTGTGATTATTCATAAAATTGAAATTGTATTGGCAAACGAGGAGCCACGCGGAGCGTGGCGAATCCTTGCAGAATCAGGATTTTGTGGGGGGAATGCAGAACAGTCGGCGCTTCGCGCCGACCATATTTTTGGTTCCGAAACCCTTTTCGAAAATTTGCGGTATTCATTGTACAAAATTCGAACCTTTTTTGAAACCAATCCTGACGAAGAAATCTGAACTGCACCCCGCCACAATATTTCTGGGGCAAAGGAGGCGGGGTGATGGACTCGCCCGCGCGGAGGAGGGGTCTGGGGAGGAATCCGCGCGGGCTTCGGCTTTTTGTTTTGGCGAAATTCTGGCGGGCTAAAATAAAAAATACACCTTGAAAAAATCTCTGATTTTTGCTATCCTTGTTTTGTGAGCAAAGAAAGTAATGGCTCATATTTATATACTATCAAAAGTAGCATACTATGGCAACTATATCTGAAAACATAAAGAGGATACGAGCAAAACAAGGATTAACGCAAGACGACTTGGCGAAAAAAGCCAATATCAAATACTCTACCCTTACAAAAATTGAGGGTGGTGTCGTTACCAAGCCAAGCGTTCAAACAATTCAAAAAATCGCCAAGTCGCTAGGCGTTCCGATGGAGGAAATAGTGAAATAAATTATGAAAGAAGATTTACAAAAAATTATTGAGCAATATACTGATCTACTCTTACCATCCTTAACTCCATACGAAGCGGGACTTTACATTTTCTTTTTGCGTAATTCGTATATAAAAAATGGTTCAGCAGAAATACGAATTGGTAAAAGGACTATTGCTGACAATCTTGGTTCTTCTCGCGGTGAAAAATCGAATTACGCTCATATTACAAAACTTGTATCTGGACTAGAAGAAAAATCGTGTATTAAGATTGGCGACACTAACCGCGAGGGAACGCTCTATAGTATTTTTCTGCCAGAAGAAATTCCATTGGTAAAAGAAAAACTTTCAATCACTGCTGACCCTATTGAAGAAGATTATTTTACCAACGCAGAAAAACGAAAAGAAATCTTTGAGCGTGATAAATACACTTGTTTTTATTGTGGAGAGAAAGTAACTACAGAAAACGCAACGCTTGACCATCTAACTCCTCAATACAAGGGTGGAAAGCATACAAAAGAAAACTTAAAAACAAGTTGTCTGATTTGTAATAGCATCAAATCGGGTAAAACGCAGGAAGAAGCCGCACCCTTCCTACTAAAAAGTATTCAAGAAAGAAAGGCAAGAAATACTTAAAAAGATTATGAAACTTAAGAAATTTAGAATTAAAAATTTTAAGTCCATAACCGACAGCGGCGATTGCTATTTAACGGATACAATTACCATTCTTGCTGGGAAAAACGAATCTGGGAAAACTTCTATTCTTGAAGCATTAGAGGATTTTGATACGGACGGAAAAATAAGAGAGAGTGCTAAACCTATTAAATCACCAGAAGCGATACCTGAAATCTCTATAACTTTTACCGTTGAAAGAGATACCGTTAAAGAAGTTTTAACCGAGATAGGTAGCACCCAAAAAGCAATCGCCAATATTGAACTCGAAATCATAAAAACTTTTCCTGATACCTACACTTTTGGAGAAGATACTCTGAAGAATGACCTTTTTGGAGCAAAGGAAATTGAGAAAATTCAAAAATCAATCAAGGACAAGTGGGGCAAAGTAAAAGCATTGCACACGAAATATCCACAGTTAGGAGGAACTTTCTTTGATTTTGAATTTTCTGATTTAACGAATGAGAAAACCCTTCTTACTGCTTTCAAAACTGCTACTACACCAAATATCCCACAAATAGATGAAAAAGATCGTGAGAATTTGCCAAAACTTTTAGCCGAGATAGAAACAGAAATTCAAAATCTTGAAAATTTAACTGCAATAGAGGAAAAGTTTTTAGAAGCTCTAAAACGATGGATTCCAAATTTCGTGTTCTTTAATTCGTTTGAAGATATTTTTCCAAACAAGATACCTTTTGCGGAACTTGAAACCAATGAATGGATTAAGGATTTGTCAGTAATCAGCGATTTGAATGTTGCCACGATCAAAACTTCTACTGCTCGCGATAAGCAGAAACATAAAACAGATATAAATATCAACCTCAATGACGATTACAAAAAGTTTTGGACGCAAGATGTTTCAAGTTTGAGCGTTGATTGGGATTCTCAAGACCTCCAGTTTTGGATTCAAGAAGACGGCTACCCGTATGAGCCAAGTTTGCGAAGTAAAGGTAGACAATGGCACCTCGCGTTTTATATAAAAGTGTCAGCAAGAGCAAATGAGGATGTCCCAAACATTATTTTGATTGACGAACCAGGCTTATTTCTCCACGCCAAAGCTCAAGAAGATATTTTGAGCAAACTTGAAGATTCAGCGAAAGAAGTCCAGTTAGTATTTTCAACGCATTCGCCATATCTTTTGGAAGCCGACAAGCTAAATCGAATTAGATTGATTCATCGTACAAAAAAAGCAGGAACGAAAATAGAAAATAAAGTTCACGCTTTGGCGGATAAAGAAACCTTAACTCCTATTATGACTGCCATTGGATTGGAATTAAGTGTAGGAATTACGGCTTTAGATAAAGTAAATAATATTGTAGTTGAGGGAGCTTCCGATCTCTACTATCTAAATGCGTTTAAGAAAATCCTTAGCAAAGACAGCGTGAACTTTATTTTCGGTGGTGGAGCTGGAAATATGCCAGTTGTAGGTACTATATTGCATGGTTGGGGTGGAAAGGTTGTATATCTCTACGACAACGACAAAGGGAAAAAGGATGGCGAGAAAAATCTAAAAGACAATTGGTTAGTTACAAAAGATTTAGTTCTTGCTGTGCTAAGTACCGCAGGGAGTGTGGAGGATATTTTCTCGCCGGCTAATTTTCAAGAATTTGTGTTGAATGATACGAGCAAAACTTATACGGAATCTAATTCGGAGTATGTAAAAAAGAGTAAACTGGATAAGGTTTTGCTCGCAAAGAAATTTTTAGAAACTTGCCAAAATGGAACCTCAATCAATTTGGACACAACGACGAAAGATAATTTAACCAAATTGTTTGAGAATATAGAAGGCAAGTTTTAATAGCCCGCCAGAATTTCGCCAAAACAAAAAGCCGAAGCCCGCGCGGATTCCTCCCCAGACCCCTCCTCCGCGCGGGCGAGTCCATCACCCCGCCTCCTTTGCCCCAGAAATATTGTGGCGGGGTGCAGTTCAGATTTCTTCGTCAGGATTGGTTTCAAAAAAGGTTCGAATTTTGTACAATGAATACCGCCTAGCTAGTAGTTATTTTTAGCAATGAGAAAGTAGCCAATGGCCAAGAAAGTTAAATCTCGAATTATCGAAGTCACTAATTTAACCAAGCGTTACAAAAAGGCGCCTGCTGATGCCGTTAAGGCGGTTTCTTTTTATGTCGAGGAGGGTTCATTCTTTTCCCTGCTGGGCCCCAACGGAGCCGGAAAGACCACGACTATTTCTATCTTAACAACTATCCTTTCCCCCAGTGCAGGCACTGTAACTATCGCCGGCTACGATGTCAGTAAAAATCCCGCCGCTGTCAGACAACAAATTGGCGTAATTTTTCAAAATCCCAGTTTAGATCTCAATCTAACCGCCGAAGAAAATATTCGCTTCCACGCTAATCTCTATAATCTCTATCCCTATCTGCCTAGCTACACCCTCATGCCCCAAGCCTATAAAGACAAGGTGGCCGAATTAGCCAGAGTCCTAGGGCTGGAAAAGGATCTCCATAAGCCGGTCAAAACTCTCTCTGGGGGAATGAAACGTAAGTTAGAGATTATCCGTAGCCTGATGCACGAACCCAAAGTGTTATTTCTCGACGAACCAACCACCGGACTCGACCCAATCAGCCGGCAAAATCTTTGGAAATATCTTCAAGATATTCGTAAGTCCCAAGAGATAACAATTTTCTTAACTACCCATTACCTAGAGGAGGCTGAGGCTTCAGATTATGTCTGCATTATGGATGAAGGGACCATTGTAGCCAAAGGCACTCCTAGTGAAATCAAAAAAACCCTGATCCAAAACCACCTTGTGCTTGATGCCAAGGATCGAATGGGCTTAACAAAAGAGTTAAACCAAAAAGGGCTGACTTTTGAAGGGAATGGACCATTTAAAATTAATACCGGAGAAAATACCGGACAGGAAATTATAGCTGGCCTTAAAACCCAACTGACCCACTTGGAAATTCATAGTCCCACTCTGGAAAGTGCTTACGTGCAAATAATCAGACAGCACCATGAAACTACTTAACGCCATTATTACCATCGCCGGCCGTGACGTAATCAAACTGTTGCGGGATAGAACTCGAATCGCCTTTAGTCTAGTGTTTCCAGCTATCTTCATTGGCGTCTTAGGAACCAGTCTTCAGGCTAATTTGGGCGAGAATTTAGGCTATAACTTTTTAGAATTCGTTTTTATTGGGGTGATTGCTCAGACCTTGTTTCAGTCAACAGCTGGAGGAATTATTTCTCTCGTGGAGGATAGACAAAACGACTTCGCTCAAGAAATGTTTATTGCTCCTATCTCCCGCTATGCTATTTTACTGGGTAAGATTCTGGGGGAAACCTGCGTTTCCTTACTCCAAATCGTGGGAGTCATTGCTCTGGGAATTTTAATAGGTGTCCCCCTGGACTGGATAGCGCTGATCCGACTGCTACCCTTTTTCCTCTTAGTGGCCCTCTTTGGCGGCGCTTTTGGGGTTATTGTCATGTCCACTCTGTCCGACCAAAAATCCGCCAATCAGATATTCCCCTTCCTGCTTTTCCCCCAATTCTTTCTGGCCGGGGTATTTAATCCCATTCACAATCTTCCCCTACCCATCTTTATTGCTTCTCGGATTGCCCCCATGACCTACGCAGTTGATTTGCTACGCAGTATCTATTACTTCGGTACACCATATTATTCTAGAACAGTACTTTTTAGCCCAATGATTGATATCGCGGTCGTGGTAATTACCGGAACTCTGTTTATAGTTGTGGGAACATTTCTGTTTGTCAGACACGAACGAAATAAATAGGAGGGGTCGCATAGTGGCCTAGTGCAGCGGTTTACTAAACCGCCGTGTCGCAAGATACCGCGAGTTCGAATCTCGCCCCCTCCGCTAACTTAGCGCTACTTGACTGTTTTCTTCTTTGCCACTACCCACCAGTACACCAGAAGACAAAAGGTCAGGGCAACAAACCCTAGTAAAGAAAGAAGGGGAATAGTAATAAAACCGAACCATTCAATAAATTTAGTAGTGCAGGAAATCCCCGCCACACAGGGAGCGATCGCCTCGGGAATGAGCCGGTAGTAAAGAAGGTTGTGGTAGACACCGATTAGGAGACCGATTAGGGCCAAGGGCAGAGTGTAGAGGTGAATTTCCTTGTTCTTTCGCCAAATACCCACAGCCAGAATGACTACTAAGGGATACATGCAAATCCGTTGATACCAGCAAAGTACGCAGGGTGGGTAGTGCCAAATCTCACTAAAAAACAGACTGCCGAGCATCGCCAGCCAAGAAATCAGGAACGCGCCGTAGAGAAAAATTACCGGGGGAAATTTTCCAACCATATACCTAAGTATACACCCACCGTGGTATTATCGCTTTACTGCTCCTAAGCTATGACCGATCTTGAAGAGATAAAAAAACGCCTGGATATTGTCACCCTAATCTCAGAGTATGTCCCCCTAAAAAAAACTGGGGCAAATTTTAAAGGGTTGTGCCCCTTCCATAGCGAAAAAACTCCTAGTTTTGTTGTCTCGGCTGAGCGACAAATTTGGCACTGTTTCGGCGGTTGTCAGGATGGGGGAGATATCTTTCGTTTCCTGATGCGTCTGGAAAACATCGAGTTTTCCGAGGCAGTCAAGATTTTAGCCAAACGCACCGGGGTACCGGTATCTACCAGTTTTCAAAGCAGTAAACAAAGCGAAATTAAAGAAAAGGTCCTTGAGATTAATCACTTGGCTGCGGAATATTTTCATTTTATTCTTACTACCCACCCGGTGGGACAAATAGGCCGTAATTATTTTAAGGAGCGCCGCATTAGTGATTCCTCGATTAAACTGTTTAAGTTAGGATTTGCGCCCAATTCCTGGAATTCCCTAACTAATTTTCTGCGCAAAAAAGGTTATAGTGATGCCGACCTTTTGCAAGCTGGTGTAGTCTCAAAATCAAGTATTGGCAATATTTTTGACCGCTTTCGAGGCCGAGTGATTTTTACCCTTTTTGACCATTATGGTAGTGTAGTGGGATTTGCCGGCAGACTACTTGATCCAGAGGCAAAAGAAGCCAAATATATTAACACTGCCGAAACCCCGGCCTACACAAAAGGTAATACTCTTTACGGACTCGATGTCACCAAAGAAGAGATTAAAAAAAGTGGCTTCGCTGTGGTGGTAGAGGGAGAAATCGATGCTATCGCTTCCTATCAAGCTGGCGTGCGCAACGTAGTCGCCATCAAAGGCTCGGCCCTGACCTTGGGCCAAGTAAACCTGTTAAGACGCTACACTGAGGTGATTTACTTATCACTTGACGCTGACTTTGCCGGCGACGCTGCCGCCCACCGGGGAATAGAAATCGCCGACCAGGCAGGGCTAGGCATTAAAGTCGTCTCCTTTAAGGAAGGCAAGGATCCCGATGAGCTGATAAAAAAAGACCCAGCCCTATGGCATAAGGCAGTTAAAGAAGCGGGGAACTTTTATGACTTTGTTATTGACTCGGCGCTAACTAAAAGTGACTCCAAAACCGCAGAAGGCGCGAAGAAAATTATCAGTGACGTCGCTCGTTTTCTGGCTCCCATTGATAACCTGGTCGTCAAAAACCATTATGTAAAACGACTAGCTGAAGAATTAGGTGTCAGGGAAAGTGACGTTGAGGGACAGTTATTTAAGGACTGGCGCAAAAAACAGTTGCCTACACCAACACAAATCGCGCCACCGGCAACTGACTTCAAGAAAAAACTCACTCAGTTAGAACTATCTCAGGAATACTTATTGGAACTACTCTTGCAATCACCCAAACCTGAGGACTATCTACTCCTAATCGCTCCCCGGCTACTTGTAGAAGATTTCACCGACCCAGGCTTGGGGAAAATCTATCAGCTGCTACTCTCCTTGGTAGCCAATCCCAAATCTGATGTCACTCTACCAACCCAAAGATTTGATATTAAAACTTTTATCAATTTCGTCCCTCCCGAGCTTATTGATACTGTTGACCGGCTGTTTCTCAAAGAAATTGATATCAACATAGAAGACGAAGCTTTAGTCCTTGAGGAGGTGCAAAAAAAGGCCTGGGATATCAAGCAGTTGTCACTTCAAAGAAAACAAGATTTACTAAGAGAGCAAATCAAAAGGGATGGGGACAACGAACAATTACAGCAACAACTAACCGAGCTCTTAAATGAGGGTGCCCAGCTAAAAGAGGAGCGCCAGCTCATTACGGCATCTATACCCTGATAACGAGGCCACACGGTCTTAAGGGGTCGAGATTACTTGGGGTTACAAATCTCTCCCGGTTTTTTACTTTTGCAATACTGATCATCCTCCGCACCCTCGGCGTAGACGCAAGCACGGTTTATACAGACCAGTCCTCGCTTTACGGTCTCACACCGGGTAGACGTATCGGGGGTAAATTTTGCTAAATCTGCTTGTCTCATTTTGCACAATTTTGTTGCTCCATCCATTAATGCCTCTTCACTTAGGCAGGCGTTGGCATCGAATTTCCCAGAATGGTTGTCTGAGCAGGTATAAAAGGCTACTCGGTAAGATTCCTTTGGTGGCTTCTTGTTGCATAGAGATTCTTTATTAACCGAGAAATCAGTAAGCGGTGCGCTAAATTTGTCTCGACAAATTTTAACTGCCACTGTCTTTAACTGAGTAGATGAAGAGCACTCCGAGATTCCTGATCTTTGTTTCTGCCCCTGACATGTATAGTAAAATTCCCGGTACAAGAGCGCCTCTTCATTACTATATTGAATAGACGCAAGGACCGGAGCAGACCAAGTGTCAGGCATCATCGGCTGCACCCTCTCTTCAGCACCGTTATTAAAGACAACGAACACCGTCCTCTTGCCTGGTTCTCCTTTAGCTAGTGTCCACTTGACCTGTGGCGTGAAATCCGTGGGCTTAGCTACTTTCAATTCAACAAGACTATTAGCTATCTTCATCTCTGTGGCTTCGGGTTTTGCCGATAGAGCAAGAGAGACATTGAGAGAGTCGGTAGACTTTGCACCACCGTTAATGGTAACTGAATTGCCAGTCGAGGCACGAGTTAATAAAACTAGGGGGGAATTTCCGGAGGCAGCACCAACCGCTACGTAGACTCCACCAATGACTAAAACAGCCACTACCAGGAGAGTAAATATCCTACCCATGATTTACTGTATTAAACGCCCGTAGGAAAAGTCAAGTGGCAAATTGTCTCAGCCGAAATTAGTAATGTGCCACAAGGAAACATGTGGTTTTAATCATCAACTCCTTATTCTTAAAGTGACTGACTCTCGTTACAGCTTGACATAGAAGCTGGGTGAACTTAAAATCCCCTAAGCATTTCAAGAGACGGACGAAGATACCAGGCTTCGATTATCTCAAGATTCATGCTACTGATTATGGTTAACAAAAAAGTCCTTCCCACGAAAGTCAGTCTTCCCCCCGCGGCACTGGATCTGATCAAAAGAGGTAAGTCCGCCGGTTTTGTCACCCAAGAAGAAGTTTTAGCAGTCTTTCCCAAAGCTGAGGATCATCTAGAAGAACTGGACGAATTTTATGACCTGCTCATCAACGCTGAGGTCGACATTTTTGAAACTACAGCTGAGGATTTGGAAGAGGGACAGAAAACTGTCTCCGATTTAGAGAAAGAACTGGAAGGAATCGCCGGACTAGATGAAAGCGGTGTTACTGACCCGGTCCGCATGTATCTTAAAGAAATTGGCCGCATCCCCCTACTTAACGCTAAAGAAGAAGTTGACCTGGCCAAACGGGCAGAAAAGGGAGAGCGAAAAGCTAAAGACAAGCTCATTTCCTCCAACTTGCGCCTGGTTGTCTCAATTGCTAAAAAATACTTGGGTCGAGGCATGACCATGCTCGATCTTATTCAAGAGGGCAACCAGGGACTCATCCGCGCCACGGAGAAATATGACTGGCGTCGGGGCTTTAAATTCTCCACCTATGCCACCTGGTGGATTCGTCAAGCTATTACCCGGGCCATCGCTGACCAGGCTCGCACGATTCGGATTCCAGTGCACATGGTCGAAACCATCAATCGCTACGTTAGGTTGCGTAATAAGCTAACTGCCGAACTGGGGCGTGATCCTCTCCCCGAGGAAATTGCCAAAGAGCTGGAAATTGACGTGGCTAAGGTCCACGAGATTCAAAAAATTTCTCAGGAACCGACTTCCCTGCAAACTAAAATTGGTGATGAAGACGATTCCCAGCTCGGGGACTTTGTGCCCGACGAACACATTCCCAGTCCCTACGAACAAACCAGTAAGGCCCTGCTTAAAGAGCAACTAGAAGAAGTCTTAGCTACCCTCAACGACCGGGAGAAAAAAGTCTTAATTATGCGCTTTGGGCTGGAAGACGGACGACCCAGAACCCTGGAAGAAGTCGGCAAAGCTTTTGGAGTGACTCGGGAGCGCATCCGCCAAATCGAGGCGAAGGCTATTCGTAAGCTCAAGCACCCAAGTCGCAGTAAAAAGCTCAAAGACTATTTGGACTGATCCCAACCTCCCCGTTGACAGACCCTTCTTTCCTGACTAGAATCTGAGTATCCTGACCGAAGCAAACCAATATGAGCGATGGGGTAAATCCTCGCTATCCGTTCCCCCAGGACTATGTCGATCAATATGCGGCAAGACTTTTTAGGGCGATAGCTAAAGGAGAATGTGTTACCCCGGTATGGGTCGCTACAGCAGGGAGGAGGGTTGTCGACAGATTTATAATCGATAATATCCACCTCTTCAGTAAATTCTTACCTGACTACCAAAAGTACCTCCTGTGTTACGTTGAACCGCTCGACCTCACCGAAGAAAGTCAGGCTGGATACCTAAGACTCATTGGGAAAACCTTCATTGAGGCTTGTCAAAAGAATCAAAATTTGGATTGTGATATTGGCGAAGCCGACCTTGCTCCATTCGATAACGAACTCCTGGCTTATCCTAAACTGCTCGAACACCTTAAGATCCTGATCAGTAAAGCTACAAAATCTGGTATGAAGGTGGTTCTCTTTTTAGGAGAGATCGACGAATTAGGCTTTGTTAACAATGTATTTTCTAATAATCTTCGTTCCCTGTGGAACAGTTTTGACGATAAACTGCACTATGTTTTTCTCATAAAAGATTTAAGGCTGTTGTTTGAAAAGAATCCCTACGGGGAAGAGTTGGGTTATCTTTTTTTCCAGAACCTACTTTTCGTTCCTGTTTCCAAAGACAACGAAGAGTACCTTCTAGAATTTTTCCAAAAGAAGTACGACTATGTTTTAAGCCCTCTCGAGAAACAGCTTGTATCCGAAATGTGTGACGGACACCCCTATCTACTTAAGCTGGCCTTTGAAACCCTGGCTAAAACTGACTCGTCAGACCGACCGTTTACCGTAGATAAGATCAAAGAACTCTTTCGTTCCAACTATGAGATTCGCGCCACCTCAGATCTGATGTTAGGAATTTTTACCCAGAAAATGAAAAAACTCCTCCATGAAGTCGCGTCCAAACAAATAGTAAACCTTCCTAACGACGAAGAGACTAACGCCTTGTTAGCCTTGGGTATCATACGCACGTCTCCCGAAGGTTACTATCAGCTTTTTTGTCAACTATTTAGGGATGCCGTCCTCAAAAGAGCTTTGCCGGAAGTGCTAGTTGATGAAAAACAGACCAGGCTTTCGTTTGATGAAAATACTAGAGCAATAACCTTTAACGGCAAATCCATAGAAGATCAGTTTACAAGACAAGAATACGAGATTCTCGCTTATTTTTTGCAAGAGCCCGATAAGATTCATTCTCGTGATGTGTTGGCAGAAAAGTTATGGGGAAAGGAATCATACGAAAAGTACTCTGATTGGGCCATTGATCAGCTGATGAGTAAACTACGTAAAAAACTCGCCAAGATTGGGTTGAAAGATTCTTCAATTACCACCATTAGAGGACGGGGATACAAACTAGGCAAGTAGTTCCTCAGCATGCTCTTCGAGATAAGCTAGAGAGTTGGGGTGGATAACGTGTTGCAACATAATTCTGTATGCTGCCCTAACATCTCCCGGCAAATCACTGCGTTGAGATTGGGCAAACAAGAACCAAGTATTTTGGCCCCTTGCCCTTTCTACACCATTTAGAACAAGTCCAGTAAGCTGTTTTGCGTTTGAAAACGCTTGTCTTAAGTTAAGGACTCTATCAGGATCATCTAGAAACCGTCTTAAATCAGTATCCCTCATAGCCACCACTAAATCAGCAACTAGGGATGAAGTGCTTTCTATTCTATCTAGGCCACAGGCTCTAGATTCTTGTGCCCCGCCAGCCATTTGCAGCACTAACTCTTGGTTAGCTAGCGGACCCCGCCCGGGGAGACTGGTTATCCTCACGGGCAACCCCGAAAAGCCCCGCAATGCGATCCGTCGACGATGATTAACGTGCGCTATCTCGTTAGTGTGGCCAAAATCTCCTTCTGGCCTCGTTGTATTGACTGAAACTAAATATGTGGTTCCCGGAGGGACCAGTTCGGTTCGTACCCCCCTTCTACGAACACCCTGAAACATATCTCCTGCAACTATAGCTCGATGACCATCATGGGTTGGGAAAAGTGTCCCTTGAAAAACACGGACATGACTCAAATTCTCAAATCCATGTCTAAAAGGGTCTTCGGAAAAGTCCCAATGCTTAGTAAAATGCTTATACCAAACGCGGTTAAAGTCGAAATGCTCTTTTGCATTTCTTGAAGGAAAACCAATATCCTGATAGTCCTTTAGAGAAAACTTCGACAGCTTAATGAGCCCAGACTTGGCAGCCTGAAGAATAATTTCTCTTGCTTGCTCTTCTCTACCCGCGGCTAAAAAGTACTGGCACAGATCCCGAATGGTTTCTAAAGGCTTTACCCAATGAACCCCCCGACTAATGAGAGTTTCAATGATTATTGTCGCATTATTGGTAATGACGTTTTGAGAATTAGGTCTAGTAAGAAAAGAGGTCAAATTTTGATCTAAAAACTCTGCTCCCATTATTCCTAGCATATTAACAAGTGCTCTCCGGTTAGTTTCTGCATTACTCGCTAGAATCTTAGCGGCATCTGGTGTAAAAGGAGACCTAACATTTTCAACTCGTGTATTATTAGCAACTTTAATAAACCTCTCTAGGTCCAAAAGTCTTATCGCTAAACGTTTAGCTAGTTTCTCAGCTACATCAGTCCTAAGATTGCCATAATTTCCCAACCCCCCAGTTTCGGGATGAATACAAACGGCAGCATAACCGCATACACTTCCTAACTCTGTTAAGTCGGGTAGCGCGGAACCAGTTACAAGCTCATAGAGAAGTGAACGAGTTGTTGTATCTCCAGTCACAATCGCTCCCCGTATTGAATTTAGTCCCCGATCTGTTCCCACGATAACTGTGTCGTCACTAAATCCCCGCTTGATTAAATTCATCTGGGCCGATGCCAACTCTTGCGCTAGTAGTCCCCCCGCTAAACCTTCCTGGCCATAGACACTGGTTCTATTGGCTGTTTTAACATGACTAGCCAGCCATTTTAATGAGTCGAGTGTGGTTAGATCAAAAGATAACGAGTGAAGCGCAGCTATGCCTCCAAGCTGATTAGCTAAGGACACTGAACTATTTGAAGGCTGTTGCATCAGGAAGGTTATAGAGTCGACAAGATTAAAGATATTGTTTTGGACAGCTGCCTGAAGCCTAAGATCTCTGGCAGCTCTCGAGCTCGTAGCGCGATTTTCGTGCAACATCCTCTTGAGCTGGCGTCTATCAGTATCAGCTCCTACTAAAGTGTGGGCCTGCTTTCTGCCAAGAAGCCCTCCATTTGGGTTTGTTTCTGCCTTTTTACCTGCCATAGTAAAAATCCTCTCAGGCAGATAAACGATGTTTATAGATATCCCTAGGGATGATGGTTGATATATTCTTCTGGTTTAGCTGCTGGACGAAGTCCGCCATGAGGCCCAGTTTCCGCTCTGCTTTGGGTCAAGTCGTTACTACGCAAAGACCCAAAAGATGAGCCATGACTGTCGTGGTAAAGGTTAAGAGCTCCACCAAATGTTTTTTGGGCTACTCGTACAGTCCGCCGTCGCACTTGTTCGCAGTAAAAAAAGTGGCGCTGTTGCCAAACCGTAATCTCGTTAGGGGATATAGCAATGCGATAATAATCAATATCAAAATCGTCAAGTTCGGCTTTGGTACAAACTATATGAGTTTCTTTTCCGTCCCTAGACATTCCCAATAACAACCTTGCCGGGATATCATGAGTGATCTCCCTGACCGCTTCATCTAGATGTTCAAACTCAGAGTCAACCATAGAGCTGATTATACTATAAGCTTATTCCCCAAGCAAACCGCACGCCTTGATGTTACTCAGGAAACTCAGAAAACTTGTGCCTAAGTTACTAGGTTATTTGCAGCCTATACTCAAGCTAGGCACAACTTTCTCCCTTATCATTACACCAGGAAAGCTCAAGAGACTAAGGAGGAATACCACACAGCGGTTAGCTGATTTTAGAGATTCCTCCTTAGTTGTGAGCCAAAATTAGATATGAAAGAAAAAACTCTTTCGGCCATGCTCACCCTGATGGAGGCATACGTCTTTTTGCTGTTCATTCCTTTTGGACTGATCAGAAGCATTATCCATTTTAATTCTTAATATGATTGTTTGGCAATCACGGTCGCCGCCCTAAGTTGGGCTTGGTCTTTCTCAATTTTGAGCCTAGTTGATCCCGATTTATTCGGGATCAACTGTTTTTACACGCTACCCAAAATGAAATTATAGAGAAAGGAAGGGTAAAATCTTGTCGTCACTGAACCTATAATCGTTGGGTACTGTCCCAAAAGAAGTAGTACCCCAAGGATAATAGTAAAAATACCGCCCAAAGCAGCTATAAGTGTCAAAAGACCCTGTAACCGACCTATCCAGCTCAGAGCCCGGTGTATACACAGTGACACGACTAGGAAAGGCAGGGAAATGCCCAAACTATACACAAGCAGCAGTTTCACTCCCGCCCCCAAACTAGCAGAGTTAGCTGCAAGAGTGAGCACCGAACCCAAAATGGGACCAACACAAGGTGTCCAAGCAAAGCCAAAAGCAACACCCATAAAAACTGGACCGAGGAAGTGGAAATGAATCAAACCCTTCGGCAGGGCCACTCCAAATTGCCTCGACCCCAAAGCAGTCCCCCGAAAAATTCCCAACATAAAGAGCCCAAACCCTATGAGTACTAGACCACTGAGCTGGGAGAAAAGAAGGCGATTACTGATGAAAAAGCGTCCGATAGCACTAGCACTGAGTCCTAAAGTCACAAAAACCAAGGAAAACCCCAGAATAAAAAGCGCGCTAGTGCCAAGAATTTGCCACTGTCGTGATTTTGTTTTCACTTGTTTAAGCTCGCGAATCGACAGGCCAGTGAGAGTGCTCATATAGACCGGCAGTAGGGGGACAAAACAAGGAGCAAAAAAAGAGATGAGACCGGCTAAAAACACGACCAAAATACTAGGATCAAGCATATGAATAAGTATACTCTAAGGAGTGGGGGAAGAATGGTGGTGACGCCGCTTCTCAATCAGACCAAGTTGCAGCGAAGCTCGCATCAGCTCAGTGCGAGCTTTAGCCAAGTCTACCTCCCCGTGCTTAATCTCTTCCAGGGTTTTTTCAGCTTGCGCCTTGGCCGCTCGCACTACTTTCTCGTCAATTTCGTCGTCTCTGGCTGCAAAATCTGTCAGTAAAGTCAGGGTACTACTCTCAACAGTGGCAAAGCCCCCACTGACTACGACAAAAAGTGATTTAGCGTCCTTTTGTTTTAGTTCTACCGTTCCACTTTTAAGAAGGGTGGCGAGTGGCGAGTGGCCGGATAAAACGGTAATTACACCCATCTCGGTGGGGATAATCGCCTCAACACAATCGACTTTGGCCACTTGTCTTTCCGGAGAAAGAACAGAAACAGTAAAGGTATTCATAGGAGCTATTTTTTGTTGCTTTGGGTAAACTCAGCAATGACTTGATCCATAGTACCTTTCATATAGAAAAACTCTTCCCCGATTTCGTCTACCTCCCCGTCAATAATTTTCATAAAACCATCGATAGTTTCCGCAAGTGTCGCAAACTGTCCAGGCCTACCAGTAAAAGCCTCGGCTACAAAGAATGGCTGGGTCAAGAAGCGCTGAATTTTACGAGCCCGGGAGACAGTTAATTTGTCTTCATCAGATAGTTCATCGACTCCCAAAATCGCAATAATATCTTGCAGGTCCTTATAGCGTTGCAAAATTTTTTGTACCCCGCGGGCAGCTTGATAGTGCCGCTCGCCCACAATTTCCGGATCCAAGATTCTAGAGCTTGAGGCTAGAGGATCAACCGCGGGAAATAACGCCTGTTCAGCTAGTGCCCGTTCCAAAGAAATTGTACTGTCTAGGTGGGCAAAAGTGGCTACTGGAGCGGGGTCGGTATAATCATCGGCTGGAACATACACCGCTTGAATTGAAGTAATCGAACCTTTATTGGTTGAGGTAATCCGTTCCTGCAGCGCTCCCATTTCCGCCGCCAGAGTTGGCTGATAGCCCACGGCTGAGGGTACTCGACCCAACAGGGCCGAAACTTCTGACCCAGCTTGAGCAAAACGAAACATGTTATCGATAAAGAGTAGTACGTCTTCCCCTTTGGTATCCCTAAAATATTCGGCCATTGTCAGGGCACTCAGAGCTACCCGCAACCGGGCACCCGGTGGTTCGTTCATCTGTCCGTACACTAGTGCGGTTTTATCAAGAACTCCACCTTCTTTTAGCTCCCGGTAGAGTTGGGTTCCCTCTCGAGTCCGTTCCCCCACACCAGCAAAGACCGAGTGGCCATGGTGCTCCATAGCAATATTACGAATGAGCTCCATGATAATGACGGTCTTACCTGTGCCCGCTCCACCGAAAGCCGCGATTTTCCCCCCCTTGGCAAAAGGAGCAATAAGATCAATGACCTTAATGCCGGTTTCCAGCACTTCAATTTTCGCGGCTAAGTCTTTTAAAGCCGGTGCCAAGCGGTGAATAGGAGCGGTGAGAGTTCCTTTGATCGGTCCCTTTTTATCAACTGGCTGACCTAAAACATTAAAGACTCGACCCAGCGTTTCTGTTCCCACCGGCACACTAATCGGCGCATCAGTAGAAACCACTGCCTGTCCCCGTGTTAGTCCTTCAGTTTGATCCATCGCTACAGTTCGCACCCACCCTTCACCCAAAATTTGCTCCACTTCCAAAACTAGCTCTCCAACAGTTAGCGCGGTATAAACCTCCGGAGTGTAGCCAACAAATTTCACATCGACCACCGGTCCGATGATCTGGCTAATTTTCCCCACTAACTGTTTAGTAGTTTCCTTAATCTTCATAGGTCTAGCTAACAAGAGCGCCGCTGACACTGTCAGCCAGTTCACTCGTAATCGCGTTTTGTCGAGCCTTATTATAAAACAATGACAGCTCCGAAATAATATCTGAGGCGTTATCATGAGCATTTTTCATAGCCACCATTCGGGCACTATGTTCCGCCGCTCTACTTTCAAGGATAATTTGATAAAGCAGGGATTCACTATAACGATAAAGAAGACTGTCAAAAACTTCATCGGCGGACGGTTCAAAAATCATCGCCTTACTTAGTTCCTGGTTTTGGTTTTCTTGAGCGCGCGTGGGAAGAATCGGCAAAAACTGACGAATCACCGCTTTTTGCGAGACGGTGTTCTCAAAATGACTGTAAGCGATAAGAACCAAGTCGGTTTGCTTGGTTTTATAAAGATCAACCAGTAAATCAGCAATGGATCGCACCACAGCTAGATTTGGCGCCCCCCCATTCACACTACCGGTATTTTCAAAATCAGCGAGCAGTGGCTTTTGCAAAAACTTAATTACGTCTTTTGACTTTTTTTCTACAGTTACAAACGAAACGTCGACACTACCAGCATTTATTAACGGGCAGGCTAGTTCGTTGTCAGGGCAATAAATAAAGGAATTAATATCGGTTTTAGTTTTAAGATGACTTGTAAACTGGCCTAGCTTTCTCGCCAGATTTCCAACTAGTGCTCCACATAATCCCTTCTGTGGCGCCACTACTAATAGGGTAATACGGCTGACTTTTTCGGGGATCACCAGATAGGGCTTATCAATTGCCAGCTCTTTGTCACTAGCCAGCACGCGGATCATCTTTTCTAGCTCTCCGGTATAAGAGCGCCCAGACAAAGCAGCGGCTTGGGCCTTACGCATTTTAACTGCCGAGACCATTTCCAGAGCCCGCGTTACCTGGCCAATATTCTTAGCGGTTTTAATGCGCCGTTTAATTTCTCTTAGAGTAGCCATAGTTTTATTATCCTAACTGAGATATTTCTTCTTTAGGGTTATAACCTCACTGGTTAATTGCTTTTCGATCTCCTCGGTGAGCTTGCCGGCTTTTTGCAAATCTTTGGCAAAAGTAGTTTTTTTAATTTGTTCCAGGAAAGTCGGGAGGAATTCCGCAATTTGTGCTACCGCTACATCGTCTAGATGACCACGAACCCCCAACCAGAGTGAAGCCACTTCCTCTGTTAAACTTAACGGAGCGTATTGCTGTTGTTTTAGGATTTCCGTCACCTTAACCCCCCGATTAAGACGTTTTTGGGTGGCTTCATCTAAGTCTGAACCAAATTGTGCGAAAGCAGCTAACTCACGATATTGGGCCAGATCCAGCTTTAGGGTTCCGGCTACCTGCTTCATAGCTTTCACCTGGGCATCGCCTCCCACCCGAGACACCGATAGTCCTACAGAAATGGCTGGCCTGATACCCGAGTAAAAAAGATCGGGCTCAAGATAAATTTGGCCGTCAGTAATTGAGATAACATTCGTGGGAATGTAAGCTGAAATGTCCCCCGCTAGTGTTTCAATAATAGGCAGAGCAGTAATTGACCCCCCACCATTCTCTTCGCTCATACGAGCGGCACGCTCAAGAAGACGACTATGAAGATAAAAAATGTCTCCTGGATAAGCTTCTCTGCCTGACGGGCGCCGAAGTAGTAGAGAAATCTCTCGGTAAGCCCAGGCGTGTTTGGACAAATCGTCATAAACTATTAAGACATCTTCCCCCAGAGACATAAAGTATTCAGCTACAGCACAAGCGGCAAACGGGGCTAAATACTGCAGACTGGCGGGGTCAGAAGCAGCCGCACTGACAATAATTGTATCTTTTAAGGCCTCGGCTTCAGTCAGCTTGGCAACCACCTGAGCAACTTTTGATTGCTTCTGACCAATAGCCACATAAATAGAAAGGACCCGTTTTTCACCGCTACCCAGTGTTTTGTTAATCTTGGCCTGATTGATAATACTATCAACGGCTAGAGCAGTCTTACCAATGCCCCGGTCGCCAATTATAAGTTCACGCTGGCCCCGACCAATGGGAACGAGAGCGTCAATCGCTTTAATGCCGGTTTGCAGCGGCACATGAACGTCTTGGCGTTCAATCACTCCGGGGGCCACTTTTTCGATAGGTAATTCTTGGTCTTCTTTTTTACTCGCCACTACTCCTCTACCATCTAGGGGACGCATTAGGGGATCGACAATTCTCCCCAAGAGGCTATATGACGCCCTGATCTTAAGAACTTTTCCGGTAGCTCTAACTTCATCCCCTTGATGAATTTTCGTGTAATCGCCCAAAATAATTGCCCCCACTTCTTGGTCTCTTAAATTCAGAATCATTCCCATAATGTTATGAGGGAAAGCAATCAGTTCTCCAACCATACCTGCTGACAGACCGCTTAGAGTCGCCACTCCATCACTGACTGACTCAACTGTACCAACAGAAACAACTGCTTCGTCAGCAAATTTCCCAGCAGCTCCGCGCAGTTCTTTTTCCAGTTCCAAAGCAATTTTGGTTATGTCCATAGCTAGAAACTATTAGCTAATTGTTCTAATTTTAACTTCGTTGACAAATCTAAAATTTTATCCCCGAAATGCACCTTCATACCTCCAATTAAGCTTGGTTCAACAGTAAAGATGGCTTCAGTGATACCATAGTTTTTCTTAAGAAGAACCATTAGTTTTTTTTGCTCGGAAATACTTAATTTATGGGCGCTTTCCACTACTACCTGCCCTTGCCAGGCAGTAAATTTTTGTTCCAGTAAAGCGGTGACTTGAGGAAGCAAATGCTGTTGCCGATGCTTAACTAGCACTCGCCAAATCCCATCAGCTAATGATAACGCTTCGGCTTGCTTCATTCCTTAGGTTTTTGTTTTTTTAATTTCTTAAGCGTGTTTTCAAAATCAGTTCTGCGACCTTTAGCGGTTGTTTGGTTTTCTGCCAAAATCTGCTCCGCCATCTGACGGCCCAAGGCAGCTGCGTGCCCCCTAAGAGCAACTTCGGCTTGCTTTCTTTCTTCTTCAATGCGCACCTTAGCTTCTTCAACAATCCGCTGGCTCTTTTCTTCCGATTCTGCCAAAATTTGTTTCCTAAGCTCCTCGGTGGCTTTTTTGGCCTCTGCCAGAACAGCCCGAGCTTCAGCCTGGGATTCTTGTTGACGCTTCTTACTCTCAAGGGCCAGCTTTTCCACTTTTTTTGTTAGTTCCTGCTCCTTTTCAATGGCAGCAGCAATTCGCGCCCGACGCTCTTCGAGCGCTTTTCTTAATTGGGGATAAAGAAATTTCCCCAGAACCGCAAACAAAATTCCAAAGCTAATCAGCTGGGCGATAATATAAATCGGGTTAATTCCAAGTGCCTCCATAGGAAATACAAATTATTCAGCCCAAAGTCTGAGCAAGTTTATCTCAGACTCCGTTAGTTAATAATTAGCGCAATAACAAGAGCATATATAACTACTGCTTCAGCAAAACCGATTGCCAAAATCATCATGGTCCGAATGATACTAGCCGCCTCAGGGTTTCTTCCTACGGCTTCCATAGCCTTAGCGCCAATAAGCCCAATACCAATACCGGGGCCAATGGCTCCCAGTCCAATCGCTAGCCCCTTGGCTACTTGAGTCAAGTCTATTAATGTTTGGGTGTTTTCCATATATTCACCATCCTTTCTAGTGAGCGTTCTTATGGGACTGAGTATACAGTCCGATAAATACTAGTGTCAGCGAAGCAAAAATAAACGCCTGGATAAAACCGACCAACAGCTCTAGTCCCAAAAACGGTAACTGGATAATACCACCAGCAACACCGAACCAAAGCTGCCTGGTGCCGGTGACTAGGACCAAAATACTCGCCCCCGCCAATAATAGTACTTCGCCAGCAAATACGTTACCAAATAGCCGAAACGAAAACGACAGTATTTTGGCTAATTCTGCCACGATTTCTAGTGGATTCTTAAAATGCCGTAAATGCCCGATCAACCCACTGGCTCTAAGACCCAAAACCTGCGAAACCACGACACTAAGAAGGGCAAGAGCTACGGTACTATTTAAGTCGGCTGTAGCGCTTCTGATAAAAGGAACAAAGATCTGCTCACCATGCTCTGTCACATTGATGCCGATCGACCCTACTCCTGGAATTAGTCCCAACCAGTTTGATAGTAAAATATAAAGAAATAACGTTAAGGCAAAGGGGGTATAATTTTTGCCTTTCTCCCCGGCGACGCTAGTAGCCAAATCTTCAATAGTTTCGTAGACTATTTCTAAAATTTGTTGCAAATTGCCAGGCAGCTTCTGAAACCGTAAGCCTACCAGAAGGCCAACTAGCATTAGAAGAACCACGACTATCCAAGAAGTTAACAACGAATTGGTAACAATAAGTGGCCCCAAAGAAAAAAGCGGTTCAGCCGCTAAAGAAATATGCATACTATATATATTTGAGTGCTTGTCAGTCTATTCTATCACTAACTTTTGAACTGGGAAGGTGCTAAAATCTGTCAGACAAATGAAGCAAAAAGTAGACACTAAAAAACAAATCCTCATTATTGGAGCTGGTCCGG
The DNA here is from genome assembly GCA_964641255.1 of uncultured Gammaproteobacteria bacterium. GTDB lineage: Bacteria > Patescibacteriota > Microgenomatia > JAMCZE01 > JAMCZE01 > CAZXMM01. The sequence continues at coordinate 171,856 of CAZXMM010000001.1, read as the reverse complement.
CCGGTATGGCCGCGGCAATGGGACTCAGCCAACAAGGGAGAAAGTTTATTGTAGTTGAAAAAGACACTAGGGTTGGCGGTCTATCTAAAACCTATCAAATTGGAAATTTTCGCACCGATAATGGCCCCCACCGCTTCTTTTCAAAAAATCCCAAACTTTACGAGTTTATTGAAGGGCTGTTAAACGAAAAGTGGATCCGAGTAAAGCGCCATACCCGCTTCTTTATTAATGGACGCTTTTACCATTGGCCCATTAAACCCGGTAATGTTTTACTGACTATGGAAAAAATGCGGATGGTGCGCATTATTGGTGATTTTTTAATTGAAAGGGTACGCAATAAAATTACTCCTCGTAAGCCCAAAAATTTTGAGGAATTCGCCGTCAGCACATTTGGCCGGTCCCTAGCTGAATTTAATATGCTTCATTATAATGCCAAAATTTGGGGCATCCCCCCAACACAAATGTCTGTTGACTGGTCTACCCAACGAATACCCAACCTCTCAATCACCTCGCTAATTAAGGGAACGCTACTTAAAAAGTTTTCCCCAAGAACCATGACTGATGAATTTTACTACCCGGAATCAGGTACTGGTTTAATTTATGACACCATTGCGGCTAAAATCAAAAATGATAACCCCATTTTGCTAAACACCACCCCCACCGCTATTAAACATGATGGCAGAAAAATTACCAGTGTTACGCTCAGTAATAAAGTTACCTACTCTAACTTAGAGGCAGTCATCACCTCTATCCCAATTACTACTTTAGTCTCCCTACTCGACCCGCCCGCCCCCAAAGACATCCAAACCGCTACTACTAAACTGCGCTTTAGAGCTCAGGTCTACTTATTTTTAACTATTGATAAACCGTCAGTCAGTCTTGACCAGTGGATTTATTTTCCTGATAAGGACATCCCTTTTGGCCGGATCTCGGAAATGAAAAATTTTTCTCCCCTAATGGCACCCAAAACAAAAACATCCTTATTTGTCGAATATTTTTGTTGGGAAGGTGATACTACCTGGACAATGTCCAAGAACGAACTAGAGGATCTGACCGTTACTTGGTTAGAAAAATTAGGCTTCATCCAAAAAAGCGAGGTTATAGCTAGTTATATCTTTAGACAACCTAACGTTTACCCCGTCTATGATCTAGCTTACAAAAAACACCTTAAGGCAATCAATAAATATCTCGACCATTTCACTAATCTTGCCAATATTGGCAGACCTGGCAGATTTCGCTATACTAATCAGGATCATTCACTTGAGATGGGATTAGCAGCAGCTACAGCTGTTGTAACCAAAACACCAGTTGATTTCGACGCCGTAGGGTCAGAAGAGGAATATCAAGAAAAGGGTCGTTTGAGGATTAAGAACCAACCGAGTCCTAATGACAATTGACGAGCAAGCAGTCTCGCTACACCGAAAATATCGAGGGAAAATTGGAACAGCGGTCGTAGTCCCAATTACCACCAAAGAAGAGCTCGCTCTAAGCTATACCCCTGGTGTTGCCGCAGTTTCACAACTAATTGCGAAGGATAAAGCAGCCGCTTACGATTTAACGATCAAAAGCCACACTATAGCCATAGTTACCGATGGGTCGGCGGTTCTAGGACTGGGCAATATTGGCCCCGAAGCCGCCTTACCAGTTATGGAAGGAAAAGCGGCGCTATTTAAAACGTTTGCCAATATTGATGCCTTCCCCATCTGTCTTGATAGCCAAGATAGTGAGGAAATTATTAAAGCCGTTAAGCTACTCGCTCCAGTCTTTGGGGGAATCAACCTGGAAGACATCTCCGCCCCACGCTGTTTTGAGATCGAAGACCGGCTCCAGAACTTGGGAATACCAATCATGCACGATGACCAACACGGGACAGCGGTAGTCGCCCTAGCCGGATTAATCAATGCCAGTAAAGTGACCCAAAAAGATTTAGCCAGTTTAACAGTAGTAATTTCGGGCGCCGGTGCGGCAGGTAGCGCCATTGCCAAGATTTTGGAACCACTGGTTAACAACATCATTCTGGTGGATAGTTTGGGAATTATTAGTAAAGCGCGAAATGATCTACATCCCTACAAGAGGGCACTCGCCGAATTTACTAATAAAGGCAACTTACAAGGCGACTTAAACGCCGCTCTTAAGGGAGCTGACGTCTTTATTGGAGTGTCCAAGCCTGATGTGCTAAAACCCGAGGCTATTACCTTGATGGCTAGTAGGCCAATTATTTTTGCCCTAGCCAACCCTACTCCCGAAATTATGCCCGAAATGGCCAAACAAGGAGGAGCATATGTTGTGGCCACCGGTAGGTCAGATTTTCCCAACCAAATCAATAATAGTTTGGCTTTCCCGGGAATATTTTTGGGAGCGCTACGCTGTCGAGCCAGTAAAATTAGTCCAGCCATGAAAGTAGCTGCCGCTAAAGCTATTGCGCAAACCATTAGTGATCCGACTCCCGATTTAATCATTCCTGGTCCATTTACTCCCAATCTAGCAGAAATTGTCGCTACGGCAGTAGCCACTAACTCATGATGGACCTTAAATTTCTAGGTGCTGCCGGGATGGTCACCGGCTCTTGTTACCAACTGACCAGTAGCCCAAACAGCAGCATTCTAATTGATATGGGAATGTTTCAGGGGACAGCAAAAGAGGCCGCTTGGAACTTTCAACCCCTACAGTTTAATCCTCAAAACATTGCCGCTGTTATCCTGACCCACGCCCATCTCGACCATTGTGGCCGCTTGCCACTTCTTAGCCGCCAGGGTTTTACTGGAACGATATTTATGACTCCCGCCACCTATGATTTAGTAGAACTCATCCTAATGGACTCAGCGAAAATCGCTAAAAGTGGCCATAAGGATAATAATCGCCCTTTGTATACAGAAGAGGATGTCGACCAAATCCTTCGCCAAGTTAAGACGATTGGCTACCACGAAGAATTTAAGGTGGCAGATTTTACCGCTACCTTCTACGACGCCGGCCACCTACTCGGATCAGCGAGTGTGACAATTGATAAACGAGATGACACTGGCAACAAACAAACCGTAGTCTTTAGTGGCGATTTAGGTAACACCCCCCAACTGATTCTTCGACCCACTGAACTACTAGACCAGGCCGAGACGGTAATCATGGAATCGACCTATGGAGACCGCGCTCATCCTACAGACAATCCGTCGGATATTCTCGCCCAAGAAATTGCTGCTATTGAGCAGACAGAAGGAACACTACTGATCCCCGCTTTTGCACTAGAGAGGACTCAGGATATCTTAGTGCTACTGGGAGATCTAGTAAAGTGCAACCGAGTCAGCCCTCGAGTCGCTTTTTTCTTAGATAGCCCACTAGCCATTCGAGCGACCGAGGTCTACCTCCACTATCCAGATCTTTTTAATGCTGATTTTAAAAAACGCCTAACAGTGGATAATGTGTTTGATTTTTCCGGCCTGGAAATTGTCCAAGACTACAAACTAAGTCAGCGAATTAAAAAATTTAGTGGCCCCAAAGTGATTATTGCTGGGGCCGGCATGATGACGGGAGGTAGAATTCTCGCCCACGCTGCGGAATTTTTACCACTGCGCACTACTCGACTTCTTTTGGTGGGCTACCAAGGAGAAGAAACTCTAGGGAGAGAAATTCTTGAGGGGGCGAAAAGAGTCCAAATCGACAAACGCTTTGTCCCGATTCACGCCAGTATTAACGAAACCCAAGCTCTAAGTTCCCACGCCGACCAACCCAGACTGCTTAATTGGCTCGGGGCAATTTCCGGTGTTAAGCAAGTATTTCTCACCCACGGAGATGATGGACCCAGACAGGTACTGGCTCAAAAAATTAAAACTGACCTGGGAATCGATCTCATCCACACCCCACAAATGAACGAAGTTACTAGTCTTGTTGACTAGGGAGCAGACTGGAGAGATGCAAAGATAACGCCCATAATTAGAAGCGTTACTAAATAGTAACCGGTATCAATAGCAAGTAGTTTGAGTGAGCGCTTTTGTGGTGAGAATAGATACCGAGACAGGGCAAAGGGGAAAATTAGACCGACCCAACACCAAACGGCTGTTTTAAGGGAGATGACTAGCGTCAGTGACCCGGGAGCCGCGTACCAAACAAAATGAGCTAGAGTGTAGGCCATCACTAGTGAGGCGAGAAACATCACCCCATAGGTTTTGGTCATGTCACTGCTTTCCTTAGCCTGTTTCTTTTCCTCCCAACCGACTAGCTTCATCCAAGGTTTACCAAAGAGAGGACCATACCATAGCGCCCCAATTACCATTGCCGCTATCCCTCCAAGAAGAACAGCCAGGTAGTTGACGTAAACTAAAAAGAAATTACCCATACTAGTAGTATACTCTTAACTAATAATATTTCTTTTTTAAACTTTTGCAAGAATTTAACTAACAAGACTAAAACCTTTGGAACGGCCGTAAGTAATAAACCCTCCCAAATCCAGCTTAGTCTGATCAATTTTGCACTCAGTAATAGTGACTCTATCTAAGACCGCCTTTGCTAAATCGGCCTTAACCAGTATGCAGTTTTCCAAAACCACCTCAGTCAAATTAGCTCCCACAAAGCTGCTACTAGTTAGGTCGCACCAAGAAAAGACTGATCGGGACAAGTCAGCATAATCAAACCTAGTATTTGCTAATTTAAACAGCTTCTTTTCCTGATGGCTACCAGATTTATACTGAGCAAAAACACAATTGGCCATTATCGCCCGAGAAAAGTCACAGTCCCTTACGACTAGGTCGGCAAAATCAAGATTACTCAGTTTGCTCTCGGCAAAAGTACAACTGTTAACACTGGTAAGGTCAAATTTGCAACCAGACAGATCACAGCTGTGGAATTGACAATTGTTAAACGAAGTGAAATGGAGATTTAAATCCTGAAATTGACAACATTCAAACGTCGTGTCCCTCAGTTCCGCTCCTTTGAGCTCATCTCCCCTAAAAACCTTGTGGTTGCGAACCATACCCAATTATACTCCCAGGCGGTGTTCCCATTATTCGGTCTTTGCGCTATTATTAATCTAACTATTTATGCGTAAAGCTAAAGTATTAGTCACGGGTGGAGCTGGATTCATTGGCTCTCACCTCGTTGACCGCTTGATAACTGACGGCCACGAAGTTGTTGTTTTAGACAATCTTTCTACTGGCAAGCGGGATAATCTTAACTCAAAAGCCAAGCTGATTGAATGTGACATCGCTGATTTTACAGTTATTGAAAAACACTTTGCTGAAGTAGAGGTAGTATTTCACCTCGCCGCCCTAGCCCGAATTCAACCCTCAATTAAAGACCCGCTTCCGGCCAATCACACTAACGTAACAGGCACCTTGAATGTTCTTTGGGCGGCAAAAAAACACGGAGTCACCAAAGTAATTTACTCCGGATCGTCGTCAGCTTATGGTTTACAACCGACCGAAAATTTTCCCCTTAAAGAAACCCTTCCCACCCATCCCAGTAGCCCCTATGCGCTACAAAAGTTAGTTGGCGAACAATATTGCCAACTGTTTAGTAGCCTCTATGGCTTGCCCACCGTAATCTTTCGCTACTTTAACGTTTATGGTCCCAGACAGTTAACCGAGGGATCCTACGCTACGGTCATCGGAATCTTTTTGAAACAAACCAGAGAGGGTAGGCCCATGACCATTGTGGGCGATGGTAAACAAAGACGCGACTTCACTCACGTGTCTGACATTGTCGAAGCCAATATCTTGGCTTGGCAAAAGGTTATTCCTCCCGGTGAAGTTATTAACCTAGGAACAGGCAAAAACTATAGTATTAATGAAATAGCGCAGCTAATCGGCGGACCAGATATCCATATTACCGAACGTTTAGGTGAATATCCTATTACTCAAGCGGATAATAGTAAGGCTAGGAAACTGTTGGGTTGGCAACCAAAAATCTCTCTTGAGCAGGGCATTTTAGATTTAAAGGGACTCCCTAGCCCAGGGATAATTTAAATGACTGAGAGATTAAAACTAAAAAACAGCCCCTGGTTTTGGCTATCAATGCTAGCTTTCTGTCTGATTTTTTTACTCTCGGTCTGGTTGCTTTTTTCAGCAACGAAAGATCCTGGTGGGTATGGGCCGATCTCATCTGCTTCGGATCTGGTACGTTGCTTTTTTTAGTAATGCTCTTTCCTGATAGTAATTATCTCCTCCTCACCCCAGAAGGTTTTACTGTCAAAAGCCTGTTTAGAACAAAACTTACCAAATGGTTAGAGGTAAAGGAGTTTACAGTCGACAAAATGCCAGGGGCAAGCGGTAGTGTGAGGGCAATCTTTTATGATTACATCGATTCGTATCCTGACTTGGTGACTACCCGAAAATTAGCAAAAGCTATGACTGGATACGAAGCCGCCTTGGAAAGTGGCTATGGGATGAAATTAGAACAACTCTGTGAGCTAATGAATGTGTGGCGCCTAAAATACGGAAATGGTGGACAGGCCAATCTAAATAACTAGCTTATACCCGGCTTTATGAACCGCTTCTTTGATTGTGTCCTCACTAACTTGAGTCGGCTCAATTTCGACCTCAAGTAATTGTGCCGCATAGCTGCATTTCGCCGAGACCCCGATATCTTCTAATTCACCTTCAATAAGCATGGCACAACTGGCACAGTGCATGCCCTCCACTTTATATTTTTTCTTGATTTTGATCATAGTCACAGAACTTCAATTACACCCCGGTACATCCCCATCGAACAAGAAAACGGAATCTTACCTGCTTTAGTGGGAGTAAAAGTGATAGTTTGCGTTTCATTCGCCCCAAGATCTCGACTGATACCAAGCGAGGGAATGCGAAATGCCAAGGCACAACTATAAGCATCTCTACTTACCAATTTAAGGGTGACAGGCAAATCCTTTTTTACGCGGAGATAGCTGGGAGAATATCCACTCGAGGTGATAAAAATCTCGGCACTCTGGGTGGTAGGTGATTCACTGTAAAGCTTATTTGGTGAGGAAGATAAGGATAGTGGTACTCCCAAGGCGATCAGGGCACCACTAATCGAGGTCACCCCCAAATAAATCACGGCTAAAGCAGCTAACTTAAAAAATTTAGCTCTAAACGTTTCTCCCAGTAGTGAAGTTATAAAACCGATACCAAAAAATAACGGAATTGTCCCCATTACAAATACTCCCATAATAGTGGCACCCACCCACGGATTGGCGCCACTAATAACGAGGGCTTCTATTGCTAAGGTGGTGCCGCAGGGAATAAAAACAGTCATTGCTCCAAGAAGAGCCGGAGCAAAAATATCTTTTGATCTTGATTGATTCCTTACTAACCGGGTTAAAAACCGTGGAGGCTGAATAATTGCGTAACGAAAGAGGGGGTGAAGATTAAGAAGGTTACCCGCTACGGCCAGCATATAAATGCCGGCTGCCAGCTGCATGGTAATCTGTACGCTACTACTAATGTTAATTAGTCCTCCAAACCACCCGAGAATAAAACCCAAAGCTACATAGGCAATCAGTTTGGTTACTAAAAAGGCCCCTGTAGCTAGGAAAAACCCACCACTAGACTTGGCGGAAGTTTCTTCTTTTCGAACCGCAATGACTGAGGCCAATAATCCCCCCTGAACAGCCAGACAGGTCAATCCTCCAACTGTTAATCCCGTGATAAAAATGGCCCAAAAATCCATAGCCTAAATTTTAACTCTTTTAAGTAAGAGTGAATTGCCAACTACAAAGACTGAGGACAGTCCCATCGCTGCCCCCGCTACGGCAGGATTGAGTAGGATTCCCCAGACTGGATACAACAGCCCCGCCGCAACAGGGATGCCAATAATATTATAGAAAAAGGCCCAGAAAAGATTAGTTTTGATGGTTCGCATAGTGGCACGAGCCAACTTAATAGCTCTGGGAAGCTTAGAGATATGGCCACCTAAAAGTGTAATGCCGGCTGATTCAATAGCGACATCAGTCCCCGTGCCCATCGCAATCCCTACATCAGCCGTGGCCAGGGCGGGGGCATCATTAATACCGTCACCCACCATGGCGACTTTAAAGCCTTCGGTTTGAAGTTTCTTGACTGCATTCGCTTTGTCGCCAGGCAACACCTCGGCAATGACTCGGTCAATACCCACTTGTGAGGCAATGTACTGAGCGGTTTTTTTGTTGTCACCAGTGAGCATAGCCACCTTGATTCCACTACTATGGAGCTGGGCAACAGTAGTTTTTGCGTCGTCTTTAATAATATCGGCGATGCCAACATAGGCTAGAATCTCTTTTTTAGTCAAAAGTAAGACTGGAGTTTTACCCTCCCCGACGAGTTCTGTGATTATATCTTCGTCCACTTGGAGTTTAAGATCGGCTGCTAGTTTAAGATTGCCTGCATAGTACTCTGTTTTGCCAATTATCCCTCTGAGTCCTCTTCCCTCCAGTGCTACAAAGTCTTGTACGTTTAGAAGTTTAGTTTTGACCTCCTGCGTCCTCTTCACTATTGCCCTAGCTAGAGGGTGTTCGGAGTGGGTTTCTAAAGAACCGAGTAGTTGCAATACTTTTTCTTCTGACTGTTCACTAACCCCTCGAATATCAGTTAGTTGTGGCTCACCCTTAGTTAGGGTTCCGGTCTTATCCATGACTACAAAGTTGACTCCGCTAAACTTTTCCAGACTTTCAGCGTTTTTAATGAGAATGCCACTTTGGGCCGCTTTACCGACTCCAACAATAATAGCAGTCGGGGTAGCCAGTCCCATGGCGCAAGGACAGGCAATGATAAGAACGCCAACAAAACTTAAAATCCCCAGTGTAAAGGCCTGAGAGAAAGGTAGGAACTGGGAACCCACTACCAACCAAATGGTAAAAACGAGAATAGCCAACACTAGGACAATGGGGACAAAGATAGCTGACACCTGGTCTGCGAGTCGTTCTATTGGCGCTTTTGAACCCTGGGCTTGCTCCACCATGGTGATAATCTGTGACAACACTGTCTGGCCACCTACTTTAGTTACTTTGATTCGAAGAGATCCCTGCTTATTCAGCGTCGCCCCAATCACCATGTCATTTACTTCCTTGTCAACAGGAAGCGATTCTCCGGTAATCATGGACTCGTCAACCGCAGATCTCCCCCCTACAATTATTCCATCAAGCGGAATTTTTTGGCCGGGCTTAACAATGACGATATCACCCACCGCTACCCGATTTATGGGAAGTTCGATTTCTTTTCCTTCCCGAAGTACCAGTGCATTTTTCGCTTGTAATCCGAGGAGCTTTTCTATCGCCTCCCCAGTTTGCAGTTTTGATCTGGCCTCGAGAAACTTACCCAAGGTAATAAAGCCAATAACTACGATAGTAACGTCATAGTAGTTTTGTTGGGTATTAATAAATGGCGCTAAAATGCCTTCAAAAGCAGTAATAATAAAGCTATAAAAAAATGCCACCGCCGTTCCTATCCCAACGAGTGTATCCATGTTGGCCACTCGGTATTTAAGAAACCTCGCTACCCCCCGAAGATACGGAGCACCAACCACAAAAAGTGCATAAGTAGCCAAAATCGGGAGCAGGTGGTGAAAAAAAATCATCACCATTTCTGGCAACTTTGGCCATAGTCTTAAAGGCTCAGCGCCAATTTCCGCCACCATGACAATCACACTTATGGCTACCATTGGTAAGCCGATTAGAATGTAGTGCCTCAGCTTAGTGAGCTCACGGAGCTTTTGTTCCTTGATCTTTACGCCTGAAGAGACGGGTGTCATTGAGGCGTAGTCCACGTTGCCTGAGTCATCCATACCGATCGTTATGTCTGCATCCATTAGGGAGTATCCCAGTTGACCGATCTCTTCATTCATCCTAGAAACTGAGGTCTTCGCTTGATTAAAAGTAACTTCAGCCCTTTCTGTTCCAAAGTTAACGACACAAGAGTCAATCCCGTCAATTTTTTCCAGTTTCCGCTTAATAACTGCGGCGCAAGAAGCACAGTGCATGCCAATCACAGGAAATGTTCGGGTCATAGTCAGCTTTTTTTATTAATCCGTTTAAAGAGGGCAACTAGCTCATGACTGGCTTTATTGGGATCAGTGTGGAATTGGTGTGGAACGTGAGTGGACACGTGGCGTTCAAAAAGTACAGAATCCAGACTGCGAAGAGAATTTTGAATGGCTAAACTTTGGTTAAGAAGGTCGACACAATATTCATCTCTCTCGATCATTTTAAGAAGTCCGTCCAGTTGGCCCCTAATAATATTGACTCTCTTTTGAGCCTGAACTTTGCCATCTTGATAGTGAGACTTCATGGTAGTAATCATATACCCTGGGGGGGTATATGTCAAAGGTTACTCGATGCTTACTGCCGATGTTGGCAACCGGCCCAACAACACGGCCGCCGCATGCCCTCTTTAAGTTCACCAACTACCCTTTTTATATGCTCACCCCTCGTCTTATCTTTTTGAACAGAGGTCGTCCAACAGATCCATTCGTTGCGGGCCAGCGGGGTAAGATTCTCCCAAATCTCCCACGCCTTCAAGTCGGCAGCTAAAGCTTTGCTCAAATCGGGTGGGGTGGCGTGGACTACACCGCCAGAAACTATATATTTTGCCATAAGATTATTTACTCTTCCTTAGAAGATATTTTAAGAAAATCCTGGGGTGGCGAATAGCCAAGAGTTTAGTAAAGATAAAGGCTTGCCACCAACTGATATTTTTTATGATCGGCTTATCTTTATGAGAAACTGCATCCAATATTATCTGCCGTGGTGTGCCAATAATCTCTGGCGGCAGACTATTTACAGGAAACCACTTGCCGATATTGCCAACAAACTCTGCTCTATAAGAGCCAGCAATATGGCGACCTTAAAAAATAAAGCTTATTTTATCAGGATAAACATATTTTCCAATTGGTCCAACTAACTTAACCTTAAAACCTGTTTCTTCATAACACTCTCTCAAAAGCAGCTTCTTCTGGTGTTTCTCCTGGTTTAATTCCTCCACCAGTTAGAACCCAAACAGGATAATCTGTCCGCAACACCAAAAAGACCTCCTTTCTTAAGTCGTCCTTGAATAAAATCAAAAACGCCCCGTTTTGCCGACTCATAACTAAATTATACCAAGGGAGGGCTCGGACCTATATCAATTTCGATTCCTATCAACCTCTTATCATTCACTAATCCTGTAATCGTCATTGGTCTCACCGTATTTTCTCTGATCCGGCTCGGTATAACCTAGGATTTCAGGAAAATTCTTACGAACAGAACAACGATGTAAGCTTACCAAATCCTTTCTCAGCGGCTTGACTGTGCGGGGCGAATGAATTTTGGGATTCTATTCTAAGTAGTATATGGAGGTCCGTCTCTATCGTCTGCGCAACCTCTCAGAGCCTTGGTCTCAGACAATGTTATAGCTTCCTTACAGAAACGGCTAGACTTTTAACCTTATCATCACACCACATTGCATCACTTCTTTCTAGCGAGCAATGAATCGACACGTGGTTTCCGTCTTGGAGGAAAATATCCAATCCCCCAGGAATACAGGCGGGATAAGCCTTTACATCAATAGACTGGAATGCACTACATATTTCGGGATCATCGGTGTATTGTGTTGTATACACAGACCCCCTCAGACCATTATTGCCGCTTACATCCTTTTCCACTAATCGATAAATGGGTTTCCTCGTCAGGCTATTGTTATAAACAACTTCTGTGGTTAGTTTTTTAGAAAGAGCCGATCCCACGCCCTCAAACACTGGTCTAACTGTCAATTGGTCTTTTCCTCTCTGGATAACTAATTTTTCATCTCCCGCCCCTCGATAGAAGGGGTTATCAGCATCGACCCTCTTTACTACTGCCACCATCTCGCCTTCCTCTTTTGTAAAAGTGACTGAGACTTCATACAGATCTAGGTCCAGGCCTCCTTGGGCAACCACTTTTAAAACCGCAGTTTCAAAAGCTCTTCGATTAGCAGGCGGCTCTGACCCTTTGGGCTCAAGCGTCTGAATTGGCTTTGTCTCTTTTACGATTGAAACCAAATCTGTATCCTTGGATAAAGATTGAGTTTGCCAATAAAAATATCCCCCTACGGAAACGGCAACAACTAGCAACACTCCGAGAATAATGACTAACACATTTCCTCGTTTCTTATTCATAAATTGATTTAATCAAAATCCCAAAGTCGGTGATGATTTCTTTGCCGAAGTGCCGAAAACAATATGGGTTACTTTAAAACTGTCTTAAATTATTTTTGTAAAATCTTGTCAAATTTATTCGCCAGCTTTTCGAATTGTTTCAAGATCAATTTTTTTCATAGGCATAAAAGCAGCTGTTAGGGCTTCGGCCTTTTCGGGATTACGCATTAACTCATCTAGGATTCTGGGTACTATTTGCCACGTTACCCCAAATTTATCCGTGCACCAGCCACACTGCTCCGCTTCGGGAACACTTGAGAGTTTTTCCCAGAAGAAATCAATTTCTTCTTGTGTCTCACACTCAACAATATATGAAGTGGCACCATTAAGCTTGAACTGATCAACGGGACCCCCGTTAAGAGCCATGAAGCTTATTCCATCAAGTTCATATTCGGCAGTTAAAACAGATCCCCTTGGTCTTCCCCCCACCTCTTCTACTGCTTTAGGGGTTTTTGTGATGTCTCCCATTTCTGCACTATGGTCACCGGGGGCTGAGTTGAAAGTATCGAGGTAGTATTTAGCTGCCTCTTCTCCGTCATTATTAGCAAACCAGATGCAGCTAATTAGTTTACTCATTTAATTTATTCTAACACGTAGAACTTAAAGCGATGCAATTGCCCTCCGAATCCTCGATTTCTGCCACAAATCCATACACCCCAACAGCCGTTTTGGGAAATAATACTTTGCCATCCTTTTCTATAGCCCTTTTTAAAACCTTGTCAATGTTTTCAACATTAAGATAAATCCTGGTTCCATATTTTGACGGTTTATAACTAGCTCCTTTCGCAAGAGCACCAACCCTATCAGGGAATATGGCCATTTCATTTCTGTGAATACTTTCGACTCGAAACTCAACTCCAAAAACATGACTATAAAAATTCATGGCTCTTGTTAAGTCAGTCACAGAAATCTCAAACCAAGAAGTACTTAAAGTCATAAGTTGATTGTATTGAGTAATAGAAATTGTTTTAGGTACTTACTCATAAATTTTCTGACGCTCGAAAATTATAAAATTTGGGATTTTTTTATTGACTTCCCAATAATCGATGTCATACTTTCTGCGTCATTTTAACAGGGTGACTGTCTGAAAAAAGGAATATTCCATTTGGCATTAAGACCCTTCTTACTTCCGAAAGCATCTTCTCCCAACTCTCAAAACAGTCAACCCGCAAGCTGGAATAGACAAAATCAAATCGATTACTTGGGAAGATCAAGCTTTCCACATCGATGACTGAAAAACATGTCCTCCGGTACGCTTTTTTAGCAAACTTAATTAATTTTTCCGAAATATCGGCTCCAAATAGCTCGGCTGGTTTCTTGGTAAGTAAAAATTCAGTTTCTCCCCCCGAACCACACCCCAAACACAAAACCCTCTTCCCACTTAAGTCTGGTACTTTGGAATACACGCTGGCTTTTCTATAAACAAATGGGGGCGATTCTGTTTCGGTAGTTTGGGATCATTAGTTCGCTCCAGCGTTGCCGCTCTGGTCTGATGCCACAATTTTGCCGACTTGTTATAGATATTTCCTGCCTTGTCTTTTACCTTCATATCTAGATTCTACAAAAGTCCCAATATTCTGCCGAGAACAGGAAAGGCTCGTGCCCACTTTCATTAGCTCTCCGAGCCTCGACTTATTATACCCTAAGGTTTTGGCGCAATTTAGAAACTAGCTTACATGAGTGTTTTAGAACACAGCCAGAATGGAGAAAAATAAATTACAATTAGGCATTACCCCGTATTCGTAGATTTACCAGTTTAAATAAGTAATTGTCAGTTGTAAGCAGGTTGCAAAAACTACCCAAAATAGATATGGAATTTGTAGGTAGGCAAGCCAACGAGCATGGGGATAAATTACAAAAATTGTCCAAATAATGGTTATAAGCACAAGCAAAATATCAATACTGGCAAGAAAATTATTCTTTAGACCAAATTGAATCGGTGTAAAAGCAAAATTGAATATAAGATTCAGCACAAATGGCAAAATAACTATTAAAGGTATCTGTTTTTGAAAAGCCATCAAAAATACCTTACCAAATGAAGCGGCTATGAGAATATAAAGTACTGTCCATACGGGTCCAAAAAGAAAAGACGGGGGCGCCCATGAAGGCTTTATTAATTGTTGATACCAATTATAGGCAGTATTCATGTTTAAATTATACCTTAATTATTTATAGGACGAATATTTTTTGCCAAACACAGTATAAAATGCTAACTAATGCTCCGAAAAGAGCAAAGCCCCAAAAAATAAGTAAAGGATCCCCAAGAGAAGTACGTATTCCGCTTACTACTGAGCTTGTCGTAATATGTCTTAGAAATTTTCGAATCAGTCACTAGAGTATGTTTGTTTCTGTAAGACGGGCTGGTGTGCATAATCGGTATGGGGAATAAAGATAATTAATGCTAATAGCAAAATTGATAGTGCTTTTGAAACCTTTTTTATCTAGTTTGTAACAAATCTTTATATAGGGAAGCTAGTCTGCAGCCTAGCTTCCCCAACTCTACACCCTCAAAAGAAATACTATTGGTACCTATCACTACTGGTGGCACAAGGACTGTGCCACCTAAGTTGTAATTACTTCATCTCTTTTGGCAACATAATAGCTGCAACGTAAGCAGCAGAAAGACCAACAAGAACGAAAACTATACTTGAAAGTATTGATGCTTCACCGAATAAAGTAGTTACTAGATTAAATTTGAATAATCCAACAAGACCCCAGTTAAGACCCCCTACAACAACAAGTACTAAAGTTAAAATATTTATCAATTTCATTTGTTTTCACCTCCCTTCAAGGCTCTTATTAAAAAGTTAAAGATTCTATCAACGAGTTCGTTTTTTTCTTTCCCCGTTGGGATATGAGGATAGTATTCAAGTAGAAAGCCATTAATTGCATGTGTTATTACTTTTGCATCATCATCCAGATTTTCGACAAAAAATTCTTTCGTTTCCATTCCAAATCGTAAAACCTCTTCTATATGTAGTGAGCTTTTGTCAGGAACAAAGCCATTTTTAAATCTTTTAAAATTCTTTCTATGAGAAAGGTAATACTTTAAAACAGCAACTATTTCTTCTTCATTCTCAATCTGAAATTTAATACGTTGTTTGAGCATTTCAGACGCAGTTTTAGTTTTTGGCAATTTTGCTCTCTTTTCACCAAGGGCACTGTTCAAAGATTCATACATCTCCTTCAATAATTCTTCTTCGTCCTTAAAATAGTGATATAAAACAGAGTGAGCCAGTGGAATTTCTTTAGCAACATTTCTTATGCTGAAATGTTGATACACATTTTTAGCAAATACTCGGGTTGCCTTTTGAAGAATAATTTGTTTGGTGTTAACTCTCATATATAGAACAGATGTTCTAGTTATAATAGAACACATGTTCTAATATGTCAAGAGGGCAAATAAAGTAGGGATTCGTACGGCAGATTTTCGTCATCTTCCTTACCCATGCTTGTATTTTGTCGCAAAACAAGAAGGTAACCAAACTATAGGATAGAGACCGCCCTGGCGGTCCCCTTCGCCTTCAGCTTCGGTAGACTAAAAGATGGAGTTTGGAACTTTTGCGCACAGATTTAAGATTTTTGTCCTTTACCCTCTCTCCGATCAATCTCCTTCTCTGCCATCGCTATCCGTTTCTCGTAGGGAACAGCGATGACCCATACCAACTGTAAAATTTTATTACCACCTAGAGTCATATTTGCTTTTTTCATTTTAATGTTTCCAGATATCATTCCTTTTGGATTGTCCATGTTGGTAACAGAATAATTGTCTGCCTGATATTCGTAAATCTTTGCTAATTGGATATACAAAATACTAAGAATCACCGATAGTAATGCTGGAGTTAATAAGGAACTCGGCAATAAACTTAGAAGCGCTATTCCAAGCGTGCCGACAGCCAATTGTGTTAGGGCCATTTTCAAGTTATGCCACATTAAATAGTGGCCAGACTCGTGTAAGGCCACCCACTCAAACTCATCCTTATTCAGTAATTCATATAGTTTTTCCGAAAATATCATCACAGGTTTAAATGGAGGACTACTAACCATGAATCCGATTGCTTTATCTCGTCCATCTATTAATTTAATTGATAAATTCAATCCAGTTTTTCTGTTCAATGAGGCAAGTAACCCTTTTCCATCCGTATTGCTAAGTTTGTGGTGTACAAATAAATTTCCGAGAAGATAACGAAGTTGGATCCAATTACTTAAACCCAGAAACAATAAAGCGAAGACTACGTAGGGGTTCACAGATAAATTCTATCACAAAATATGGAGCCTTCTGTAGTTGGTGTAGCTTGTCTTAAACTTCTTCGTCCAAATGGTATCTTCCCAACGACTAACGTCAACACCCAAAAAACAGTTGCAGGGACAAAAGATTACTACAATCCAGTTCTGAAAGTGAAGTTCAAATACCCATCCGATTGGGTAAAGACCGAGTACAAAGAGCCTACAATCATAAAAGTGGCCTTCACAAAAGGCAAAGAGGCAGAATTTAAGTTCCTAATTGACGATCAAATTGATGAAGGCATGACCTTAACCACTTATACCAAGCTAGCCATGGCTGCAGTAACTCAGATTCCTGGCTATAAACTGGTTGAACAGTCAGATATTACCCTAAACGGAGTGCAATACCACAAAGTAGTTTACATGAACGCTGTGGACGGCAACCAATACAAAAACCTTCAAGTTTGGAACCTTAAAAACGGAAAGTCATACGCCTTCTCTTACACCGCTTTCCCTGAAACCTATGACCAATATCTCCCGCAAGCTCAAGCAATGCTTGACACGGTAGAAATTTGGTAGACATATGGCAGATAGCAAACCAGTAAAAGCAAACAGTGACACTGCAACGCTTCTTTACCTGGTTCCTGGGATTTTCTTTATGGTCTTTGCCATCCCGATTGTTGGCCTTTACCTTCTTTTTAAGAAAAGCGAGAGTAATAAAATCCTAAAGTTTGTTCTTACGGTAATTGGTGCTATCTTCGGGACAATGGTTTATACCCAGCTAATGTAATCACTACTCGCCGGGTGGAGTGAGTCTCACCTACCACTTTTATAACCTACCCCGCTTCCCTATCTTGTTTTGTCCTAGGGTGATTATCAAGAAATTTCAAAAATCTGGCTCCCCTTGAAGGACGCATTTCTTAACCGAGAAATATCACTAGCTAGCTTGGAAGTTTTGCGATCTTATTCGTTCTTACAAATAGAACTACCTCAAGTCTAGTTCCATTTCGATTTCGTCATAAGATATGCCATCTCGAACCGCTTCACCTTCAAATACTTTAGTTTGCTGGAAGCCCAGACTTTGATAGAGCATAACCGCCGGAGTCTGCGTTGCCACAACTTGAAGCTCTGCCTTATCAAGATTTGGCTTACTTTTTAGTTCAACGACTAAATGTTCAAGAAGCTGTCGCCCAATATGACGTCCACGCTGGGTTCTGTCGACAAACATATGCTGAATTGTTGCCGTCCTTGATCTATCAGCTGGCACTATCGCAGATACCATACCAACATATTCATTACCAACTCTGGCAAAGAACATGACTGTTTCGCCAGGCTCGCCATTCGACATTTTGCCGGCAAGAATATCTCGCCATTCATCCTCCGTTCTAGCAACATACTTATTTCGCTCTGGTCCGGGATCAGCAAAAGCTATTGGCTCTTGATCAATTGATTTTAATTTCAGATCACGAAGCACGGTCCAGTCGTTAGGAGACAATTGCACTATTTGAACAGTACCTGAACCGGCAGGTTCTAAGCGCTGTCCACCTTTTTCTGTTTTTGATTTTTTACTCATATGGGACGAGCTTTATATCTAATCTTTTAATCTCCTCAATAACTTTTGGGTCACAAAGGGTAGCTACTTCTACTTCCCTTTCTTGCGCATAGCTGCTGGTTAATTCTTCATCAACATAGCCAGGATGCGTCATAAGTTCGTATGTTCCATCTTTCAGCGACCTTAAAACCTTGATAAGTGCAGCCGGAGAAATTCTTTCCAAATTCATGCTCGACTTTTTATGACTTTGCGAATCGTAGATAGCTCCATGGAAGGTATCAATAACTGTAATTTCATCTATTCCACGCCACGGAAGATTATATTTCTCTGAGACAGCGTTAACTGGATTCTTAAATAAGGAAATATCGTCAATAACAAACGTTTTGGTCGGACGAATAGCAACCTTGTGGAAGTCCATATGATCGGGCATAAATCCGGCCATATCCTTGAACTTGGTAATTTGCTCCTCGATAGTCTGCAAGATTTCGCTTTGTCCAACCTCGCCTTGATTCTTAGTTCGATCAAGAAACCCCTTTGCGAACTCAACGTGTAAGCCTATACCTACTTGTGGGACTGTCTGATGAAACTCTTTGACTTTTGCGGCGTATGGGCGATTGACCATAACCGAAGTTGAGGTCAAAATGCCCTTTTTAGCCGTTTCGAGAATACCTCTGTTAACTCCCTTTGTTATGCCAAAATCATCACCGTTTACTATCAGCTTGATCATTTAGCCATTCTACCAGACCGAGCCTTACCTAGAACACGTTTATTTTTAACCTTCTTATCCAACGCTGCTTCAATTGCGACTTCCGCAAAGCCAGCAAGATTAAGGGCAATCTCTAATACTTCTGACTCCCTTAATCTGCGCCCATGGCGGGGCTCAAACAGTGCCCTAATCTTCAATCTGATCTCTTCGCTAGGAGTATACACACTCATATTCTACTAAAACTATGGTGCATTACTGAGGATGGCTATGACAAATTCTTTCAATCCTTTCGAGGCAAAATAGCTGATTTTGATGCCCGTCTTGCCCTGCTACAGGATGCCGAAGACAATTACTACGTTACGGCAAACTACATACTGGAGCTGGCTAAACGAGCCTATGAGCTTTTCCAAAGTTCGGAAGTCGAGGAAAAGAGACAACTCATCAAGCTGACACTTCAGAACCTAAGACTAGAGGGTAAAACGTTGCAGTACGAAGCGACAAAACCCTTTGACACCATCGCAAATTTCGCTGGTCGTCAACTGTGGCTCCGAGCAGTTGACACCATCCGAAACTTTTACACACGAATTTAATTTTTCCTACGCTTGGTAAACTATTTAATTCCTTTAAGTTTGAAGAAGAAAATCGCAGTTAAAACTAATCCAATAATACCCGGTAAGAAAAACAATGAGTTCTTATCGTATGCAAAATCTACAATACATAAAACAGACCCGACGAACAA
Source organism: uncultured Gammaproteobacteria bacterium (assembly GCA_964641255.1). Lineage (GTDB taxonomy): Bacteria > Patescibacteriota > Microgenomatia > JAMCZE01 > JAMCZE01 > CAZXMM01. Next base: position 152,527 of record CAZXMM010000001.1, on the reverse strand, counting down.
AACCAGTAGATAAACAAAACAATTGCGTTTAAATTTTAACTTCCGATCTGAAGTTAACTCTAAATATCTTTTACCTACAGGAATAAATAGTGCGGAAATGATATCTCCGATCATCCACATAGTCATGTAATTATACAATATCAGTTTTTAATATGTTCTTGGCTCCGGGTAATGGATGAAGTTCGGACTTATTATGTCTAAAAACCGTAGACTTCAGATACTACGTTTAAGATTTTCCTGCACTCGGGGCAGAAGTAGATAATATGGACTTGAAGTGAACCAACCTGCTGCTTAAGAATGGTTTTTATTTCTTTATCACAGTGTGGGCACCTGGGAAATTCTACTGAATCTTCAATGGTAATGGTTGCCATATATAGATATTATCATAATTAACGGACTGCTGAGCTTAGCTCGCCAGGACGAATGAGTTCTAGACTATTAAATTCCCACGGCTTTTAGAACATTGACTTCGGCTGGCGGGAGTGTCAGCAAGTATTTTATCTCCTCCTCACCAACCATTAGGCCATTCTCTTCAGCAATTACTAACGCCTCCCGTAAAATAGCGCTGGTCCTAGTGAACTCAGCTTTTTTAGCAAGCAGGGTTGCAAGAGTCATGTAGCCAAAGGTTAGCCAAATATTTGACCCATTATTGTCCTGTATCAGTTTGGTTCCCTTATCAACGAGATCTGTGGCTCCATTAATATCTCCCTGAATTAGTTTAGCTGATGCAAGGTGGCACATTTCATCACCTTGAGCAGCCTGATTTGTTTGTATCCTAGCTGATTGCTCCAAAGCCCTGACCGCCTCTTCGTATTTGCCTGCATACAATAAGGAATGGGCCCAATTACGAGCTATGTTAGGATCTTGGAGGTTTAATAATCCCAGTTCTTCCAATTTGTTATAGACCGCCAATGATTCGTTACTAAATCTGGTGGCCTCATCTTTGTTACCAGACCTACTGCTTCTTCCCGCGAGAAGACGTAATTGAATAGATAATTGATTACCCGATTCAACTATCCTACTCTGATCATCTAAACCTATTGAATCAGTGAAGGCTCTCTGAATATCCTGTAACCCAGTTATATAGTCGCCAGCCTCTCGGGCCTGAACACCCTTATCTAGAAGTACCTTTATTTGCTCGGCTGACATTAATGAATTCTATCAGAAGACTGGTGCAGACAGGACGAGTTTTGGAACGCAGCTCCCCCGCTAGGACTCGAACCTAGAACATCTTCGTTAACAGCGAAGCGCTCTACCATTGAGCTACAGGGGATTAATGGTTACTCAATTTTAGCACCTACGTAGGCACCCGCCAACCACGAAAAGAAAAATCGACCGCCCTAAAAACAGCCAGGAGAGTTATTGTCCTCTTAGCTGGAACGCGATAACACTCTTCCCACAAATAAAACCAGGAGCGATCCACAAACAGCCACAATAAAAGAGGTGACATTAAAGCCAGTTACTCCCACTCCAAAAAACATTTCTCCTAGGTACCCACCAACTACCGCTCCTACCACACCCAAAATGATCGAAGCGAGAATTCCTCCTTTTGCAGAATTGGGACTAACAAAATTGGCGATCGATCCGGCGATCAAACCAAAGACAATCCAAGCCAGAATTGACATACTACTCACCGCCTCTTACTTTTTTAACACTAATAGACCATTACGAATTGAGGCTGCGTCTTGACGGGTAGCATCAAGCGCCTTGCGGGCTGTCCCCAGAGAAGATCTAGCAACCTGTAACGCCGCTTTATTACCTGGAAACCCCTCAGGGGTCAGGACGACTACTGACGACTCAATTTGTGAATTGATGTTTTTGACCAGGTCGATTTGACTTCTCATGTCGCTAAGCTTAGCTTCTAGGCCAGTAACATCGTGTCCCGCGGTTTTGGCTTCGGTAACACGCAGAGTCAACTTATCCGCGTGTCCCACCAAAAGATCAGCGGCTTCTCCCAGAGAATCGGCGGCCACTAAGATTTGGATCTGGGGCATAAAGAAAGCAAAAATACGATAGGACTTAACAATGGACTGAACGTCAGCCTTAAGGGTTTCCAAATCGGTCTCAGCTTCGATCTTAGCCTTAAGGGCAGTCAGACCATCAATCTCTGTTTGAATCTTTCCAGCGAATTCCGCTTTCTGACTATCACTAAGACGCTTTAGCCCACTCACTCGTTCCTTTAAGGCGTTAAGCGCTTTTACCCTGCGATCAATTTCACTGGTGGCTCTTTTTTTGAGATTGGCCACTTTATCTTCTTGTCTGATCATTTGTTTCTGAGCAGCAGACGAAGCGGCTTTTTTAACCCTAAGTTCGTTAACTGCATAAACACTCTCAGCGAGGGTGAGTGTCAAAAGGAAGATAGTTAAGAAGCTTAAAAGAAATTTTGCTTTCATAGTGTTTTAGCTACGGATTCAAATCTGGCTCTTTATCATTTAGTCCTACTTCTACATCCCCAGCTTTAGCATCTAACTGCTTTAGTTTCATTTCAATAAGTTGATCGTCCTCTTCTAAATCGCTGTCACCCGTACCATCAGTAAGAGCGGTATCGCTACTGTCTGTCGGGTAGTCACTAGAGAGGCCACTCTCCTCTGTAGAACTAAGAGCATCTGAGGGAGCAGACTGCTGCATAGGTAACCGACCAGTAAAGTAGAGATAACCCCCTACGGCGACTAAGATCAAAAGGAGAAGAATTGCGATGGACAGAACAATCCTCATGAATATAAGAAGGGTACTGCCAAGTGAGGAGTGTGTCAAGATAACATCTCAGTTTAGCCGAAGGTAAAGGCAAAAACAGCTATCCCACCGGTTTCAAACTCTAACGTGAGACTGTGGGGACCCGGGCTAGCTAGTTCGACCAAGGTATAGAGCCTATCTTCGGTGACTGTGACTCTCCCGTCTACTACATCGCTTCCCGCTGCCTCAGGGGTGATTACTACTCCGTCCAAAAGAACTCTGACTGTCACTGCTGGGCTAGCATCGGTGGTATCCACTTTACGCATGACAAGAAAGACTTTTTTCCCGACAAAATGTTGAATCAGAGTAGATCCTTTACCCCCAATGGATTCTTCCTCATTGACTGTCCAGGCTCCCCCTAAGGAAAAGGTGTTAACAGGAAGGGCTAAAGACGGAGTCAAATTTTTCTTCCCCACCGAAAGCTGGCCACTGGGATAGTAATATTGCATGCGGTTACTGCCTAGGTAGGTTTCCGGGGTGGACGGTGTTCTTGGTGCTTCGTTAGTAACACTAACCACCTCATCGTCAACTTTTCTTCCTGCTTCTCTGAGAAGCTCCTGTATAATTCTCTCCGTCTCCTCGTAGGCACCTTCTCCAAAATGGCTATAGCGAATTCTTCCCTGACTGTCGATCAGATATTTGGCCGGCCAATAGTGATTATTGTAACTGCGCCAAATCGCAAAGTCGTTATCTTGCACCACGGGGTACTTAATCTTAAAACGTTTAATAGCATCTTCAACATTGGTCGTTTTCTTTTCAAACTCAAACTCGGGACTATGGACTCCGATTACCACTAGTCCTTGATCGCGGTACTTTTGGTCCCAACCAGTAACAAAAGGTAGGGTACGAATACAGTTGATACAGGTATAAGTCCAAAAATCTACCAAGACTACTTTCCCTTTTAAGTCGCTAAGGGTAAGCGGCTTATCTGTATTAAGCCACATTGTCCCGCCACTAAACTCGGGAGCCAGGGGAGCACTGAGAGCGTCATTCCTGGGTCCCACGGGTTTCCCAACCATGGAAGTGGGATTGGTCCCACCTTTTAGTCCATTAAGAGCGGAGGTGACTTGGGGATTACTCTCAAGCTTAATAAGGAAGGTGCCGTAAGCTGGGATTCTATCGAGGAGCCCTGCTTGGAGCTGTTTATCAACATTAGTGAGAATTGCTAGGGCCGTAACAATCATGATGATCCCGAAGATTTGCTGGATTCTTCCCGTGTACCTATTGAGGGCTCTCGCTTTACTAAAAAAATGATTACCTAGCTTGGCAAAGACAAAAAGAGGAATTCCCACGCCGGTAACATACACGGCTACAATTAAAACCAGTTGCCAATTAACCGAAGCGGTAACAGACAAAGCAGTGATAGTAGCTAAAATCGGGCCGGCACAGGGTGTCCAGACTACCCCCAGAGCCAAACCGGTTAAAAATCCGCCTCCAAATCCCTCACGCTTGACACCACTTGCCCCGCCAAACTTGCTACTTAATTTACTAACCAGCAGTTCCAATTGGGCCGAAAGCTTTGGAATGATAAGAGATAGTCCTAGAACAATAATAATTGCGACCGCACCGAGTCTTAAAATATCCGGGTCAAAGTGGAAGAGCCGGACTAGATAAGTTAGGGTAAGAGTAAAAAAACCAAAGCTCACCATTATTCCCAAGGTCACTCCTAAAGGCTTTCTTGATCCACCGGTAGCTGATGAGGAAAGAATAATCGGTAGAAGCGGCCAAATACAGGGAGCCAGAAGTGTGACCAACCCTGACAAAAATGCAAAAAGAAGTAGTACAATCATTTGCCTAGTGTACCACTATTATGCTTCCCTCAAAAATTGCCTTTGTTGATATTGAAACCACTGGTACCTCCACTAGAGCCGATCGCATCATTGAAATCGGTATCATTCGCGTAGAACATAATCAGGTGGTTGAACAGTTCCAGACACTAGTTAATCCAGACTCCTACCTTCCGCCAGAAATTTCAGCCCTGACAGGAATCAGTACAGAGCTACTCTCAAGAGCTCCAAGCTTTTCGAGTGTCGCCAAAGATATCTCTGGCCTTCTTAAAGACTGCGTTTTTTCTGCTCACAACGTTCGCTTTGATTACGGATTTGTTAAACAAGAGTTAGCCCGTCAAGATATTTCCTACCGAGCAAGAAATTTGTGTACGGTAAAACTGTCCCGGGCACTATTTCCTAAGTTTAAGCGGCATAGTCTTGATGCGGTTATTAAGCGCTTTGGATTTAATTGTGAGCATCGTCACCGCGCCTTTGATGATGCCTGGGTCTGTTGGCAATTTTACGAACAGCTGTTTACACTCTTCCCCCAGAAAAAACTCGAGCAGACCATCATGAAGGTGATGCAACGACCCACCGTCCCTATTAACCTATCAGAAGAACTCCTCGACAGTCTCCCCGAATGCCCCGGAGTCTACATTTTTTACGGGGAAAGCGGGGCACCGCTTTATGTAGGTAAGAGTATTAATATTCAGTCCCGAGTAAAAGACCACTTCTCCTCGGATCATTTCTCATCTAAAGAAATGCAGCTATCCCAGCAAGTTACCTCGATTGAAACTATTCCCACCACCGGTGAATTGGGAGCCCTGTTTAAAGAAGCTCAGCTCGTCAAGAAACTGCAACCCCTTTATAATCGCCAGTTACGACTCACTAAAAAACTCCTGATACTTAAGACAAAAACAAATGAACAAGGTTACTTGCAGCCCTACCTCGAGGATGTCGATCATATTACTCCTACAGAAGTAGCCTCGGTCATGGGAGTGTTTAAAAACAAAAAGCAGGCAACTACGTTTCTTACTCAGATTGCCAAGGACCAACAGCTATGTGAGAAGTTACTTGGCATTGATCACAGTAAAGTCGCTTGCTTTGGGTATCGTTTAGGAAGATGTAAAGGCGGGTGTGTAGGGAAGGAAAATCCGGCTCTTTATAATAGTCGCCTGTTTATTGCCCTGTCGGCTGCCAAAATTAAACAGTGGCCTTTTTCCGGAGCGATTGCCATTGATGAGAAAGATCCGGAAACGAATTTGGGAGAGCGGCACATCTTTGATCAGTGGTGTTACCTTGGGAAAGAAACTTATGGAGACGAAGGCGTTACCAAAGACTCGATGGATGATGTAACTTTTGACCTGGATACTTACAAAATTCTTAGGCGTCACCTCATTACCCTTAGGAAAGACAGCATCCAAACTTTTTCGACAACCCTATAGTTCCCATTGACTTTCCCCCGACCCCTCTTTAAAATACTATCTATGAACTGTGGTAGTTTTATTAACCAATACCCCGTCACCCTTGGCAACGCCGAGAGGGCTGGTTATGGTTTAGAACACTGACGCACATTACCTAGCATTTAAACCATAAACCAGCCAAAGACGGCTGGTTTTTTAATCTATGAAACAACCACCTATCTCATCAATTAGAAATAGTATCCACAGTGTGGTCTGGCGTTATTATGCCTTTCAGTTTCTCGTAAGCCTGACCTTCTTCGGGGCGGTACTTGTACCAATGTTGACTCATTGGGGAAATCTGTCTTTGGCCCAAGTGCAGTTTCTACAATCCTGGTTCATGTTTTGGATCTTTGTTCTAGAAATTCCCACGGGGACGATTGCCGACTTTTTTGGCCGCAAGTACTCTTTAACTTTGGGAGCGCTAGTCATAGCGGTGGCTGCCGTCATTTACGGACTGGTACCCAAATTTGAAATCTTTCTGGTGGGAGAATTCTTGTTTGCCCTTGGTACCGCTTTGCTATCTGGCGCTGACGATGCGCTACTGTACGACAGCTTAAAAGAATTAGGCAGAGAGGACGAAAGCAAGGCGGTGTTTGCTCGAGCCCACTCGTTGCATTTAATTGGTATTGCCGTGGCCGCCCCGATCGGCAGTTTGATTGCCGCCAGATTGGGACTGAACTGGCCGATTATTTTGACAGCTGTTCCGATTTTCTTAGCCACTATGGTAGCCTGGTCACTTAAAGAGCCAGGCACCAAAGACAAAATCCCAGAGCGCAAACGTTATTTACTCATCGCCAAAAGTGGCGTCCGGTTTTTTCTGGGTCACAAAAAACTCCGCAGCCTGGCCATTGACGCCATTGGCATTGCCGCAGTGGGTTATTTTGTTCTGTGGTTAAGTCAGCCTCTCTTGGAAAAAGCTGGAGTGTCTATTTATGTTTTCGGTTGGTTTAGTGTTACCTTGATCGTTTCTGAAATAATCATTGCAGCCAATTTTCCTTTTTTGGAAAGACTGGTGGGTGGGGCAAAAAATTATTTGCGAATTTCCGCTGGAATTGTGGCTGTTGGGTTTTTAATTGTCGCACTTTTCCCCAGTCCAATTACTGTAATTATTTTTCTGGTTACTGCTGGCGGCTTTGGTTTGACACGAATGGAACTAATGAGCTCTTATATGAACAAATTTATTCAATCCGAGCAGCGAGCAACTGTATTGTCGTCCATCTCAATGTTTAGAAGAGTGGTGCTTGTATTTCTCAATCCCGTAATTGGTCTTATGGCTGACCGGTCACTTGCCATCCCCTTGTTCTTTTTAAGTGCCTTAGCTCTACTAGTGTTTATCTTTTCACCGGTAAAGCGTGACGGCTTTGAAGAGTAGCTTTAGTTTGTAAGAAGCGTTCCCAAAAAAGGTCTTGTACTGAGACAATCAGAAAGGTTGGCGAGGTTATCTCCCGCCATTACTGCCACTGCGATATTTTCTTTACAACAAAGACTAGCAGCAACAGGGTCAAAGGGTGCATTCATGCCCGGAACCCACTTGTCTCCCACCATGGCACAAAAATCACTCCACAACATTTGATCAAGTGGTTTAGCGCCGGGATCTTTCTTGGGGTCTGCCGTAAAGACCTGGCTAATATTCGTGAGGTTAATAATTAACTTGGCTTTAAGTCTATGGGCAAGTTTGCTGGCCACATAATCAGTTGACCACCCTGGTTTCCACCCAGAGGCCACCACCAACTTACAACTACTATCAATCTCGTCATCTTCTGGATGAGTTACGAGGGCCGGCTGGGCGTGGGAGCGAAAGATAGTACGAACCAAATGGCCATTAAAGCGAGTGGCGTGGATGCCTAACCAGTCTTGATCATCTTTTGTAATCTCTTTATCAAGAATTTGAGTAGCAGCGTCAATATAGCGTCTGGCTTGGGCTCCTCCCCCCACCACCAAAACAAAGCTCCAGCCCTCGGTAATTTTGGAAAGAATGAAGGAACGAAATTCTTTAAGATAAGTAACATTTACTTCATCTGGGACAACTAGCGAACCACCGAGGGATAAAATAGCGTGTTTGTTAGCAAAGACTGCACCAGGAAGTGTAATCATAGTTTTATATTTTGGCAATTATACCCTTTCCCAACAGGGAGAAGACGGGTGTTTTTAGGAAGCTTGACATCAAACAGGCTGAGTTTTCCTTTGACTTTAAAAATAGGGTCCACTAAGCGAAGGTTTTTCAGATGCCAAACCTTCGCTCTGTCATATAGTTTTATGCAGGCGTCTCTCTCGTGTTTTCGCTGCATTGGCTCAATTGCTGCTAGCTCAACAACACACAAGGCATAGCCCGCGGGTTCGGTAGGAACAGTCTTTGAGGAACAAATTAGTAGGTCTCCCCGAAAGGAAGTAGCCCACCTCCTGGTTTCAAGAGTTTTTTTACCAGATGCGACAAGGTTTGCGTACGGCTGGGAAAGGGAAATTGCTTTTATACTATATAATATAGGTATGAATACTCAAAAGTTAAAGCCCATTGACCTAACAAAAGTGCTACTCCCTTTTAAAGACAAGTGGGTAGCGCTTTCTATGGATTATAAAAAGGTGTTGGGTTCGGGGACTACTTTGGCCCAAGCAAAAAAACAGGCAGATAAAACCGGAAAAAAACACACATTTTATAAAAACGCTCCTTATCCCCTCATAAGCGTGCCGCTAATGAAAGTGAAATGATCTTCCCGTTCAAAAAGACTCCTTACCCGGCTGCCACCAGAACTATTCGTCGTCCTATTATTCCGGTCAAAGTTACAGGTCCCAAGGCTAATCTGATCATTGAAGCTCTCATTGATTCTGGGGCAGATATGTCTCTTTTCGACATTGAGATTGCTAAAGCAGTGGGGGTTGATCTCAGGAAAGTGTCCAAACAACAATTTGGAGGAATTGGCAAGGACACCGTGACTGTTTATCTAACAAAAATTGCTGTTGAGGTGATAGGAACTAATCACTCAGTCACTATCCCAGTTGGCTTTATGAAGGGGGCCAACGTTCGTGGTCTTCTTGGCCAAGAGGGTTTTTTTGACAACTTCAAAATTATTTTCAACCGAGCAAATGATAGTATCGAAATTACCCCAAGCAGAATTAGGGTCGGGAGTTAATTGGTCACGATTTGTTAAGCTACTACCCGTCGGTAGCTGGAGTAGTTGCTATAATTAGCAAATGAAGATTGTCGTTCTCAATCAATCATTCCTGACGGAAACACATATTTCTAAGCTCCGGTCACTGGGTGAGCTTGAGGTTTTTGATAATACCAGTGACGAGGAAACAGCGATCAAAAGATTACAAAACGCAGACATTGCAATTGTCGATTGTTTTATAGCTCCGCTTGGACAAAGGGTTTTGGAATCGACCAAGAATTTAAAGTTCATCAGTCTTAACAGCACCGGCTATAATGGCATTGACTTGGTTGCAGCAAAAAATAAGTCAATTGTGGTATCTAATGTTCCCGGATTTGCTACCCAGTCAGTAGCCGAATTGGCCATTGGTTTAATCTTTGCGGTCAACAGAAAGATCCCCCTAGGAAACTCCGCTATGCGCGATCGCCCTTTTGAAACCGATCCAGGCAATACCGATCACGTTAATAGTTACAGCGGTTTTGATCTCCAGGGAAAGACCTTGGGGGTAATAGGATTAGGAGCTATAGGCCAGCGGGTAGCCAAAATGGGAAATGGATTGGACATGAAAGTTGTTGGCTGGGATAGAAAATATAAAAAGGTTAAGGATGTCACACCGGCGGATCTTAAAGATCTATTTAAGCTAAGCGACGTAATTTCAATAAACCTTGCTTTAAACAAAGAGACTAATGGACTAATTTCTAAGGAACTGTTAGGGCTCATGAAACCATCTGCAATATTAATTAACACGTCTAGAGGAGGGGTGGTTGACGAATTAGCGCTTTATGAAGTCTTGAAAGATAAAAAAATAGCTGGGGCGGGACTGGATGTTATCGTAAAGTGGGAAAGGACAAACCCCCTTTTACAGCTCCCAAGTGTCGTCTTGACTCCTCATTTGGGTTGGTTAACAAACGATTCTCTTCACAACCTCCCGGACATTATTATCGGTAATATCGAGTCATATATTAGGGGGGATCCCAAAAATATAGTTAGTTAAATGAAACTGCACGAAAAGACATCACGCTCATTGGTAAAAACCATTACTTACCGACTGACGATCATTGTTAGTCAGTCAATTATTGTGCAGTTTATTACGCGTGATATTGTTACTACGGTTTCGATAGTCAGTATCTCCAATATCATCGCCACTATTTTGTATTTTCTCCACGAGAGAATTTGGAACTCAATTCACTGGGGAAAGATAATTAAAAAGTAGTGCTCATTTGGTATACTTAGCCGGCGATGAAAAAAGCTATACCCAACAGGCTAGCTAAGAAACTGTTCGTTGCCTTTGTCGTAATAGCCTTTACTATCTTTCTTATTCTCTACACGGTCCAGGCAACAAAAAACGCTCCCCAGGTTTCCCGGGTTGGTCTGCCCACCGCTACTGACGTTCACATCCTGGAAACTACGAGTGAGGAAACTGATCCAAATAATACCTGGACTGTTAAACTTGCCTACCCCCAAGTAGCCGGAGTTTTTGACTCTGTTTTAGAAAAAGAGATTAACACCCGCATTCAGACCTTGGTAGATTCAACCGTGACCGAATTTAAAAAAGAGGCCAATGAGCAAAGCAAAGAGACAACGGGAAGCGACCCCGCCAATCAGCTTTTTATTAGCTACCTAGCCAACCGTGTTGATAGTTCCTTTATCTCTTTAGACTTCACCATTTCTCAGTACTACTACCACATGGCTCACCCTGATACTGTGCACACTACTATCACCTACAGTCTGGTGCTTAAAAAAGAACTACAAATTGCGGATATGTTTGCAGACAAAGCAAATTTTGCGCAAGTTTTATCTGACCTTGCTATTGCGGAGCTTAATACCCAACTCGGTCCCGACCCGGGAATAACCTCTTTGGTCGCTAGCGGTGCTTCTCCCAGTGCTAAAAACTTCACCAAATTTAACATCGGTGAATCTGACTTGATCCTCATTTTTGATCCGTCTCAGGTGGCTCCCTACTCAGCAGGAGTAAGACATGTAAACATTCCCTTCGAGACGCTTACGCCCATCATAAACCCAGACCTAAATTTAATTTAACTGACCAGGGTTTTCCTATGAGATACCCATTTTTTATATTTATTACTCTCCTTTTTTTAGGCAGCGGTGCCGCTGTTAGCTTCTTTTTGCTCAGAACTACTAACCCCACTAGAACTGTCCGGCCCAAGGACAATCTTACCGAAACCGGGTTTCCTAAAATGAAAGTTAAAGCCTACGTCATAGCTACAGGAGATAACGGCAAGCTTGGCAAACTTGTGGGCTGTGGCGATAGCTTAGTCCCTATCATAGTAGAAATTGGTCCCACCAAGGATCTTATTCGTGGAGGATTGGACGGACTCTTTTCCTTAAAGGAGAAGTCGCCGGAAGAGCTTGGCTACTACAATTCTTTGTCGAATTCAGATCTTAGTGTTGATAAAGTTATTCAAACAGAAAAACACGGAGATGTGTATCTCACCGGATCGATACAACTGGGTGGAGCATGCGATGAACCAAGACTAAAAGAACAAATCACCCAGACCGCACTGCAATTTCCCGCTATGACTACGGTAACCATTTACTTAAACGGGGTTCTTTTAGACGAAGCTATTTCCCAGAAAGGTCAGTAATCTCCCAGCATCCAGCCATTTTGTCCACCCCATGATATCTCATTGCACTAAGCATTTCTTCTTGGCTCCAAGTTTGCCACTTGGGAGAAAAGGGATCAGGATCTACTATTCTAATTTGATCCCCTTCTACTTTATCCAGTAAACACACGTGTCCATTATGGTAGGTCCTATCCCCGTGCAAATCTCCCCAATCAAAGCAAAGCAAAATATCTTTTTGTGAATTTTCGAACTTACCCAAATATTCCTTAAAGCTCTCCAGTGACCTGAAGGAATTAACAAGAGACCAATTCATGGCTAAAGGAATTCCCAGTTTTCTAAATACCAAGTTTGGTCCGTATTCCTTTTTACTTAGTTGGGTGCCGTATCCCGCCGCTGGCCTCGCTCCAGTCCTTGGTTTCCAAAACAGCTTGGCATCCATCTGGGGAACTACCAGCCCCAGCTCATAGCCAATAAGTTCAGCGGGCATCAGGGGAATATTGTGTCGAAGCATTACCATCTGGATACAGGTAGGAACACAACTGTATTTTTGCTGAGTCAAGGGAAGGTATTTTGAATCTGAAGGAATTATTTCGGCCATAGTTCCCCTATCATACCAGTCGCAGCCATTAGGTCAAAACTGCTGGGAATATGGAGAAAGGCATGTTTACTGGGTAAAGCATTTTGTTTCAATGCACTCTCAACGCAATATGCTGCCCGGTTGCAGTTCCCATTTGTTTCCTTATCAGAAACTCTTAGTGATTCATGGGATAGACTCCAAGAGGGGTAGCACTTTTCTCGCCCCAAAGAATCAATTACCTCTTTGCCATATCTATTAACAAATATTGTCTCGACTCTTATCTGCTTTGCCAATTTGTTATAGTCTCCCAACCCCAGAATGTAATCATAGTTTTCCCTGCTAATCATTTTGATAAGAGTCTTAAGACTGCCAATGTAATACTTGTCGCCATTAATTAGTTTTAGGTCGCGTAGTATTTTGAAGCTTTTATTTGAGGGGGCAAAGAAACTATAGACGAGGACTCTGTTCACCGTACTAAAATAAAGTAAGCTACTATAGCGAGAACAATACGGTAAACTCCAAAAATGACAAAGTTATGCGTCTGAACGTAACGAATAAAGAGTCGGACCGCAATGAGGGCAGTAAAGAACGAACCAACAAAACCAAGGGCTAAGAGAAAGTATTCCTCATTTGTAAAAGCCCAGCTACTTTGCACTAGATCAAGCATAGTCGCTGCAGCCATAGTAGGAATAGCGAGCAAAAAGGAAAACTCTGCGGCTGCAGTGCGACTCATTCCCAAAAACATTCCCCCCACAATGGTGGCTGCCGAGCGAGACACCCCCGGGATCATGGCAAGGCTTTGACAAAGACCCAAGACAAACGAATCACGCAAGCCAAGTTTCCCAATATCAGTAATGTGGTGCTTTTCAAACTTAACTACTTTTTCAACAAAAATAAGGAAAGCCCCACCAACCAATAGGGAAATAACGACAACGAGTTCGTTACCCAGTAGATATGTTTTAACCACTTTGTAAAGAAGCAGTCCCAGAACTCCGGTAGGAATAAACGCTACAAAGATATTTCTCCAGACCTGTCTCTCCCTCAGGAGTGTTCTAGCATACAGCGCTACAACTGAGAGAACTGCACCAAGCTGAATAGCAATTTCGAAGCTTTTAAAAAAATCGGTTTGGACTATTTTCAAGAGATCGCTGGTGAGAATAAGGTGACCGGTTGAGGAGATAGGGAGAAACTCTGTTATTCCTTCAACAACTGCGAGAATGAGTGTCTGCAGGATATTCACCAGCTCATTGTAACAGGCGGTAGCGGTTTTTGTCTTCAGTGAGATAGAATATTGAGTAATGAAAACTCTCTTTGCACTTTTCTTTGCCCTTCTGCTTCTAACACTAGGTTTTCTTTTCCCAGGGGCCGCTTTGGCCGCTAACAAAACCTTTTTCTTCCCCTCGGTGGTTATTGACGCAACTATTAGTGCTGATGGCAGTGTCGATATTACCGAGGCGCGCACCTTTAGCTTTGACGGCAGCTTTAGTAGAGTGTTTTGGGATATTCCCCTGACCCAGTCGCAAGTTATTAATGGGGTGTCCTTTAGTGAGACTGGCAACGGGGTAGTAATTCCTTACGAAGCTATTCCTACCGCAAACTCCGCCAGGCCAACTCATAAATTTGCGGCAGAACGAAACGGAGCTGTCGAACACATCGAGGCTTACCACTCCTCAGCGAACGAAGAAAAAACCTTTACCCTTTCTTACACTCTTCTGGGTGGGGTAACGAAGTATCAAGACGTCGCTGAATTTTATTGGAAAATGATCGGCCCGGACTGGGACGCTCGTACAGACAAAGTGTTAATCCGTATATCTCTTCCCACGGACGTAGGCAAAGAAAATCTCTACGTGTGGGGTCATGGCCCCCTTCAAGGAAACTCGGCTATTCTTGACGGGAAAAGTGTAGAGTTTACTGTTAATAATCTCGACAAAAAGCAAATGGTGGAAACCAGATTTGTTTTCCCCGCCAGTGTTATTACTGGACCTAGCGTTTCTGGCAAAGATCTAGCTAGCATTAAAGCTGAAGAAGACCGCTTCAGACAAGACACTCTCTTTTGGCACACCGTGGCCCAGTTTACCGCCGTTGGGGTCCTTCTTGGTATTTTGGGCTGGATCGGGTTTTGGACTCTTATCTGGGTAAGACACGGAAGAGAGTATGATGTTTCAGTTCCGCAGTATATTCATAATCCCCCCAGCACTCGCCCACCCGCTTTGGTAGAAGCACTCGTTTCTCAAAATCATTTAGTATCCACCAACTCCTTCTCAGCTACGCTTTTGGACCTAGCCAGACGTCACCACATTCGTATTGACAGCCGACAAAAATATACTAAAGGGATCTTGGGGATCGGCAGTAAACGGGACTTTGATTACTTTATCGTTAAAGGAGATTCTCGCTATAAACCCAATGGCCCCCTCAATAGCTATGAGCAAGAACTTTTTGATTTTGTCTTTAGCCTGACAACAGAAGATGAAATTTCCCTTGACGATTTAAAATCTCAAATGAAAAAGAGCCCCACCACCACAAGAGCTTTTTGGACTGGCTGGATGGAAACGGTTAAGGACATGGCAGATAGCCAGAAATTTTTGGAACCAGGAGGCAAGAAATGGCGCACTCGTTTTGTGATCAGTAATGTATTGGTAGTTTCCCTTCTCTCCATCCTGTTTATGATTATGACCGATATTGCTTTTATGGCCCTCGCTATCTGGGCAGTAATTGGTGGGGCGTTTCTCTTTGCCTTTTGGGGCAGAGTATTTTACCGTTGGACCAAAGAGGCTTCTCTGGAAGCGAAACGGTGGGAGGGCTTTAGAAATTTTCTACGAGACTTTTCCCACTTTAAAGATGAGTTACCCCACGCTCTTGTTATCTGGGAAGAAATGCTTGTCTACGGTACCGCCCTTGGTGTTGCCAAACAGGTTTCTAAATATCTTCCCCTCATTCTGGGACAAGAGGGAGCCACTACCTATATTCCCACCTGGTATCATGTGTATAGTAGCAAAGGAACTGAGGTTGATTTCACCTCAGGCGCCTCAGGACTTGGACTCGATTTTGGAACCGCCCTTACCCAAAGTATGTCTAACCTTACTGCCTCTGTAGGTACGACAATGAGCAGTGGTGGAGGGGGAAGTTTTTCGAGTGGCGGAGGAGGCGGGGGTGGAGGAGGAGGCGGGGGTGGAGGAGGAGCAGACTAAGCTAAAGGAGGTGAATACTATTGAAAAACTTTAAACTCACTTGTCCAGACGGTTTTACAACTACACTGCAAGCGGAGGATATGAACAGTGCGGTAGACGCTTTTATGGGTCACGCCGATGTTCAAGCCCACGTGATGGAAGCTCATCCGGAAATGGCCGGTAAAACACCAGAAGAAATGAAAGCGGTTGTTATGACTATGGTCACAGAGGTTGAGGCGGGAGAGGAAAATATGACTCCATCCGTGTAGGAAATTTCGAGCCAGCGACTGGTATTTTAAAAAACCTCGCTGGCTTTTTACTGTCTAGGGACTGCCTGCCCAAGTGGAAAATTCGTTGGTACTACCATCTACCGCTAAGTGCACCTCCTTTATAGTAGGAAATTGTTTAAGAGTAGTGGTGACTTGGGACACAAACGATTCCGTCCCACAGGTTCCTTGGATATATCGACTGATTGGTGGCCCATCAAACTCTGGCGAGGATGCAAAATGAAAATCAGCCGTGGCCACCCCACCTGTAACCGCTACCGATCGAAGGGTTACATCACCGTGGGTTCCCCCAGAATAACCATCAGCGATCTCTTTTTCTGTTGGCCCCGCAAGCCAGGCATGTAGAGCGGCTGTCGCAACAGCTTTGGTTTTGGGAACGGTTCTGCTAACTGGGTAGACCCGTCCGCACTCCAAAAAATTAGGATCGTTGTTCAGTTTACTATTATTGAAAAAAATGTTTAGTGTCGTCGTTGGTGCCGATGCTTTCTGCTGATCGGTAAAGGAAAATGTAGTGATGATTTGCTGTACCAGCATACTTTCCCCACTGATAGTATAAAAGTGTCCACCAAAAGGTACAATTACACTAACGTCATATAGTCTTGTCTCTTTGGGGGAAAGTAATTGATAACCAAGCTTGATGCCCTGCTGGCTAGAAACAGTAACACTCTCTTGGTAGTCGATCTTGTCAGCAAGGTGCCCAATAACTCTCCAGCGTCGATAATCAACCTCCTCCTCAAGACTTTTTGCATCACGCACTTCAATTGAAAGCGGGGGCAGGCCACTTTTTGCTGAATCATTGAACATGACTTGCAACAAAGTAGCATCACCAACAGTTTCTTGGAAAACTAATTCTGGTGGGTAGGAAAATGAAAAGGCATACTGCGAATTTGAATAGGTTTTCCAGTTTTCAATTTTTTGATCTTTGTCTATCCCGGTCACTAAAGGAGTGGGTCTTAAATTTAAGCTCCGGGTTTTCGATTCCTTTTGTCCAGTGCTGTAATACTGGTAAACAAGGCGGCTAGCAGTCAGAAGAGTGACAGCGATGATAACCGCAACAAAAATAACAACGAGTAGGTTGCCTCTTTGGCTAAACATAGATTTAATTATCATCTCCACCGGGAAGCAATTCAAGACTACGAATTGGGGGGAGGGACGAACCGACTTTGCCCTGGATACTACCGTAGACACCCGCTGTTGAACTGATTATCCGAGTCAATTGAGCCTCACGCTCTTTCCAAATCTTTTCCATAGCTCGCCGCTCATTGGCAATTTGACTTTGCATTTGACTGGTTGCCCCAACAATCGCTTCTACTTGCTGCTTAAACTCAATACTCATTACATACTCATAGAGTTGTTCTGCCCTACTAGCCTTATTCACAGATATGGCTTTTTGGAAGGCAACGTCTAATATCTTTTGCCGAATCAGAGTGGCTAGAGGCAATACTAGTTTAGGAGTACACACCCAAATCCCATTACGCTCTTCCATCTCTGACTTACTATCTTTTGGTAGGGTAGTCGTAATAATTATTCCCACAACAGCTTTTGTACTACGCATGTCTTCCAGTAACTTGGCGGTCCAACTGTCCGTCCACGCCTTAGTGTTTTTAAATTCCCAAAGAATAGTTCCACAAATAAACCCCTTAGGGCTTTTAACAATTTGCTGGACGTCAGCGCCGCGCACCCCCTTTTCAACCGGGGCAATTACATCATTTAAGAAAGTATTCCGAAGCGTTGTTTCCAGGTCCAATTCGAGAATTTCTCCTTGCGTTTGCTGGGAACCCTGCTCGAGCTTGCGCCTTAATTCATCATTTACTGCGGTAACATCAGCTAGTTTTTTTTGAAACTCGAGCTCTTTTAGTCGATATTCTTCGTCGGCTCTTTTACGCGCTTGCTGCCGAATGGCCTCCTCACCTGCAGCTAGTTTTTTTTGAAACTCGAGTTCTTGATCTTCGCCTTGTTTCTTTAATTCTCGAGTTAGTTTCATTAACTCTAAAACTTGGGCTCGGTCGCGTTTGCTCTGCTCTCGCAGCTCAGCCAGTTGATTGGCTTTATCTCTGAGCTCGGTTTCGACTTGCGTTCGTAATTTGTCTTCGGCTTTTTTAGCGATTACAGCGGTTTGCTCTTCTAATTTAAGGTCGTAGTCTTTTTGTAACCGGTCTTGCAATTGGTGCGAAAGCGCTTCTGTCAGGGCAATCTCTTTTTGACAGTGGGGACAAAGAAAAGTTTGATCGGTCATGAAGAAGTCCTAGGTTATTTCTTCTTTGCTTTGGACTTTTTACTACCACTAGATAAATTAATGTGTACGCGGTTTTTGGGAGTAGCGTTTTTATTACTCAGCTCTTTACGCTCCGCTCTTTCTTTTTCGGCTTTTGCGCTACTTTCTATCCGTTCCGCCAACCGTTCTTCAACAATTTTTTGGCAAGTAGGATCGGGACAGACCGTTTGGGTGTGGGTAACCTTAGATTTACCATTGTAAGTTTCGATCTCTTCGATCCAGGTTCTTGCTACAACACGAGGTTTGCCACAACGAGTACAAATATTAGCGGCTGAGAGGATAATTTGTGCTTTCAAAGTGTTCCTATTATAGCAAAAAAGCCGCCAAATTACGACGAACCCTTTTTAAGCTTAAAGGACTATAATGACCTCATGCTAGTTGATGAGGTCACAATCACTCTCAAAGCCGGACACGGTGGAGCCGGAAAAGTCTCCTTTTATCATTACCGCCGGGGGCCTGACGGCGGCAATGGGGGCAGCGGAGGGAACGTCTATCTCGTGGGTACGTCTGATCTGACCGCTCTGGAGCGCTTTTCCCATCAACCCAAGTTTGAAGCCCAAGACGGGGGACCGGGGGGGGCTAACCAAAAGGCAGGAGAAAGTGGCAAAGACCTGACCCTGCTTATCCCTGTAGGCACCCAGCTCACTAACGAAGAAACCGGAGAAGTGACTGAGGTTACTACAGTTGGTGAGCGTATCTTAATCTGTAAAGGGGGCATTGGTGGACTGGGAAATAACGACCTAAAATCGGCTCGTAATACTACCCCAGAAAAAGCCCAAAGCGGGCTCCCAGGAGAAGAAAAAACTCTTAAAGCAATTCTCCGTCTGATTGCTGACGTCGGGTTTATTGGCCTACCGAGTACGGGCAAGAGTAGTCTTCTTAATGAACTAACCGCTGCCAGGGCTAAGGTCGGAGCTTATCCATTTACTACTCTAGAACCCAACTTGGGAACGACCGACCTCCCCGATGGCAGACGTCTGATCCTTGCCGATCTACCAGGACTGATTGAGGGAGCAGCTGAGGGAAGGGGCCTGGGAATTCGCTTCTTAAAACACATTGAAAAAGTTAAAGTACTTGCCCACTGTGTCTCTTGCGAATCGGAAGATGTTATTGCTGATTACAAAACGGTCAGAGCGGAACTGGAAAAATTTAGTCAGACACTTCTAATGAAAAAAGAGCTTATCATTCTGACAAAGACTGATTTGGTCTCAGGCGCGGTTTTAAAAGAAAAAATTAAACAACTTCGGAAACTTAAACGAGTTATTATCCCCGTGTCTATTCACGACCTTGACAGCATCCACTCTTTGCAGGATCATTTATTCTCAGCCTAATTAGATAATTACACGGGCTGATTAGAAACGGGCTATTCTATGAACGGAGTCGTACACTTTGAAATCCCCGCCGATGACATGGCACGAGCCAAAAAGTTTTACCAAGACGTGTTTGGTTGGCAACTTACCGACTATGGGACACCTGGTCAATACGCCATGGCAGTAACCACTCCGACTGGAGAAACAGGACCCAGCGCTCCTGGAGCGATTAATGGCGCCATAACCGCCAGGGACGACACTTCCAAAGCAACTGTGGTCGTGATGAATGTTGACTCGATTGAAGAAGCGATGAAAAAAGTGGTCGCTGCCGGCGGCAAAGAAGTCATGGCCAAACAGCAAGTAGCTGACATGGGCTACTATGCCAAGGCTCTGGACACCGAAGGCAATATCATTGGCCTGTGGGAGAGCAAGGAAAAAACAAGTTAACCAGCTTTTGTTACTGATGGCTCTTTGCGCTTTATGAAAACGGTTTTTATAACTGGGAGCAACCGCGGGCTCGGAAGAGGATTTGTAGACTATTTTTCAACCCAGGACTTTACAGTGTTTGCGGGGGTCAGAAACTTACAAGATTTCGATCCTCAACTCAAGAAAAATCCAAAAGTAATCCCCATTCTTATCGAGGTGTCAGACGACAAGTCAATAAAAGATGCGGTGCAAAGTGTCCTTGTCGTAGCAAACAAAATCGATTTTCTAATAAATAATGCAGGGGCGAACAAAGACTCAGTTACTGGCGGCCACAAGGAATTAGTCTGCAATCTAACCTCACTGGACCGCCAAACACTGCAAAAAATTTTCGATATTAATACGATTTCTCCCATGATGGTTTTAAAAAATTTCCTACCCTTATTGTCTTGCGACCCTAGTTATGTGATCAATATTTCTAGTGGTAGAGCCTCGTATCATGACGAGAACGAAAACACAAATGGAAACTATGGCTATCGAGCCAGCAAAACCGCTCTAAATATGCTCACTTTTTGTTCAGTCTTCGATCTACCTAAAAATGTCAGGACTTTTACTGTCCACCCAGGAAGTGTAAAAACCGATATGAATCCCGCTGGCAAATCGCTGCCCTTTGATCAAGCAAGAATGATTGTCGATATAACTAATAACTGGAACGAAGCTTTTAATGGAAGATTTCTAAGGTTTGATGGGACACCTTATCCACTCTAGTAGCATCAAGGTCGTAGTGGTAGAGTCAATTTCTATGACAATTAAAAGGAGCTCAGTTGATGTTGCCACCCAGTTTATCCTTCCTACGTTTACAATTGCCGCTAACATTGCTCTGGCGGCTAAGTATCCAGAGTGGGCACTAATTATTAATCTAATGGTTTAGCCCTTTTGGGTTTATTCAGCTTGGAAATCTTACCGGGGAGCGGGGCAAATTGGTTTTTTATAACCACCGTAGTTCTCACCATTGTCATGATAGTGGGCGTGGTAAATTATTGGATAAAGTTTTAAAACGACCATGGCTAGTTCGATTGAAATCGAAATTCAAGTTCGCGTTGAAAGAACCAAAAGATTAATTCAATTCCTAAAAAAGAACGGCAAATTTGTGGGTAAAAAACACCAAGTTGATCAATATTTCACTCCGGCGCACCGCAACTTCTTAGGAACACGACCCACAAAAGAATGGCTAAGGTTGCGAAACTCATCAGGTAATTTTTCCATCAATTACAAAAATTGGCACATCGACAAAAATGGTCGCTGTCACCATTGCGACGAGTATGAATCTTCTATTGGGGACATTAAGCAGCTTAAGAATATTTTTACAGCTCTTAATTTGAAATCTCTCACTGTTGTTGATAAAGTCCGAAGCATTTGGCTCTATCAAGGTCTTGAAATTGCGATTGACTCGGTTAAAGGCTTGGGGGACTTTTTGGAAATTGAACTTAAGGCGGACAGCAAGGGAAAAGCACCAGCGGAAATAACGAGTGAGATGGTGGCTTTTCTAAAGAAATTTGACTGTGGGATAATTAAGAGAAACTACGTGGGCTACCCTTTTCGCTTACTATTTCCTAATGAAGTAACTGAGGAAGAAGTTTAGTTGGGCAAACACTTGCCACTATAGAGGTCGTCATTGAGACAAACCTTGCCGTCCTTAAAAGTGCATTTGGCATTTGGCTCCGCCAGAGTGTGTCCTCCGACCCAAGCACAATATTTTTGAGCCACTGTATCAAAACCGGTAGTTTTTACTCCTTCCACCGGACAATCACCTCTCATAAGAGCCCACTCTTCACAGGCATAGGCATCTTCAAAATTACACAGTCCATACTCTCCCCCATCTCCTCGCTGTTGCATAGTTAAGGTTCCCCCCTTGGCAAGACAATTTTCTGAGGCCGGGTTGGAGAGGGTCGGGTTTGGGGTCTTTGAATCAGTAATAGTTGGCGTTTTTGTAGTCTGCGGTTGACTTATTCTTAAATTAGAGCCGTAGCGGTTAAGAGTAAAGACCACTCCGCCAATAAGAACAAGGATAAAAACGATCCCTATAACAAGAAAGTTTTTCAAGTTAGAGCTAGTGTATGACAAAATACCTTAGCTGTCAAAAATACTATTTGGATGCTTCTTCGTAAAATTTCTTATCTTTTATCCTATCTGGTAAAAAAGACCGTTTGACCGTGGGACCTACATAATCTTCTCCCCAACGATACTCCTTACCATAACCCAGATTTTTCATTAGCTTGGTCGGGGCATTACGCAGGAAAAGCGGGATAGGTTCGCTGGGAAATTGCACCACCACTTCTTTAGCTTTTTCCAGAGCGTTAGCCACCCCTCGGGATTTTTTGGCAGTAGCCAAATAAAGTGTTCCGTGGGCAAGAGTAAGTTGGGCTTCCGGCATACCAATTTTACTGACCGCTTCAAAGCACGCATTTGCCTGAATTAGTGCCCCCCGATCAGCCAAACCAATATCCTCGGAGGCCAGAATGATCATGCGTCTGGCGATAAACTTTGGGTCTTCTCCGCTTGCCAACATTCGGGCCAGATAGTAGAGGGCGGCGTCAGGATCAGATCCCCGAACACTTTTGATGTAAGCAGAAATTACATTGTAATGCTCATCCGCTTTTTTGTCGTAAAGACCAGCTGATTTTGTCTGGAAAATCTCTTGAATGATGCCTTCTGTAATCACCTTCTCATCATAAGCAGTCGCTGCCATCTCTAGAGCATTAAGAACAATGCGGGCATCCCCACCCGAGAGCCGAACAATGAGCTCCTTTCCAGCTTGGTTTATTTTTTTGTTTAATTTTCCCAGCCCCCTTTCTTTGTCACTTAGAGCCTGGTCAATAATTCTTTCTAAGTCTCTTGCGGCTAGCCCCTCTAAAACAAATACCCTGCTCTTGAAAGAAGTGGACTAATAACTTCAAACGAGGGGTTTTCGGTTGTCGCGCCAATAAGAGTGAGTAGACCATTTTCTACATAAGGGAGAAGGGCATCTTGTTGGGACTTGTTCCAGCGGTGGATTTCATCGATGAAAAGAATAGTGGATTTACCCTGTTTTTGATTTTCCTTAGCCAGAGCAATCACTTTCAACAATTCCTCTTTCCCAGCAGTAACACCCGATAGTTCAAAAAATTCAGTCTTAAGTGACTGGACAATTATTTTTGCTAAAGTCGTCTTTCCACTTCCGGGTGGCCCCCACAAAATCATTGAAAAGAGTTGTCCCCCAGTAATTAGCCTGTTAATAATCTTTCCCTGACCCACCAAGTGGGTTTGTCCAAAAAATTCATCCAGAGTTCGGGGACGAAGTGCAAAAGCTAAATTCATGTGAGTAAGCTAAGTAGCGCCGTTTCTATTTGGTGGGCTTGCTGCCGCGTTTTGCCAATGACGACATAACCCAGCCGCCCGTGACCAATACCCTTAGTTACAGTAAGAACTACCCCTGTCTTGCTTGTAGCGATTGGGAACAGCAGGGGGGCAACCCTAGAACGCACCTCATGATAGGAAAGTTTTTTTAAAGCAGGGATCGGAGAACGGTTGTTAGTAGTAAGATAAAAATGGCGATAAAAGTCATTTCCTAACAGTCGCCTGGCTAACTCGAAAGCGTGAGTTCCACCAGTCCGACGCAAGTTACTCTCTATAGGAACTAGCCTTTGGCCCCTAGTCCAGACAAAGTCCATTTCAAAGAACCCCCGATAGTTATACTGCTTAAGTATTTGCCCATATTCTAAACCAAAGACCCGCAGTTGCCTGGCTATGATCACCGGGACACTATCCTTGCCAAATTCGATTCCTTGAAATACTCCCTCGTTACTGATTCGCATACTGCATACGTAAAGTGGAGTCACTCGACCACCTTGTATCTTTAGCTCGATGTTGGGTGCCCCCCCACATATTGTGATATCAGGCGGGAGAAATTCTTCAACTACTAATGGGAAATCTTGCCAGTAATTTTCAGAGTCTAAAATCTGGGCCACAAATTCCCGTGGGCTTTTGCCGACTTCGGTTTTTCTAATAATTCGTAGTCCAGCCCCAGCTAATCCCCGATTGGTTTTAATGACACACCCGGCAGTTTCCTTTAAAAAATATTCGCTCCAACCCAGTAGTTCTTCTCTATTAGAACAGATGAACCCCGGGGGAGCCGGCATTTTAGCCTGACGAAAGCCGCACTTGGAACCAAAAAAATCATAAACCCAGTGGCCCTGAGCACTTGGAGCTTCGGGAGTGGTAAACACCAGTTGTCTTTTACGTAGCTGCTCCACTAGCGCTAGAAACTCACTGGTGGCAGCGTAGGAGACAATAGCCACTCCCGGATTATTTTTAATGGTTACGACTAACTTTTCAAAAAGATCGGCATCGGCATTTATGGCCTCACAAATGGACTGACCAATGGTTTTGGGAGCCAAATTAATAATATTTCTTAGTCGCAGAAGTGTGCAGCTATCTGTAAAAAAGTCTTGATCCAGCAGATAGGGAGTCAGGAGTAACGAATTATTTGGCAGGGAAAAAAGAAAGCGATCACACAAGTCATGGTCTTCGGAAATCTCCGCTTCGACCTCCTGGGGATGCATAAAGTGCACCAGGTTTAGAGAAATTTCTGACAAATTGGCAATAAAAATGGTGTTGATTTTTTTCACTCATTGCTATGCTAACACAAGAGAAGAAGAACGGGGGACAACTAATTACATTTAAGTGCGACCAGGCACTGAGCTTTCTCCTCACCGGTAAGATAGCTACAGGCGACACACTGGCTATTGGCAGCCCCGGACGCGGACTCTTTGTCGTCTGGCGACATTTTTGAAGTCGGTAGCTCAGAAAAACTCACACCGCCGGGAAGGGTAAATACTTTTTCATCCACGGTCCACGGTTCACACTTAAAATTCATGGCTTTATTTAAGTCTACTGTTTTACTAGCTTCAGTGTTGACGGTTGTGTCACCGATAGTATCCAGGGCCATCTTAAAACCAGTTTTTTGGCCATCCATCCAAACATTAGCGACACTATTAGTTAGCAGCATGTGCCCCCCGGTCTCCTGACCAGAGACACTAGTGATAAAATCACTGCGGATTTTACCAGCGGCAATATAGGTTACTCCCCTCACATTTGTTTTTTCGGTTTGATCCTGATAGCTGCATTTTTGTGACTCACCAAGAGCAAGTAAATCTGTGAGTGTTTGAGGAGTATCTACCACTACCTGGGGCTTGTCTGCCATCATTGCCGCTGGAGTAGTAGTGTTAGTTAAAAACAGGTAACCCGCTCCGCCAAGAAGAACAAGAAGAACAATTGTGACCAACACGTAAATTAAATTTTTATTCATCTACTAACGATTGTAGCACAAGATTGCAAGAGAATTTTATAAAATGGTGTCTGCCATTTCTTTGGTAACTTCGGGAATTAGAAACAAATCCTGACCAAAAGCATTTTGTCCAACAAACTGTGCTTCGCCACGGAAAATTTTTTCCAGCGGTTCACAAAAGTGGCAGCCATTAGTGGCACAGGTCAATCTGGCCAAGCTGCGAGCTAACTTAACTGACCGTGCAATCTTGAGGACTTCTCCCAAAGCGCTGTCATACTGTGGCAGTACTTTTTCGGTAATTTCATCGCTAGATTCTAAATACCAATAGGCTGCCCCCGCCACCCTCCTCGTTTGGCAATTGGTAGCCAGTAGCATGTACACTGGCAGCTGGAGCGAGCTTTTCCTTTCTTCACTTTTGCTAGTTTTAAAATCGATGATTCTGACCGCATTTTGTTCTTTAAAGTACTCCAGCCAATCAATTTTGCCACAGAGGATAATATTTTCTTCTTCCGATAACCAAAAATGGGGCAGTTCCATGTTGATTTTGACAGCCAAATTTTTAAGTGGTCCCGGGTGCTTTGTTACTCGCCTCAACATCGCTAGTCCCCGCTCCTTATAGTGGTGTTCGGTATCGGCATCCAAAAACCCTCCCACCTTACCACTATAGCTAACCCAAACTTGCTCAAACTTGGGAATGAGACCTTCGTCAAAGCGCCGGTCTGTTGGCAAAATGGACAGTGCCTCCACCACCTCATGAATGGCTGAGCCTAAAGATAACGCGGGGGTGACAATTTGCACTTTGTGTTTAGTCTCGGGGCGTTTCCACATGTTTTTGAGATAATAGGCCCGAGGACAATTCAAAAAGTCTGTGATTGAAGAGTGGGATACCCAGGTGGCAGAAAATTTATCTTTAGCCATAGTTAGTTCCATCCGCTCCAAATCACTTCTTCGGTTGGCTTATAAAGGTGGGCCCACTGAGCGGGAATAAAAAGTGGCAGGTCTGACTTTTTCATCAACTCACGAGCCTCTTTTGGATCAGAAGTATGATACCACTCATCAAGGAAGAAAGCGTCTCCTTTGGGGAAAAACTTTTTATCTCGCTTATTGGTAATTTTGCCAATCAAAATTGTGACCAGGGCGTTAGGGATGGCGGCTTCGCCGCCAACAACTTGCTCTCGGTTAAATTCCGGTGTCCATTCTTTTTGGTTTTCTTGGGGAACCGGATGGTAAAAGTCGTCATCTATTACAAAGCTGTCAACATACTCGAGCTTTCTAGCCCGAATCTTTTGGTACCTAGGAGCATTAAGTAAGACAATAGAGTTGGCTAGAGCGAACACTTCGTCGATACTGGGTCGAACAAAAATATTTGGCACCAAAACATAATTATTGTCAAAGTAGACCGAACCATAATAAAGAGTCGGTGGTGGAAACTGGCGCTTTAACATAGGCCCATTGTATCAAAATAGGCTAGTTTGTTTAGCTTCAGGAGCAAAATCAGTAGGATAAGAAAAATCGATAGTCACGGTTCTTGGATTATTCCAGTGGTCAGTAAATTTAAGATATTTATTTTGACTTCCGAAGTCGTAAATGTTCTTCGTCAAAACAACATCATACTCGCAGTATTTTTTTAACAGTCCTAAGCTAACTTCATCTCCCTTGTTCCAATATTCAATAGCGTTGGCTCCGTGATCGATCTTAGAGTCCCCTAAGGTATCGATGGCAATCTTATTTAATGAAGCGCGGTGTCCCGATTCCAGCTTAAGTTTCTCTAAAATATCAAAGTGAGGCAACCTGGCAAAATCTTTTGGGGCATAGGGCCTTAGGGCTGGAACGTCAAAGCGAACAGTATTAAATCCTATTATTCGCTGGGAATCATAAAAATATTTCCACATCTGATTAAATTCGCTCTCCCAAAAGCTCATCATGGTACCACTTATTTCTTTAAAGTCACCATCCAATTCTCGAAAATAGAGTGACACAATGGAAACACCCAGTTTGCTGGGATCAGACTCGCCAATATCGTCAAAAAACTTTTTAGTTTCCAAATCAAAAATTGTTTCAAACATAGAGGCTAACTATACACTAAAAATTTTGCCCACCAAATAGCCGGCGGCGGCGGCACCCATACCAATAATCATTATCCTAAGTCCATTTTTCCACCATTTACCTACGTAGAGTTTCGATTCAGAGACCCCAAGGATAAATAATGCAAGCGAACAGACTAATACTGCCATTGGCACCGCACTCTCCCGAGCGAGAAAGACAAATGGGCCCAGAGGAATAAGTGAACCAATAAAAGCGGCTAGCCCAACTACGCAAGCGGAAACCACAATTCGTTCGGTATCTAGAGGAGAAAGACCATGTTCCTCCTCAAGAAGAACTAGGGTCCAAATCTGTTTATTACTTGTGATGGTCGCTACTACCCGCTCAAGAATGTCGCCGCTAAACCCTTTGGCTTCATAAATTACTCTTACTTTTGCTTGTTCCTCACCAGGCTTAGACTCTATTTCTTGTCGTTGCAATTCTAGTTCTTTTTGATAGTAATCCCGCTGCGCCATGGCCGAGGTGTAAGCTACTGCACCTAAAGAAATGGCCTCAGCGAATGCGGCCGCCAGACTAGCAGCAATCAAAATTCGCTGGTCACCACTAGCGGCCGTCACCCCCAAGATAACACCAAAAACATTAACGAGTCCGTCTTGGCCTCCCAAAATTACATCTCTTAACCAACTTACCTGTTTGGGGTGCTTAATTGATCTCATTAGTAGCTACTACTTTACTCCAACGTAGTCAATTTTGGGGAACTTCTCTCTGATAAGACCCCAAAACTTATCCGACAACTGGGCCGAAAACTTGGCATATTTACCACTTTCGGAATGATTGCACAACTTGTCTTCCCAGTCCCGAATGATATCCAGGATATCTCTTCCCACCTCATTAAACTTTTCCTGGTTACTTCTTGGATCCAGGGTGTAGGCTTGATGAATGGCAGTAAAATTTGCAAACTGTTCCTTATTCAGGCGCAGCATGTTTTGAAAATACTCTTCGTTTTTAGTCATAACTTCCCTCCAAACAAATTCCTGCCCCAAGGCAGGATTTTGTTTATCTCAAGAGACCATAATGCAAGTCAGCGCTTTTTACTTTTTTTTGACTTTTTACTCGTGGATTTGATTCCTTTTTGCATTTTGGCCATCTCCTTTTCCGCCATTTTTACCATTTCCCCACCTCTTTTTTCAATAGTACCCAAAGCTTTTTCTACTTTTTGTCGATTTTCTTTCTTGCGCATAAACAGGGCGGCGGCGGCACCCGCGAGGGCTCCAACAGCGCCGAGCGCAAATAGTCCCGCTTTATTATCTTTTGCCATATATCAATTCACCTCCTCTTTCTTGTGTAAGTCCTATCATTGTACACATATTTGTTCGAAGAAGAAAAGAAATTAACGAAGAACATAGCCAGCATTGATGTCTAAGCAGATACCAGTAATATGAGAGGCGTCCTCTGACGCTAGGAAATAGATCCCAGCCGCTATTTCTTCGGGTTGAGCTATTTTTTTTAAGAGCGAGGCTTCTTTTAGCTCTTCTAGTCGTTTGGGGTCATGATTTTTCATCATATCTGTCATCGTCGCCCCCGGAGCAACCGAGTTAACGCGAATATTGGGAGCTAGTGCCTTGGCCATCGCCTTAGTGAAGGAAAGAATGGCTCCTTTGGTTGCGGCATAGATTGGATCGCTACTGCCAACGTGGGCGACCGTTGAGCTTAAATTTATGATTGAGCCCTGACGCATATGCCCAAGCGTTGCTTGAGTAAAAAGATAGGTACCCTTTTCGTTGATACTCACTACTTCTTCGAGTGACTCATCATCATAGTCAGTAAGCTGTTTGTAAAGCATTACACCGGCACTGTTCACCAGACAATCAATTTGACCGAAATCACTCATGGCTGTGGCGAAAGAGTCTTTGATCGATTGCGACTGTCTAATATCTACCTGATACCACTTCACCCCTGCCATTTGTGGGCCCGGAGCATTTTTATAGAAGCCGGCCACTTGCCAACCCTCAGCTACAAATCTTGTAACGGAGGCAAAGCCAATACCCCTGGAGGCACCTGTTATAAAAACAACCTTTTTCATTATGTTACCTACTTTTCTTCGATGGTCACCGAAGTTACCCTAACCGGAGTTACTGGCTGAGACCGTTCACCAGAACGGCTAATTTCAACCGGAGCTTCGGCTATTTTATCGACTACTTCTAAACCAGAAGTGACGGTGCCAAAAATGACATAATTTTTAGGAAGTTCGGCGTCAGCATGCATGATAAAAAACTGGCTACCATTGGTGTCTGGTCCAGAATTAGCCATGGCTACCGTCCCCCGAGTGTAATCACCCGTAAACGGCTCGTCAGCAAATTTATATCCAGGATCACCAGTGCCGTCTCCTTTGGGGTCGCCACCCTGGATCATAAAGCCCTTAATCACCCGGTGAAAAATGGTATTGTTGTAAAAATTTTTCTCCGCCAGGGTAACAAAATTATTGACAGTAATCGGGGTTGCTTGGGCGTTAAGAGAGACAACAATGTCCCCTTCCGTAGTATGAAGTACTGCTTGATAAGTCTTATTGGTGTCAATATTCATAGGGATACTGTTATTGTAAGTCAGATTATCTCCAGAAACATAACTCTTGTCTACCATCCCAGCACTCTTGGGTGGTAGCGCCTCGCTGGTTTGTTTTAGTCCCAGCTGCTCCTGCATTTGTGGACCTCTTCGAAAAAACAAAGAGGCCAAGACTAGTAAAATAATGACAAGGATAGCAATGGGAACAACTCTTTTCATCTGACCCATTGTACACAATTACCGTTTTCCCTCAAAGTCCACTTTGCCAAAAGGGGTACAATAGGTTCATGTTTATTGCCCTGATCCTTGTTTTTGTTAGTGTCTTAGTGTTTTTTGGGCAGACTACTTTGCGCCCCCCCGACTCTTTAGTCCAAACTCAAAAAACAATTCCTTCTGAAGTCTCGACAAAGATTCTACCCCACTTGTCACTTGGGGAAATTTTTGCCTCCGATCATTCCTGGGTAGCGACTCTGGCGGCAGAAAAAACTCTCACCCTCATTGCTACTGGGGACGTAATACCGGCCCGAATGACTAATTTTAAAACTATGGTGCAGTACAAAGATCCCAAATGGACCTTTGCCAAAACTGCCGAATTTTTAAGGAGTGGAGATATTACTTTAATCGACCTAGAAGCTCCCCTTCTTGCTGACTGTCCAGTAAGAAAAGAGGGGATGATATTCTGCGGACACTCTGATTTTGTTAGCGGCCTAACATTCGCCGGAGTCGACGTTGCCTCCCTAGCGAATAATCACACCGGGAACTTTGGCGAGCGCGGCTTAGCAAGCACCGATCAAACCTTACGGAGTGCGGGTATCATACCGTTTGGAATCAAAAATCCAAAGTATCTCACCGCTAAGGGTAAAACCTTGGCCTTTTTGGGTTATAACGATATCCCCTGGTCACAGCCAGTACCAGAGGAGGTAGATATCGCCCGGATGGAACGAGAAATTAAAGAAGCTGACAAAGGGGCTGACATTATTATTGTCGAGTTTCATTGGGGCACCGAATATGTTACCCCCCCGGAAGAAAGACAAAGAGAACTTGGTCAACTAGCAATCGATTTCGGGGCAGACCTAATCATTGGTAACCACCCCCACTGGATAAAACCAATCGAATTTTATCAAGGGAAGCTTATCACCTACGGTCATGGCAATTTCATTTTTGACCAGGAGTGGTCGCAAAAAACCAAAGAAGGTGTGGTGGGAAAGTACACCTTCTATGAAGGTGAGCTGGTGGATGTGGAATATTTCCCAATAGAAATTGTTGATTTTGGCCAACCCTATTTTTTGGAGGGCGCTAAAAAACTACAAATTCTTACCGAAATGTTAAAGGCGAGCCAAGAGATTTGACTAAGGGCCGGCAATTAGAAAGTACACTAGTCCAAAAATAATTGTCAAAACTATGATGTGAGGAAAGTTGATAATAGTAATCACTCCGAACACAGACAGCACCCAGAGAAGTAGTAGTACTCCAGCAAGATATTTAAAAAAGCCTGGCAAGAGATCGATTAACCAAAGAATAATCAAAAAAATAATTACTTGATACAAAGTAATAGCAACGCCAAAAAGAGTAAAAAGAACAAAGTTGCTGATGGGAAACATAGGCAAACTGATAAAACCCAAGAACCACAGGGCCACTAGTAAAACAAGAAGTGCAACTATCATACTTTCGAGGCAGGAGTTAGAACTAATTTTAGCAAATCTCCCATCAAGTACAAGTGGCCCGGTCGGGCGAGGCCTTTTTTTTAATTGTCTCAATTGCAAAGATAAAAGCTCCCGATCTCATTGACGTCCCATAGCGCTTACTGGTCGCTAAGACTGCCCTGGTGGCTCGACGCATTTTTTTCTTAAGTAAACTATCAACCTTGCTAAACGCCCATCGCTCGCCCCTTATGTTTTGTAGCCACTCAAAATAAGAAACCGATACCCCGCCGCTATTAGCTAAAATGTCGGGGATAATTATCACTCCATTTTTTTCTAAAACCGACTCCGCTTCTGGAGTAGTGGGGCCATTGGCCATTTCTAAAATTAACCTGGCTTTTATTTCGTTAGCGTTATCGGGTGTAATCTGATTTTCCAGCGCAGCCGGAATTAAAATATCCACTGGTAGAGCCAGTAGCTCACGATTAGAGATAACGTCGTAGCCCGCCTCCTTAACTTGGCTAAGGGTGCCAAATTTCCCTTTGAGTGACTGGACCTTAGCAAGATCTAAACCATTACCCGAGGCTTTAATTCCGGCCGTAGAGTCAGAGATGGCTAGGAGAGAAAATTTATCCGGGTCAAGTTTCTTGGCTAAGAAGAATCCGACATTACCCATACCCTGAATCGCTACGGTGAGTTTTTTACCTCGAGGAAAAATGTCCTTGCCTATTAACTCTAGTGCCTGCTCTAGAACATACGCCCCACCAAAACCAGTTGACTCGGTGCGCCCCCAACTACCGTGGTAATTTAAAGACTTACCAGTTACCACCGCTAGTCTTTCCTCTTTTGTTAAGTCCTTCATGAGCCGGCCGTACTCTTTGGCAAAAAAATCCATGACTGTTTCGTTAGTGCCAAGGTCCGGGCCGGGGACGTCAATGAAAGATCCAACGCAAGGGACTAGTGCCCGGCAATAACCCCGAGACACTTGCTCTAGTTCTGCCGCCGATAATTTTTTGGGGTCGACAATTACCGCTCCCTTGCCTCCACCAAAAGGATTGCCGGCTACCGCATTTTTAAACGTCATCCAGAAGGCCAATGCTTGCACTTCGTCCAGAGAGACATGGGGACTAAAACGGATCCCGCCCTTATAAGGACCAAGACAATCATCGTACTGTACCCGGTAGCCAGTCAGAACTATCCTCTCACCACTATCCATGATTATTGGAAAGGTAACAGTAATCACCCTTTTGGGACTGGTCAGACTGGCCAAAACATTGTCGAGGGTTCGGTCGGTAGCGATTGGGGTTGAGGCGTTTTTTAGCTGAATAAGGGCGTTGCTAAAAAGTGACATTGCGACCCCATCTTATACTGTTCCTCAGCCCTTGTTAAGTGTCAAAAAAGGCCCTAAGATAGGGCTACATGGAAAGCCCAAAGTACAATCTTGAGCTACCACTTCGCAATCTGCCTCTATTCGCCACTTCAGTACCCACTTTTGATCCTAAGGTAAAAACTAAGGTAGAAAAACTACTTAGTGAAGTCTGGGGATTAGCCCAAACCCCAAAAATCTTAGCTGATTTGGAAACAATTTTAACCGAAGCGCAAAAACGTAAGTCGCCCCAACTCATGAAGCGTGATCAGCAACTGGGAACTGGGGCGAGTTGGTCAGAAAAGACTTTTTATTTAATCTGTTACGGTGACCATCTCAAAAGTAAAAATCCTGAGATTTATCCACTCCAAGTGCTGCGACAATTCTTAGACCAGCACTACCAAGCGGTCGCCTCAAATCTCACGGTTCATTTGTTGCCCATTTATACTTCCCCCCAAAGGGATGGTGGCTTTGACGTTGCTGACCCATTTGCTGTTAACCCTGCCATGGGAAATTGGGACGACGTTGCTGACATCGCCAAGCGGTTTAACTTTGCTCTCGATTTTGTCATCAATCACCTCTCCAAGGATTCTGTCTGGTTTCAGAAGTTTCTTGCTAATGACCCCCAATTTGCAGATTTTTTCATTGCCTTTAGTGAGGACGACCAAAGCGATATGGCTAAGCTGACGGAAATTCGCAAGAAATATCAGCACCTTATCTATCGCCCGCGAGCCCATGATCCCTTCATTAGAGTCAGAAAAGACAATGGTAGTTTTTCTTGGGTCTATATGACCTTTTCCAACCATCAACCCGATGTAAATTATCAAAATCCCACGGTGTTTTTAAAAATGGTGGAAATATTGTTCTTTTATATTCTTCAGGGAGCTAGCACTCTACGTCTTGACGCTATTCCCTATGTTTGGAAAGAATGGGGAACAAGTTGTGCCCATCATCCCAAAACCCATAAGATTGTTGAATTGTTTAGTTTGCTGGCTGTCCTTCTTTCACCCTCGGTCAAACTACTGGCGGAAAGCATGGAGCCCCCCCAAGACAGCGCTCGCTACCTAAGTAGCGCTGGCGACCAAAAAGCTCAAATGTGTTATAACTTTTTACCCTGCGGGCTGATACCTCACACCCTCATTTCTGAAGACGCCACCACCTTTTCTCAAGCTCTAGACCATTTTCAAACCCCATCTTTTGAAACAGTCCAAGCCGTGGTATGTGGCATGACCCACGATGGAACTTCCCTTAACCCCTGCCGCGCTCCCAAAAGTATTAAAGGCAAGGCGGCGCTAACTGAGAGGGAAATTACCGCTATTGCCAATTATTACAGTAAGAGTGGTAAAGCCGAGTTGCAAAAGCGGATGCAATTGCCGCATTCCGACCCACTAGCTCTGCCGACCACGTTTCTTAAAGATTTTAAGTCTTTGCATAAAGAAGAGCCTCGATTTGTCAATTTAAAATCTATCCATAGTACGGACGGAGAAAAAACGGTGGTCTACGAAACCATTTCCACCTATACAAGCGTCTGGAAAGGTAATGCCAAAAAAATCGTGGCGGCCTTTGCTTTAGGGCTACCACTTAAAGGTATTCCATTTCTCTATCTCACTGGCCCGTTTGGGGCTTTTAATGATTTTAGGTTTTATCTCCAAACCGGCAACCCCCGTGAATTAAATCGGGGCAGACTCTTTGTGGAAGATTTAAACGAGCAACTGGCAAGACCACAGTCGCTTATTAATCAGATTCTTCCCGACATTCTCCATTTGTTGACAGTTCGGTCAGCCCACCAGGCTTTTCATCCGGGTGGTAAACAGGTAATGCTGGTGACTGCCAACCGTCATATTTTTGGCCTCACCCGCACTGCCCCAGACAACTCGGAAACTATTATTGCCTTGCACAATATTTCTTCTCATACCCAGTCGTTGAAACTAAAAATAGCCGCTGTCAAAGTCTATGACGTGATTTCTAAACAAACCTACCTAGTAACCAATGGCCAACTGTCGTTGACCTTAAAACCGTTTGCTATCGTATGGCTATGCCCGCAGGAGTAGTCTTTCTAGGTCCTCTCTTAATAAGGAAATGTCGTTGTTTTTCTTGGCCAACTGAAAATTAAACTCGGTCCAGCTTTTAAGCCTATCTTCGTCTCGCAAGAGTGTAAGAGTCTCGCTGGCAGCTCTGGCAATTGTTTGGCCAGGAACAAAAGATAGACCGTTACGGCGAACCATTTTGTTACCTAGCGATACTAACTTAAGACCCAGCGCCTTAATATCTTTAGTGAAGACGGGGTATTCGAAGTTAACTAAGAGTTTTTTGGCCCACATCGCTTCCAGAAGTTGGTTGCCATAACCTTCGAGGGCTGATGTATAGGTCACTAGGTCGGCATAAGTGTAGGCATCCCAAAACGAATAGAGCTTAGTTTCGGGGGTTTTGTGCCGATTGAGAGAAAACTGCTCACCTAGCCAAACAAAGTTAACCTCTAGATCTTCGGCCAGCAGCTTGAGCTTACGGAAATAGGGGATAGCCTCCGCCTCAATAAAATTGGGGAGCAGCAAAAAAACCTTGCTAGTACAAGAGATTTCTTTATCCGAAAACGCAAACCCATCTCGCAACCCAGCGATCGCCTTTTGTAACTCGCTGGCAAATAAAATAGCGTTCTCGATGGTCTTTCGCTCAGTAATCCTGGTGGCCTGAAGAATGATTAGGTCGTTTGGACCGGCTCCAATCTTTTCTGGTAAGTCACCGTTAAAAGCGTCTTTTTCAGGAAGTGGTTGGGAAAAATCAAAGTAGTCTTGGATTTGGTGAGTTTTTACGCCCCGTCGCTTTTCAAACTCCTCTTTAGCTAGTGAATTGATAACCTGATCTTCGACAATAAAGTCTTTTTTAGGCGGCAAATTGGCAATAATATCAGCTATAAACCGATATTTGGGGCGATTGAAAAAGAACCGTTCCCAGAAAAAATCATGGTGGACAGCCACAACTTTTGTCGAATGAGTTTCAAAGGCAGCGACAAGCGCCCGAGTAGCCGGGAGGTGGAAAGCGTGACTGAAAATATTATGAACAAAGACTAAATCCGGTTTTGTCTTCTGAAGGATCCTACTCAATCGTTCGTAGATATACCCTTCTTCAAAATGAAACAACAACCAAGCAAGAGTGTTATCCAGGATTTTTTCCTGAAAACAGGTTTCTCGCAAAAAGGCTGCCAGTCTCTTTTTGATATCTAAATTGGGGATGCAGTAAATTCCCTCTGCTCCGTCTTTAGTAAAGCGGGGGTCAAAACCACTGATAAGAAGCACCTCGTGCCCTAGTTCCTCTAAAACCTTTTTTCGCTTTTCAATCTCTAGCGAAACGCCGTCTCGCTCACCCGAACGATAATGAATGAAAGCAATCTTAGCCATCTACTTTTCAGCAAAATTTTATATCTTACTTAGATTATTCATACCTGATGGCCTCGATTGGACTTAGCTCTGAGGCCTTGCGAGCCGGGAACACCCCAAAAACAATACCTATGGCCGAGGAAACCCCCAGGGCAATGGCCACCGATAGACCATCAATGTAGGCAGGGAAAAATGGTTGAATTGCGGCTACCACCCCAAACGAAAGAAGCAGGCCAAGTAGTCCCCCAAGCAGGGATAAAATAACCGATTCTGCTAAGAACTGGTAAAGGATGTCTCTTCTAGTAGCCCCAATGGCTCGCCGGATACCAATTTCCCGAATGCGCTCTATCACCGAGACGTACATGATATTCATGATACCAATTCCCCCAACAATAAGAGAGATGGCGGCGATGGCTACTAACACCAAATTCAGCACCCCAAAAATAGAACTGATCGCATTCAAAAATTCCGTTGATTCGATAACTGAAAAGTCGTCTTTGTCGTAGCGCTTAAGAAGTGCTTCACTTATTTCCGCTTTGGCTTGACTGATGGAATCACTGTCCACTGCCTGAGCATAAATCGAGAGAAATTTTTTAGCTGGGTTTAAACTGGGCGCAGATTTGTAAGGAACGTAAACATAGGTATCGAAACTGGGTCCTCCAAACCCTCCTCCTCCTTTAGCTTTTAGGACTCCTACCACCTTAAAACCCTGCTCTCCCACCTGAATAGTTTTGCCAACTCCCGTCTCCGTATCGCCAAATAACTCGGTAGCCAGAGTTGGACCAATAACCGCTACTTTGGCCCGCTTGTTTAAATCCACCTCAGAAAAAACCCTACCAGCAGTTGGTTCCAGGTTAAGAGCAGTAAACACTTTTGCTGTCGCCAGAAAAACCGGGGTAAACTTTTCTTCGGCTCCATAGGAAACTGAACTATTTTTTTGATAGACCGGGGCAATATAATTAACGCTTGGCAAGCGCTCTAGGCTACGGACGTCTTTTTCATCAAAAGTCGATTCAAACGTAGCGTCGGCATTAAAACCGCCATTTTGAAACACCCCACCAGGAAGAACATAGATTAAATTGGTTCCTAGACTCTCAAATTGGTTTTGAATATATTTTTTTAATCCTAAACCAAAAGCGAGCAACAAAACAACTGAGGCTACCCCGATTAAGATTCCCAGCGACGTCAGGGCGGTACGCACTTTGTTGCGACGAAAATCTTCGACAGCCGACCTAATAACAAACAAAAGATAGTTCATGGGGTGCTAACAATTTGGCCATCCCTAACATAAATTTGTCTTTTGGTTCGCCGAGCAACGTCTAGCTCGTGGGTTACAATAACCACGGTAACTTTTTCAGTTTTGTTTAGCTCCTCCAGTAAAGCGATTATGGTATCACCAGTTTTAGTATCCAAATTACCTGTAGGCTCGTCGGCCAAAATTAATTTAGGGTTCATTATGAGAGCCCGGGCTATAGCCACTCGCTGTTGCTGGCCGCCGGAAATTTTGTTGGGGTACGACTTAGCTTTAGAAGCAATCCCAAAACGGGTCAATAGTTCTACTGCTCTGGTAGTAAAATCGCCACCACTTCCTTGACGGTGGTAGATAGTGGGGAGCAATACATTTTCTAATACGGTGAGCTTATTGATAAGATTAAACTGCTGGAAGACAAAACCAACATACTCGTTGCGTACCCGAGAAAGTTCGTCATCAGACAGTGTCGAGACGTCTTTGTCCGCCATTACCACTTTACCCGATGAGGGCTGATCCAACAACCCAATAATGTGCATTAGGGTAGACTTGCCCGACCCAGAAGGACCAACAATAGCACTAAACTCCCGCTCTTTGATTTCTAGTGTAATGTTTTTCAGAGCGCTAAAATCTTCGCCCTCCAATTTATAAGTTTTGTAAACATTTTGTAAACGAATCATTAGTTTTCGTAGATAGTGTCGCCCTCAAATATACCACCAGTAACCTCCGTGGCCTCGTCAGTTTCCATTCCTAGCTCAACAAAAACCTTAGTCTTTTGGTCTCCCCGCAGAACCAGTAAATATTTTTTACCTTTCTCTGATTTGATAAATTTCGGGGGAACCACCAAAACACCTGTCTTACTGGCAATCTCAAAACTCAAGTCCCCAGTCATTCCCAAGCGGTAGTGTTGAGCCGCCCCACTTTGGGGTAAGGAAAATTTAACTTCGTAAACCGTGTCGCTTTCGCCAGCTTTTGGAGAAAACGCAATAGCATAAATATTACCCCTAACTACTTCGTTGGGAAACGCGTCTAAAGTGAGTTCGCCAGCCATACTAGCCGCTAGGCTTGTAAGCTCGGTCTGGTCAACTAGTGCCGAAAAGTAAAGAGTGGCCGGGTTAACGACTTGGATCTCAGATTGGCTGGGAGTAACATTCACCCCGGCAAAGGGAGCCGCCATTTTGGTAACAATGCCGTCAATTGGACTCCAAAGACTAGAAAATTGTAAAGCCAGATCCTGGATTTGTACATCCAAAACAGAGTTATTAACCCCAAACTGAGCCTGATCAATAAGGCGTTTGACTGAATCGGTATAAACATTGTCCCTATTGTCCTCTCGAGTCTGGTCTAAATCCCAGCGCTCACTCAAATAGTCGTTTAGGTCCTTTTTTAACTGCATCTCCACCCCTCGCCGATCTAATGAAGCGAGGGCTTGCCATTTCTTGACAGGGTCTCCCTCTTTGACCCCCACCCAACTCAAGTAACCAGAGGTTTGAAAACGCAGCACCACCTGCTGCTCAGCGCTGACTTCGCCCGACAGAACCAAAGTTTCTTTAAGGTCTTCCCGACTAACTTTAGTCGTTAAAATAGC
Source organism: uncultured Gammaproteobacteria bacterium (assembly GCA_964641255.1). Lineage (GTDB taxonomy): Bacteria > Patescibacteriota > Microgenomatia > JAMCZE01 > JAMCZE01 > CAZXMM01. The sequence continues at coordinate 113,644 of CAZXMM010000001.1, read as the reverse complement.
TTGGTCGGCAGCTTTGGTAAAATGACGCACTCCGAAGAATCCCACAAGAAGACAAACCAGTAAAATAACCACCTTTTTGAAGTGGCGTTTTAAAAGCGAGTGGAGCCTACTTAAAATCATAGCAATCTATTGTATCATCAGGTATGTCTCGCCAGCTAAAAATGGCTCTATATCTCTTCTTCTTCGGAATTCTTAGTGTGGTAGCGGCCTTGGCTTATCCAGTCGAAAAACACTATCACTACAGTCAGAGTGATGTTCTTGGCTTAGCTTCTCCAGTAGACCTATTTATTGAACCAGATAGTGACCCCTCACCACTACTTGACTACGTCCACTCAGCTAAACAATCCGTCTGGATGACTATGTATTTATTATCCGATCCAGAAATTGTAGCCGCTCTAAAGGAAGCCGACAGTCGAGGAGTGGATGTTAAAGTTATTCTCGAAGAACATCCCTTTGGGGGGAGTAATCTTAACCGTAAAATCAAACCAGAACTTGAAAAAGCTAACATCGAAGTTAAATGGGGGGGTAAAGATTTTCCTTTTACTCACCAAAAGACACTAATAATTGATGGTCAGATTCTCTGTATCCTCAACCAAAACCTAACAAAAAGTGCCTTTATCAGTAACCGCGAATACAACCTCTGCCTAATTGACGCTAGTAGTCTAAGAGAGGCCACTGCCGTTTTTACCGCTGACTGGACTGGGAATAATTATGACGCGACTGACAACAGTGATCTACTACTTAGCCCGATTAACTCTCGAGCCAAGCTAGAATTACTTTTTAATTCCGCCGGCCAAAGTATCGATCTTGTTACTGAGGTCATCGATGATCCTCAGATAATGACTATTCTCCAAGCTAAACACAAGGAGACTTCTGTGAGAGTCTTACTTCCAAGCTTAGAGCAGATCCCAGCTAACAGTCGAAGTGCTTATGAATTAGTAAACGCAGGGGTGGAAGTCCGAACTTTTACTAAGCCCTACCTCCACGCCAAGGCAGCCATTATCGATGGGGAGCGGGCCTATCTTGGATCTATTAACATGACCACTAATAGTTTGGACGAAAATAGAGAGCTGGGAATTATTTTCCGTGATGTTAGCGCTGTTTTAATCATGGTAGAACAATTTGCCGCCGATTGGGAAAATGCCCAACCCCTGGCTAGTGATCCTAGGGTACAGTAGAATTATTTCTTATAATGAAAGGTCTAAAAAAATTCCTAGCGCGTCTGGGACCGGGACTAATTACCGGAGCAGCTGATGACGACCCCTCAGGGATAGCCACATACTCTATAACCGGAGCCCGGTTTGGCTATGGGTTTTTATGGACGGCTATTTTTACTTTCCCCCTCATGGCGGCGGTTCAAGAAACCTGTGGTCGAATTGGACTCGTTACTAAAAAAGGGCTGGCCCAAATCGCCAAGGACCACTACCCCAAACCTATAGTCATAGTCTTGAGTGGACTCTTGTTTGTGGCCAACACTTTTAACATTGGAGCCAATTTGTCAGGCATGGCAGCCGCCATTAATCTCCTCGTCCCCCTACCCATTCTCCCAGTAACTCTAGTGCTTTCCTGTCTTATCATCTATCTTATTATCAAGCTCCAGTACGGAAAAATTGTGGTGGTCTTTAAGTGGCTCACCCTGGCTCTCTTTGCCTATGTGGTCACTTTTTTCCTTATCAACCATGACTATGGAGCGATTATTACCAGTACACTTTTACCAACCCTCACCCCAAATAGAGACTTTGTCCTTACTGTACTTGCCATCTTTGGCACCACCATTTCTCCTTACTTATTTTTCTGGCAGACTAGCGACGAAGCCCAAACGGAAATATTCCAACATAGACACGTCACCAGGATGGGGATTCGAGCCGAACAAAAGGACACGGTTATTGGTATGTTCATTTCCAATCTCATTATGTATTTCATCATCGCCACCACCGCTGCTACTCTTTTTGCAGCTGGTCAACATACCATTACCTCAGCGGCTGACGCCGCCGCCGCCCTTCGTCCACTAGCCGGAGACCTCGCCTTTGTCCTGTTTGCGGTGGGAATTGTGGGGACGGGAATGCTCGCTATCCCGGTTCTGGCGGGATCAGCAAGTTACGCCTTATCAGAAACCTTTGGCTTTCATGAAGGACTCAATAAGAAGTTTAAGCAGGCGCCAGGGTTTTACATCATTATTATTAGCTCAACACTACTGGGTTTTCTTCTCAATCTGATTGGTATCTCCCCCATCACCTATCTCTTTTACTCGGCGGTTTTAAATGGGCTAGTGTCCCCCGTTATGATCGCACTCCTGCTTTTAATAGCCAATAATTCAAAAATTATGGGAACTTACAAAAATGGGTTGTGGACTAACCTGCTTACCGTAGTTGCTCTCGTCATAATGGCAACCGGGGCAATTGCCATCTTTTTGGTTAATTAAGTCGGGCTAATAGTCCCACACCCGAAGCGTTCCCACCGAATGATTATAAAATGGCAACCATATCGGTAAACTCCTCGGGGTATTTCACTTTTAATAGCTCCGACGCCTCTTTCGGGAAAAACCACCCCGCTTCAGTGTGTTCGCCGCTTAACCTAATTGTACTTGGCTCTTCGCTCAACTGACAACTATAAACAGAAAGGAGAAGTCCCACGTCACCGTTTTGTACCGGAATCCTTATATTTGAAAGTATGGTAGCTACGAGTTTGGTGGCTTTAATGTTGGTAATCCCAGTTTCTTCTTCAACCTCGCGTCTTAAAGTTTCTTCCACTGACGCCCCTCTTTGGACTCTGCCTCCTGGAATGTCCCAATAGGCTTCCCCCGAATAATTTTTTAACTGAGCCGGGTTAACCTTCAACAGGAGGATCTTCCCAGACAAGTTCCTAATTAACGCTTTTACGCCCAGGTGGAAACAGTCTTCGTTCATCGATAAAGGTATTATATTACTTTGTGAAAATCTCCGCCCCTTGTTTTTCATATTTGGGTTGTTAGGATAGTCTAAGAATAACGATATTTTAGTACTGCCCGACCACTGTATTTCTTCGCCTGAGGGAGAATCATCGTTCGGGTAATTATTGATGGAACAACACGCTGTCCCCCAAGACATTACTGGATTTAAGTTCAAACTGGTCGGTGACATGACCCTCAAACAGTTTGGAGAACTAGCTGGTGGGGCCATACTGGCTTATGTTTTCTATATTGCCAATTGGCATCCGGTTCTTAAGTATCCCTTCGCCATCTTTTTTGCCCTCTTTGGGGTCGCTCTGGCCTTTTTGCCCATCGAAGAAAGGCCACTAGACATTTGGTTGGTTAATTTTTTTAGAGCTATCTATAAACCAACTGTCTATATTTGGAAACGACAAGGTTCCAAAACAGCAGCTCCAACTGAAAAAAAATCATTACCCAGCGCCCCGCAATTAAACTTTACACCGATTACTATGGCCCAACCACAAAACACTAGCGCCCCAAAACCACCTGAGGGTGGTGGAGAAATCAACGTACAACAATTAATGGCCAACCGCACGACCCTACCTCTTACTGATACCACCCCAGTAACCCCACCGGTTCAAGAGGACTTGTCGAGACAAACCATTGTGTCTATCGATGCCCTAGAAAAAATCCGTCAGGAAAAATTAAATGAGCCAAAGGACAACATTCCCCCTAAGGAGGTGGTGACAATTGACGCTTTGGAGGCAAGACGTCGTGCCACCTCGGCGGAAAAACTCGAGAAGAACGCCTCAGAACTGACTAAGAACGAGGCGCTAGTTGACGAGCTTGTCAACCAAAGCAAGGCGCTGATGATGCAAATTGACGAGCTTAAAAACAGTCTGGTTTTGGTAGGTAAACTATCGCCCCGAGAGCAAGAAAAATTAGACGCCTTGACTCTAGAAAAGAGCAAACTGAGCAGCCAAATAACCAACCTTCGGTCGCAAATTACCAGCCAGCGAGTTGCCCCACTAACTACTACTGCCTATCAAATGCCAGTTATTGAACGCCGCCCACCTCAGATTCGGGTAGTCGATAAGGTGATCAAGCCTCCTACCCCCATCACTCTTACAGAAATACCTAATGTCATAAACGGGGTGGTCCTCGACCAAAACAATAACCCAATTGACGGAACCATCATTATCATCAAAGACAAAGCCGGCAATTCGATTCGGGCACTTAAAGCTAACAAGGTCGGCCAGTTTATCGGGAGCACTCCCCTAGAGAATGGTACCTACTATTTAGAGCTGGAAAAACAGAATTTTAATTTTGATCTGTTGGAAATTACTCTCAGTGGTGGGGTCATGCCACCACTAGAAATCAAACCCAAGATAGCGGTAACCTAGTAACGCTAGCGCATATGGATGTAACTAAAATAGCTATTAAAGGAACTACACAAGATCATCTGCAGGTGGCGGATATTGTTGACGACCTGGTTATCATCAAAGACGGCTCGGTGGCTCTAATAATTGCCGTGTCGGCGGTTAATTTTGGCCTGCTGTCAGAACAAGAACAGGAGTCGATTATCTACGCTTACGCTGGTCTATTAAACTCGCTCAATTTTTCCATTCAAATTGTGGTACGTAGCCAACAAAAGGATGTTTCAGCCTATATGGCTCTCCTTGAAGAGGCTCGAGAAAAACAAAAAAATCCTCTCCTGGCTGATCAGATCGCAAAATATCGCGATTTCATTGCAAATACAGTAAAAAATAACAACGTGCTCGATAAAAAATTTTACATTGCCATTCCTTTTAGCTTTTTGGAGCTTGGGGTGGCTTCCAGCGCCGGCGGACTATTTAAGAAAAAAACGACCGGTCTTCCACTCCCGGCCGAAACTATTGTCGAAAAAGCTAAAACCGCACTACTACCCAAGCGGGATCATATTTTAAGACAGCTCGGACGACTGGGGCTTCGGGCTAGACAACTAACTACTGTGGAATTAATCGACCTGTTTCATGATATCTACAATCACCGCACCGCTGCTAGTCCTACCCCACCCCCCGTGACTACGAAGACAAGTAATAGTAACAGTACCGCGTCATAGCAATAATATGAATCTACCCTTTTTAAAAAAGAAAGCACCGGTTGCTAAAATTGCTGCCGATTTAGCAAAACCAGGGCGAGCAAAAGTTAGCGATGTCCCAAAAGCCGAACCCGAGTGGGAACCCATCGCTGGGATTCCTACGAGTGACGCGTCTTTGGTCACTACGAAACCAGATCCTGCCACTATGAAACCAAGTGAAGCTTTTGAGTCGGTTGTAGACTTAATCGCTCCAGAAAAGATCGAGGTGGACTTTGACCACATCAAAATAGGTGATACTTATCTAAGAACACTTTTTATCGCTGGCTATCCCCGCTTTGTTGCTGCCAACTGGTTAGACCCCATTATTGATTTTGACTCCTCGATTGATATTGGCATGTTTATCTATCCAGTTGAATCTCGGGATATTTTGTCCGACCTAAAACGAAAAATTGCCGAGATGGAAGCGACCATCGAAAGTGATATTAAACGGGGACGAGTCATTGATCCTGGTGTTCAAGTAGCTCTAGACGATGCCCTGGCTTTGCAGGAACAATTAGCTAAAGGAGCGGAGCGGTTCTTTCAGTTTGGTCTCTACTTCACTATTTCAGCTACTTCAGTAGCCGACCTCGACCAAATCAGTAAGCAAGTAGCCTCTACTCTAGGATCACTCCTTCTTAATGGCAAAAAGGCCACTCTGCAAATGGAGGACGGCTTTAAAACTACCCAGCCCCTTTGTCAGGACAATCTCATGATCACCCGGAACATGGACACTACTTCCCTTGCCACTACCTTTCCTTTTACCTCCTCAGAGCTGACAGCTAATGAGGGGGTGCTCTACGGTATCAATGAACATAATGAGTCACTCATCATCTTCGACCGTTTTAGTCTGGAAAATGCTAACGAAGTAGTTTTGGGTAAATCCGGCGGAGGGAAAAGTTTCTTAGTGAAACTCGAAGCCCTGCGAGCCTTAATGTTTGACACGAGAGTCATCATTATTGATCCGGAAGAAGAGTACGAAACTCTAGCCAGATCAGTGGGTGGTGATTATATTTCTTTCTCCTTTAGTAGTAATACCCATATCAACCCCTTTGATTTGGCTGGTACCAACGACGATCCCCAAGAAAATGACTTGCAATATAAAATTGGCTTCACTCTCACGCGACTTATTAAAATCATGGTCGGTGACACTACGGCCGAGGAAGACGCCATTATCCATAACGCCCTAGAGCTTACCTATCACGAAAAGGGAATCACCTATGATATAAAAACCCACAGCAAGGAACCGCCAATTTTGGAAGACTTCTATAAAGTTTTGGTGGGAATGGAAACAGAAAAAGCCCAAAATATTGCTCTGCGTCTCGAAAAATTCGTCAAAGGAAGCTTTGGCACAATTTTTAATCAACGAAGCAACCTACAACTTAATAACCCCTTTACAGTCTTCTCGTTTAAGAATCTCGAGGACCAATTAAGAAGTCTCGCTATCTTTATCATCATGGACTTTGTATGGAACTCCGTTAAGAAAGATTTACATCGGCGTATCCTAATCGTGGATGAGGCCTGGTACCTGATGAAAAACCAAGCCTCAGCTGAATTCTTATGGAACTTTGCCAAGCGAGCCAGAAAATATTATCTTGGCCTGACAACGATTACCCAAGATATCGAGGACTTTTTGGCAACAGACCTTGGTAAAACTGTGGTGACTAATAGCTCGATTCAAATTTTAATGAAACAGTCTCCCGCGGCGATTGATAAAGTTTCAGAGGTATTTTATCTATCCGAGGGAGAGAAAAGCCTTCTCCTCTCCTCAAACGTTGGCGAAGGACTATTTTTTGCCGGATCCTCCCACGTTGCCATGCGAGTTGTTGCTTCGCCAGAAGAGTACAATCTTATCAGTACTAATCCTCGTGACTTAGCTCAAAAAAGAGAAGCGGCAGAGCGGGCCGCTTCCGAAGCGAGTGTAGACAATAATCCCGAAGTACCAATGATTAATCCAGATGGCCCCACCCCCTCCGCACAGGTCGATACTACGCCTACTGCGGCGTCGTCATCTACTCCCGTGGAGCAGGGTGTAAAGAATGATGGCGGCACACTCGGCAACGTTTAAAGAATCTACTATGGGACTAATCGGCACTTTAAGACTATCCTGGCATAACCGCCTAGCTTCTATTGATAGTCCCTTGGCCTCATTACCAAACCAAATAAGTTCCGTTCCCTCTAGCTGTCTTGAGTAATTAGACAGGAGCGTTGCTTCCTGAAGTGAGGTACCGATGCAGTAACGCAGGTTCTTCTTAATTTGACTGGCAAAACCTGCAAAGTCAGCAATCACTACAATTTTTAATCCAAACAGCGCCCCCATTGATGCCCTTACCGTATCGGGATTAAAGGGATCTACACTTGGAGCAATAAGATAGAGGCATTTAATATCAAACGCCAAACAAGTTCGCATAATGGTACCGAGATTACCGGGTGTTTGGAGATGTTCAAGAACTACTCCTAATCCCCGCTCAAGAGTGTCGCCCGTTTTCATCTTAATAATCGCCCCCACACCTTGAATGTCTTTTTTACTCGAGAGTGCCTGGTAGACAGATTCAGAAACAGCTACTTTTTTGACACCCAACGCCTTAGTCCAAACCGCTCTTTTAAAGTCGCTGTCTATTTTTTGGGGAACAAACACAAGAGTGTCTATTTCCCAACCATTATCAATTGCCTGACTAACGAAATTCACCCCATCACACCAAAAGGCTCCCTCTTCATAGCGATATACCCGATCAAGTAACAGCTTTTTAATGCGTTTAACGAGGGGGTTATTGGTCGAGGTTAAGACATCCATAGTCAGCCATTCTAGCCTTGCACCCGAACCGGCATTACTACGTGGAAATAATTAGCGTTGCCTTTGACCCTAAACACTCCCGGAGCTAGTGGCCCGGTATGTTCAAATGTCAGCTCTTTATCCTTGCCCATGTTACCGACAAAATCCAAAAGATAGCGGTAGTTAAAGGCAATGGTGAGAGCTTCAGACGGAGTCTTGTCCCACACAATTTCTGTCGTGGTTTCATTTTCCCCTACTTGGGCGGCGTTAGCTGACAACGACACCACCGAAGTTTTTGGAGTTAGGGTCAGTTTGACAATATTGGCACTTTCTCGGGCAAAAATTGCCGCAAGCCGAAGGGTCTTACTAAACGCCTCGCTCTCTAGGGTAAATTTCCCCTCAAAGGAAGTCGGGATAATTGACTCAAAATTAGGAAACTTACCCGCAATCAGGCGTGAATAAATTTTTGAGTCACCAAAAGACAGTGCAACCTGACTGTCACCATAAATATCCAGGGAGATCTGGGCCGTCTCTTTTTCTGTTCCATCAGCAAGAAAACGCAGCATTTCTGATAAAGAATGGGCGGGGATAATAAATGTTTCGTTTTCTAAACCCACAGTTTTTACATCACTAAGTGTAACCTGTGACAGACGAAACCCGTCTGTTGCGGCAAGAGTAACCGTGTCTTTAGAAAGCCGCACCAGGACACCAGTTAGGACTGCCCTACTCTCATCAGTAGCAGCAGCAAAGACGGTATGAGAAATCATGCCTTCAAAATCCTCTCGTCTAAGCTGCATGGTTCCTTTTTTTTGATCGTCCAGAGGAATAAGTTTAGGAAACTCTTCCCCACTAGTCCCACTTAGCTTGCCCCGAAAACTTTTGGCCTTAATCTCGAGTTGAGCCTCTGCCACTTTTAAAAGCAGCTTGTCTGCAGGCAGGGAAGATACCAACTCGAACAAAATCTTGGCTGGCAAGGTAAACGCCCCCTCACTAACTACTTTGGCCCCAATTTGGGCAGTAACCGTAGTCTCTGTGTTCGAAGCAATAAGGGTTAATTGGCCGCTTTTAGCTTCGAGGAATACGTGGGTAAGAATAGGAATCGGCGGCCGAGAGGTGATCAAGCGACAAACTTTACTAAGGGCAGTGGCTAAATTTTCCTGGAGTATTTCAATTTCCATAACGATTACAAAGTAGTCACATCTTATTGTCTTACAAGGTTATTTGCAACCGAAGGTTTAGTAGTTTCTTATTAGTAGTAATAGTAGTAGGCAGTGGGGATTTGTGTAGAGATTTGAATTGCGGCTTGTTGACGGCCCTAACATATGGGTAGTTTTCGTTGTGGATAACTTGGAGAGACTATTGTGGATAATTTTGGGGATAAATTGACCTAAAATGGGGATATGTTGATAGTCACCAAAAATTGTTCACATATCCCCAACGATGAATAATTTATGCACAGGTAATCCCCAGGAAAGGTCAAAAGGATATCAGGAGGTTTGGTGTAACAAATGAAGACGGTTTTCTAGTTGGCTGATCTCGCCTCGAATTCGGTCGTTGTTTTGTAGTAGTCCCTCTACCCTTTTAACTCCGTGCATGATGGTGGTGTGGTCACGGCCTCCCAAAAAATCAGCTATTTCCTCAAGAGTCATTCCAGTGTTTTTTTTGAGCAGGTACATAATGATTTGGCGTGGCTGAGCAATGGGTTTATCCCGTTTTTCGCCCTTAATTAATTTGATTGGGAGATTATAAAAGGCACAGACCGTATCTAAAACTAGTCGACTGTCCAGTCGGTTTCCCACTCCACCATTACCCTGACTCAAATTTTCTGGAAGACCCAGGACCCGAACAATAAGGTCTTCGGTAATGGGGGTGTTTCTGATTTCTGACTCAGTGACTACCCGTTGGAGGGTACCCTCCAGGCTTCGAATATTATCTACATTATTAGTAATGGCTGCAGCCAAGGTACTGGATAGCTCTATTCCTCGTTTATGGGCTTTTGATATACAGATAGCGGTTTTGAGTTCTGAGTCTGGTGTGGATATGTCCGCTACTAGACCACCCTCAAAACGACTTCTGAGACGATCTTCGATAAATTTGATATCTACCGGTTTGCGGTCCGAAGTAAGGACCACCTGTTTTTCATTTTGCTGCAGGGCGTTAAAAGTATGGAAAAATTCTTCCTGCGCGGTATCTTTTCCCGAGAGAAACTGGATATCATCAATCAGTAGAGCGTCAGCGCTTCGGTACTTTTCCTTAAACTCCCGAGTGTTTTTGGTCCTAATCCCCTCAATTATTTCGTTAGTGAATTGTTCACCAGGAGCGTACACGACTCTAGCTCGGGGGTTCTTGCGCAAAATCTCATGGCCAATTGCCTGCATTAAGTGGGTCTTTCCCACCCCAACACCTCCCCAAAGGAAAAGCGGGTTATAGTTTTTGCCGGGATTTTTCCCCACCGACTGGGCGGCCGCAAAAGCGAGCTGGTTACTGGTGCTGACACAAAATTCGTCAAAGCTGAAATCTTGGCGCAACCTAGAGCGTTTAACCGCCTCGGTATAGGCGGTGGAGTCGTCCTTGGGCAGACTAAAAATGGGACCAAAACTGTCACTGTTGTCTGGGTGCTGGTTTTTGGTCCCTAGGCTGCTATCAACCTCGAAGATCAGACTAAGAGGAGACACCTTGCTAATTTTTTGTAAAGTATTTTGGATTAAGGCGTAATATCTGGAGCTGGCCTGGTCACCCGTAATCTTACTGGGAAAACCAATTGTAGCTATCCCATCAGAAAGAGCTAGGAGAGCAGAGTTTTTAAGATAGAGGGAGAAGTTGCTTTTACCCAGCTCTACTTCTAGTTCCCCAAGAACAATATGCCAGATTTTGCTAAGCTCGTCATTAGTAGCCATAGTACCGGCATCTTAAAAAGTTATCCACAAAAAAGCAAGGAGGTAATGAGCGGGTCAGCGAAAATTTTAGCTTTTTTTGAGTCCGTATTATTTTGTTTATTAGCTAGGCTATATAATTGTCACAATGGCTGATGAAAAAATTGGTGATTATGAAGTGGGTGCAGACGCGGAAGGTGAGGAGTTGACCTCCCATTCTATAAACGCGGATCGGTTAAGTGAGGTCGCCTCTAGATTGGAGGCAGAAACTAATGACAAACTCATCCACTTCTCTCCCTATTATGCAGTTATTGACCGGCTCGGTTCTGATGATTGGATAGGGCTACACGACCAGGTGGTGCAGGCTGTTGGGCAAAAGACGGATTTGGAAGTTAACTGGTTGGGCTTTGATCCATTTGCCTTATCAATTAAGGCGGCTAATCTCGGCGGTGACGGACCAAGGGTTGAAACAAAGAAAGGCTTAATTCAAAGAAAAAGCGACGGGGCTTCTGCGCTTGGTTTAGCTGATTGGTGGAACAATGTTATTTTAGTTTCAACGCAGCTGGACAATTTAGGACTAAAAGATTGGTTTCGAAGATTAGTCCCCGGGGAAGATATTGACACATTGTTTCACGAACAAGTCCATCTTGGTCAGGCAGCAGATACTGCAGAGGCTACACTGGTGCTTGAAAACGCTGCTAAATGGTGGATGCGACAAAATGCCAATCCTGTACTGAGACTAGCCTATGCGCTTGTGACTCTGGGAGGGTGGTCTTTGGCTGGAGCTGCAATTAATTATTTTTACCAAAGATCTTTAGCAGCTAAAGAGGCACCGCTGAAGAAACTTCATGAAAACAATGCAGCCACGCTCTATATTGAAGCGCTTGCCTATGCCGGTACGAGCTACATATCCAGAGAAATCAATCAAACAATTGCTCACTCACTAGCCAATCATTCTGATGTGATTGATTGTTTGGGCGGAAAAATTGATCCCCAGTTTGCGGCCCAGCAAATAACCGATCGGTTGGCAATGCTTTGGGAGCTTGGGGCCGACCCGATGTGGTTAGCGAGAAATTTTATACCCGAACACGTTGGTGGCGTCGAGGAGGACTTTCAAGAGTTGCTGCGAGCGTTAGACTCTCAAATTTCCGAGCGATTGCGAACCGGAGAGAATGATTTTAACCTAGGCGGTCAAGACAGGGCAGATCAAGAGTCGGAACTGGTAGCCAGATTTAATGCCAGAAATAGACTTCGGGCTACAACAATAACCCAAATTTTGATTCAGGAAGGTGAGAAAAAGGTTAAAGAAGTAATGCAGAGGGATGAAATTGTATTAATCAAGCCTGACGAAGCTAGGACCGACCTAGTGGTTCTTACCGATAAGCAGTTGGGCGAGGATCCTAATCAGGTGGCCCAGCTGGAAGTTCGTGTTGGTGAAATTTCTCAGGAAACCCAGCAAACCATTGCAGATTTTGTGACTTTAGGTGCCGGTTCAACTAGACTTGCTGACGCGGTGGGGCCAGACCATGGACTAGTGACGCTTGAGGAATTACCCAGTTCGGGAAATATTGGGGTATCCGCCTTTAACAAAAGTACCCTTCGTACCTCACTAGTTATAACCGATGCAGACCACCCTTTTACCGAGCGACTACTGGCTACCACTAATTGGGAAGCCGAGGCTTTGAGGGTCTGGGGGTTATTAACTCCAAAATCAAAAAAACAGATAAGTAATTTTTTTACTGATGGTGCAGTGGCTTGGGGTGGAGAGGACCTAAGCAATGGGGAGTTTCAATTAGCATTAGCTAAGATTGCACTCGGCACTCTGGGGGGAGTCCAACAAAAAGAGATCTTGAGTGAGCTGCATCGAAAACTAGCGGTATTATGGGGGACCAAGCGAAAGAGGGACATTAATGACCAACTAGATAACATGATTTATCCCAGAATCCCCCTCGCGGTGACGCGAAATCGAATTCTAGCCCAGCCCAATTTGGCTATAGAAATACCCCAAAACGTGGCAAAACGACTAGAACAACTGTACCCAGTAAAAGAAGCACGAGACCGTCTAATGTCTACCCTTAGCCCCGGGCTAAGGGGTTTTTTAGACGGAAACCAAAGTTGGGTAGCAAGTATTCTACCGGAATTTGTTGAGGTGTGTGAGTCTGGGCTAGCGCGAACAGATAATCGTAATATGCCCGAGAGTATTTCTCGGCTTTTTGGCGGATTGATTCGTAGCAGCAGTGATTATCGAGCACTACGTTTTTATAAAAACCTCTTTCAGGCCTTAGCTACAGAGCTGGAGAGCCTAAAGTGATAGGACTACATTTACCGACTTGGAAAAGTGACCTCTTACTGAGATAATAGTCCAACTATGCCAAAGAGAGTTTATCAGCCAAAGAAACTTAAACGAATGCGCAAGCACGGGTATCGGGCGCGCACGGCGACAGCCGGTGGCAAAAAGGTCCTAAAGCGCCGGATTCTGAGAGGTCGCAAGACGCTCACTGTCAAACGGGCCGGTAAAAAATAGTTGTACCATGCTCCCAAGAAAGAACCGCCTCCCTCTTCGCCAAGAATTTCTTCAGGTGCAAAAAAATGGCCAGAGGATTGACTCTGTCTCTTTTGGACTGACTTTCAGAGTTAATCCTACAAGAGTGGGTGACGCTGCCCAAGCCGCCTTCATTGTTACTAAAAAGATAGACTCTCGATCAGTGGTACGTCACAGGGTAAAACGAAAGCTAGTCCACGCTTTGGCTCCCCTGCTTTCCTCTCTGCCCAGCAATCTTGATCTCATCTTCTTTGCAAAGACGGTCGCCACTACGAGACAGGTATCCGAACTAAAAGCTGAAATTGAACTGGTCTTAAAGAAGGCTAATCTTTTCTAACAGTCATGAAACAGCTAGTGCTTCTTTCTATTCGCTTTTACCAAAAGTTCCTGTCTTTTGACACCGGACTTTTAAAATGGCTGTTTTTAGCCAGACAGACTTGCCGTTTCACTCCGCGCTGCAGTGAGTATACGTATCAAGCAGTAGAGCGCTATGGTACAATCACTGGACTTTATTTAGGAGTCAGACGCATTATCCGCTGTAACCCTTGGAATGGTGGCGGAGTGGATGAGTTAAAATAGACCTATGAATCTTGAATTTCTTAGCCTTTTTGGTAACACCTTTTTCCAAATCATTTTGCTTGTTTACAACACCATTGGTCTTAGCAATTTGGGTTTAGCGATTGTCGAAATAGCCATTCTTACTCGCCTGATTTTCTACCCCTTTATTAAGCAACAGGCCCACCACACGAAAAAAATGGCCGAGATCCAGCCCCACCTGAGTGCCCTTAAGGAAAAGCATAAAGGCAATCAACAGGCTTTTGCCGCGGCGCAGATGGAACTGTTTAAAGAGCACGGGGTCAACCCCGCCGGCGGCTGTGTCCCCGCCCTGGTTCAGCTAGTTGTAATCATTGGTCTTTATTCGGCTATGGGCACAATTCTTCGGGGCAACTATAACCGCCAGTTCATTATCTGGGATATGGGTAAGCCCGACGTGTTTCGCTTGCCGAACATTCCTTTTAATCTTCCGGGAATTCTAGTTATTGTGGCGGCTTTAACCCAGTTTGTCCAAACCAAGATGATGATGCCTGCCAAAGCGACCGTTCCAGTCCCTTCCAAAGCCCCAGCCAAGGGCGAAGTAAAAAAGGAGCCGGGCTTTATGGAAGAATTTGCTGAGGCCCAGGGGTCAATGGCCTGGATGTTTCCCCTGTTCTTTCTATTCCTTGGTACTCAGCCCAATTTCCCCGCTGGGCTAGCGCTTTATTGGTCTGTTAGTAGTTTGATAGCTATAGTTCAGCAGTACCGCTTAACGGGACTTGGGTCATTAGCTAGTACCATGGTACAATTGCGGGGCTTAGTTAAAAGATAAATCCAAAAAGCGTATGCCAAAAGCTACCAAAACTACCAAAACTACTAAAACAATCACTCAGGCTAAAGAAGATATTTCTGAAGTCGTAAAGAGTTCTGCTGAGCAACTACTCCACAATTTAGAAATCCCTGCCGCTGTTACTGTGGAACTTTCGGAAGACGGAATCTATCAAGTTGTGGTCCATACTGATGAATCTGGACTACTTATTGGGTACCACGGAGAGACCCTGTCCTCCTTCCAAATGATTCTTGGGCTACTTGTCTTTAGGCAATCTGGCGAGTGGGCCAGGCTCCTAGTCGAGGTGGGCGACTATCGTGCTCGTCGCCAAGAACAGTTGCAGGCTATGGCCGAGGGCTACGCCCGGCAGGCGCTGTCCACTGGTCAGCCGGTCTATCTCCCCTTTCTACCTCCAGTGGAACGGCGGATTATCCATTTGGCCCTTGAGGCCCGAAGTGACGTAATGACGGAATCAGAGGGTGAGGGTCGGCAACGGCGAGTGGTTGTCAAACCAAAGGTGCAGCCGGTGTAGTAGTATTAGGGCGTGAACAGGATTAAAAAAATCGAGTCGTTCGTTTTAGTCGCTCTTGTCCTTCTTCTCCCCACTCAAGCAGGGCTACACTTTTGGCCACAATGGGCTTACATTGGTGGAGTTAGGGTTGACTACTTTGCTCCTACCCTCTTTGTTACTGACGCTCTTATTCTTTGTCTGGTGACTGCAGAAATTATCCGAAGTAAGGGGTACTTCCCCCGATACCTAGGGAAGGCTAGAGTTGTTACCCCACTATTAATAGTAGGGGGATTTATCGCCATTAATATTTTAACCTCCCTCTCCCCTATGGTGTCTTTGTATAAGTGGATCAAAGCTGGGGAACTAATGTGGTTTGGTTATTTTGTAGCCAAACGACTTCCCGATTTCTTTACTTTATCAAAACTTACGTTTCTTTTAGCTATTCCCATCATGGTGTTATCAACTCTTACGATGTTACAGTTTTTCCGTCAAGCTTCTGTGGGTGGGCTATGGTATTTTCTGGGTGAGAGAACTTTTAGCGCTGCCACTCTCGGCATTGCCAATACTACCCTCTCTAGTGGTGCTTTAATCCTGCGTCCTTACGGGCTATTCCCCCACCCTAATGTGCTGGGGGGCTTTATTGCGTGTCTTCTTCCCTTCTTTCTATACGAATTCTTGCATAATTCCCGCAATATTGCCGCACGAGGAAAAATCATCACTCTTGCTCTTGTTTGCGCTTTTGGTACGCTCTGTATGTCTTTTTCCCGTACTGCCATATTGGTAGGTACAGTTGGTCTACTACTCACCATTGTGGCTCTAAAACAAAAAAAGCGTCACCTCGTTTGGCTAGTACCGGGTTTTTTTCTTACCGTGGGGGCTTTTAGTCTTTTGTCCATTTCCCCTTTGCAGGATAGCGAGGCCTGGACCATTCGAGCCAGTTTGCTAGCTACCAGTAGCCAGGCAATCGTAGCAGCTCCAGTATGGGGACACGGACTCGGCACAGCTCCTCTTATCACAGCCCAATCTTCCGCTAAAATTGCTAATCTGGCCCTCTTTTATCAGCCCGTGCATAATATTTATTTTTTGCTGGTCTCGGAAATAGGGCTCGTGGGGCTGGCGGCGTTTTTAATAGTGGTGCACTGGGGGGTTAAAACCGTACTGGTCTCTCCTACCCGCGTGCCCATTCTTTGTAGCCTCGGGGTAATTCTAGTGCTGGGTCTAAATGATCACTATTTTTTAACCATTCAGCAGGCACAGCTTCTCTTGGCTCTTGTCTTAGGCCTAGCCTACCGCCAATCCAAAAAGATACAATACGGGCATGGCTAGTCTATCAAACAAGATTGCTCTCAACACGCTTGCCCAACTCCTAGGTAAAGTGGGTACTACCGGACTCGGGATAGTCATTTCCGCTATTTTGGGACGGTACCTGGGTCCAGAGGGTTTGGGCACCTACACCTTTGTTCTGGTATTTGTAACTCTCTTTGGGGCAGTTGGTGATTGGGGGTTAACCCTCATTACGGTTCGCGAGGCGAGTCGGAATTTGGGTAAAGCCGCGGAAATTATCGGTAACGTGCTGGTTATCCGACTGGGGCTAGCCACTCTGGCAGCTACCGCCGCTATTATCAGTATCCACCTTCTCCCCTACAGTGGGCCGATTAAATTCCTCACCAGTCTGGCCTCGCTCTATCTCATCGCTCTATCGCTGAAAACATCCTTCCAAATTGTTTTCCAGGTGCATTTGAAACTGCATAACTCTGCAATTTCAGAAATTAGTGCTAACGCCACGGTGCTAATTATTCTCGTCCCACTAGTTTTTTTGCAAGCTGGTTTGCCGGCGATTATTCTCGCCTTTTTAGCTGGCGACATTGTGGCGGCTACTGTCGCTGCTATTCTTGCCCGACGAATTATTGCTCTTAAGCCAAGTCTAATTCACTCGACAACCAGAGCGTTAGTTATCGAGGCTTTGCCAATGGGGGGGATCCTCGCTGTATTTACAATTTATAATCGCGTAGATACGGTGATTCTATCTCTTTATAAGGGTCAAGAAGCAGTGGGTTATTATGGGGCGGCCTACCGAATTTATGAAGTACTGGTTTTGGGGGCGGCCTATTTTGCTAATGCGGTGTTGCCCACCTTGTCGCGCCTAGCCCATACCGAGCCCCACCGGGTCCGAGATTTTTATAAGCGTTCATTTGTAGTGTTGACCTTTTTGGGTATTGGAGTGGCAATTGTTAACTTTGTGCTCTCTCCCCTAGCGATTTATATTACGGTGGGTAGTCAGTTTGCCCCCAGCGTTACTCCCCTACGAATTTTGTCCCTGGCCCTAGTGGTTTCCTACTTTAACCACCTAAATGGCTATACTATTATCGCCCTAGGTAAGCAGTGGCACTCATTCGCGATTGCGGTTATCGCTCTGATTTTTAATGTGAGCCTTAACTTTTTAGTGATTCCCTCGTATTCTTACGCTGGGGCCGCGCTAATAACATTTACTACCGAAGCTGTAATTGTTATCCTCAGTCTAGCGGTTGTCTCCCGTTTTGTTGGGGGCAGCGTTCTACCCAGTCCTAAGGAGTTTGTCAGTTTAGTTAGGGAGTTTATAGCGAAAAGGGGCCAGGTTTTTAATGACCACGACCAATAGCCTAACCATCTACTGTGACGGCGGGGCCAGGGGTAATCCCGGCCCGGCGGCCTGCGCTTTTGTGGTCTTCGACCACGCGGAAAATTTGCAGTATAAATGCGGGAAATATTTAGGCATCGGCACAAACAACGAGGCCGAATATTACGCGGTGATTAAAGCACTTGATTGGCTGTCCGTCCAGGTATTGTTAGGAAAACCGAGCCTGAGGTTTTTTCTTGACTCCCTACTAGTGGTTAACCAAATTAGTGGGGTGTTTAAAGTGAAAGAACCACGACTGCGAGAGCTAGTGCGGCAAGTACAAGCCAGACTTGAGAGCTTGGTTGTGAGCGGCAGCGTTTCTTCCTACTCTTTTTCCCATGTATTACGGGGGAAAAACCAGCGGGCCGATCTACTAGTCAACGAAACACTAGATAGTTACCAGTAATAAAGTCTGTATGGTGGGTGTTAGAATAAAAGAATGCAGTCTGCCCAGCCAACAATCCGTTTTGAGCGCGATGAAAAGCACCCCCTAGCGGTAATTGTTGGACAGGGAGTTCTAGCCCACAATCTTAATGAACAGCTAAAAGCTTCTGGGTTACGTACCCTACTATTAGAGCATTCCAGCGAGAAATGGCACGCTCTAGAGACCCCCCACTATTGTTATCTGCTGGTTAGTCCTAAAGATCGCCTCGCTTTGGTAGCAAAAATTTGGCAAGAAGTTTTGCCACTAGCGAGGCGTAGCAAAACCAAGGTTGTTTTTCTCTGCCTCGGTCTATCTAGTGAAATTGAGCAGCGACTATTAAGGTTGGCAAGTGGCGAACGGGTCGAGGTTTTGACACTGGTCCTTGCTGGCGAAATCGAAAATGTGCTTGTCGCCCCCAAAGCCTTTTTACAGGACTGTATCAACGCTAGTTTTGGTCAGTGGACCAAGAAAAGACAAACTATTGTGGTTCGCGGGGGTCCGGGGCACCATTATGGAGGAAATCGTCAGCAGGCCGAAAGTTGGGAAGCCTTCCTGCGCTTGCGAGGATTACATAATACCCAAAGTGTTATGGCTTCTTTGGAAAAAAGTCAAAAGTCCGTTAGAGCTAGTCAGCAAAAGCCAAATCGCTTCAATTGGGGCAGGCGCAGATTGGTTCTTGGCTGGCGGGCGGTGCTCCTAATGACTGTGTTTTTTCTGGTACTTCCATTTTTAGTGGCGCTGCTAGCTTATGGTGGTGGGGTGAGTCATCTTTTGCAGGCTCGGATCGCCTTAGGGCGGGGGGAATTTCTTCAAGCATCATACCAAGCTGGTGAGGCGGAACGAGTGTTTCTTCGGGGTAAGTTTGTCACTACGGAAGTCTCGGCTCTTAGCCTATGGGGACAAACAATTTTAGCTCCAGTTGTAGAGATTGGAGAGTCGGGCAGTCGGATAGCTGGAGTAGTTAAGCGTGGGGCTATTCTGCAAAAGAACGTAACTGATTTGGCTCGAGATATCTTTTCGGGAAATAACCGGGAGGAGTTACCCCAGCAGGTAGCGACTTTACACCCAGAGTTACTGGCTCTTAATCACGAACTAGGACTAGCCCAGGGTTTGCTCAAAGCAAACGAAATCCAAACACTGGGTAGTATTTTTAGCTGGCTTGGTTTTCCGGTTCAATTGGTCACTAGGGCCCCAGATGATATTGCTAGAGCTAGGGGATTATTAATTTCTGCCGACCGGATCTTAACTGTTTTACCAGAACTACTAGCCATTTCGTCCCCTGGCAATCTCAAGACCACTAAACAAAGTCGAACCTACTTGCTCGTTTTTCAGAACAGTGCCGAGCTGAGACCGACCGGCGGATTTATTGGGTCGTTTGCTATTTTGACAATAGAGGAGGGGGTGGTAAAAGATTTGGTTTTCCATGATGTCTATTCTGCCGATGGTCAGCTTCAGGGTCGAGTGGTCCCGCCGGCAGAGATTGTTCACTTTTTAGGACAAAACTCTTGGTTTTTAAGAGACGCAAACTTTTCTCCAGACTTTCCCCTAACGGCTAAACGATTGGAGTTTTTTTTAGAAAAAGAAACAGGACAAAGGGTGGATGGGGTAATCGCGATCGACCTTCAGGCGGTTCAGTATTTGCTTAGAGCAACCGGACCTCTACCACTGGTGGATTTTGCCGATCAGGTGACAGCGGAAAATTTTTTTCAAAAAGCCGAGTTCGCCTCAGAAATTAATTTTTTCCCGGGATCCACCAAAAAACGTGATTATTTGGGAGCAGTGGGACAAAGCTTACTCCAAACCCTACTTCACGACCCTAAAGTCAACAATCTGGCAGTTGCCCAAGCGCTAGAGCGGGGACTACGAGAACAACATATTATGTTGTTCTTCAATAATCGTACCGCCCAGGAGCGGGTCGAAGCCAACAGCTGGTCGGGGAGTATCACCAGACATTCTTGTGGTACAGCCATCTCCAACTGTTTAATGCTAGTGGAAGCTAATTTTGGTGCCAACAAAGCTAATTATTTTGTAAAACGGGCAATGCGGGTCAGTACTACAATTGGTGAGGGTGGAGACACCGAGACCAAGGTCGTGGTCCACTTGAAAAACGAATCACCATCTCTTGCCTGGCCAGCGGGCGATTATAAAAATTATCTGCGATTTTTGCTACCAGCCAAGGCTCGTCTAACGGGGGTAACAATGAGTGGTGATAAAACAGCGACTATCTCTTCGACTTTGTCAGCAGATGTTTTAGCCAAAGTACCACCCGATAAATTTTTAGTTCATACTTCAGTAGAGGCCAGTGGGGCGCTAGCGCTATCAACTACCAACTCTTATCTGAGTGTAGGCATGCTAGTACTAGTTCCGATTAAAAGCAGTCGAGAGATTACACTTACTTACCGGTGGACACTGCCAATAACTAAAAGACAAGCGAGTGTCGCCTACCGGCAGGTAATTTTAAAGCAAGGGGGAACGAGTGCCGACCCACTCGATATTTCTGTCGAGTTCCCCCAAAATTGGAAGAAAATCGCCGGAGCTGGAAAAGTGAGAGACACCACTGGGATTGTAGCGGGAGCGCTTGTCTTCCCGCAGCGAGTTCTCTATAATACAGATCTTGGTA
The DNA here is from genome assembly GCA_964641255.1 of uncultured Gammaproteobacteria bacterium. Lineage (GTDB taxonomy): Bacteria > Patescibacteriota > Microgenomatia > JAMCZE01 > JAMCZE01 > CAZXMM01. Next base: position 92,858 of record CAZXMM010000001.1, on the reverse strand, counting down.
GTGACCAAATATTAGAAATAGAATTTTTAAGGAAGTAACTAAGCTTATGAAAGCGATCCCACTAAAGGCCAGCATAAGAGTTATTACTGGGAAAAAGGTTAAAAAAGAACGGGCAAGTGGACTTTTGCCTGCCAGTGTGTACGGTCGGGAAATCAAATCCAGTTCTTTGTCTTTATCCCTAGCAGAGTTTTTGGCGCTTTATAAGCGGGCCGGGGCCACGGGACTAATAGAGCTATCTTACGCTACCGAGAAACACCCGACCTTAATTAAGCACGTTCAGTATCACCCCACCACCCGTTTACCACTCCACGTTGAATTCCAAGTCGTTAGCTTAACTGAAAAAATCCGGGCGAGTGTTCCTCTTCAGCTGGTCGGGGAGTCCCCTGCGGTAACTAGTAGTGTGGGCATTATTCTGCAAACCCTAAATGAGATAGAGGTGGAGGCTTTGCCCACTAACCTTCCAGAAGCGATCGTTGTCGATACTTCTTCTCTGACTATGGTTGACCAACGCATTGTTGTTGGTGACCTAACGGCGCCTGTGGGGGTTACCATTCTAACTGGAGCCGATGAGGTGGTTCTTTCAGTTGCCTCCGCAGTATCACAGGAAACCCAGAAGGAATTAGCAGAGGAAGAGGCGGCTAAAGTCGAGGAGGCGGCGGCGGTAACAGAGGGGCAAGGCGCGACTGTGACTCCTCCTCCAGGTGAAACTACTACTGATACTCCTGGGTCAGCCACCTAAAACTACTGCGAAGTGATTAGCCGCTTCAGAGATTGCACACTTGAATTGTTGGGATCTAAAGACTCGGCTTGCCTAAAAAAACGGAACGCCTCCTGGTTGTTTTTAAGTTGCCACCACCAGAGCGCATGTTGCATGGCTAGGTCACGGTAATTTGGATAGTGGTCATAAACCAAACTTTGGGATTTAAGTTTTTGGATCAAACCATCTTTATCTTTTGTCTGCCGCTTTAGCCTTAGAAGGCTATCGGTTAGTAGGGCGGTCTCGCTGGGCGGTAAGCTAGTAATAAAGGCTAGCTCCAGCTTAGCCAGTTTGGTTTGATTGTGGCTTTGAAAGTCTTCAGCTAAAGCCAGGTGAGCAAAGGGAGAGTGGGGAGTTAGTAAAACTTGTTGGCGGTGATAGTCAAAGGAAGAAAAGGGTTGCAAAAAATTCAAGACTAAAACTAGTACACTGATTAGTGTCAACCCGACTAAAAAAAGTTGCCGATAATTTCGTAGTGTGGCCAAAAGTTTAACTAGATTCACCCAATTATTGTAGTAGATTTATTGGGCTGCGAACAGTCTTAGTAGCTAGTCTACATGAAACTAGCGACCCAAGAGATAGCCCCTAAGCGTCGCCTTTATTGCCAAGTTTTGGAAACATAATGTACCTTTTTTTCGTATTTTTCTGCCTAGCTATCAATAAAGTAAAGGCCCGAAAAGAGTCGTGGAATAAATCCAAAATTCGATCAGTGTAGTTTCATGTCGCCAAAGAGTGTTTTAAATTCGGCCAAGAAGAAATGATTAGGGGGATCTTACTTTTGGTTGGCATCTTACCCCAGATTTCCTCAGTGACAAAGGGCATAAAGGGATGAAGCAGTGTAAGACAGCTTAGATAAACATGGCGAAGAATTGATAGAACAACGAAGTCACCATTTCTGATCCGCTCTTTGGAAGCCTCTAAATATTTATCGGCAAATTCATGCCAGGTAAATTGATAAATGATTTCTGCGGCTTGAGCGAAACGAAATTTTTCGAGACTGACCCCGACCTTTTTGATGGTACTACTTAACTGTTTAAGAATAGCTTTGTCACTTGCGGTGAGTCCCCTCATCCCTGGTTCATAAAATGGAACGTCTTTATTTTCAAAGCTCAAAAGTATAAAACGACCAATGTTCCAAAGCTTATTAGCAAAGTTGCGGTAAGCAATGATTTTGTCTTTAGGAAAATTAAAATCTCTACCATTAGCGGTACCAGCAATCAGTCCCATTCTGAGAGCATCAACCCCGAATTCTCTGATGTAGTCATCAGGATTAATGACGTTCCCCAGACTCTTACTCATTTTTCGTCCATCCAGAGCTCGTACTAGTCCATGAAGATAGACCGAGGTAAAGGGCACATCGCCAGTTAAATAGATGCCAAACATGATCATTCTTGAGACCCAGCGGGAGAGAATTTCCCAGCCTGTCTCCAAAACACTAGTGGGGTAGAAATACTTAAAGTCAAGAGAATTAGGGTAACCAAGAGTTACAAGCGGCCACTGGCCGGATGAAAACCAGGTGTCAAAAGTATCGGTGGATTGAAGAAACTGACCAGCTGGTTTATTTTCACTAATAATATGGCGGGCGTCTTTTGGTGCCATAAGTTTTTGGAGACCGGATTCAATTTCCTCAAACGAGTAGTTTTTTAGCAGTTCTGAAAGGGTTCCTGATACGACTTCGTGGGTTTTACTTAAGAAAGACACAGTAATCTGGGGGTTTTGGGAAACATCATACCAGGCCGGAATGCGAATTCCCCAGACGTTTTGTCGACTAATGGCCCAATCGTGCATGTTTTCCATCCACCGAGTGTAAGTAATTTTTCTCCAGGGCGGATAAATCTTTATTTTCCCCCTGGTGACCGCTTTGGTGGCCGGTTTTTTCAGGCTCTCAACCCTGATAAACCAGTTAGGCAAAATAGTTGGTTCAATGTCGTGGCCCGCTTTACAAACTGGCACCGAGTGGGTATAAGCTTCATCAACTTTAATGAGCAGGCCGTCGGCTTTTAGGTCCTCAACCATGATTTTTCTGGCCTCAACCACTTTTTTACCGTGGTAATTTTCGGCCCGAGCTCGGTACTTTGCTGATTGTCCGGTGGTCTTTAGATACCAGGAAAAATCCATTCTCCCTTGGAGATCGATAATGGGAGTGACTGGCAAATTAAACTTTTTACCTAGCTCGAAGTCGTGGGGATCATGAGCGGGGGTTACCTTCATAATGCCGGTACCAAACTTTGGGTCCACTTCGGGATCGGGAATAACGGTCATTGAGATTGGTCCAAGCAGTCCCATAATTTCCAGCGTTTGACCCAAGTAGTTCTTGTAGCGTTTGTCTTTAGGATTCACGGCGAGGGCGGTATCTCTAAATTTACTTTCTGGTCTAACCGTCGCAATTGTAAAGGGACCATACTTCATATAATAGAGAGAGTCCACTCGCTCTTTCATTTCCACTTCGATATCAGCATAAGTGGTACCACAAATCGGGCAGTAATTAACAATGTAGTCATCGCGGTAGACGAGGTTTTCCGCGGCCATCTTGGCAAAGGTTTGGCGTACAGTCTTTACCACCCTGTCATCGAGGGTAAAAGTATAGCGACTCCAATCAACACTAGCTCCCATTTGTCTAACCTGGCTTTCAATTAGCGTTTTGTTTTGCATTACGAAATCCCAAATCATTTGGTAAAGTGTTTCTCGGTCATATTCAAAACGAGAGTGACCCTGCTTCTTTAATTCTCGCTCAAAGGTAATTTGCGTTTCTGTTCCAGCGTGGTCGGTTCCCGGTACCCACAAGGTGGGATCACCTTTCATTCGGTGGTAACGGACTAAAAGATCTTCAATAGCAATCATCAAAACATTACCGGTGTGCATTTTGCCGCTGGCATTGGGTGGAGGAAGGACAATTGTAAAGGGCTTCTTTTTGGGGTTAATAGCGGGTTTAAAATAGCCGCCCGTCTCCCACATCTGGTAGATCTTGCTCTCGACACTGTTAGGATCGTACTTTGGTTCCATAGCTCTATTTTATACTACCTTGACAAAGAAAACGAGCTCAACTACTATCCTCTTAGTTAATCTCCAAAGCCATATGATCTTAATGCGCTTTCGCTTTTTTCTGGCGGTACTACTCCTGAGTCTAATAAGTTTGGCACTTCTTCCCCAGCCGGTACTCGCTAATAACGAATACGAACGTTTGCCTGCCGGGGCGGTAATTGAATCCGACTATATACGAGCCGCTCAGTCAATTCAAATTGATGGGGAAATTCATGGGGACACCTTTTTAACAGGTGGGGTGGTCACAATTAATGGCAAGATCGACGGAGATTTGTTTGTAGTGGGAGGGAAAGTGAGTGTGAATGGAGAAGTCACTAATAGTATAAGAGTGCTCGCTGGTGATGTAACCATTAATGGGCCCGTGGGGAGAAATGTGCTCCTGCTTTGTGGCAATTGTACTGTCACTAAACAGGCCGTAATTGGCGGTAGTTTTTTGACAGCCGGGGGTAATTTGGAATTGTCAGCTGCAAGAATAGGCAGGGGTTTTCGTTTCTTTGGCAGTAGACTCTACGTCAACTCGGAAATTGCTAACGAAGCTTTTGTGGTGGTTGACAAACAATTTTTACTGGGGCCCCTTGCTTCGATTTCGGGCAACCTTAAATATACCGGGGAGAAGCAGGTAGAGATGGAACCGGGAGCCACGGTGGGAGGAACCATTGCTTATCAAAACACCAGCCAGAACGAAAACTACCCGGGGTTCTTTGGCATAAAGCCCCTCTTTGATTTATATCAGAGGCTGCAGCCAGTGGTAGACCTCTTTGGGTTTGTCGTTACCTTGCTCATTGGCTTTATTTTGCTCGGGCTTTTCCCTAGGGGTTTTGAAAAATCAGTGGTAGCCATGCAAAAACAGCCCTATGCAGCTCTTGGTTGGGGACTACTCACGCTCATTGCCCTTCCGGTAGTAGCGGTACTGTTTGCCCTGACAATTGTCGGCTTACCAGTTTCAGGAGTACTACTTCTTCTTGGCTACATTATTCTACTTGGAGCGAAGTTTGTAGCAGCGTTCTTTATTGGCAGAACACTTCTGTTGTCTCGCTTCGGTGAGAGGCGGGGGTGGGCACTGTTTGTAGGACTTCTGCTTATCTATTTAATTGGGCTAATTCCTTTGTTAGGATCAGCGGTCAAATTGTTTATCCAACTGTTTGCTCTAGGGGGTATGATTCTTGCTTATCGTCACCCTGTGATTTTGGAACCGAGCAATCCCGCCCCTATCGCGATCTCCAAAAAGAAACGCTACACGAAGTAGTTTTACTGAAGAGCCATACGAATTTCCTCCAAAGTAATTGGCCCGGGTCTTATGATGGTGGGTTCGCTTTTAGTAGCATCAATGATCGTGGCGGGGGGGGTGGGGGAAAGCACTCCACAGTCAAGAAAGAGGTCACAGCTACTAAGAAGCTCGTTTGAAAATTGAGAAGTAACATCAGCGAGACTGTAAGGGTTCCTTCCCCCGGAAGGATTAGCAGAGGTAGTCGTATAGGGAACCAAACAGAGCTTGGAGAGCAGCAGGGTAACGGGACAATTGGGGATACGAATAGCTAACTTGTCACTTCCTCCGCTGACCCCAGAAGGGACCAGAGCTTTCTTACTAAGAAGAAGAGTGAGTGGGCCAGGGAGAAAAGCAGAAAAGAGGGCGTAACCTAAGGGTGTAAAGGTAACTAATTCTTCGGCCATGACTTTGTCTCTGACTGCGACAATTAGCCCCTTATTTTCCACCCGACCTTTAAGAGCAAAGATTTTTTTGGCCGCTTTACTACTTAAGGCGTTAGTGGCCAGTCCATAGGCCGTATCAGTGGGGTGCACCACAATTCCTCCGTTTGCAATAATTACGGCCGCTTTTTGCAAGACCGTTTGATCTGGATTGTTAAGATCGATCCTAATTGTTTGCATCAAAACGTATTCCTGGGTCAGCGGTTACTTCTTGCCAGGGAGTAGGATGATAGTTAAAGTAAGCGGCAGCAGCAATAGCAACAGCATTATCGGTGCAGAGTTTGGTATCGGGGATGACTAGGGGAACAGACGAAGGAGAGTTTTTAAGGGCTTTAGCTAACTTTTCTCGAAGGTTTAAATTAGCAGCTACCCCGCCACATAAAACTAGGGACTGAACACTGTTTGCTTTTGCCGCCAGGAGAAACTTCTTTACTAAAACATCAGTGATGGCTTCTTCTACTTCGTGAGCGACCGCGGTTTTTAAGAGTGCCATTTTGTTGTCGGTGGTTGCCAGAGACTTGTTGGTTTTCATATAGTTAAGGACCGCAGTTTTTAGTCCACTAAAAGACATTTCAAAATTGTGTTGATAGATCATAGGTCGTGGGAACTTAGGAGTAAAGGAATTTCCTTCTTTCCACTGGGCCGCTAACTGACTGACGTAAATTCCAAAAGGATAAGGTAGCCCAAGTAGTCTGCCACACTTGTCAAAACATTCCCCGGCAGCATCGTCTCTTGTCGACCCTAACAGCTGGTAATTTCCGTGATTTTTCATTAAAACAAATTCAGAGTGTCCGCCGCTGACAATGAGTATTAAGGCGGGGAAAGCTGGAGGAGTAGTTGGAAAAGTGTAAGTTTGACTATTAGTATTTTTGGTTAGCCAGTTGGCATAGATATGCCCGACCAAATGATTAACAGGTATAATTGGTTTATTTAGACTTAAGGCGAGGGTTTTAGCTGTTTCCACCCCAATGAGTAAACTACCAATGAGACCGGGACCATAAGTTACAGCGATGGCGTCGATGGCTTTTAACCCACCAGGGAGAGTGGCAACCGCTTCTTGAGTAATGGGGAGAATTGCTTGGAGCTGTTCTCTGGCAGCTTTATCAGGAACGATTCCTCCATATTTAATATGAACATCGAGACTAGTAGCTTTAACATCAGAAAGAATTGTTGAACCATTCTTTACAATTGCGGCAGCGGTTTCATCACAACTAGTTTCAATACCGAGAATTACCATAGCTTTAAGACTTATGTTTTAGTGCCTCGAAGGTAGCGAGCGGGCCAGGGAACATAATCGGTCCACACCGTTTCATTAATGAGTGTCCGGTTATTCCTAACAACGGTGCGTTTAAAATAAACTTTGGCTCCAGCATGGGCGGTTTCAACCTGTTTTAGCTGTCCCAAGGGTAAACTCGGGTCATCCTGGTATATTGGCTCACCCGACCCAATTGTCGAGACAATAACCGGACCCTCAATGGTGGCTTGTCGACCATCAGAAGTACCAAATAGCTCAAACGTTAATTTGTAGTTAATTTTGTCAAAAGTAGCCTGAATAAGAATGGTTTTCCCGGTATCATTTTTAAACCTGAAATCGGGTTTGGGTGGATAAACCGTAGCATCCATTCCCGGTTTAAACCCACCCTGTTCATAAAAACCAACACGATAGGAGTGACCTACCCGTTCGGTCACTGGTAGTCCAGCGTTAAGCACTGCTCGATAAAGAGTGGTTGAGACCTGACAAACGCCCCCGCCGTCGTCTAGGGCGGTTTTACCCTGGACAATTGCGTAGGCCTTTTGAAAGCCAAAAACAGCCGAGACAGTACCGATAGCTTCGGCAAAAGAGAATATTTCTCCGGGCGCAATTAGCCGGCCGTTAACTTTCTCGGTACCCAAGCCAATATTGTAAACCCGCCCTGGGATCGAATCGTAAAAAAAAGATTCCCCGGTGCCGAGTAAGTCATTAATACCTAACTCGTTAGCGACAGTCGAAGTAACCATTGGGGTTACAATCTTAGTAGGAACTAGTAAGGTGAGATGCTCTACTTCTGGGTCAGAAGAAAAATAGTAGCCGCGGGCCTCAGTAGTTATCGTCTTAGTGAGCCGCTCATAATCAATAGCTTGCCCGTTGTTGGATTTTTCAAAGGCAACGACTCGGCCCCGTTTATCTGGCCCGGCGCCAGGAGTAAAAGCGTAGACGGCGTCTTTGGGGGCAATTTCAATTTTCCCAGCCAAGGGGGCAAGTAACTTCACAATTGCCTCCTCACTGTAATTAATTTCTAGAGGTAGATCGATCTCGCCCTGCCAGGCAGAGAGGATTTGTAAGAAGTTGTAGTAGGGATTTTTGGTTTGCCGACCCACTGACATGGCTCGGGTGGCCATCAACTGACTATCTAGTTTTATTTCCAGATCCGACGCTTTAGCCGAAACCGATCCGACACTGGAGTCAAGAGTAATAATAAGATTGGTAAATTGTTTTTTTGAAAAATAATACTCGATCTCACTGGGGGTCATTTCTCCCACCTCTGTTTCGGCGATGGTGACTCCAGGGTAAACGCGATCCTGAAAGTGCAGAGAAAAAGCCAGGTAAACTGCGGTTACTAAAACTAACCCCGTGGCACTAAAGCCCAGGGAAAAGAAAAAAAGAAAGTGGATAAAATGTCGTGCTCGTTGCATCACTATCACTAATCTGGTAGCTTAATTGTAAGGGCTAGACCTATGAACAGCAAGTTCCTTTATATTGTTGTTGGAGCGCTTTTCCTTCTGATTCTTATCGGTGGGGTCATTGCCTTGACTTTTTTTATCCGCAAACCCGAGACCGCCAGCCTGACTTATTGGGGACTTTGGGAGCCAGATTCGGTGTTTGCAACAGTGGTAGCCGATTATGAGCGGACTCATCCTGGGGTGACGATTAAATATAGTAAACAGTCGCCAATTAATTACCGTGACCGACTAAATAACGCGCTTACCCGCGAAGATGGACCGGATATTGTTCGGATTCACAATACCTGGGTACCCATGATGCGAAGCCTACTCACTCCAGTGCCCACGGATATCTATTCTCCAAGTAGTTTTCAGTCCACTTTTTACCCCACCGCTAGAAACGACCTGTTTCTAGGAAATAGACCAATGGCTATCCCCTTAGAAATTGAAACCCTGACGTTGTTTGTTAACGAAGACATTTTTACCCGGGGTAACGCCACATACCCGACGACCTGGGACGAATTTCGAGAAACGGCCAAAAAGTTGACCGTTAGTGAGGGGGGGAAGATCCAAACGGCTGGTGCTGCTTTGGGTACGGCCGTCAATATTGACCATTGGCAGGACATTCTTGCCCTTATGATGCTTCAGGCGGGAGTGGATTTAAACCGGGACCCCAGTAGTGACGCCGCCCAGAAGGCGCTTGAGTATTACACCACTTTTATGAGTGTAGACCGGGTGTGGGATGAGACTATGGATCCCTCTACTTTGGCTTTTTCCCAGGGCAAGCTAGCGATGTATTTCGGACCGTCTTGGCGCTACTTTGACATTATGGCGCTAAACCCCGAGTTAAAAGTTAAGCTGATTCCTGTGCCTCAGCTGCCCGGCAGCGATCCTGTTAATTTTGCTACTTACTGGGCTGAGGGGGTCTCGGCTAAAAGTAAGCACCCCAAAGCGGCCTTCGATTTTTTGAAATATCTCTCTAGTAAGGACGTTCTTACTAAGCTATATGCTGCTCAAACCACGATCCGGGGATTTGGGGAACCGTACTCAAGGGTAGATATGGCTTCACTGCTAGCTGACGACCCCAGAGCTGGGGTGGTAATTAGCGCCGCTCCCGCTGCCCAGAGCTGGTACTTAGCTTCTTTTACGAACGATGGTGATACCGGAATTAACTCTCGAGTGAGTCAGTACTATCTGGATGCCATTAACGCTACCAAGCGGGGTGGGGGTTACCAGGCAGCCCTCGAAACCGTTAAATCGGGCCTTGATCAGGTGCTACCCAATTATGGAATTGGGACACAATAACGAGATACTACTTACATGCCAAAATTAGTACCGCGAGCTGAATTTGCCCGAGAGGTTTATTCTCCAGTGGAACAGGTTACATTGATTCCCGATTTTAGGCAGAGACTTGGCATGTTGTTTTATGGTACGCCAGATGATGAATCGTTTGAACAGACACTAAAGGACGAGAGAAAGAATATAGACGATAAATTAAAAAAAAATTGGGCAATAGGCTGGAAACGGCATTGGGCAGAGGCGTTTCTAAGTGGAGATGCCACCACTAATCTATCTGATGCGGAAAGTCTGCTTTTAGCCAACTTAAAAACAAGCCGGTCTGTTGAGGAATTTGCTGAAAGGTTGGAATTAATTGACCACGCCACTATAAAAAAACTTTTACCAGCCCACTGGGAGAGAGTTAAGAGTGCAGAAATACAATTTAAAGAAAATAAACAAAAATATATTGACCAGTTTTTTGAAAGCGCGCCTGGTGTTTGTTCAGCCTTGTTTCCTAACTTAAGCCAGCAAGAGATTGTCAGTCTCCTTTCTGAGCGCCTTCAATACATAGGAGATATTAGTTTTGTGGATCCGCTGGATTTTGACTATGAAGTAGGTAAATGGGTTGATGTCAAAACAACAGCGATGTCGAAGGGTGAGTCGGGTAAATTTGCTCGAATGCCCTACATAATTATTGCAGCCTTTCCCGAGTTTCAACAACATGCTCTTTTTCATGAATTGGTACACGCGCTATTAGCCGGAAGAACCTATGTTGAGTATGGAGGAGTCATTAAGAAAAAAAGAGAATCGCTGAGCACTCTTAGATGGCTTAATGAGGGAATAACAGAATTTATAACTCTTTGTCTGCTTGACAAGCGTCCTGTGTCTGCAGACAGCATGGCTGGATATGTCGACGAATTATCCCAGCTTAATATCTACCCATTGGAGGTTGCCGCCTTAATCGATTTAGTAATCACTAAAGGGGTTGGTTTGGAACTACTGCTACATGGTTATTGTTCAGATCTAGAAGCTAGTGATGAGGTGAAAAAATATACAGCTCTGTTCGAGGATATCAGGACTAAGCTGGGGACAACGGTGGGCACTATATCAAGACAGATAGAGTCTAGCATTCAAAGTAACAACAGTTTTATTAGCCAGCGAGACGGTATAAAGACTGTAAGTTAGGTAGTCGTGACCGAGTTTTAATAAGGGCTAGCTCAGATCGTACTTAACACTAAGGTCTTCCCTATATTCAGTAATAGGTCTTCTAAGCTAGCAATGATCCTCTCAATTATTTACTAAGCGGAGTTGAGATAATGAAGGATCAGAGAAAATTTATTGAATTAAGTTATAATTAAGGCATGAAGCCTTTGGGAAGGGAAATTAGAGATCTAACTCAGAACCAAGAGGGTGTAAACGCGAAAGCCCGGGGGGGGAGCCCACTTCTCTCGTATAGCTGCCCTTTTCCGCTCTAAGTCAAAAGGCTAGAAGGGCACCCTGGCACCTTAGCTAGGAAGTAGTAATACTACACTTGGTTGCCTATGGTTTATTAGGAAATGCGTTGCGCAGTAATGTTTTGGCGCCAGGTGGATTAGCGGCATTCCAAAGGTCTTTAGCCTGTTTCTCGTTAAGCACAAACACTCTCATTTTACTCTGGGTATTATAATTTACATCGGGTACAAAAATAGTCACTTGCCATTCCCATTTGGGTGGGTTGCCGTTTGGGATTAGATCCCAATTTGGTCGGTAGTAAATTGTATCACTGCCGGGTATTTTATATCCCATAAATGCTGCCCGTACGCCTGTTAAATTAACGGGCTGGTTTGCTAGGACAATTGAATCAGGACTTCCTTTAACCGATGGAAAATTTGCTTGCCGAAGGTGAGCTAATTCCAGTCGTATCCTCTGGTCCAATTGGCAACTGTCTCTTAAAGGAATCTGCCCCCAGGTTTTTGACTGCGTATCCCATATAGCGGCATTTTTGCTCTGGGGGTCATATATGTCCATGAATCTTTTAATCTCCCCAGGTGGCCTTTGAGATAGCTGCTTCATTATTTTTGGGGATCGCCTTGCTATCATTGCCATTTCTGTTCTAACCGTGGCCTCATTTGTGCTACCAAATAATCCCAAAGTATCGTGGAAAAAACCCAATAGTCGTTCAACTTTGCGATCGCGAGTCCCTTTTTCTAAGAGGTCAACGTTTTTTCGTTCATCTCCTCCCTGTCCAAGAGCAGCTGCCCGACTTAGGTCGGTAGCGTGACTAAGTGTAGTTTTTATCGCTTCTTCCGTTGCATTGAATCCACTCATAGGCTGTTTATAACTTGGAGGGTAGAAAAATCGACACCCTTTTTAATGAGATTTATCCGCTGGGTAATTGCTTCAAACATACATACATCTAACTGCTCTGCCGTTTCTTGAAACTGCTGGGGTGTCAGAATAGATTTAAATAGCGCTAGATAGTTGGGGCATTCGTTTAATTGGACAGCTTGTTGCATTTGTTCGGTTAGCCTATCTAATTGATTATCATTTAAGCTTTCCTGGTTAACCAACCACTTAAAAAGCGAGAAAAGGCCATCTTGCCAAGTCGCCAACCACTGCTTGTCAATTTCTTCACTGCTTAAGCCCGCCACTTTGCAAATAGTAGAGAATTTAGGGGGAATGTTCATGTCACTTCTTATCTGCCTCCTCGTACCAATAACGTAGTAAATCTTTGGCAATTATTGAGAGGGAGGCGATTACGGGAACAGCAAAAATGGCCCCCCAAACCCCTCCTATCTTATAGCCCACAATAAAAGAAATCAAAACCACAATGGGATGAATATTAAGAGCCTTGCCCATCAGTCGGGGAGCCCAGACGTTATAGACTAGCTGGGCGGCCAAAGTTAAAACTATGGCCACAATGATAACTGTTTGCGGCGACTTAGTAAGAGCGGCAATGATGGCGGGTACTAAAAAGAGAATCGGACCAACGACGGGTACCATCGCAAGAAGTCCAGCAAAAAGACTAGTGGAAAGAGCGAATTCCACTCCCAGGAGCAGTAGTACTATGTAAGTAACCACCCCCAAGGTCAATCCCAAAAAAACCTGAATCCTGATAAAGGAAGCAAAAGTAGCACTGACGACATTTTGCAAAAAAAGATAGTCCTCTTCGTACTGATCGGGAATAATTTTTAAAATTAAACTGGCGATCTCGTTTTTGGTAATTAAGAAATAAAAGGAAAGTATAAAAATCAGAATTAGCGAAGTCAGAGTTGAAGCCACCTGGGATACAACCAGGACAGAATTGGCTAAGGAGCTGGTTAGAAAAGTCTCTAGTTGATTTGACCAAACCGAGTTTTGGGGAATCAAACTAGGCAGTGTCTCGGATAGTTGTGATAGCTGGACAATGGTTGTGGGCAAAATGATCCAGACTAAAACAACCCCCCCAACAGCCAAAAATGAGTAGACCGTAAGGGCGGCTACCACTGGGGAAATTTTTTGTTTACTCAACCTAGTGACTAGTGGCTCCAGGATAAAAGCGAGGATCCAAGACAACACCAAAACTAGCAACACGTCGGCAAAGGAACCCAGAAAGTTGCCAAAAATCGTTAAGAGGTGCCAGCCTAAGGCAACGACGGCCATAAACCCCAGGATGCGCCATTCTGGCAGTTTACTAAGTGATTTAAGCATAGGCCCTAGTATAATAGCGCCAATGAAGCTGAGTTACAATGAGTTTTTGGCAGTGGTCTACGCGGATTTATTCTCTTTTTCCCTCACCAGAGCAGAAGCTAAGCTATGGGCGATTACAACTGATAATGAAGGGAAGCAACCCAAGGGCGACAAAAGAGTAGTGCTGAAAAATGGGCATCTGACACTAATTGGCCGAGAAAAACTTTCGCAGTGGCGTAAGGAGAGAGCAGCTATTTCCCAAAAAAAATTCCTACTCGCCCAAACTGTAGCTCTGGCCCTTGGGCGCCTCCCATCTGTCCTAGCTATTTTTCTTACCGGCTCGGTGGCAGTAGGAAATGCTAAAGAAGAGGCCGATATTGATCTAATGATTGTGACCGTGCCCCACACCGTGTGGTTGACCAGGTTGATAGTAGTGGTGATCTTAAAATTGGCCAAGCTTTATCGCAGCGATGTGGTGACTAAAAATAAATTCTGCACCAACATTTATTTAGACAGTAACCATCTAAGTATTGGCCAGAAAAATATTTACACCGCCCACGAAGTCCTACAGGCTAAATGTCTTATTGATAAACGGAGCATTAACAAACAGTGGCTAAAGGTCAACGCTTGGACTAAAGTTTTTTTGCCCCGAAAGTACCAACAGTTATGGCTATTGGCCAAAAGAGCAAAACCACTTAGCACCTATCGTGCCTCCTTTTGGACTATTGCTGGCCTGCCTTTTGAGCTGCTTACCTTTATCGCCCAAAGGTGGTACATGAATTCTAAGATCACCAATGAGCGCTTTGCCTTAGGCTACGCTTTTTTTCATCCGACCGATCTTTCTTTAGTTGTAATGCAACGGTTCGCCAGCCGGCTCAAAACAGCGAGGTAAAAAGTGTTAAAATAACTAAATGAAAAAGCCCCAGACATCTATTAAAACCCAATGGGATTTAACTCCACTTTTGCAAAATGATAGCGATGCAACCTTTGAGGCAGAAAAAAAGCGGGTCGAAGAAGAAAGCCACCAATTCATTAACAAGTGGAAAGACAGAGAGGACTATTTGACCGATGAGCGGGTACTAAGAGAAGCGCTGGATGAATATGAGTATTGGGTAAAAGTATCGGGAGTTAACGGAAACTTAGGACACTACTACGGTTTAAAAAAGGAGCTCGACCAGGTCAATGCTGGGTTAAAAGCCAGACTGCAAAAGGCTAACGATCTCGGCAACACAATTTCTAATGCTATTCAATTTTTTACTCTTAAGCTGGGAAAGGTGGATAAAGAGTCTCAAGCCAAGTTCCTTGCTTCCCCACTGCTTAGTCCCTATAAACACTATCTGGAAAAACTTTTTCTGCAAGGAAAATATCTTCTCTCCGACCCCGAGGAAAAGATTATTAACCTAAAGTGGGCCACCTCTCACAGTAATTGGGTGGATATGGTTAGCGGTTTTATTGCTGATGAAGAAGAAGTGGCACTTACTGAAGAAGGAAAAAAAGAAAAACTTCCCTTTAGTAAGCTTTTGAAACTGGTTAATAGCCCTGACAAGGCGGTTCGTGATAGTGCCGGCAAAGCTGTCAACACAATTCTTAAGAGACAGGTCAAAGTTACGGAAGCCGAGTACAACGCTATTATCAATAATTGGAAGATCGAGGATGAACTAAGAGGTAGAGACCGACCGGACCTCGCGCGACATTTGTCAGACGACCTTGAGAGTAGCGTGGTGGACGTATTAGTCGCTGCAGTGACCAAAAACAACGCCATTGCTCACCGCTACTTTGGTATCAAAGCAAAGATTCTGGGACAAGACAAGCTTAAGTATTACGAAAGAGGAGCAACCTACGGAAGTGTCAAGGTAAAGTATCCCTATGAGCAATCGCTGGAATTGGTGCGCCGAGTCTTTGAGGGACTAGACCCGCAGTTTGCAAAAATTTTAATGACCGCTCACGAAAATGGCTGTGTAGACGTTTTCCCCAAGAAAGGCAAAGAAAGTGGGGCGTTTTGTTCTCACGATCTGATCGGCTCCCCAACCTATGTTCTTCTTAACCACAGTGAGAGGCTAAGAGACGTTACCACACTGGCCCACGAATTCGGACACGCCATCAATTATGAACTCATCAAAGAAAAGCAAAACGCTCTAAACTTTGCGCTTTCTTTAGCTACGGCCGAGGTGGCTAGTACCTTTATGGAAGACTTCGTTTTAAGGGAACTGATGAAAGAAGCTGACGATGAAATGCGACTTTCGCTGCTTCTGAGTACTCTGGACGAAGAAATCGCTTCAACTTTTAGACAGGTGGCTTGTTATCGGTTTGAGCAAGCGGCGCACAAAAGCGTTCGGGAAAAGGGCTATTTATCCCATAAAGAAATTGGAGCGCTCTTCAAAAAATATATGGCTGAGTATCTGGGAGATTTTGTTGAGCTATCGGAGGGATCGGAAAATTGGTGGGTGTATTGGAGTCATATTCGCAACTTCTTTTACGTCTATTCCTATGCCTCTGGCAGTCTCATCTCTAAGGCACTGCAAACCTCGGTTAAAACAGACCCCACATTTATTAGTAAAGTCAAAGAATTTTTGGCCGCGGGTATTTCTGACTCGCCAAAGAATATTTTTGCCAGAATGGGAGTCGATATAACCGATGAAGCGTTTTGGGATAAAGGATTGGGCGAAATTGACCAAGCAGTCAGTGAAATTGAAGCACTAGCAAAAAAACTAGGGAAGATTTCGAGTAACTAGCGAGCCTACATATGCGTCACCTGCTCATTGCTGCCGCCGTCCTTATTCTGTTTACCTCACTAGTAATCCCTGGCTTGGTTCTTGCCGCTGAATGCAGTGGGCCAAAAGATGGAGATGATGACAAGACGCTGCAGTCAAAAATTGAGGAGTGCCAAAAGCTCATTTCTACCTCAGTAAATGCGACCAAGCCCCATGAAGAAAAACTCAAGGATCTGGAACGAGACATTGCAATTATCGATGCTAATGTTCAAACCCTGACCACCCAAATCACTAAAAAACAGACCGAAATAGCTACTAACGAACAAAAGTTAGGGCTTCGTCACAAGCTGTTGGAAACTCAGGTAAGAGATCACTACAAAAAAGATTACCAGTCTCCTTTTGACATGTGGCTAAGCGGGATATTGGCTGGTAGTAACGTTGGGGACTCGATTCAAGTCCTTGGCTACCGCCAAAGTTTGATTAATCAACAAAAGCAGTTGATTACAACACTGGTTATTGAAATAAGTGACTTGGCCAAAGCTAAAAAACAGCTAGAAGAGACCCAGAGGTGGCTAAGTGATAAGCGGGCAAGCTTACAAACTGTGCTGGCTCCAATTAGAACTCTAGTTAGTAGTGCCAAATCCTACCAGACCCAACTAACCAATACGGTGGGGACACTATCGGCTAGACAGAAGCAATTACTGGCTGAAAAAACCGGCAATTTTTCCACTAGTGTCGGAGATGTTCCCCAAACTGACGATCCGGCGAGCCGGCCCGATTTTAACCCTGGGTTTTCTCCGGCTTTTGCCGCTTTTTCTTTTGGAGCACCCCATCGCAAAGGTATGAGTCAGTACGGAGCCTACGGTCGAGCCAAAGAGGGCCAGAATTACGAACAGATCTTAGCCGCTTATTATCCGGGAACAGAATTAAAATCTGATCACTTAAGAGAAGTCAGAATTACAGTTTCTGGCTACGGTGACTATGCCATTGAGGATTACGTAAAGCGGATTTATGAGGTCCCAAATTCCTGGGGAGATAGTGGGGGCTACGAAGCGCTCAAGGCCCAAGCGGTGGCCGCTAGGTCCTACGCCCTGGCCTATACTAACAATGGATCAAAGCCCATTTGTGCTACCGAGTCTTGTCAGGTTTTTCAGCCTAATGCCAAAGGGGGAAATTGGGAGCGGGCGGTTAATGATACGAGCGGCAAAGTTCTCGTTTCGGGCGGTAATCCCCACTCTGCCTACTACGCAGCCTCTTCCGGTGGTTATAACACTCCTGGAGGCTGGGACACTAAGTGTGGTAACCAGTCGTGCTGGACTGGTGACGCCTATGAAAAAATTGCTGGCTCTCCCTGGTTTTACAAAGCCTGGTACAAGCCTCGGGGAGGCAGTGGTTCGCGGTCTCATCCCTGGCTGACCAAAGAGGAGTTTGTAGACATTATTAATGCAACCCTACTCTATATCAAAGACCGTGGCAATCTGTCGCATTTGGGGCAAACCGATAAAGCCAACCCTGATACCTGGAGTCGAGATGAGGTACGAAGTCGTTTGGGTGGGGATGCTATTTCTGAAGTCTCCAGTGTCAGCGTTTCCTATAGTACTGGAGGCTACACTAGCTCAGTAATCATTAATGGTCATGCGCTAAATGGCAGCGACTTTCGTGAGGTTTTTAATATTCGGGCGCCAGGAGAGATTTACTTGCCCAGCTCATTATTTGATATCATGAAAAAGTAAAAACTCTGCTATACTATTGTTATGCCCCGAACCAGAATTAGTGTTGATAGTAAGGAGCCAGACCCCAAGGTTTCAGAAGTAACTATAGAACCTGCGGTTAGCTCGGGACCCTCCCCAACTGAGCTTAAAATTAAACGTGACCCCAGATTTCCCGAGGAATCTACAACCGACGAGGACCTGCGCCATATTTCTGGTAAGACCCCAATGTCGACGTTTTTAGCTTTTCCTAAAAATATTCATTTTGCTGGAGAGTTACCGGGAGAGGATATTGTTCTGGTGCTTCGGGCTCACCTAATCACCAATGTTCCTTGGTTGCTTCTAACAGTTTTAGGATCCCTACTCCCGTTCGTAGTTATTCCCCTGGTCAGTCTTACTGGTTTAGTTCCGTTTGGATTTGTCAACTTTGTTTTCTTTCTTACCTTATTTTGGTATATGGGACTGTTTTCCTACTCATTTTTAAAAATCCTTTTTTGGTACTTTAACGTTGGTATTATTACAAACGAAAGAATTGTTGACGTTGACTGGATCACTCTCACTAGCCACGACGTAACGAATACCAGAATTTCTAAGCTGGAAGATGTTAAATCAGTGCGGCACGGTGTTTTGCAGGGGTTATTCGATTACGGCACCGTTTATGCCCAAACAGCAGGGGAAGAACGTAACGTAGAGTTTGACAATATTGCCCACCCAGATTTGGTAGTTAGAAAACTGCAGGAATTAATGCAGATCCAAGAAGAAGAAATGGAGAATTAATATGTCCGTTGAAGAAATTATTAACCTGGTACTTACTTTATTCCAAGTAGCCGTCTTGTTTAAGATTTTTATCCTGGTGTTAGTGTTTTTTTACTTCATTTTTGCTCTAGTCGTTTACCGCGAGTCGTCCCTCATGTCCCAGACTCTCAATAGTAGCGTTTCTCCATTTATCCGCTTAATTGCAATTTTGCATATCCTGGTTGTGGTGTTTCTTTTCTTCTTAGCCTTAACGATTCTCTAAAGAAGTTAGTGGTAATACTAAGTTAGCAATCATGCTTATCTTTCCCACCCGCTGGTTAACGGGGTTAAAGTCCCCCCAGATCTTAATTTTATCTTGAGGCCGGAAATGGCTAAGGCTCAAGGGTTCGCCTAGCCGATTGGTTAGAGTGGTAGTACTAGTAATACTAACAGTCTGGCCAGTAGCTAGTAGAAAAGTTTGGGTTGGGGTAATCTTTTCGATACTGGTTAAAAAATGAGTCAGCCGTGTTTTATTACTAAGATTACGGACCAAAAGGGCATTAACAGTATTTTTTTCTACTCCCACAAAGGTCCCTACAACATACAATTCGTCTCCAGGGTTAAGGTCACTGACTAAAATTTTACCTCCAAAGCGTTTGACCAGCCGGGTGCTGCCGGCTAGATTAATGGTGTAGAAATTGTTTTCAGCCTGCATAATCAGTTGCCCGGCCGAGCTAGACTCTAATATTCCTCGCACCTTAGCTATTGTCAGTGGGGTGACCAGAGTAGTAGGAGTAGCTTCGGGAGTCGGGTCGGCAAAGTCGGTAGTGTCAGATTCGTAATCTACAGTTCCTTCCCAAACTGCCGTGTTACCCAGAGTGTCGGACGCAAAGACAATCAACGGGTTCTCTCCGATGTCTAAAATAATAGTGGTCTTAAATTTTCCGTCAGCATCAGAAAGTAGATCTTTACTATTAACAGACACGTCGGCGTTGGGGACAGTGATACCCTCGACTGACAGAAAGCTGGATTTTACTTCGGCCTTATCTTTAGGAGATTTAATAATTAGCGGTATAGCATTTTGGTTAGTAGAAGCGCTGGAGGTAGCGGGGCTGGCTTCTAGAATAGTAGGGGGTGGGAGTGTCTGCTTGGCCGGAGTGGGACCACTTTTACTATAAGCAAAGGCCACAATCGCGATAATTATGACTAACAATCCGAAGATAAACGCAAAATAGGATTTATTCATAGCTTATTTATGGGTACTTAGCATCCTACCATACTTAGTGGATGAGGTGACTAATAATTATAGCGCCGGCCATAGCTACGTTGTGGGAATTACCCATGCCCAGCATGGGAATATTAACTATAGCATCCGAAGCTAACAATAAATCTTCTTCCACTCCAGTTCTCTCGTGGCCAAATATAAGGGCTAATGGGGGGTGGTAGATGGGTGATTGGTAGTCAATGCTGGTTGTAGTCTGTTCAACGCTGAGGATTTGGTAGCCTCGCTCTTTAAGCTCGGTAACAACGTCCATACCACTATTTCTATGTTCCCAGGGAACGTAGGGTACTAGCTTGATAGCAGTCTTATTAATTTCTTTTTCCGCGTGACTAATAATTCTTTCCTCACGGGAATCAGATTTAAGTCTGGGGTAACCGGTATAGCCTGTTAAATAAATTTTCTCCACCAAAAAAGCATCAGCGAGACGAAAAAAGAGTCCTACATTTTCAAGTGAGCGAAGGTTGTGGAGAATAAAAACAATTGGCCGCCGCTTTTTGGCTCGAAAATTCTTGATTGGAGGCTTCTTAGCTACCAATTCTTCAGTGGTCAGTTTGTGGACAGGCATATTTAAGCTAATTCGTTGGCTTGTCTAGGTCCTCTTTACTAATATTACACGCTTTGGTCGGCTCGGTACCTTTTTGGAAATACTCAGTTCGCACTAGTGGACAGTTACTACAGGGCAGTAGACCGTTTAGAGCACAGACCGAGACGGCAACAATATTCTCCGGTCTAGCAAACCCCTGATTGGGCTTATCTTTAAGAAGTGTAGTAAAAATTGGATTCCAAATTGCTGCTGCTCCGGTATTACCCGATTCAAGCGACTGGCTCATGCGACTATTGTCATTATTACCGACCCAAACCACCGCTAAATATGAGGGGGTATAACCAATAGTCCAGTTGTCGCGCTTATCGTCGGTAGTCCCGGTTTTGACTGCCACGGTTTGGTTGGGAATGTTTAAAATACTGCCTCTACCAAAGGTGGCAGCCCGAGCGCTGTCATCGGACAAAATATCACTGATTAGAAAAGCGGTTTGAGAACTGAGCACTCGAGTTTTTTTACTATTTTGACGATTATCTTCTAAGGTGTTCCCGCGATAGTCTTTGACTAGCAAAACCGGTTTCAGCTCTACCTTTTCCCCACCACTTGCGAATGCACTATAAGCAGTGGCCATATCAGTCATTAGTACCTCTCCACCGCCTAGGGTGAGCGAGAGACCGAAGCGATTGGGGTCGTTGAAAGTGGTAATGCCCAGCTTTTGTGCAAACTCGATAAAAGCAGGAACGCCGACTTTCTCGAGCACCTTAACAGCGGGAATGTTGAGAGACCGGGCTAGAGCCGAGCGGATCGTGACGTTGCCACTGGTCTTGCCGTCATAGTTTCTGGGAGTGTAGGGGGCGCTGCCGGGTATGCGGAAAGCAGTTGGAGTATCGCTAATGATACTTGACGGAGTATAGATTCCTTTTTCCAGGGCGAGGGCAAAGGTTAGGGGTTTGATCGATGATCCGGGACTGCGCGGAGAGAGGGTGACATTGACATTACCATCGCGGCTGATGTCAAAAAAGTCGCGTGATCCAACCATAGCTAAAACTTCTCCAGTTTGTGGGATGGTGACTAAGGAAGCGGCATTGCCCACATTAAGATAACCCTGTTTTTCTACCCCTTCTTTGATGATTTTACTGACCTTCTCGTAGAGAGGGTAATCAAGCGAGGTGGTAACTTCTAGCCCCCCCCGCTCGACCAAGCGATTTCCGTACTTTTGGGTTAAATAGTCTTTTACATACATGACAAAGTGTGGCGCCTTAATCGAGGTTTCCGGGCTAACAAAATTCAGGGGTTCATTTTGAGCGACCTTGGCTTGATCCAGTGTGATGTATCCTTGATTCACCATTGCATTTAAGACCTGTAGTTGCCTCTCTTTAGAGAGCTCTGGGTGGGGGCCAAAGGGTGAATAGTTTGAGGGTGAGCTGGGTAGTCCGGCTAGAAGAGCGGCTTCGGCAAGAGTAAGGTCCTTGGGTTCTTTATTAAAGTAAATCTGGGCGGCGGATTTAATACCGTAAGCGGTGCCACCGTAGGCTACCTGGTTAAAATACATCTCCAGTATCTGCTTTTTAGTATAAACCCGCTCGGTCCAAACCGATAAAAACACCTCTTTTAGTTTGCGATCAATGCTTTGTTTGGGGGTCAGGAGGGCTGACTTAATTAACTGCTGAGTAATAGTTGAACCCCCCTGAACAATCTGGCCGCCACTACTATTAGCTATTGCTGCCCTGACAATTCCCTGGGGATCAAAGCCAACGTGGCGGTAAAAGTTGCGGTCTTCAATGGCTACAGTAGCGTTGACAACGTAGTTGGGGAGAGAGTCTAGAGCCACTAGGGTCCGGTTTTCGTCGGCATAAAACTGATAGAGCAAGATTCCACTTCGGTCATAGATTTTGGTAGCGATTGGAATCTCTCTGGCCGTAAGAGCAAGGGGACTCGGCAGTTCACTCAGAGTGCTCTTAACCCAAAAAGGAATAAAGACAAACGTAAAACAGATTAGTGCCCCAATCCCCAGATAGACTAGTCGGGTGCGAAGAGAAGAGCCGTTGGCCAAGGGCAAACTAGGCTTGCGACTAGAAGGGCGACGATTGGCTAGAGTTGTTAGAGCTTGATAAGCGAATTTGATCGGACTCCAGAGGTGTTTAGTTTTAGTGCCAATCCTCTCCATCCTAAGTCTAAGGTTTAACTGGGTAAAGTATTGTCCTAGTTTGGCCTTTAGTCCTATAGCCTTAGCGATTAGTAAGTCCAATTTTTTCTTGTGGGCTAGGAGTGCAATTTGGGTATGGCGACCCCTCTTAACTAAGTTGGCAGCCAACCGCTTTGTGGCCCTTGCTACTAGCTTACGTCTGGTTTGCAGCCACCGGGTAGTTTGGCGGCCAAGAGTGGGGAGAGACTTGACTGATTCGACAGTAATTTTGCCTAGCCAGACAAAGCACCAAAAAAGAATTTTAAAAATGAACAGAGAGGGAGTACCCAGGGTCACCAAAAACTCTCCGCCGAGACGGACAATACGGGTACCAATACTGGGTGGCGACTGTTTCTTCCTGGGCATACTGTTATATAGGCATCAATTACAAGTGACAGTATGCTTCCCAAGGCCTAGAGTTATTATCGGCGATCGTAGCTAGATTGGCAAGAAGGAAACGTTGGCCGATTATTGAACTATCAGTTTCTTAACTTCTGCGATCGGGAGCTCACTGGGGGTAGCCTTAGATTGGTCAGACTCTTGGCCAGGCTCAATAGTAAGTTTTACGTCGTCTACAAAATAGTTGGCGGCTCCATTTTGGTTGAGAAGGGTGATAACGATGCTTTTGTACGGCTCATCGGGGACTAAAATGGCCTTTTTCAGTCTCCAGTCATGAACGGACTTGGGAAAGGTATAGTAGCCAGCATCTACCTTACCATCATTATAAGTAATGATTGCCGCCATTCCGGCCAAGCCGCCAGTGGCAGCGGCACCGGTACTTTTATTTCGGACTGTTAGTGTGACTATATCGTTAGCCGATCCATTAACTGTCACTAACTGTCCAAGGGCCTCTCTTCCAGTTGTATTTTTACCAGTAAAACGGAATGATTTTGTCCCTTCGAAATACTCGGTGGTAACCACCTTGTCATTGTCTTTAAGGGACCCACTTTTCCACTCGGCAGGTTTACCATTATCTTTAACCAGTTCAAACGAACCGTTTTTGACATAATCATTAGGTGAAACAGAATGTGGAATGGTGCTTAGGACGAATTGGGGATTTCTAATAAGTAGAGCGTTGCGGTGAAAGTTGGAGGAGTCTGCCGTAAAGCAGTTATTGGAGGGTCCTTGGCATATTATTGGTCCGTCGAAATGATAAAGAGCTATGGTGTCAGCGTCAGACATAAAGGGGGTGGTTGGGGGTGTAAAGTTTTGTAGGTAACGAGCGACAGTAGAAATCCGAACTTCGTCAAGTTGTCCGGGAAAATATTGTTCTGGACTGGTGTCCGTCGATCTACCCCTGCCCAAGTAGATGTCATCCACTGGTGGACAAACCCCTGTAATCGCTTCTGAAGCGATCATCAGCTGACCATTGAGGAACAGTCTAATTTTACCATCAAGACCAAAGACCACAGCCAGATGATGCCACGAAGTTACTTCACTGGCATCTTGGGGAAGCTCCTGATATCCTATTTGAGTGCCTGCGCAATTGGCGCCCGCGTTAGTGGTGCTAAAATTATAGTTATTAACATATTTTCCATTGTTGTCGGGGGTGCTGGCCCAAGATAGGGACATGGTACCAACCTTATTGCCAAAAGTCTGTTGGCCTAATTCGGAGACTAGATAACCGTTAAAGACAGCCGAATTCGGTCTAGCCCACATTTCAACAGTAAAGCCAAGCTTGGGATAAATTCGAGCGGAGGGACTGGCATAGTTTTGACCATTGAGTTGCATTGCTTTTCCCCAGGGTGAGGGATTAGTGCCGGTTTCTGGGAATCCACTGGCGCGGTTAAAAAAACCTGTTTGGGTGCCAACCAATGCGACTGCCACAACTAAACCAATTCCCAGAAGTAGCAGGGGTACTATGGCAGCGAAACCGCGTGATTTAAACATCTATAAACTAGAATAGAAGGATGTTAACCAAACTGTCAAGGGTCATTTTTTTCACAGGAATAATTTTCATCGGTCTAATTCATTTGACCGGAACAGTCAATGGCTACGAGGGTCCCAAAGTTTTTTTCTTTCAACGCTGGGTGGAACTACTACTGTTAGTCACGCTAGTGCGCATGATTTTTCCCCAGGAGAAACAAGATTTACCGTTTTGGCCAGTACTTTTACTGGTGAGCTATTTTTTGTGGAATGTGCTGGCCAGTTTCTATGGAGTGGACTTTACCACCTCGTTTTATGGACTTTTTTGGCGAGGACAAGGACTACTGATGTTGGCTCACTATCTAACCCTCGCAATTATTATTCCGGTAATCTTTGAAAAAAAAGACTTGCCCTTTTTGGGTAAGACCGTTGGGTTCCTTGGTGTTGTTGCCGGTGTGTGGCTCTTTATCGGCATTTTGGGCAAAGAGTTTTTTGATTTTCCACTTTATCTCTACTTAGAAAGACCGGTGGGGAGTTTTGGTAATCCCAATTTCTTAGCCGGCTTTGTGGCAACCACCCTGCCGTTTGCCTGGTACTTTCGCTCTCTGTGGAAACGATTGGTTATTTTAGCTCTCGGGTCACTAACTCTACTGCTTACTAGTTCTCGGGGGGCGGTAATGGCAGTGATAATGGGAGCGGCCCTTTTTAAAGGGGGCTGGAAATTAGCTATTCTCTTACTGAGTATGGGAGTTTTTTTCCTCTGGTACAGCGAAAGCTGGAGAGTGTCCCGTTTCGATCCACTGGCAGCGCAAAGCCGACAGCGGATTTATACTCGGGGGGTAATGGCCGTTTTGAAAAGTCCGACTATGGGGTACGGCCTGGAAAACTATGAACTAGCAGTAAAAAACATTGTTTATCCTATGCCTTTGACAAAAACCGGCGAAGTTCTAGTCGATAAGGCCCATAATGAAATCTTAGAGGTGGCTTTGGGAGGGGGACTGGTGGGACTAGTTATTTGGGGAGCGATTGTAACTCGCACACTCTTTGCTTTAAAAAGCCACCCGGTGTTTTTATTGGCTTTTTTAGTTTTAGTACTGCGAATGCAAATAAATGTTACCTCGACTGCCGAATACGCACTTTTTTGGCTTCTAATTGGAGTAGGGATTATTGGACACAATCAACACAAAAGTCTTTCTGCAGTGGGTCGGAAATAACAATATGTTCCTCTTCAATTAATTGATCAGGGCTAGGCTTTTCATTGGGGCCGGGCTGTTTATGGCTGTCCTTGTAGACCAAAATCTTTCTCTTTTGATCCCAAACCCCGTCTTTATCTTTCGGCTCTAAACCTTTTATAAAATATTCCCCGCGTTTGGGACAATCATGATCGGGATTGGGTAATAGTCCAGACAGTGAACAGACTTCAGTAAAAATAACATTTTCTGGTTTGGGTGGCCAGTCGGGAGTGCTATTTTTTAGCACCTCGGTCATAATACTATTCCAAATTGGCGCCGCTCCAGTGTTGCCAGACTCTAGGTAGGGGCTCATCGGCGAATTGTCATTATTGCCTACCCAAACCGCAGTGAGGAATGAGGGGGTATAACCAATGGTCCAGTTATCTCGTTTGTCTTCAGCTGTTCCAGTTTTAACACTCACTGGAAAGCCCTTTATGTTGAGAACGGAACTCGGTCCAAAGGTGGCCTGTCTGGCTCCGTCATCCAGCAGGATATGAGAGATGAGGTAAGTGACTTCAGCGGGTAGTACGTAATTGTTTCTGGGGATAAAAGGAGCAGTCGCTTGCCAAGTTCGCGGCCGAATATCGGGGTTTTTAAACTCTTCGCTGTGGTCTTCAAGGATCGTACCTTGGCTATCAACTACTTTAATGAGGGAGGTTAAATCCACTCTTTTACCCTGGTTGGCAAAAACCCCAAAGGCGGTCGCCATATCCACCATTCTTACCTCGCCTCCCCCTAGAGCCAGGGAATAGCCATAACGACTGGGATCGTCACTTAGGGTGGTTAGCCCCATAGCGCTGGCAGTAGCGATAAAGTCGGCGACGGTGTTAAGAGCCAGTTGTTTGACAGCAGGAATGTTATAGGAATTACCGAGAGCAAAGCGGGTTTGAACTACCCCATGAAATTTACCATCATAATTACCTGGACAATAGCTTTTACCAGCAAAGGGGGGAAAACAATAGCGTGCGTCAATCCAGGGAGTCGCTGGGGTAGCATTGCCTTTTAGAAAACCCAGGGCGACATTAAGTGGTTTAATCGAGGATCCGGGACTGCGGTGAGCGAGGGTCACGTTGACATTGCCACCGTCAGTGGCACTGTAGTCTTTGCTACCAATCATCACTAAAATTTCTCCGGTGGGGGGCTTAGTGACCAGAGCGGCCCCGTTGCCCACTTTAAGGTTTTTTTGCTTTTCGACTTGGGCTGACAGGCTGGCTTGAGCTGTTTCTTGAAGAGCTAAATCTAGGGTGGTAGTCACTTGCAGTCCACCTTTTTGGACCACATCCTCTCCATATTTTTGGACCAGTTGCTCTTTAACGTAAGCAACAAAGTGGGGAGCCTTGATTTCTCCTGAGTCGGAGGCAAAAACTAACGGTTCCTTTTTAGCCGCTTCAGCTTGTGAGTGTGTAATATAGCCATCTTCCTGCATTCGTTTTAACACCTCGTGTTGGCGGATGAGGGCACGGTTTGGGTCGATGCCAAATGGGGAATAGTAGGTCGGGGCCTGGGGTAGTCCTGCCAGAAGGGCCGCTTCTGCCAAGGTAAGATTTTTCGCGTGCTTGTTAAAATAGATTAGTGAAGCCTCTTCGATACCATAGGCCGTACCACCATAGGGGGCTCGGTTAAGATAGAAAGCCAAGATTTCATCTTTGGAGTAGATCCGCTCCGTCCAAGAAGCGAGTATCGCCTCGCGTATCTTTCGGGTAATAGTCTGTTCTGGGCTAAGAAGCGCCATCTTAATGAGTTGTTGAGTGATTGTGGATCCTCCCTCCAGCCTTTGGTTGAGGATGGAATCGCGGGCAGCCCGCAAGATCCCCCCTACAAAGTTAATCCCACCATGCCGATAAAAATCTTTATCCTCAACAGCAATGGTGGCCTGGCGAACTGATAAGGGAATATCTTTTAGAGGAACTACGGTTCGGTTTTCGGTGGCGTAGATGCTATATAGTAGTTCGCCGTGGCGATCCAAAATCTTACTACTTTGCTCCACCGGGTGATTAGTTAGGTCGGCTGGTGTAGGTAACCCTTGGATAATAACAATCAAAAAAACCAAGACTGGAACCAAGATAGCGATGAGTACACCAATTAAAGGTAGCAAGAGCTGGCGCAGGAGCGAATGGGTGCCGCTATTTTTTTGCCGCTTAATCTTGTTTAGGTGATAGACAAAAAAGTCTCTGCTTAGCACCATGCTATTATAGATGATGATGATTTATCTTGCAGCCGATCATCGGGGACTTCTGAAAAAGGACGAAATCAAAAAGTTCTTGGACGGTGTTAAATTAGAAGTCGCTGATTGCGGTAATGATCACCTGGATCTTGGCGATAATGCCGGAGATTTTGTGCTTAGAGCCTGTCAGCTGATTAGAGCTGACTCACCGGATTTGGGTATCTTTTTTTGTGGCTCTGGAGTCATGGTAGACGTTGTCGCCAATCGGCATGGGCACATCCGTTCTTGTCTGGCTATTAATGACAACCAAATCAAAGCGGCTAGAAACGACGACAACGTCAACGTTCTCTCTATTGCTGCTGACTACTTTAGTACGGCCGAAGTTATTTCCCTAGTTAGTAGCTTTATCAGCACGGGCTTTAGTAATACTGAGCCCTACCTTAGCCGCCTGGCAAGCCTTAAGGCACTGCCAAGCTAGATTTCCTTACTAAAATTAGCTATTCTTCGTCTAATGCAAATTGTTCCCGCCATTGAAGAGTCCCATCCTACCGACTATGGTTCACTGCTAAGTAGTTATGCTCTATTTGCTCCAGCCATTCACATCGACTTTAATGATGGTTCGTTTGAGAACTTTAAGACAGCCCCGCTGTCTGAAGTCATTTCACTGACTCAGGTCTATTCGAGTGATATTTTATTGGAAGCCCATCTAATGTTCGCTCGCCCCCAAGAGGCTTTTGAACAAGTGGTGAAAGCGGGGTTTCGTCGGGCCATCGTCCAATTTGAAATGGAAGATGATCTGAGACTGGTCTTAGAAGAGGGAGCTAAATTTGATCTAGTACTAGGAATGGCTCTTGGCCCCAAGACTCCGGCAGTCGATGCGGAACCCTTTTTAGATCTAGTGAGTTTCATAACTGTTATGACAGTCGAGACCGGTAGACAAGGACAACCATTTCTTCCTACTCAACTAGAAAAAGTTAAAGAATTGAGAGATGGAGGATTTCTCGGTGGGATTGAAATTGACGGTGGCATTGACCCAAACACTATCAAAAAAGCCATCGAAGTTAATCCTGATGCAATTGTTGTTGGTGGCTATTTCAAAAAGGCTGAGAATCCCCAAGAGGTTTATGAACAGCTTGTTACCATGCTGCCTAGTTAAGACTACATACTATTATGGAAATTAAAAAAGTTGCCTTTCTTGGTTACGCTGATTCAAAAGTGGGGGATGCTGAGTATGATGCCGCTTTTGCTACCGCCAAATTACTTGCCGAAAATAACTTTACTATTATTAATGGTGGCGGGCCGGGAGTGATGCTCGCTGCCACTCTTGGAGCTCACGCGGGGGGAGGAAAAGCGATCGGAGTTACTTACTACTGGGACAAAAATGATCCTACTCATCCGGCATTTTTTGAATCGACTACTCCAGCCAATAATTTTGATGAAGAAATCCGCACCTCAACTTATGTCGAACGAACGCTTAAAATTATGGATACGGGTGACGTCTATGTAGTGTTTAATGGAGGAACCGGAACAATTTCGGAACTAGGAATGGCTTGGGGGTTAGCTAGAATTCATTTTGGCCATCATAAGCCCCTGATTCTCTTTGGTAGCTATTGGCACGAAATTATTGAAGCCATTGGAAAGAATCTGCGTCTTCGGCCCGAGGAGCTTAAGGTCTATCATATTGTGACTAGTCCCCAAGAAGTGTTACTTAAAATTAAGGCTCTTCAGGCCAGTTCTGCCCATGACTACCTTAGAACTAGAACTTAAAGCTAACGAAATCCGCCAGGATCTGATTAAGATGCTGGTGGCTGCTGGCTCGGGGCATAGTGCCGGGCCCCTTGATTTGGCTGATCTTTTTACTGCTTTATACTTTGGAGGCCTCTTAAAATATGACGCTAACAATCCTACTTGGGAAGACCGGGATAGATTAGTGCTTTCTTGTGGTCATACCTGCCCTATCCTTTACACTACTCTAATTCACGCCGGCTTTTTAAAAGCGGAGGAACTTTTAACTCTGAGAAAATTAGAGACTCGTTTGCAGGGCCATCCTCATCATGAACAAGTCTACAAAGATAAACCTTTCTATCACGAAAATACTCCCGGGGTAGAAAACTCTGCCGGGCCACTAGGACAGGGAATCTCGGTGGCTGTAGGCATGGCTCTCGCTGCAAAAATGGATAAGCGGCCCTACCGCACTTATGTGATTGGCTCCGATGGAGAAATGAACGAAGGTCAAGTCTGGGAGGCCCTGATGTGTGCGGTCAAGTATAAACTATCGGATCTCATTTACTTTGTGGACCGCAATAATATTCAAATTGATGGCTATACCGAACATGTTATGCCCCTGGGTAAAGTCGCCGACAAACTCAAAGCGTTTAACCTTAATGTTTTAGAAGTCGATGGTCACTCTTTTGAGCAAATTATAGCCGCCGTCAAAGCGTCGTGGGAGGAAAGGGATAGACCCACGGCCATTGTGTGTTACACCATTCCCGGGAAAGGAATTGACTACATGGAGGGTGACTACATTTGGCACGGAGCCCCCCCTGGGGCTAGCAATCTTGCTGGCGAACCTCCTAAAGATGAGCAAGCAGAGTTGGCTCTGAGGAGCTTAAGAACACTAGCAGGGAGGATTACTCATGAAGGCTGATATCGTGTTTCCATCTACGGAAATGAAGGGATGCCGAGAGGGATTTGGCGAAGCTCTCGTTGAGTTGGGAAGTGTCGTTTTAGAAATCGTGGTGCTAACCGCAGACCTAGCTGAGTCAACCAGAGTCGAGGCTTTTGCCAAAAAATTCCCCGATCGTTTTATCGACGTGGGAGTTGCTGAACAAAATATGATGGGCATTGCCGCGGGACTAGCTCTTTCAGGCAAGGTTCCGTTTGTTACTTCCTACGCCACCTTTTCTCCGGGAAGAAATTGGGATCAATTAAGAGTGTCGGTTTGTTATTCTAATACTAACGTCAAAATCATAGGCGCCCATGCCGGTATTTCCGTAGGAGCCGATGGGGCGACCCATCAGGCCTTAGAAGACCTCGCTATAACCAGGGTACTTCCTAATTTAGTGGTCATGACTCCCTGTGACTTTACAGAAGCCAAGAAAATGGTGCGGGCCGCCACTGCCCACCAAGGGCCGGTGTATATTCGTTTTGGCCGAGAAAAGACTGAGGTTTTTACCACGGACGAAACCCCGTTTGTTATGGGTAGGGCCAACGTCTTAAGAGAGGGGACTGATCTGACCATCTTTGCTTGTGGACCCCTGGTCTATAAAGCTCTCCAGGCAGCCGAGGAACTTGCTGAGACTTCCGGAAACGACGCCGTTAAATCAACTTTGAGCTGTGAAGTTGTCAATGTTCACACCTTAAAACCCCTAGACACAGCTACCATTATGCTGTCCGCCAGGAAGACCGGTGCAGTAGTTACTGTCGAAGAGCATCAAATAATCGGGGGACTAAATGGGGCCATTAGTGAGTGTTTAGGCCAAAATTATCCCACCCCAATTGAGGCGGTCGGAATGTCCAATACCTTTGGGGAATCGGGAAAGCCGGAAGAGCTGTTAACAAAGTACGGCATGAGTGTGCAACATATTAAAAATGCCGCAATAGATGTGTACGTTCGCAAGATAGCCAAACTGAAAGGGGAGGAGAAATGAACTTTACAGTAGTTTCCATTGGCGATGTGGTTTTTGATGTCTATCTGACGCTGCACGATGCGGCTCTGCATTGTCGGACAGACAACGAGGCCTGTGAGCTGTGTCTGCGCTACGGCGAGAAGATTTTGGTAGATAAAATCGACCGGGCGGTGGGCGGTAACGCTGCTAATAACGCCGTAGGACTCACGCGGTTGGGAATTAAAGCGGGGCTTCTTAGTGTTTATGGAGACGATCAAATTGGGGAAAGAGTTACCCAACATCTGGATAGAGAGGGTGTGGACCATAGTCTCTGTGTTATCGAGGCGGGTAGCGAAACTCGCTATTCCACTATCATTAATTTTAAAGACCAAAAGACCGCCCTGGAGTATCAAGTACCCAGGAACTATCACCTGCCCTCCGAAGAACTGACTGTCCCGTGGATCTACGTTTCCTCGGTCGGCAGTAATTATCAAGATTTTTATAATGAGGTGGCCACCTCGGTAGTGAAGCACCAAACTAAACTTGCTTTTGCGCCGGGCACCGCTCAACTGGCTAAGTCTCCCCAAACCTACCAGATGCTGACCTCCCGGGCGGAAATTGTCTTTGTCAATAAAGAGGAGGCCGCCAAAATGACCGGTTATAGCGCCCCCATAACCAGTTCGGAGCAGATCAAAAAACTCCTTGGCCAGCTCCGCGCTTTAGGGCCAAAAACCGTGGTTATTACTGATGGGTCTAAAGGCTCCTTTGTTTTTGATGGAACAAAGTATTATTTTTTACCCATTCTTAAGGTAGAGACCGTTTCAACTACCGGAGCAGGAGATGCTTACGCCTCAGGTTTTATGGCGGCGATTATTAAAGGATTAACCATCCCCGAGGCCATGCGGTGGGGGACACTGAACTCCGCAGCTGTGGTACAAAAGATTGGGCCGCAAACTGGACTACTCACATTCGACCAAATCACCCAGGAGCTAAATAAGCATACTGATTTACAGCCCGTGGAGCTGTAGCCGGTACTTGGTAGCCCAGAGCCCTTTATACTACATACAAAATACTAGATACTAAATACTATGATGAGCAAAGCACAGTATTGGTTTGAAAAAGCGCAAAAAGAAAAGTTCGCCATTGGGGCTTTCAATGCCGCTTCAATCGAACCACTCAAAGCCATCATTACGGCGGCTAAGAATCTTAGTTCTCCCGTCATGATTGAGGCGTCGAGTGGGGAAGTGGAATATTTTGGTGCGAGAGAATTAGTTGGGGTGGTCCGGGCCATGGAACAAAGCTACAGCGTCCCCATTATTCTGAATCTTGATCACGCCCCAAACTTAGAGTCTTGTCTGGAAGCTATTGACTTGGGCTTTGACTACGTCCATTTGGATGGTTCCAAATTGCCCCTCGAAGAGAATACTAAACTTGCAAAGCAGCTAGTAGATTACGCCCACACCAAGGACGTGCTAGTAGAGGGAGAAATTGACAACATTAACATCATGGGGGCAAGCAGCGCTGATCATCGGAAAGATGATGTCAATAGTGTTCGAGACGAAAAGTACTACACTGACCCAGACAAGGCCCTAGCCTTTGTCGGGGCTACCAAGGTCGACACTTTTGCTTCCTTTGTTGGTAATGTTCACGGATTATATTCGGGCCCCAAGAATATTGATTTAGAACTTCTGCGTATGATAAGAGCCAAACTTGGAACAACTTTCTTATCCCTTCATGGGGGATCGGGCATTCCTGATAATGACGTGTCAGCGGCAATTGGGGTAGGGATTGTTAAAGTCAACGTTAACTCAGAACTAAGAGTGGCCTTCCACGACAAACTTAAAGAAATCATCAACGGGGGAGAGGGAGACGAAGTCGCCATCTACAAAATCATGCCCGCTGCCATTGATGAGATGAGAGTGATTGTTGAATCCAAGATTAAACTTTTTGGGTCAGCTGGGAAATTATGACAGACTCTCAATTCCAGCTAGTCTTCTTTATCTGCCTGCTTGTATTTAGCTTGTCGATTCAATCCCTGGTTGAAAAATTGTATTTTGTGTTTACAAAAAAACATTACAAAATTCACCACTATTCTTTTTCGAAATTTCTTAGTTTTATCTTGTTTCCCCTGGCGATTGTCACCCTTTACAGTTCCATCGCTAATTTTTCCCTTCTTCTTCTATTTTTAGTCTTTGCAATTTCTGGAACAATCATGGAGGGTTTGCTTGGCTACACTTACGATAAGTTTATGGGCCAGCGCCTCTGGACTTACCATGTCTATTCAATAGGTGGCTACACCAGTTTACTTTCTCTTCCCTTGTGGGGAATCGCCGGAGTGGCCGGGTGGTTAGTTTTTAAATTGATACTTAGTTTTAATCTGGGACTGTAATGTTAATTCATAATTTTGATCAGCTGGCCAGCAGTGAACCAAGAAAGATTACGCTTCAGATCGTTGAGGCCGGACTGGAAGCTATTCAGCCAGATCAAGTAATTAATAAACACTTTCCTGATCTTCATCTGGAAAACTTTGACCGCGTTTTTCTCTTGGGCTTTGGTAAAGGATCGGCGGGACTGTCGAAACTAATTGAAAAAAAAGTAGGTGACAAATTTGTCAGTGGGGAAGTTATTGATCTTGTCTCAGAGAGTTCTGACAAGATAACTTTTACGGTGGGAACCCATCCGCTTCCGTCGCAAATAAATGCAAACTTTACCAAAAATGCTCTGGCCAGACTAACCAACCTTACCGAAAAAGACCTGGTGTTAGTCGTGGTTTGTGGCGGGGGATCAGCCCTCTTTACTTTGCCCCACACGTCTTTAGAACAGGTACTGGAAACCAACAGGACTCTACTTCATTCCGGGGCCAATATTACGGAAATGAATGCCGTCCGAAAGAAGTTAGACGCAGTTAAAGGTGGGGGACTGGCTAAGCTTTTGTATCCCGCCCAGATTGTTTCCTTCATCTTTTCAGACGTTCCAGGTAATGACCTGTCCACCATTGCCTCAGGACCGCTGGTTAAAGATGACACCACAGTAGAAGAGGCGTGGAGTCTTGCGGAGAAATATAGATTGCCACTAAAAAAAGAGGACCTCAAGGAAACCCCTAAAGAC
Organism: uncultured Gammaproteobacteria bacterium; assembly: GCA_964641255.1. GTDB lineage: Bacteria > Patescibacteriota > Microgenomatia > JAMCZE01 > JAMCZE01 > CAZXMM01. The sequence goes on along the minus strand of CAZXMM010000001.1, from coordinate 58,585 downwards.
GAAAAATTCTTTCACAATGTGCAAAACCTACTTCTTCTTTCCAATATAACTGCCCTGGAAGCAATGGAAGTAACAGCTACTTCCTTAGGTTTTAGTGTAGATATTGTCACGGACAAAATTGAGGGAGAGGCACGAGAGGTAGGGAGAAAAATAGTTAAAGAGATAAAAGAAAAAACCGTTCAGCTTTACGGTGGGGAGACCAGTGTAACCGCTAAAGGCCAAGGCGAAGGGGGGAGAAATCAGGAGGTAGTCTTGGGAGCTCTGACAGATTGGGATCAAAGCTTAGGAGACAAACTTGTTATTTGTTCAGTAGCTTCAGATGGTTGGGACAACACCAGTAACGGAGGGGCAATAGGCGATATTGAAACGATTAAAAAATCCCGAGAAATGGGTCTTGATAGCTTGGCAATGCTAACCAGCAACGACAGTTTCCATTTCTTTGAAAAGGTGGGGGATGGAATACAAACGGGAAGACTGCCCAGTAATGTGGCTGATTTGATCGTTGTACTTCGTAACTAATTCCTACCAAACAGTCACTTTTTCTGCCTCTTGCAGTGTTGACCCTCGGATAAAATATACCGTGGCAGGACAAAACTCTGGGGGGTAGTTTTTGATATTTTGCCGTTCCACTCTCACCCCCACTCCAAGCTCTTTAGCCAGTTGAAACATATGGCTAACTGAAATATTCTGGGGCGTTTTAATGGCGACTATTGGAGCAACTTTTAAAGCAGTCTCGACTAAAAACCTTCCATCCGGTTCCATATTTGACAACTCAAAATCTCCGGCCAGGTCGTACTTATACTTACCATTCCAGGGTGGGTCGAGAAAGACAACGTCTACCTGTTCTTGATTGGCGGCTCGTTTTTTAAGCAGTGCCACTCCGTCTCCGAGAATTCGTTCGTAATTGTTGGCGCGAGCCAGTGTCAGGTTGTGCACCGCGACGTGGTGGGTCGTTTCATTGAGTTCGGTGGCCAGGACATAGTAGCCCCCCCGTGTGAACACCTGTGTGGCCAGACCAGTTCCCCCAAAGGGTTCAAGGACAATTGGTAAAGGCGAAGCTGGGGGCAGGTCTCTTCGGAGCTTGCTAATCATGGTCACAGTGTGAGCGGCGGCAGGAAACTCACTGCCCTCAAAATAATTTTTCAAGGTCATTTGGAAGCCCCTTTGGATTGCTTGCCAGACAGGAAGATTATCAAAAAAAAGGCGTGGCGCTTTTCCACCGGAAACCTGTTTATCAAGCTTTAGAGCCTCCGCTACTGTAAGCAACGTGTCTCGACCAGTTTCTTTTTCGCCACTGGTGCCCACCGCCCTTGCCCTAACACCCGCCGCCTCACGTTTTACTTTTATCATAGTATTTAATACTAGCAAATACCCTGCCCCAGATAGCTAGTCAATTTCGTGAAAATCTTGTAATCTAGTTACACATGGATCTGCCCGAAGAACTTAGCAAGATTGTTAAAGGGGAAGTCTACACTGATGCGGAAACCCTAGCAAAACACAGCCGTGATGCCAGTGTGTTTACCATGACTCCCAGAGTTGTTGTCTGTCCTTGGGACGCCGCTGATATCTCCGCCCTGGTAACTTTTGTCAACGCTAATCCTGGATTATCCCTAGTTGCCCGGGCAGCGGGAACTGATATGAGTGGCGGCTCGCTCACTGAATCTATTTGTATTTCTTTAACTGAACATCTAAGTCGCATTCTTGAGATCGGCGAAAGCTTCGCCACAGTTGAGCCGGGAGTGTTTTACCGTGACTTTGAAAAAGCAACACTGGAAAAAGGTTTAATTTTTCCCTCATTCCCCGCTTCTAAAAATCTGTGTGCGATTGGGGGGATTATTAATAATAATGCGGGAGGGGAAAAGTCTCTATCCTACGGTAAAACGGTCAAATATGTTGAAGAAGTGATGGTTATTCTTAGGGACGGAAAAGAATACGGCTTTACTAAAATGCGTGAAGATGGACTGAAACTAAAAATGGCCCAGCAAGATTTGGAAGGACAAATATATCGCGAAGTCTACGCACTACTGTCTACTAACTACAACTTAATTCAGGCTCACCGACCGTCCGTCTCGAAGAATTCTACTGGCTATCAAATTTGGGACGTTTGGACCCCAGGTGCCCAAAAAACCGAAGAGGGGCGGCCCTCGGGCATTGTGGAAAATGGAGTTTTTGATATGACCAAACTCTTTGTCGGTTCCCAAGGAACTCTGGGGATAATGACCCAAGCCAAGATCGGTCTTGTTCCAATTAAGCAGAGTCACCAGCTCATGGTAATTAGTGTTGACGACTTTGCCCAAATCCCCGGAGTGGTGCAGACGGTACTGTCTCATCAACCTACGGAGTTTGAATGCTTTGATCAGTACACCACAAAGTTAGCAGTGCAGTATTTCCCGGATTTGCTGGAAATAGTGAAGAAACACTATACTGCTGAAGTCCACAACTATAACGCTGGGAACTTCTTTGGGGAAGCTGAGGACGCCAAGCTTGTCCTACTTGTCGAATTTGAAGAGGGTAGCGAGGCGGAAGTTAAAACAAAAGTAGAACGCCTCTCTGATGCTCTTAAGCCACTAAACCTCGGAGTTAAAATTATTACAGAACCTGTTGAGCGCGAAATTTGGTGGGCAGTAAGACACGAGAGCTTTAACCTGCTTCGCCAAAGAGTCCAGGGTAAATACGCCGCCCCATTTATTGACGACTTAACCGTATCGCCCCAGTTCTTGCCAGAGTTTTTACCTGCGCTCTACGAAATTCTTAATAAATCGAAGATGACCTTTACAGTGGCGGGACACATTGGGGATGGGAACTTCCATATTTTCCCCCTGATGGACATGAGTAAAAAAGAAGAACGAGACGAGATTTTTAGCGTGGGGGAAGAATGCTTTGCCCTCACCGTAAAGTATGGTGGTTCAATCTCTGGAGAGCATAATGACGGACTCGTCCGGGCTCCCTTTGTAGAGATGCAGTTCGGGCACGAGATCTACCAAATATTTTCCCAGATAAAACAGATTTTTGATCCTGGTGGCATTTTTAATCCCAACAAGAAAATTGGGATTACTAAGGAGTATAGTGAGAGATATTTACTACAAAAGAGTTAATGAAAATTGTAATTACTCGTGATATTCCTGGTCCAGCGCTTGATCTTTTACAACAACAGGGCTATGACCTAGTGGTTAATAAAGAGGACCGAGTTCTGAGCCCGAATGAATTGAAAGACTTTGTCGCTGGGGCTGATGCCATTCTTTCTTTGTTAACCGACAAAATTACTGAAGCGGTCCTTGATGCAGCTGGTCCGCAGCTAAAAATCGTGGCCAATTATGCGGTGGGGTATGACAACATTGATGTGGCTGCAGCCCAAGCAAAAAACGTTTTTGTTACCAATACTCCGGGTGGCTTTGAAATGTCAGTGGCGGAACACACTATTGCCCTGCTTCTGGCGGTCGCCCGGAAAATCATCCCCGCTGACACGTACGTTCGAGCTGGAAAATACACCCAGTGGGAACCAAACATTTTCATTGGCACCGAACTCTCGGATAAAACCTTAGGAGTAGTGGGTTTAGGGCGAATCGGCGTTGCTGTAGCGCGGATTGCCAAACTGGGACTAGGGATGAAGATTGTTTATCATTCACATAAGAAAAATGATGAACTTGATCCGATACTTCAGGCTGAGTTTATTGATAATTTGGATACGCTTCTACAAGTCAGCGACGTGGTTTCTCTCCATGTGCCCCTGACTCCTGAGACGAGACACTTAATCTCAAAAAAAGAACTTTCAGAAATGAAGAAAACCGCCCTCCTCATTAATACCGCTCGGGGGGCCATTATTGACGAAATGGCTCTAGCTCAGGCCCTCGAACAAAAGTGGATTGCTGGGGCAGGACTCGATGTTTTTGAGGATGAGACGGCCGTTATTAGCGAATCGGAAAAACGACTGTATAGCCTTCCTAGTGTAGTTCTTACTCCCCACATTGCTTCGGCGACCACCGAAGCTCGCAATGACATGAGCCGCACGGCAGCCGGAAATATCATTGCTGCATTATCCGGGAAAACCCCACTCAATCTAGTGAAGTGATGTGCTAGACTAATTCTTACTATGCAACTGCCCAGCATTGAGTCTGCCGATCTTAAAAACAAGACCGTTTTTGTCAGGGGAGATATTGACGTTCCTTATGGTCCTGTCATAGACAAAAATCATCAAACCACCACGGGAATTTTGGACGACACCCGATTGCAAAGCATCTGGCCCACCATTGAGTACCTTCTTAAACAAAATTGCAAAATTATTCTTGCTGGCCACATTGGCAGGCCCGAAGGTAAAGAAGATTTAACTTATTCTTCAAAGCTGGTAGCGCTATGGTTTACTAACAAAGTAATCGCTCCAAATGAGGTATCAGACGTTATCTTGGGAAACAATATCAAGGGCTTTGCGGTTAATGACAAACTTACGGTTCTGGAGAATTTGCGCTTTGATCCAAGGGAAGAAGCTAATGACGAGATTTTTGCCCGGGAGCTGGCGGACTTAGCCCAGATCTACATCAACGAAGCCTTTGCGGTTTGTGAGCGAGCCCATACCAGCTTAGTTGGTCTCCCTAAGTTATTGCCCCACTATGCGGGCCTTCGGCTCCTAAAAGAGGTAGAGGTGTTTACGACCATTTTAGATCTTCCTCGCCGTCCGATCATTGTGATTATTGGGGGGGCTAAATTAGAAACTAAATTGCCGGTAATTGCCAATATGAGTAACTATGCTGACCGAGTCATAGTGGGGGGTAAGCTCCTGCACGAAGTGGGGGAAAAGAAAGGCAAGATTCTCTATCTAGATCTTACTCCCGATGGTAAAGATACCACTCTTGAGTCGGTCGACCAGTGCCAGATTATCCTGTCCTACGCCGCCACCATTATCTGGAATGGTCCGCTGGGCAAAGTAGAGGAGTATACCTATCAACTTGGTTCAAGACGCATGGCTGAACTAATGGTTAATAACACCAAAGCCTTCAAGGTGGTTGGGGGTGGCGATACGATTACTTTTCTTGATAAGCTAGGACTTAAGGAAAAATTTGATTGGATATCAACTGGTGGGGGCTCGATGCTTAAGTTTTTGGCCGGGGAAGAACTTCCGGGGCTGAAGGCTCTGGAAAATTAGGCTCATTAGAAATTTAACTATGATTAAAGTTGCCATCAATGGTTACGGGCGGATTGGTAGAGTGGCTCACCGGGTGATGCTTGCTCGCTTTGCCGACCAAATTGAACTAGTGGCTATTAATGGCGGCAGTTCGACAAACATCAAAGGCTGGGAATTTTTACTCAAGTACGACACGGCTTACGGGTCGTTAGTCGGGCATGAGGTGTCATCAGAAGAAGCGGTCGGTGGAGAAAATCAGGTACCCAAATTAGTTGGTAACTTAATCGTTGACGGTAAAAAGATACAGTTTTATAGTGAAAAAGACCCCTCACTGCTGCCCTGGAAAGCTCACGAGGTCGATGTTGTCATCGAATCGACTGGGAAATTTACTACGCTGGAAAAAATCACGCCCCACTTAACGGCTGGAGCTAAAAAAGTGATTTTGTCAGCACCAGCTAAGGATAGTACCATTAAAACTTACGTTTTGGACGTCAATTTACAGGAGCAGGCTACCACGTTTTCCGGCGCCAGTGTGGCTCCGACTGACCGGGTGCTATCAAACGCTTCCTGTACCACTAATTGTATTTCCCCAGTTGCTCAGATAATGGTGGCTAAGTTCGGGGTTAATAAAGCGATGATGACCACAATGCACGCCTATACTTCCGATCAGGAACTCCAGGACGGTGGTCATAAAGATTATCGTCGAGCCAGAGCGGCCGCCATGAATATTGTTCCTACCTCTACTGGGGCAGCCATTGCCGCTACTGAAGCAGTGCCGGAACTTAAGGGTCTGTTTACGGGAGTGGCAGTTCGAGTTCCGGTAGTTGTGGGCTCACTCTCTGATTTTACGTTTCATCTTAAAAAGGAAGTCAGTGTTGAAGAAGTTAATGCAGCGATGAGAGAAGCGGCCTTAAGTGATCGTTATTCTCATATCTTGGAAGTAACCACTGACCCGATCGTGTCTTCGGATATTGTTGGTAATCCCCACTCGGCCATTGTGGATCTCTCCCTTACTCAAGTGGTAGGCAGCACCCCTAATAGTGATAAAGGAGATTTAGTGAAGGTCTTTGCCTGGTACGACAATGAGTGGGGCTATGCCAACCGGTTAGTTGAAGAGGTAGTTTTAGTTGGTGACAAGTAGCCAAGTGCCGCTCTTTACAAACCCTGTCACTGGCTGGTGAAAGGCCATTTTGCCTATTTTAGATTTGGATTTTTTGCCACAGACTGAAAAACTTTCAACAAACGCTCCGGTAAAGTGCCCGTTACTGTGTTGAGTTTTGTAGAACAAAACAAATTGCTGTTGAATTTACATTCTAAACTGACGTAGCGCTTCAAGACTACTAAGTACCCTGGGCAATTTATCTAGAAAAGCAGCGTCAAATTTGTTGCTACCCCCCCAAAAGCGGGTGAATGCTCCTCGCCACTCAGAACTACCACCTCGATTGAGCATCTTGATAAAAAAATCATTCAAGTTGTGAGCTTGTTGTTCACCACCCATATTCAAGACTAATGAAGAATTTTTGGTGGAGGAATGGTTAATAAGTTCAGTTATTCTCTTGTGAAACTCCAGTCTATCCCCAATCGAAAGCTGGCTTAAGACATTATAGTTGTAAAGAGTAAACAAATCTTCTACATGGTCACGGGGATGATCCAGTAGTGAACCGTCCCGATGTTCTCTTACGGCGTAATAAAGCATGGCACAATTGGTTATGCCCATGAAGTAACTATTAATCAAATTTTGCCAATCGCGTTCACTAATTTTTCCCTTAATAAAATGTCCCGTATCGTGGTCCTTAGCTTCAATGCCCAATGTCACATTGTGACCACTATCAAACCCCCCTCTAGCTCCCAAGCTTCGGAAAATATATCGTTGCTTGATAAAACTGCCAACAACATCTTTTCCAAAGACCTCCATAAAGGTTTTTAAATAGTCTGCGTCACTCTCAATAGGCTGAGGTTTAATCCCTTCTCTATTAAGAAGTACCTTAGCTAAAGCAATCATTCTATCTGCCTTGTCTGGGTCTTTGCCCGCACCATAGCTGAGTGTTGCCTCTGGAGAGCCAAAGGTTGCAATGTAAAGATCCAATATGCTGTGGGGATTGCGTTGTGCCCTAGCTTCTGATCCAAACTGTTGGTTATCTTGCAAGTCTGGAAATTTGGCCCGTATCTCCTCGGGGACAGCTGCTCTAATGAGCACTAGTGGTAAGGTGACTCTAGCTCCCCCCCGGTTCAAGCGTAAAGAATTATCTACATCAGCTTGAAGAGAATCGTATTTTGCTGAACCGCGAATTTCGTCAAGATCGGGTTGTTCTGCGATGAAATATTTTGGGTGAGTGTCTTGCACTGTTCTAAGCAATTCTTGTGACTCTAGGTCTGTAAATGTTCGCAGTACTTGTTCCCAAAAAGCCTGAGTGATACCAACGGGTTTGATGTTGACTGAAAAAAACACCCCACCCCTACTATTTCTAAATTCAAAAAGTCCCGGAAACATTGCGGCGCGATTCATCCCCGATAGGACATATGCTGGTCGTGTGTTTTCTACCTGTGACTCGTGGGAAATTTCCACAAAAAAACGCCTTAAGAGAGCGATCTGTTGTGGTGGGGGTAGAGGAGGAGTTGACGAGTCTTTCCTATAACCGTGTTCGGGCCAACCCTCAATGGGGAGTTGGAAATCTGAGTTAACGAAGGTAATTTCCGCTAGCTCGGGACGGGGAACCAGGTTTTCCCCGAAATCAGGCCTAAACAACTCACCAGAAGCAGCCGATGCCATCATTTCTTCTTTTTCTTTGGGACTTCTTTTTCCACGCCACTTTCCTCAGGAGTTTCTTCCTCATCAGGAATCTGCCAGAGGATTAAAAAGAGGATCACTCCGGCGAGGATTGAAGTGCCAACAATAAACCAGTTGACGGGAATGGCATCGAGAATTGGCATAAAAACAAACCCTTTCTAGAAAATAATATAAACATATCTGGTCAAAAAGTCTAGGGGGGTGTTAGGTGTTACAATAATAAAATGATGAAACCAGGAGGATTTTTCTCTCTGCGCAAGATGGGCTTATCTTTAGTCTTCTTTATCGTTATTGCTGGGGCGACCCTGCTTCCTACTGGGGCAGTAGAACCAACACTCGTAGTACCCCCCGCGCCTGTACTAGTGACACTATCTCCACAACCACTTGATTATAATTTGCCTTACCCCGGGATACTGCCCGATAGTCCGCTTTATTTTCTAAAAGTAGCCCGTGACAAACTAGCGCTCCTGTTGATCCAACACCCCACCGATCGGGTGTTTTACTTACTCTTTTTGGCTGACAAAAGATTAGCTGCCGCTAGAGAGCTAGAATTAAATCGTAATCTTGCTTTGGCAGCCCAAACCTATCTCACAGCAGAAGAACATTTAGCGGCGGCGGTTGATGGAGTAGAGACCTTATCAGGTAAAAGTGCAAGTGATGCCGTGGCTAAGCTAACAGTGGCTACGGCTAAGCATAAAGAGATTTTGGGTCAAGCTGAGGGAAGAGAAAAGTCTTTGATAACAGCTCGTCAAGATAATGCAAAAAGCTACGATCGAGTAAGAAAACTGCTTATGACCAAGTTAAATTAGGGTTATAGTCATAAAATTATTGGCCCAAAAATTAGCCTAGCTTCGAATTAAAGAATTGACCCCCTTTGCCATAGTTATTGTTAGTTGACACCCCTTATTTAGTGGCTTATCGTGAAAGGCGTCACTAGATGTAGTGTTAACTCAAGTTTCTAAAGTTAGCGGGTTTATAAAGTCATAAAGTGCTTTATAACTTTTAACTTTATAAACTTTTAACTTTGTGAAGTGTCCTTATTGCGGTAGCGAAGAAACTGACGTAATGGAAACGCGGGATGGCGAGGGTTCTACCAGGCGGCGCCGAGAATGTCGTAGCTGTGAGAAGAGATTTACAACTTATGAGCGGGTAGAAAGTGTCGAACTGGCGGTGATTAAAAAGGATAATCGACGGGAGAAATTTGACCGGGAGAAACTTAGGCGAGGCATTGTCCAGGCTACACAAAAACGGGCTATTGCCACTGAGCTTATCGACACTATTGTGGAGGAAATCGAACAAGAGTTAAGAAACAAAAATTCCACCGAGATTAGTAGTAAAACAATTGGTAACGCAGTACTTAAGAGGCTAAAGAAAATTGACAAAGTCGCATATATCAGATTTGCCAGTGTTTATTTAGATTTTGAAAGTCTAGAAGATTTTGAAAAATTAATCGATAAGCTTGCTTAATATGGCCCAGGCAAACCCGACCACACCAATAACCGAACCGATACCGAGAATTATTCGACCAGGTAGACCTTATAAAGGTGCCAAGTTATTTAATAATACTCAAGCCACTATGACAGCTACTGCTGACGCTAAAAATACCAACGGTCATTCTCACACCGAAGAAGTAATTGCTGCGGCTACCCCAATTTTACAAGTCCAGGAATACATCACCGAGGCGGGTATTGTGATGCCTAAGACGATTATTAAAAGAACTGGTCAAACGGTGCCTTTTGATCGGTCGAGAATTGAAAACGCCATACAAAAATGCTTTGACTCTTTTGGTCGAGTACCCGAGGTGACCGTGGCTTTACTAGCTACTCAAGTAGTGAATATTGTGGCAGCCAAATATCCGGCCCCGACCGTGGAGAATGTTCAAGACACGGTGGAAATGGTACTTCAGGCAGCGGGGGAATTTGAAGCCGCTAAGCGCTACATTCTTTATCGGCAACAGCGGGCGGAAATGCGTGATCTGGCCGCTTCCGCTGGTATTTCCGCCAAGGTAGAAACCGCTCCGTTTTTGGTAGTCAAACGAGACGGTTCTAAAGAAGCTTTTCAAGAAAAAAAACTCGAAGCTTTTATGAGAAGTGCTGTAGAGGGTTTTGAAGACACTGTTGATTTAACCAGTTTAGTTAGGTTAGCGGTGGCCTCAATTTATGATGGTATCTCTTCACAAGAGATTGCGCGGCTGGGCTATTTAACGACTAAATCTTTTATTGAGAAAAATTCTATCTACGATCGGGTCACGGTGCGGTTGTTTCTAACCACTCTTTATAAAGAGGTCATCGGGAAGAAGTACCGTCAGGAAGAACTAGTAAAGGTTTATCAACAGGCTTTTGTTGATAATTTGAAATTCGCAGTAGAAATCGGCAAAGTCACTCCCGAAGTCCTGGAATTTGATCTTGATTTGCTCTCAAGGCATCTGGATATGGAAAAAGACTCACTGTTTACATACCGAGGTTTACAAACGCTTTACGACCGGTATTTTTTAGCTAATGGCGAGCGTCGCTTGGAGACGCCCCAGGCGTTTTGGATGCGGGTAGCGATCGGACTCTCTCTTAAAGAGAAAGATAGAGAAAAATGGGCCATTAAGTTTTATAAAAACCTGTCTACCCTAAAGTTCGTGTCCTCGACGCCTACGCTGTTTCAGGCTGCCACTACCTATCCCCAGTTGTCTTCTTGTTATTTGACTACCATTAGTGACGACCTGGTACATATTTTTAAGTGCCTAAGTGACAACGCCCAGCTGTCTAAGTGGTCGGGAGGGCTGGGAAACGACTGGAGTAGTTTGCGGGCGACCGGGGCGCTAATTAAGAAAACCGGTGTCGCCAGCCAAGGAGTAATCCCGTTCCTTAGGATCGCCAATGACACAACAGTAGCTATTAACCGCAGTGGTAAGCGTCACGGAGCCACCTGCGCTTACTTAGAAACTTGGCATCTGGATATCGAGGATTTCCTCGATCTGCGGCGCAACACTGGAGATGAGCGGCGCCGGACTCATGACATGAATACCTCTAACTGGATTCCTGATCTATTTATGAAAAGAGTCGCTGCCGATCAAGACTGGACTCTCTTTTCTCCCGATGAAACACCCGACCTTCACGAAATTTATGGCCAAAAGTTTGAACAGGCTTATACTGCCTATGAGGACAAGGCCAAACAGGGGGAAATAAAGCTTTTCAAGACCATTAAAGCGAGGGACCTGTGGAAAAAAATGATTACTCGTCTGTTTGAGACAGGCCACCCTTGGATTACTTGGAAGGACCCTTGCAATATTCGCTCTCCCCAAGACCACGTTGGGGTAATTCATAGTTCTAATTTATGTACCGAAATTACTCTAAACACCTCTCCGAGTGAGACGGCGGTGTGTAATTTGGGGTCGGTGAACTTAACCAAACACATTGTTAACGGCAAGCTAGATTTGGAAATGCTTAAGGAAACTGTCCTAATTGCCATGCGGATGCTGGATAACGTCATTGACATTAATTTCTACCCGACCGAGGAGGCGCGGCATTCTAATTTTAAGCACCGTCCAGTAGGTCTAGGGATCATGGGCTTTCAGGACGCACTCTTTATGCTCAATATCCCTTTCGCTTCAGAGGCTGCGGTGAAGTTTGCTGACGAGAGTATGGAGGCGGTGGCGTACTATGCCATTCTGGGCTCCTCTAATCTAGCTGCCGAACGTGGAACCTACGAAAGCTATAAAGGATCCAAGTGGGACAGGGGAATCTTCCCCCAAGACACTCTAGCTCTTCTTGAGGAAGAGCGGGGAATGAAAATTGATGTGCCCCGTGATGAACGCTTGGATTGGTCGGTAGTGAGAGAGGCGGTCAGGGTTAACGGCATGCGTAACTCAAATACCATGGCGATTGCCCCTACGGCGACGATTTCTAACATTTCCGGGTGTTTCCCCGGAATCGAGCCAATTTATAAAAATCTTTATGTAAAATCCAACATGAGCGGGGAGTTTACCGTTGACAACCATTTTCTTAAAGATGACCTGAAGTCTTTAGGTCTCTGGTCCGCAGAACTAGTTGAGGAAATTAAGGCCCACGACGGTAGTATCCAGAAGATTGTGGGGATTCCCCAGTCGCTTAAGGAAAAGTATAAAGAAGCCTTTGAGATCGATCCGCGGTGGTCAATTAAGCAGGCTGCTTACCGGGGTAGGTGGATGGATCAGAGCCAATCGCTTAATATTTTTTCTGCCAGTTCTTCCGGAAAAGAACTGTCAGATATTTACATGTACGCCTGGCAGATGGGACTAAAAACGACGTATTACCTTAGAACCCTAGCCGCCTCCAGTATCGAGAAAAATACCGTGGATCTCAAAAAACAGGGTAATGGTCATAGCGCCGAAGAGATAATGGTTAGTAATGATACTGTCAAGACGGTTAGCAAGGAAAACTATACCAGTGATTTTGGGCAGGGGCACTTTGCTACCGTCAGTGTAGCGCCTTTAGAGTCGGTAGCTGTTTCTGAAAAGACAGTTTCAGTACTGGAACAAAAGGCTGACGGTACGGTAAAAATTCAAGTGGGGGAGGAAATTAAACTGGGGAAAGCCTGTCTTATTAGTGATCCCGAGTGTGAAGCCTGCCAATAATTATCATAAAATTAGATTTGTATGGCTCATACCAGCGCTGAAGAGATTATCAAAAAATGGCAGGAAGCAGTAGCCCTGGTCCCTCCGGGAAGTCGGTGGTTTCACTACAAACAACCGGACCAACTCTACACCATAAGGGGTATTGCAATGAGAGAGGAAAGTGAAGAACCTGGGGTGCTTTACCATCCAGATTACGATAATTATCCAGCAGATTTTGTCTGGGACCGGCCCCTATCGGAATGGTTTTCCCCAGTCGAGGACCAACAGGGCAGAAAAACTACCAGGTTCCAAAAGTTGACTAAGTAGGATTGTGAGTTTACAACTATGCGATCTGGTTTTAGTGATAAGCAAAATAAGTCGCATAGCAAGAGGCATAACACTGTCCTTGAAATTCTAAAGAAAAAAAGAGTTACCAGCGTTTTGGACTTCGGCTGCGGTGACGGCCAATTTTTAGAGCTACTATCAAATGAAAAAATATTTAAAAAACTAATTGGGATTGACCATGATAAGAAGTCATTAAAATTGGCAGGTAAATATCTTGGGAAAAATAAAAATGTCTCTCTTTTTCTGGGCAGACTTATAGATTTGAAGAATTACTCTGGTATTGAAGCCGTCGTTCTAATCGAAGTAATAGAACATTTTAGCAAACGAGACCTGAAGAGCCTAGAAACAGAGCTTTTTAATCGATTACATCCTCGGGTGATTGTCATTACCACTCCGCGATCCCTAAAGGGGATAGTAGGCGGAGTGAGGACAGCAAAGGAACTTAGAGTACTAGGACATAAGTTTGAATGGACCGAAGAAGAATTTACTTTATGGGGAAGATTGGTGTCTTCCAAATATAACTATAGTTGTGATATAAAAGTGATACTTGGGGAGAGTTTCTCAAGAGGAACCCAAGTTGCAACATTTTTCGATAAAGGCAAGTAATAACTATGTCCAGTCCGATTAAACAAATTTTAAATAACTCCGAAACTGACCCCAACAAGATACTGCCAATTAAGTATCCTTGGGCCAGAGAGCACTACAAAAAAGGTGTCGCCAATAACTGGGTGCCGGAAGAAATTCCCATGCAGGATGATATTGAACTGTGGAAGAGACAGGGCTCCGGTGCACTAACCGATGATGAAAGGCGAATGGTACTGTGGAATCTGGGTTTTTTTTCAACAGCTGAGAGTTTGACCGCCAACAATATTGTTCTTGCCATCTATCGCCATATAACTAATCCCGAGTGTCGCCAATATCTACTGCGTCAGGGCTATGAGGAAGCCATTCACACCGAAACTTTTATCTACTCCTGCGACTCCTTAGGTCTTGATCCCGACCAGGTCTATAACATGTATATGACTATCCCCTCGATTAGGGAAAAAGACGAGTTTGTGGTTAACATGACCAAATCGATTTTTGACCCCAATTTCACTACCCAGGGAGTGGAAAATATCCAGCGATTTGTCCACGACTTAGTGGGCTACTATGTCATTATGGAGGGAATCTTCTTTTATGCCGGCTTTGCGATGATGTTGTCTTTTATGAGACAAAATAGGATGGTGGGGGTAGGCCAGCAGTTTCAATATATTCTTCGCGACGAATCGGTTCATTTGGCTTTTGGCTCAGATCTTATCAATCAAATCGTAGCCGAAAATCCCGCCATTTGGACGCCGGAATTCAAAAAAATTATTACCGACAATATCAAAAAAGGTGTGGAGCTGGAATGCTTGTACGCTAAAGATTCACTACCACGGGGAATTTTGGGGCTTAATGCTGAGGTAATTAGGGAATATATGCAGTACATTGCTGATCGGCGTTTAGAGCGCATTAATCTGGAGAAAGTTTATGGTAGTGACAATCCTTTCCCGTGGATTAGTGAAATCGTGGATTTGCGCAAAGAAAAGAATTTCTTCGAAACCAGAGTTACCGAGTATAAAACTGCTGGGGATTTAAACTGGGATTAGCGGGTAAAGAATATGCTATGCTGAAAGCATATGGCTGATCCTGCTCAAAATCCCAGTGATAATAATCCCACTTCTTCCCCAACCCCAGTTGATCCGGCCGTTGATTCTGCGGCGGGTCCGCCCCCCATAGCACCAGCAAATGCCGCGACAACTCCTAGTCCCGTGTCTAGCCCGAGTAAAGAAGTAGGTGTACCACACTTTTCCGATCAAGCTATTGGGAAAAGCACTCCTAACTATGCTGAAGCAGATAAGGTGGCTAAAGCCGAAGGAGATGAGTACTGGGAACAGTACGCTCGGGAGATCGAACTGGAAAAAGAAGTGGCGGAGCTGGGGGGGATTGAGAAAGTAGAGTCGGGTGAGATTACGCTTCCAGAAGATGTGGCTAGGGAAATGGGTATCAGTCCCACGGTCACCGTTCACACTCCAATGCAAGCCGCCACCGGGTTTTCAGTAGGTGGTACTTCGCTGTCTGACGACCAAGTTACTATCGGGCTTAAAAAACCCACCAGCAGTGGGTTTCGCTGGCTGGCCGAGTGGTTTATTTATCAACTTCTCAAAGCGCACTACCACCTAAAAAAAGTCAGCGGTAGAATTGTGCGGTCCAAAGGGGTGGAGAAGTGATATTATTGTTCCATGGATCTCGCTGCCCTTGACGTCTTTTTATTACAACTTCCAGAACTGACAGCCATTGTAGCTATTGGACTGCTGACGATTACTTTGGTGGTTGTGTCCTTGGGCTTGTTAGGTTACCTATTCCTCCAGTTTTATAAGTGGCGCAATCGGGAGGAACACGCCCTAGATTATGTCCTGCTTCAGGTAGCGGTGCCCAGAGACAATGAAGTCAAGATCGACGCCATGGAGCAATTTTTTTCCTCACTTTATTCGATTTATCGTGGTAAGTCGAGCTGGTTTGATTTTGATTTTTTACGAATTCAGGATCATATCTCTTTTGAGATAGTGGGTCGGCCCGGAGACATCAGGTTTTATGTGTCCGTCCCCCAGAAACAACGCGATCTGATCGAAAAGCAAATTCACTCCACTTTTAACGGCGCCGCTATTTTGGAAGTCGAAGATCATTCAATTTTTTCGGAAAAAGGAGAGGTCGCCTTCGCTAGTTTGAAGCTTAAAGCCGCCAATTATATGCCAATTAAGAACTTTCGTGATTTAGCGGTGGATCCGCTTTCCCAGATCACTTCCAGTCTTGCCAAGCTGAGTGAAGGAGAGGGAGCGGTGGTACAGTTTATTGTCGCTCCGGCCCCCAATGAGTGGCGCAGTCAGGGAAGAAAGTATATTAGTAAAACCAAGAAAAACGAGGCCGATCCGGAAAAGGCCAAGTTTAACGTGGACGCCAAGACATTAGAGGCGATTGAGAATAAAGTGAGTAAAGTGGGTTTTTCTACCTCGATTCGGATTGTAGTCAGTGCCGCCGATAAAGCTCAAGCCAAATCTATACTAGATAATCTCAAGGGTTCATTCTCCCAATTTTCTTCGGATCAAAACGGTTTTTCGGGCGACAAAATCCGTATTGCCCACAACTTTATGACCGACTTTATTTACCGCTACCAACCATTATTTGCTACCCCTAGTATTTTATCGGCTGAGGAGTTAGCCACCATTTGTCATTTTCCTAATAAATCAATTGAAACCCCGGGTATTTTTTGGCTCAATGCTAAACGGGCGCCCGCTCCCCAACAGGTTCCTGATCATGGCGGGTTACTCGTGGGTAAGTCTGTTTTTCGGGGTCAAGAGCGGGAAGTCCATTTGCTTGATCCCGACCGGTTGCGCCACGTGTATATTATCGGTGCCACTGGTACTGGAAAGTCGCTTCTTATGTCCCAAATGATCCTGCAAGATATTCGGGAGGGTAAAGGGGTGTGCTTCATTGATCCTCACGATACGTTTGAAAAGATTCTGGAACAGATTCCCCCCGAGCGGGCCGAGGATGTAATCTATTTTGATCCCTCAAATTTAAACCGACCAATGGGTTGGAATATCATGGAAGCTCACAGTGATATGCAGCGTCACATGGTGGTCTCGGGCTTTATCGGTCTACTTTATAAGCTCTACGACCCGCACCAAACCGGAATTGTGGGTCCCCGTCTCGAACATTCGGTGCGCAATGCCATGTTGACGGTCATGGAGGCAATGCCCGAGGGCACTCTAATTGAAGTAATGCGCGTACTACAAGATCCCGGTGGGCCATTTCTGCAGGAACTTCTCCCCAGAGTGAGTGACCAGATGGTAAAGCGGTTTTGGACCGAGCAAATTGCCTCTACTACTGAGTTCCATAAGTCTGAGACCCTAGATTATATCGTCTCCAAATTTAGCCGCTTCGTGGTCAATAAAATGATCCGCAATATTATTGGTCAGTCAAAGAGCGCTTTTGACTTCCGCAAGGCCATGGATGAGCGCAAGATCATTATTGTCAATTTAGCCAAGGGGTTAATTGGAGAAGAAAATAGTAATTTTATTGGCAACCTGTTGGTACCTAAAATTTTAGCCTCAGCTATCTCTCGGCAAGACATCCCGGAAGCCGAACGCATACCTTTCTATCTGTATGTTGATGAGTTTCAAAATTTTGCCACTCCTGATTTCGCCGTGATCCTCTCCGAGGCTCGCAAGTACGGACTGGCTCTGACAGTAGCCAATCAGTTCATTTCCCAGGTCGAAGAGGACGTCAAAAATGCCATTTTTGGTAACGTAGGCACCAAGATTGCCTTTCGGGTCGGGGTAGCTGACGCCCAGTTCTTAGCCCACGAATATTCTCCCACCTTTAGCGAATCCGACCTGCTGAAAGTCGAAGCTTACAACGGTTATATGAAAACGCTCGTTAAAAACGAGCCGGTACCAGTCTTTAGTGTAGAAATTAATCACGATTTTGAAAAAATCAATCAGGGGAGAAACCCCAAGGTGGCCGAGATGATTAAGGAGTTGTCTTCTCTCAAATACGCTCGAGACATCCGCGAGGTGGAAGCAGAAATCGCCTCTCGGTCCCACCTTTTCTAGCCCCAAATCTAGTGGATCCGAATGGAGTCGAACCATTGTAATGACTTTATAAGAGTCATGTCCTAACCGTTGAACGACGGATCCTGATGCTAAATTATAGCAATTTATTTCCCTGGTCACCGAAATTTGCCCAGCTAGCCACGTGTTTTATTTTGCCTTTATATTGTGCCGGCGGTATAATCTGGCCCCAATGGGAAGAAATACAGAACAGTTTCGCTTGAAAAAAGTAATGAGGGCTGGGTTAGTTGGCACTACTATATTATTAGCTTTTGCTAGTTGTGCCCCGGCTCCTTCCTTAAAAGAAACGAATCCAATCCCTTCGTCAGCTGCCCCTGGCACTACTATTCCACTAGAGCGGTGCGTCAGGGGGCGACCAGCGGGACGAACATTGGGCGACGGTCAACGACCACTATCAGCCGAGCTAGTCCAAGGGGTGCCCAGAGTTTTTGCTCGGGGTACTGCCACACGCTGGCTTGATGGAACAGTTGTTAGTGGCCACCTCATGTTAGTTGGGTCAACTACCCAGCTTGATGGACGGGGAAACCTCGTAATTACTAACCCTGGGGTGGTTTTAAAGTATGCTCAACGGCTTGACAGGACAAACCTCCCTCCTGGTGGTCCTAAGGGGTGGTTGGAAATAACCAATCTCGAGATGCCGCGAGGGTGGGGTGATAGCAGACACCCTAGTCCTTCGCTGCTGACTAGCCACACAGTCTCTTCAGTGGGAGCTACCGAACAAGTAGCTGGAAGTTTAGCGCTACGAGACTACAAGCTTTGTTTTGGGAAGGTAGAAGGGGTTAGTCCTGATTCGGGGGAGCTAGCCCGTGCTGTAATAGATCTACAAGTGGCTAGGATAAGAGCTACTCAGACCGCTGCAAGTGGGAGAGCCACGCAGGAAGCCAGGGGAATCGGTGCCACTGCTCGGGCCGAGGCAGCCAGCCAGGTTCCTAATAGACCGACCAGGACTTCTACTCGGGTTTCTACGGTGACTGCGACCAGAAGCTCTACGCCTTCACCCCAGGCTAGAGAGAGTCAGGCATCTCAGTCGGGGGTAGTTGATAGTGTTCGGTCGCACCCCTGGGGAGCGGCGATCTTGAAGGGCTTAGAGGCTACTTATAAAGCCGGTGGGGACTGGTTGAGGCGGGAAGCGGATAAAGCTTGGTCGTCAGAACTTATGAGATTTGTAGTTGCTGGGGTACTATTGTATGTGGTTGGACGATATATTTTTAATCTAAAACGGCGACAATCTAGTTAAAGCTCTTCCAGCTTCATTTTTTCCGTGGGGAGGTCCTTGATAAACTCAAGATATTTTTCAGTAGTACTGATTCTTTTGTGTCCAACCAACTTACTAATGAGCACTGGGGAGGTGCCTGCCGCCAGGTGGTGGGCAATAAAGGTGTGCCTAAGATCGTTGACCTTAGCTCCGGCAATGCCCGCTAGTTTAAAGTAGCGGTCGATAGCAGTGCGAATGTTTCTAATTAACAATGGGCGGCCGGTTTTAGTGATAAAGAGAGCGTTAGAGTCGACGTTGGGTCGTAAGGCGAGGTAGCGATCTAGGGCCAGTTTGGCGGATTTGTTGAGAGGAACGTCACGTTCGGCGTGACCCTCAACTGGCGGGATCTTTAAAAAGTGATCACCAATCGAGCCTACTCGCAGGGCTGCTAATTCCCCAATTCGCATTCCAGTTTGCAGTAGGAGCTCGATGATGGCCGCGATGCGACTATCGTCTCGGGAGGCATCACGCAGGGCGCGGTATTCGAGCCGCGAGAGAATCCGCGGAGCCTTGGTGTCAAACTTCGGGTGGTTAATAGCTGCGGCGACGTTGTTAGTAATGAGCTTGTTTTGGCTAAGAAAACGGTAAAAGGTCTTAATCGAATTGATCTTGCGAGATACCGACTTGGGGGTATAATTTTGTGCCTGAAGTACCCCTAGAAAGCTATTTAAATCCTCAGTGGTTACGGAACCAATCGTACTACGCCCTTGCTTTTTGACAAAGTCGAGAAGCTGGTCGATATCCTTTTTATACGCGATAATGGTGGCAGAAGCTTTTTTCGCGGATTTGAGGTAATCTACAAACTGAGTAAGACTATCGTCCATAAGTTATCAACCTATAATACCACCAGAAAGGACGAAGCACAAGCATAGAAGAGGCTAAAACTATGAATCGGTCCCGAATTTTACGAATCGTAGTAATAGTTATCGGGTTTTACCTGATCTTTACTACGGTGCGGGCGTTTGGTGATTTTTGGAGCGCGGGGGACAAATTAATCGAGCGCCAGAAGCGGTTGGCAAATCTCCAAAAACAACAGCAGGAACTAATAAAACGCAAGGAACAGGTAGGGTCAGAGGCTTACGTGGAGTTAGTAGCTAGAAACGAACTGGGGCTGGCTCGGGCAGGGGAAAAAATAATTATCGTTCCTGACGAGCTCTTGCTGCCTCCTTTGGAAGTATCACCACCAATGGTGCCCAACTGGCAAAAATGGCGAGACCTTTTCTTTTAGTACCAGGGGAGGGGATCGGACCCTCGACCTTGCGCTTATGAAGCGCACGCATCTACCACTGAGCTACCCTGGCGTGTTCCAGACTAATCTTACTTTGTGCCTCATTGTAGCAAAAAAAGATAATTTGCGATAAGTTCAAAGGATGAAATATCGACTTATCGCCATAATTTTTTCATTGATTCTTTTTTTGGGTTTACTGCTGCGGCTCTACAATTTAGCCAAGATACCCAACAGTATCAGTGCCGACGAAGCGGCCCTAGGCTACAACGCTTACTCGCTCTTAAAAACCGGTCGCGATGAGTTTGGGCAAGCCTATCCCTTAGCCTTTCGTTCTTTTGATGATTATAAAAATCCAATCTACGTTTATCTCCTTATTCCTTTCGTTTATGTCGCGGGACTTTCTGAGTGGGCAGTTAGACTGCCTTCACTTTTAGCTGGAGTCCTTGCGATCGGTTTAAGTGTAGGTATTTGTTTTGAACTATTTAGACGAAAACGCCTGGCCCTGCTGGTGGGTTTTTTAACGGCTGCTCTACCTTGGCTAGTGCAATACTCTCGGGTGGGAATTGAAATTGGACTGGCCTATTCCTTATCACTTCTTGGTGTCTGGCTATTTTTACTAGGGAGGAAAAAGCCCTTGTTTTTTATTCTGGCGGCCGGCGTTTTTGGAGTGGATTTCTACACTTACCATTCCAGTAAAGTTTGGGTACCAATCATCTGGCTCATTCTTACCATTTTTGTCTGGCGTTTCGCTTTTTGGAAACACCTAAGTATCAGTAGCTGCTTATTGGCAGTGTGTACGTTACCCTTTTTACTCTCAACTCTTTGGACAAATGAAGCGGCGTCTCGACCCTACACTGTCAGTATTTTTTTTGATCAACAGGCGGCGCTTAGTGGACTAGCTACCCTGCAGTTTGATCGACAAAATGGCGATCTGTTGCAAGGGCTACTCCACAACCGGCGCATTGTTACCGCCGAGTCGGTAATTAATGGATTTTTAAAAATATCAAGTCCAGACATCCTTTTTGGCCAAAGTATTTATAATCAAATTCCCCAAGTTAGATTGCTGTATCTATGGATGGCCCCACTGATCATCATCGGGGGAGTTGCTTTGAGTCGACAAAAGAGAGAGTTTTTGCTTCTTTTTGGCTGGTTAGTAGTAGCCCTAATCCCTGGAGCCCTAACCGCGCTACCGGTTTTTGATCGCCGCATTCTGTTAGCGGCTTTTCCTTTAGTAGTCTTTGCCGGCTACGGAGTTTTGGTGTGCCTTTCGTGGTGTCAACAGTCTTGGCGCTATAGACAGTGGGGAGGGGTACTTATTTGGGGGATACTAGTTCTTAGTTGTTTTTGGTACATCCACAACTATTTTTTCCATGGACCGACTACGGCAGTCAAAATCTGGGGGAGCGGGATGAAAGAGCTAGTGCAAAAAATGGAGCAAGAAAAGACTAACTATTCTTTTGTGGTTGTGTCTCCGGGACTTAACGAACCACTCATTTACACACTTTTTTATACGGCCTATTCTCCGGAAAAATATTTGGCCTCAGGAGGAACCCGGAATGGAGCTCATGCTTTTGGAGGCAACCTTCTTGAGACCTACCGATTCGACCACATCGATGAGCGTCAGCTCCAAGTGGGAACTCTTTATGTTTGGGATGTTGACGAAAAGTATCCCTGCCTTAAAGTGACTGATACTGTGTTACAAAGTGACGGCAAGATAATGGCTTATCTGGGAGAGGCTGATGCTAAAAACTTAGTGTGTGAATAGAGAAGTCGCCCCCCTTTTTTTTGGTTGCGGGAATAGAAAAAATCAGAAATTATTGTAGATTTTCGCAGTGAATTTCTCATGCTTTGGGAACTTATTCTATGACGTTTACTAAGTTGAACATGGGAAAAAGGAACCCTACAGAGAAGAGTAGGGGCAAACCCAGAAAAATAAAAATTAGAGTTGCTATCAGGATTATTATTGCCCAGGAATTGTAGCGTTTGCTATTGTTTTTGGAAGTCAAAATTAAGGTCCCCACAATCAGGCTTAATAAGGCGGGGGATATAAAAATATAGGGGGTAAGGCTGGTAGTTATTGGGATATTCACACCAAAATCTTCGTATACTTGCATGATTTTTGGTAGGAAAGAAGAGGAAAGGAAGAGCGCAAGTAAACCTTCTATTCCTCCCACTATTATGGTAGTGATTGCAAGTTTTTTATTTCTCATGTATTTAGCGCAAGACTATCTAACACAATTGTATCAAATGTTTGGTCCGAGGTTTGTTTAGAAATAAACAAATGTGAAGCAATAATCTTGGATAACCGAACGGACTGTTTACACGCTCCTGATTTTTTGGTTGCGAAAAGTGAAAGAAATCAGAAATTATTTCTTTGTTTGACAACTATGAACTGCTGGGCTGCTACCAATTCCCCCAATTGTGATTGGTAAACAGTCTGGTCGCTTACTACACGCATCATAGTCATTATCAAAATAGTGACAATCAACCAAGCTATTTTCTGGGGCAACTCTTGCTAAAACACTTTTAAATCCCCAATAAGCAACTCCTATTAGCAGAAACGCTACTACCACTATGGTAATGACACGGAGGATTTTCTTAAAGAGACTCATGTAAATAATAGTATCATGGCAGAAAAAATAAAACAGGCCGTTGATACGGCTTGAATTTCCTTGTTGCGGGGAGTGGAAGAAATCAGAAATTGGTTTCTAAAACTCTCATACTAATCAGTGGGCTGAAAGGTGTTAAGAAATTCCATAAAAATTTCCTGTTCTTTATCAGTGAAGTTTGGAGAATAAATACTACCTGTTGTTATGTTGTAAAAATACTTTTTGCCTAAAATCGTGGCGGCCATACCAAACTTTCGCCCGCTTGGAAGAACGCTATCACATAGAAATGCTTTAGTTCCACTGCGCAACTGGATTTCTTCTTTCTCTGCACCTTTTGAACAAGGACTTGGGTGAGAAGTACCTGGTAGGCCATTAAATTCTCTTGTTTCACCAAGTTGTTGTAAAGTTTGGTCGTTTCTCCTGTTTGTGGAGGGTTCTACCTTTATTAGAAAGTCTTTGTTGGAGAATTCCATTCTGGAAATTCCCTCGGGACCAAATCCCATCTCATTGTCAAAGCCAGCGGGCACAACTTGAGTTTCTGCATCTTGAGGAATCTTAACTTGGAAAGCAAGACGGTTGTCAAAATGAAATTTCCAGTTTTCTGATAATTTATTCTGCGAAGGGTTGTCTTGATTTACTATTTTTTCTTGAATTTGAATGACGGGGGGGACATTTTCTGATTTCCAGTAAAAGTAGCTTACTATTCCCACTGAAGATATGGCAATTGCCAACAGAATAACAGTTAAGCTATTCCCTTTTCTTGTATGCACGTTACTATTGTAGCATTAAGAAGAAGAAACGAAGACGGACCGTCTTTATGCTCCAAGTATTTTTGTGTTGCGGGGAATGGAAGAAATCAGGAATTTGTTCCTCGAAATACCAATATCTAGTTTTGGGAATTAATTACCAGTCGCCCCCCGCTGCTATTGCTACGAACTTAAGTGGTTTTCTGAGATCGTCGGCTTTATCTTGATCCCAGCCAATCAAACTATTTATGCTAGGTTGTGGGTTCTGGGTCAGGATAAAATTTGGAATATACGTTAATTTTATCCAGATATCTCTCGAAGCTATGCTAATTTTGAAAAGTGATATCTCTGTCAAGTTACCATTGTCCTTCTCAAAGATCCTATTTGGTCTGCTAAGTGTCGATATATTTACTTGATCCATTGTTGGTATAAGGTGTTCCAATTTCCCCGCATGAGCAACTATTTTTAGCGTTTTTAATCCTGCTGGTATTATTGGCATTATGTCGGAGTATTTGGGATTGGGCGTAGTAACAGAATTGAATCCCTGGAAACCCTTAGCCTGATATGTAAACAGGTGCCCAAACGCAATATCCAGGGGGGTTGCCCAAATACTAACTGGTTCCAACAGCTTGGTTTTACCTACCTTTACAAAGCCACTCTTATGATAAGTAATTTTAGGTCCAATTTTCCCGGATTCTATCATCGATTTTTGATCTAGTGGGACGCTTATATTTTGCACTTTTCCCCTGGGAACGGTACAAAAACTATACCGCCAATTATCGAAACTGCATCCAATTGAAGGATCCACCATAAGACTCCCGTCTGCTGTTGTTCCCAGAAAGAATAGTGCCTTGTGCTTACCGTTTACAGGAATAATTACTCTAACCGGCTTTGATGGAATTGTAACTTTTTCGATTAGTTCGCCCAACTTCATAGAGAGATTATTATAACTAGATTTAGGGAGTTGGGGGGGGATGGCTATTGGGACAAGCAGTGCTGCGAAGCTGGACAGAGAATGACCATGACTAACTATTCGGCAAGCTCCGTCTTTACACCCTTGATGAAATCGATGAACATTGATGGAATTGCCAAGGAAATGCCTGTTGAACCTAGAGGATTTTTAGATAATTCCAAGAGAATTGATTTTGCTCTGTCAGACCCAAAAATAAGCTCTAATGGCTGGGCGTACATGAGAGGATAAACGGCCCCGATGCCATCCTCACCTTCCCGCTCTTCGAGTTGATCTAATAGAGTGTCAATACCTTTTGGTTCAAGATCCGTTACTTCGGAGAGGACAGTCTTCACTCCCGGCAATATTTTGTTAAATCTTGCCCCAAAGACTTTATCGTTTTTCGATACTTCAATTAGGTTAAAGAGGCAATAAACACAAAAAATTGGTAAAAGAGCACCGGGCTTTTTGTCTCTCGTACATTCAAAATCTGCGTCACTTATTAATAATTTGCCATCACCAAGATCGAGAGGCTGTGAGTAAATAGTCGGGAATAATCCTCCGGTTGCGATAATACTGTACAAAACGTTTTTTTCTTTACCTGTTATATCCTTTTTGTCGACCAGTATGGCGGCTTCATACGTCGCTCGTTTCAATTGTTCATAAAAGCTGTCTTTAGGTGATTTAAAAAAGCCAAACATTATATTTTTGGCATCCCCCTAATTAAGTAGTAGATTGCCATCATCAAACGGTCTAAAACAAATTCAACAAGCAGAGGAGAAATGATAAACGTATAGATGAGGAAAGTGACGGCGGTGACATAGAAATTCCAAGTGAGGATGAAATAAATACCAATCCCGATGTAGACAATCCATCCCACCACCGGCTCCACATTTGCAAGGGTTCTAAGAAGCGGGTCTTTGTTGGTCTCACTTTCGGTGAGATACCTCTTCATATTACATCTCCATCTAAGATAGCCCTGTTACGAGCTAATCACTCATTACTGAGTGATATATCACGTGGACTCATAGTAGCACTGGTGTCGACAATTGGTCAATATGGCCAATACGAAAGTCCAGAAAAACTTCGGCGAAAATATCAGAAAACTAAGAAAGCAGATGGGACCAAGCCAAGAGGCACTCGCTCATATTGCTGGTATTGAGAGAAGCTACATGGGTGCAATCGAACGGGGCGAGCGTAATCCCTCCCTTGAGAAAATATCTAGTTTGGCTAAAGCATTAAGAATCTCCGTAAGCGAACTTTTTAGGTAGAGCCGGTACCGGGAGCAACCGCAAGGCGGGGAGGGCATCCAAAGATTAGTTGACGTCCAGACATGATCGGGCCTAATAACTTATGCTGCTAATGCGATACGACAGGGGCAACAACCAAAGTTTTCTCGGCGAGACTTTGAAAGCCACAATTTTGTTTTTCCTCACTCTGTCATAAAAAGTACTTTTTCTAATTCCATATTTCAAACGGTATTCTCGTGCTGATAAGAGTGGAATAGTCATGGAGATTAGTACTAGACTGGCAAATAATATCAATAAGGACGTCGTCCCCGCATCTAGATAATGGAAAGATATTCCTGGAATTTAACAAAGGATCTCTGAGCACAATTCGCACAGTGCAAATGTAGCCAAGGGGTTTACCCCAATTATCTAGTACCTACCAATTACTTCCTTCGATAGGATATCCCAAAACTATCGTTGGGAGACAAAACCTGCATCGGCTCCCAACGGTGCAGGTTTTTTGTTATTGCTTATGGATAGGGAGAATACCTACAAAAATAGATTGATCCGCAAAATCGAGAGCTACGGGGCACGTTATGATCCCGACTGTGGCTTGTCCATTGAAGATCAACTTCTGGCTTGCGAGGCTATTGCCGAGTCTCACCCAGTTAAGAGCAAACCTTATGAAACTATTAACACAGCGATTGAGAGTGAGAATGGAAGTGTTAGTGGATTGGTTAGTGGTACTTGTAAACAAGAAGGTAACTTCGAGTTTACCGAGCCTAAGCTATCACTTATCAGCAAACTAAAAAATAGCAATTACCTTACCCCTCCTATGGAAGTAGCCGCGCTGTTAGGTGAACTCTTCAAGGAATGGCCTTGGCCCGAAAAGCCAAATCATTGGTTATATATTGCCCAACGTCACAACCCCCGAGCAATTAATAGAACTCTGAATGAAATGCTTAAAAGCTCTACGGGAGGTTGGAAAACATTTGAAAATCCGGCGAAGTATTTTACTTCAGCAATCGGGCATCGAAAGCCAAGAAGACGAAAAAATCGTAGTAAATCAACCGACAAGGCATGAAGTACATACTAAAAATCATTAAAAACGATGTGGAGGTCATTAGGGTCGGAACAGGTTCTTTGCGCCGTTTTTTGAAAATTATACGCACGATAAATTGGCAACATGGGCCAATAAAAGTCTATCTGCGGATTTCCTATGGCAAGCATGAAGACAGCTACGGAGAAATGTCAGATTTCTGGAACGATGGGTGGTATGAAACCGAAGAAGACTTAATGCTGGCTTTTGATGCTTTTAGGGAAGAGGGCTAGACATGCGATTGTCTCAACAAGCTATAGAGAAATTTAAGAAACTGTATTTCGAGGAATATGGAGTCATATTGACCGAACAAGAAGCTCACGAATACTCAAGAAGGCTTATCTGGATTGTTAAAGCAATCTATGGTAATGGTAAAAAATCTTAATTTGACAATCATAAAGAACAGCTAAATAATTAAAGTGTAGTCAGAACTTTCGGTGGAGTTTTTTAATGCCCTCGTCGGACAGGACTTCACCGTTCTGACTACAACCGGCGGGGGCATTATTATGGACACTCAAGTTACTCTAAAATATATTGGCTACGCACGAAAGAGCTCGGAAGATAATAAGGAAAGACAGGCGGCTTCGTTGCCGGACCAACTCTTTATTCTTGAGGGCTTAAAATCTAAACAAGGACTTACAATAATCGACATTCTTCAGGAAAGCAAATCTGCCCACATACCTCGACAGAGAGAAAAATTTAGCGAAATGCTCTCCCTCATTGACACCGGTAAAGCTAATGCTATAGCCACTTGGCACGCCAACCGCTTGGCAAGAAACATGTCAGACGGAGGAGACGTCATTAACCTTATGGATATGGGCAAGCTAATTGAAATCAGGACACCAAGCCGGATTTATCGAAATACCCCGGAAGACAAGTGGATGCTTTCTGTCGAGTTTGCTAATTCTAAGAAGGATAGTGATGACAAGAGTATCGTGGTCTCACGAGGACTAGAGAAAAAATGTCGAGAGGGCTGGCGGCCCGGCTGGGCGCCGCTAGGTTACCTTAACGACAAAGGCACGGAGAGTGGTCTACGCCGGATATACCTCGATCCGGAACGCTTCCCGTTTGTAAAGAAAGTCTTCGAGCTCTTTTTGAGTGGCACTCCGGTAACAGAAATCCTTCGGCTTAGCCAGGAAGAGTGGCACCTCACTACTCCACAAAAGAAAAGGATTGGCGGAAGGCCACTTTGCCTCAGTGAAGTTTATATGATTCTTAATAATCCTTTCTATAGCGGTAAGTTTGAATATCCCGTGGGAAGCGGCAACTGGTTTGAAAGTAATCCTACTCTTGAACGGGCTATAAGTCCTGAAGTATTTGAGCAAGTTCAAATAAAACTTGGGAAGGTCAGTCAGTACAAGACCAAGCATAACTACACCTATGCCCACACTATGAAGTGTGGTTTTTGTGCATCCGGTGTTGTAACAGACGGAAAATGGCAAGTAGTCTGCACTAACTGTCGGACTAAATTTCAACTCACGAAAAAGGTTCAAGATCATTGTCCCCACTGCGACACTTTCATTAAGGACATGACTAACCCGACCATGCGCTACTACGTTTACAACCGTTGTGGCCGCAAGAAAAGCAAACTTTGCAAAGAGCTTTCCATCAGCGACAAAGAATTGGAACGGCAGACTGACCAGCGATTAGCAGAGATAGAGCTTAGTCCCCTTTTTCTCGAATGGGCCATTGACCAACTTCGCTTAATGCAGGAGGAAGAGAAACAGTTTCGGGAGACTACTATCGATGCCACTAAGAAAGCCTACGATGACTCTAGGAAGCGACTAGACAACTTGGTAGCTCTCAAGATCTCACCAGCCAATACTGATGGTAGTTTGTTAAGTGACGAGGAATTCAAAATAAGAAAGCTCGAACTTGAAGCGGGAATTAAAGTGGTGGAAAAACAAATCGGCAACATTGACGAGCGAATGATCCAAGCCAATGACGAAACTGTTAAAGTTATTTCTTTTGCTGCCCAGGCTCGCAAGACATTCGCCATAACCACTGATCCGAAAGTCAAACGCGATATCTTTATTGGGTTAAGTGGATTGCACCTAACCCTCCAAGATAAAACAGTTGATTTTGACAGTCCGTTTTACTTTGAAAAGATTGTCGAGATGAAAAAGCAGGTTCCAATTATTGGGAAAAGGATTGTACCTAATGAGGAGACCGTCGATGTAACAAAAACAGCCGAGTTTGTCTCGGCTGTTCCTACTTTGTTGCGGG
The DNA here is from genome assembly GCA_964641255.1 of uncultured Gammaproteobacteria bacterium. Lineage (GTDB taxonomy): Bacteria > Patescibacteriota > Microgenomatia > JAMCZE01 > JAMCZE01 > CAZXMM01. The sequence goes on along the minus strand of CAZXMM010000001.1, from coordinate 29,761 downwards.
GCCCAGAATCGCACTGGGACCGTCAGATTATGCACCTTCTTACATTACTGTAAGGGTAGGACTATATCATCATCCTGCACTAACTTAGTGCGGGAGCTTGGCGTTTAGTCTCTACGGAGTCCCAAGAATGTCTTCTTGGGTTCCCTCGGTATTGACCCCAACTTACATTGAGGTTGTCCACCGATATAGCCAAATTTTCTTATGAAGATTACTCCTCATAGGGCCCACTTCTACTAGCCTGACATGCAACTTTACACTACCCCGCGTTGCTATGAGCAATTTTAGTTTTTTTTGTGCTCAGTGTCAATCGCCCGTAGCGAAACGGGAGAGGATTTAATCGTGAGAGCCTAGAGCCAATCTAGAATCTGGACTCGGTTTGCAACCAGTTGATATAATGCTACTTACATGGATAGACGCAAACTGGAACGACTGACGGCTTCTCTGGCAGTGTTTCTCCTGCTCTTTTTGACTATTGGGGCCATTTTGTTTATGGCCGACCAATTTTTTAGTTGGGATATTTTTACTCCGGATATTGAAAAGGTACTTGGTTTTGTACTAGTGTCGATGCTGACGATTATTGTGTCCTCGGTGCTAGTTAACATCATGCTCAATCTTAGTATCCTGGCGATTAATTCTGATTTGTTGACTGAGAAAAAGCACCAATGAGGGATAAATCTCTGCATTTTGGCAAACCGCTACTGTGGTTAATGGGATTTACGCTTTTTTTGGCTGTGGCCATTGGTGTGTTAACTCTCCTTAGTAAGCAGCGACAGGAGCGAGTCTACCAACGCTACGCTACTGAAACCGAGGCCTATATTGCTAAAAATAGACCAGCTCTACTGGCAATTTTAGCCAGTGCTTCGGCCCAATATGATTTTTGTGCTTTTCATAATAATTACTATAGCGTTAATTACAACAGTGACTGTTACCAAGACCAGACTCTTGCTGACCGGATTACCAGTGAGCTCAGCCACGATTTAGTTGACTGGAGCTCGACGGCCTTTTTCTTTAGCAGTAAGAAGGGGCGGGAAGTAGGTTACCTTCGTCTGTCGGGGGAGATGGGATCGGCCTCATTGGGTGAGCCCGAGCAAAAAGTTAAAGATTTACTAGAGGGTAAAGTGGAAAGACTGACTTGGGACGACTATACCTATCTTTTTGATAATAAAGAGGTAATTATTCCGGTCAAAGACCAGTCGGGTAAAGTGGTGGGGGCAGTGGTTAGGGGAGTAATTGAGCAAAAAAGCTTTTAGAGTGCTTTTAAATTTATGAAATTAATTGTTAATCTTCTGGTGTCAGGACTAGCGGTGTTTATTACCGCCTACGTGCTTCCGGGTGTCCGGGTGGCGGATTTTATGACCGCTGTTATTGTGGCGGTTGTTTTAGGAGCAGTTAACGTTTTTTTAAAGCCAATCTTAGTCATTTTGACGCTGCCGATCACCGTCTTAACCCTGGGACTCTTCCTTTTTGTTATCAATGCAGCCGTAGTGTGGCTGGTTGGCAGTGTAGTTCCCGGATTTACAGTAGCCAATTTTTGGTGGGCTCTGGCCTTTAGTCTGGTTCTCTCCCTAGTTAGCTCGTTTCTTCACCTCATTGCTAAATAGGCAGGTTTTAGTATAATAATTTCGTCTTAATAAACCTGTTGATCCGGAGGGATGGAACCGGGGAGGGGAGAAAATAATTAAGGTCAATTCCGTATGGATTGACAGATGAGGGTGGCACCCCCGAGAGGGCCCTTGAAAAGTTTGAAGTTTTCAGACTTTCCAAGGGCTTTTTTGTTTGTTAATTAGCTATACAATGGTTTTATGAATAAGAAGCGCATTCTCACTGGCGACACCCCTACGGGCAAATTGCACGTTGGGCACTTTGTGGGAACTTTGGAAAATCGGGTTAAACTTCAAGATGAATATGAAGAGTTTATTATCCTGGCTGATTTGCACGCCTTTACGACCCTGTCTGAGTACCCAGATAAAGTTCGTGAATCCACACTCGAGGTTGCTATTGATAATCTGGCGGTGGGTCTTGATCCCAAAAAAGTGCACATTTTTGTCGAATCACAAGTCCCGGAAATCTATGAACTAGCCGCAATTTATTCCATGCTCGTGTCCCACGCCAGGGCTATGCGCAATCCTACAGTCAAAGATGAAATTGTTATGAAAGGGCTAGGGGAACAGTTCTCTCTGGGATTTGTCAATTATCCCATCTTTCAAGCGGCCGATATTACCTGTGTGGGAGCCCACTTGGTCCCGGTGGGCAAAGACCAAGTAGCGCATATCGAACAAACCCGAGAAATCGTGGATAAGTTTAATTCCTTGTACGGTGAAGTTTTGGTTAGGCCTGAGGCCCTTGTGGGGTCTATAGGTAAACTCATCGGTACCGACGGCAACCCCAAGATGGGCAAAAGTCTGGGTAACACCATCATGCTCTCCGCTAGCGAACAAGAAGTGAAGGAAACAGTCAAAAAAATGTACACCGATCCCCACCGCATCCACCCTACTGACCCGGGCAGGGTAGAAGGAAACCCTGTCTTTATTTACCACGAAATCTTTAATCCCGATGCTATGGAGGTGGCGGAACTCAAAGACCGCTACCGCAAGGGGACGGTCGGCGATGTCGAAGTTAAAGACAAGCTGGCGAAAGTGTTGAACACTTTTCTTGATCCCATTAGAGAGCGCCGCAGCTACTACGAGACTCACCTTGATGAAGTCAGAGATATTTTGAAAGAAGGCACTAGGGTAACTCGCCTGGAAACCCAAAAAACTCTGGAAAAAGTTCGGCAAGCCATGAAGATGGATTACCACTTCTGAGTTCTGTCTGACTAGAAAACTTCAGGTTGTGATTAGTTAATTGTTCTTACGTTGCTACCTTTTGGTCATATTCCCCTCAAGCAGTGGTAGGGATGGCAAGGAATAATAGTTGCCATGACCGCTATCCAAGAAGCCTTTTTAAACCACCGGATTGGGGAAATAATTCGGGAAGACCATCAGGAGAAACTTTACTCACCGGTGGCCGTCTGTCTGGTAGCTCGGTATGACCCCGTTAATAAAGAACCCGAGTTTCTCTTGGTTCACGACCGCTATGGCTACGACTATTGTGTTCAGGGACGAATTCGGCCGGCGGAGACGGCGACTGAGGCGGTGAGGCGGAAGGTTTGGGAAGAAGCGGGGATATTTAACGTGAGTAAAATTCGCTTTCTCTTTCACGAGCGACTCCCATATTTGCTGGGTCGTCCAAAAAGAGACGGCTTTGCTCTGGGCAAAGACTATCTGGTCTTTGGGGCGGAGCTGGATGGTGGTCAACTTAAATCTTTTTCTTCGCCCACCATTGTTAACTGTTATTGGTTGACCCTAGCCAAGCTAATTAGTTTGGCCGAATCAATCGAACCCACCAAGGCGAACCTTCTTTATAGAGGGCTAGAAATACTCGGTTACCATCCCCTGGACCCCGATATATCTTTCTTTGCCTAGGTTTTCTCCCAGATCTTAGGGACCAAACATGGTAGAATCCACTGATGGAAAAACCGGAAATTTCCCTTGACGATTTTAAAAAATTGGATCTTCGCGTGGGAATGGTAATTAAAGCTAGTCTCGTTCCTGGCAGCGAAAAACTTCTAGAACTCACCGTCGATTTTGGCAGCGAAACTTCAAAAAAAACTATCTATTCGGGAATCAGCCAGTGGTACGAACCAGAAAGCCTGGTTGGTAGAAGGTTGATATTTGTGGTAAATTTGGCTCCGAAGCATTTTAAAATTGCCGGTGTTAGCTATGAAAGTCGGGGGATGCTGCTGGCTTCGGGAACAGACGAAGCGGTTCTTTATACTTTTGATAAGGAGATTTTACCCGGAGAGGTAGTACATTAAATGGATTTACCAAAATTTCCCACCCAGAATAAAAATCTCAAGACTCCCCAAAAAAACGGCAAGGGGCCGCGGGGGTTTAAACTGGAGATGCGCTTCGGCATACGAGACATCATCCTCTACCTCGTCGTTGGTTTTTTTATCCTGCTAACTATCAGTAGTTTACTGGGATCACAAAAACCACTGGAGAAAAAACCTATCTCGCAAATCTTAACTGACGCCAAAGACGGTAAGATTCAAACCATTACCGTGTCGGAGAACGACTTAACAGTTAAGTATAAAAACGGTTCAAGTGTTACGTCACAAAAAGAACCAACTCAAAACCTGTCTCAAACCCTTTACTCTAAGGACCAGCTCGGTTTAGACCCCAAAGAGATTAGTATTATCAACAAAGACGATATTTCTAAAAACCTGCTACTGAGTGCTCTCTTAAATTTTGGCCCAATTTTACTCTTCTTTGTCCTCATTGTTTGGCTCTACCGAAGACAGATGGGCGGCAGTAATTCTATCTTTTCTTTTGGTCAAAGCCCGGCCAAACTGCATAATCCCGATCGCCCCCAAGTTACTTTTAAAGACGTGGCGGGAGTGGATGAGGCTAAAAAAGAGCTAGAGGAAATTGTCGACTTCCTTAAAAATCCCAAGAAATATGCGGCTTTGGGAGCTAGAACACCCAAGGGGGTGCTCCTTCTTGGCCCCAGTGGAGTGGGGAAGACACTCCTGGCTAAAGCGGTAGCGGGTGAAGCCGGGGTGCCATTTTTTTCCATGGCGGGGTCAGAGTTTATGGAAATGCTCGTAGGTGTCGGGGCATCCAGAGCCCGTGATCTTTTCTCTCAGGCAAAAAAAAGTAAGCCCGCCATCATTTTTATTGACGAAATTGACGCGATTGGTCGCACCAGATCCTTGGGGGCGATGGGGGGACACGATGAGAGGGAGCAAACCTTAAATCAAATACTCATTGAGATGGACGGTTTTGAACCCAATGAGTCGGTGATAGTGATGGCCGCAACTAACAGGGGAGATTTGCTTGATCCCGCCTTACTTCGTCCTGGCCGATTTGATCGTCGGGTCTCCCTAGATTTACCCGATAAAGAAGGCCGACTGGCGATTTTACAAGTGCATAAGAAAAATAAGCCGTTTGAGGATGGTGTTGATTGGGACAAGGTGGCCAAGCGAACGGTCGGTTTTTCTGGGGCGGATCTAGAAAATATGCTTAACGAAGCGGCTATTGAGGCGGCGCGGCGTAATGGCACTAAAATTTCCATGAAGGACATTGAGGAAGCTGCCACTAAAGTTAAGTTGGGACCACAAAAAAAACGCCTCCAGTCTGAGGAAGATAAAAAAATTACGGCTTATCACGAACTGGGTCACGCTATTGTTACCCACGAACTGCCCCACATGGATCCGGTCCACCGCATCAGTATTGTGTCTCGGGGGATGACCCTGGGTCATACTTTGATTCCCCCAAGTAGTGACCGGCTAAATGAAACCAAATCACACCTGGTGGAGCAAATTGCCGCCATGATGGGGGGACGAGCAGCAGAGGAGTTAGTCTTTAGTGAATTTAGTACTGGGGCCTCAAGTGACATTGCCAAAGCCACCGCAATTGCCCGGGATATGGTCATGGAATACGGGATGTCTAGCCTGGGACCAATCAATCTATCAGCCGAACAGCACAGCTATATGGGTAAGAGCTATTCAGAGGCCCAGCCCTTATCTAATGAAATGATGGGGAGAATTGATGCGGCCGTTAAGGCTTTTATCGACGAGGGTTATGAGTTAGCTAAGGCCATTTTGACTAAAAACGCCAAACTTATGGATACCCTAGCTCTGGAATTAGTTCGGACCGAGACAATGGAAGGAGACGAGTTTGAAAGACTGATGGGTCATGCTAAGGTGAATAGTAATAAAAAGGAAATGGTAAAAAGTAAAAAATCAGCAAAGTGAAACGACTCGTTCTTATTGATGGCCACGCCATTTTGCACCGCGCTTTCCACGCCTTACCCCCCACCCTGACGGCTCCAAGTGGACTGAGTGTGAACGCTATCCATGGGTTTATGAATATGCTCCTAAAAGTCCTGGCCGATCTCAAGCCCGACTTTTTAGCGGTCGCTTTTGATTTGCCCACCCCGACCTTTAGACAACAACTGTATACCCAGTATCAAAAAAAACGCCCGGAAATGGCGGGGAATCTAGCCGACCAGATTCCTCTAATTCACGAGCTTCTTGATAGTTTGGAGATTAAATATTTTGAAGTCGCCTCTTTTGAAGCCGATGATTGTCTGGGCACCTTAGCCGCCCAGAGCCCCTATGAAACCTTCATAGTGACCGGAGACCGAGATATGCTCCAGCTGGTCACGAACCACGTCAAGATCTTTATTCCCATTAAGGGGCTCTCTGAAACCAAGACCTACGACCTAAAGCTGATGCAAGTGGAATTTGGAGTAACACCCGCCCAGTGGATTGACGTCAAGGCACTCAAGGGTGATAGTTCTGATAACTATCCGGGGGTAGCGGGAATTGGCCCCAAAACTGCCCTTGAGCTAATTAAACAGTATGGCACGCTAGAAAATCTTTATAGGCATCTGGGGCAGTTGCCAGAGCGAGTCGCCGTAAAGTTGGCCGAAGGGGCAGAAAATGCGGGCTTGGGTAAAAAATTGGCCACGATTGTCTGCGATGTCCCCATTCACTTACGCCCTGAGGAGCTGGAAGTGGCGAAAATTAACTGGCCAAGGGGTATGGAGTATATGATTACCAAGCTGGGTTTTAAAAGCCTTCCCCAGCGGATTATGACTGAGATTTTGGGCCAGGGACAGGTCAAGAAAGTGAAAGCTAAAAAAGAGGTAACTTTGGACCCAAGCGAGCAGATGAAACTGATCTAGTTTGTTCGTTACTAAGTAAATAGTTTCTCCACTAAAATTGGTCACTCTTCTGGCTCCTGTATGCGGAGTGTGCCCCAGATTTGGCACGGAATTCTACAGGCTGGACACCTAGCACTGTCGGCACTGAACTCTTGCGCATCAAATTTTGGGTCAATTGCCATAGCTGCCCTAAGTGCTAAATTTATTATGCAGTTTTCACCCCCAGTGCAGGGGGGGTTTACGGACTGACGTGTGACTTCATAGTCAATTAGTACGTCCGAACCACTTCGGGTATGGGTATAGACGAGGGTGTCTGCGAATTGTTGCTCCCATGAGTCAAATTCAGCCATGGCTATATTATAGGGTATTATGGAGTTTTCAGCGAGAATCCAGTACACTGGGGAAGTGAAAATAGCCTTGGTACACGACTATTTAAAAGAATTTGGGGGGGCGGAGAGAGTACTGCTGACTCTGCACCAAATGTATCCTGAGGCCCCAATTTATACGGCCTTTTACACTGGCACTGGGACCGTAGCAAAAGAGTTTGCTGGGGCCAAAATTGTTACTTCCTGGGCCAACTTACTACTAAAATGGGGTAATCTACACTCTCCACTACGCTTTTTAATTCCCCTGATTTGGGAATCATTTGATTTTTCAAAGTTTGACGTTGTTATCCTATCTAGTAGTGGCTATTTGACCAAACCCGTGCGCATTCCCAAACACGTTAAAGTAATTTGCTATTGCCACACCCCGCCACGCTTTATTTGGGGCTACCAAACGTCCATGGAGTGGCAAAAATACTTCTGGCCAGTAAAAGTGTACGGTCATCTGGTGGGACACTTCCTGCGTCTCTATGACTTCCTTGGGGCCAAGCGGGTGGATCAGTTTATCGCCAATTCCACCAATATCGCCCACAGGATTGAAAAAAACTACCGGCGGGAGAGCGTGGTAATTTATCCACCGATTGACGTTGAGAAGATCATTAATTTTACTAAAGAGATTAAAGACTCGCGGGGAGATTTTTATCTCTGGGCGGGACGGATAGTGGGGGGCAAGGGCCTACCGATGGTGATGGAAGCTGCCAATAAGTTGGGAGTAAAACTCAAAATTGTCGGCGAATCCGCGGGGCTAATGTGGGAACAAAAAGAAATTGACGCCCAGAAATCAGACAATATTGAGTTTTTGGGCCGAGTACCTGACGAGGAGCTCTGGAAATTGTATGCTACCTGTAAGGCGCTTATTGTGGCAGAAAAAGACGTTGATTTTGGTATTGTCCAAATTGAGGCGATGGCGGCAGGTGCCCCAGTGGTGGCCCACAAGTCAGGAGGCTATTTGGAGACAATCGTTCCAGGGAAAACAGGCACTTTTTTTGAGGAATATAGTGTCGAAGGTCTCTCCGAAGCCATGCAACAAACAGTACTTTCTAACATCAAAAAAGAGAACAGTCAAAAACAAGCCAAGAAATTTTCTAAGGAGAAATTTGTCACAGAAATGACTAAAATTGTCAACAATGCTTAAACTAACCCCACCAAATTACAGGTTTTGCCCATTTTGCGGGACGGAACTGACAGTTCGACATGACGGAGAAAAAGAACGGAAAATCTGTCCAAAAGACCACTGGGTTTACTATCCACATGTGGTGACCTCCACCTCGGCGATAATTATTAAAGATAAAAAAATCCTCCTAGTCAAAAGAAACCGGGAACCATATCGCGGAACGTGGATGTTTCCGGCGGGTTTTGTCGAATTTGGGGAACACCCAGAAGAGACCATCAAACGGGAAGTTAAAGAAGAAACTGGTCTCAATGTGACTACGCTTTCTTTAATGACTGTTGTCCAATCAATTGATGATATTCGGGAACCGGGGCACTTTGTCATTGTCTATCGAGCCCAAGTCAAAAACGGTCCACTTAAGACTGATGAAGCGGAAAATAGTGATATTAAGTGGTTTCCTCTTAACGATCTACCTGAATTAGGATTTTGGGCCCATCGAGAAGTAGTTAAGATGTTAAAATAGCCTTATGCCAGAACTTCCTGAAGTTGAAACTATCCGTACCCAGTTAGCGGACCGGTTAGTAGGCAAAACTATCCTGGATGTTAAGGTGCGTCTGCCCAAAATCTTTTATGGCGATCCTCAGGTGGCCATCGGAGCCAAGATTGTGGATGTCCAGAGACGGGCGAAAATTCTTATCATTAAACTGAACAACAATTCAGCGATTGCGGTGCACCTGAAAATGACCGGACAACTGGTTTACGGCGAATTAAAAACTAAAGATGCGCAGTCGGGAAAGAGGGAAGAAATTGACTATGTGGCTGAGACCGTGAGTTTTCACCAGGGGATTCCTTTTGCCGGTTTCGAATTACCAGGTAAAACTACTCACGTAGTTTTTGCTCTTTCCGATGGAGCCAAACTGTTTTTTAATGATAATCGCCAGTTTGGCTGGGTGAAGATAGTAGATGAAAAAGAACTGAAAGAAATTCACGCCAAACACGGCCCCGAGCCCTTTTCTAAGGAGTTTAGCCCGGAGTATCTTAAAAAGATTTGTGAGAGCTGGGGTCGGGCCATTAAGCTACTTTTGATGGAACAGGGAAAGATTGCCGGAATAGGCAATATCTACGCAAATGAGGCACTTTGGTATGCAAAGATAAACCCCAACAAATCGGCTAAGTTGGTGGCCAAAGAGGAGCCAGAAAAGATAAAAACTCTCCACAAGGGGATCCTGGAAATTTTAACCCTGGCGATTAAGTATCAGGGCAGTTCCGCAAGTGACGAAGCCTTTGTTAATGCTCTAGGAGAAAAAGGTAAAATGCAGGAACATTTTGTAGTTTACGGCAAGCCAGGCGCCGTCTGTCCAAGATGCGGCGGGGAAATAAAAATGATGAGAATTGGGGGCCGAGGAACGTTCTTTTGCTCCAAGTGCCAAACTTAATCCTGCTCAAGAAGTGCCACAGATTGGAGATTACTAAATTTCTCTGGAAATAGAGTAACCGCCTCTTGCTTTAAGACTTTTTGGGATTTTTGATATTGCTCATAAGTCAAGATTGTGGGGATGAAGCGATCGGCCCTTTTCAGTAGTGTTCCAGTGCCGATCCAAAATTGCACCGTTGAAGAGGTTGAGGAGCGAAGATGAATGCCCCAGGAGCCAGTGTAGCAAAATCCTAAAGCAATCATATCCTTGTCAAATGCCCAAGGAATATCCAGATCCCAGTCGTATTTAGTGAACGCTTCGTGGATTAAATATGAGCCAAAAAGTATTCTTTGTCTTTCATTTTCAGACAAATCACGCAGGTCCCCTTGATAATTTCTTTCTGTCTTCGCCATTTTGACTTGCTTCTCTTTGGGAGACAAACTTTCATAATCGCCCTGGAGCTTTCGGTAAGCTTGTTCAAATCTTTTTAATATTTCTTCTTGAGAAATAAAATCTCTAATCTTTGAACATTTGGCCACAAACTTAGGAGGAAGGAAATCCTTTAGATAGCTGATAAGTTCTTCAAACTGTTCGTTGTATTGATCTAGGTCTTTCTGAGGGTAATTATTCATCGGTGCTATAAAGATTTCGTCAGAAAAGTATTCCAAAACAACACCGTGTTTATATATTTTTGCAATCGGAGCTAGGTAGTCTCTAACCAGAACAAAATTAAAAACCTCAGCCCAGTCGGGGAGTGGGGCTGTAGGCAATTGCCATTTCTTATAACCTCCGAAAGGGATAGTTATGTGGATTGGCAAACTATTATTGACGCAATAACTAATTTTTTCTTTCACCTTCTGTTGGAATTCTTGGGGTAGGGCTGCCGCCTTAAATTTAGATGAAGTTAGTTTCGCATAAAGGAATTTTTCAATGCCCTCAAATTGGATTCGCTTTTTCTCATCAGGAGAGACCTCGTAGTCGGGTACGGTTTCTATTAGCTGCTTTAAAAATGAACTACTATCCATAGTGGAGGTGGAAGGGATCGAACCTTCGTCTTTCAACTTGCGCTGAAAATTTTGCGTAAACTACACCCCCGTTTATGTTGCGATTATGGTTTAGGAACCTATTACTGTCAAGTTTGACGGACAGTGTCGACAGTGATAGACTCACTTTATGGATTTTGTTTCAACGACATTAGAAAAATTTGGGCTTTCAACCAATGAGGCTCGAGTATATAGGCAGATAGTTAAGGATGGTGACGCCACTCCCTATCAACTGGCTCGAGAAACAGGAATACCTCGGACTACGGTCTATGAAATTATCATGACTTTATCTCTGCAGGGTCTAGTAGAATTAAAAAAAAGCGATGGGTTCACCAAGCATCAAACGCGAATCCGCGCTAAGAATCCGTCTGTTTTGCGTTCAATTATTTGGCAAAAGCGCGCGGATCTGACTAATTTGGAAGCGAACGTTGTGGATATTCTTCCCGAGCTAAAGGGTGAGTTTCATAAGGACGAAGTCAACGCTGACTTTCGTTTTTTTCCGGGATTGGAAGGGGCTAGGCAAGCATATTTTAATAGTCGCAAAGATAGTTTTGATGCCCCCGAAGCCTCGTGGGATTACCTATTTCCATCGGATGCATTTAGTAGCCCCGAGATTAATCGAGACGTCTTCGAGGAGACAAGGCGGCGGAAAAGCTCTAAATATACATCCAGGGAGCTAGTACCCCTAAATGATTGGACTAGACATGTGGTGACTTACCAGTATGGGCTTGATCCGGATTATTTGGTTAGCCGGGAAATACGTTATTTAGAAAGGCCTGATTATTTTTTCAAAGTTCGTTTCAGTGTCATCGGAAGCATTATTCGGATTGTTTGTATTGAAGATGGAGAAAATTGGGGGGTGATTATTAATAGTTCCACATTTGCAAAAAGTCTCATGTCTCTTTATGAAATTATGTGGGCTCAAGGTATAAAAATTACTCCAGAAATTGCCAAGGGTTGGGGGGAGAACGAGTTTCTTGCGGCACAGAGGAAGAAAAGAGTATAAAGGAGTCTATGCTTGCCAAACTTAGCCTGCAAAACTTCCAAAAAGAGCATCGCAATATTAAGGTGGCCTATCTTCTTACTTTCTTAAGCGAGCTGTATTTTCCCATTACTGTCTGGATTTTCTTTTATCTAAGATTCTTAGACTTTACCCAAGTTGCAGCAATCACTGCTATTCAGACTATCGTTTCTATTATCTTTGAGATCCCAACCGGTGCCTTTGCGGACATGGTAGGTCGAAAGCTGTCAGTACTTATTTCATTCGTTCTTTATTCTCTTGCCATGTTCATTACAGCGGGAGCGAGTGCTTTTTGGATGTTTGCCGCTTTAGAGGTAGTAAAAGGAATTAGCATCGCGCTTTATAGCGGTAGTCTTGAGGCATTAGTCTACGACACCTTAAAAGAGCAAGGGAAAGAGGAGCACTATGACCAAGTAAATTCGAATCTTAGATCCATTGAGTGGATTGCTTTACTACTATCGGCAGTGGTGGGGGGCTTTATTTATAGTCTGCAGTTTCAGTCTCCCTACATTGTGCAGGGTATTTTTTATGTTGCCGCAGCAATTTCCTGTCTCTTCCTTATCGAGCCAAGAATAGATTCGGTGAAGTATAGCTTTGTCTCGTTCTTTAAACAAAATGGTAATGGTTTTAAAGAATTATTCCACTCTCAACAAACCATAATTCTGTCATTCGCTTTAATCGCCATAAGCATGGGGTATTATGTTACCGCGAATTTTCTGGGCATTTCCCAAGCTAAGCAATATGGGCTCGATAGTTTCAAAGTAGGACTTCTCTTTGGAGCGGGGTACATTCTTTCGGCCGTTGCTTCCCAACTGTATCCTACCTTGAAAACAAAATATGGAATAAGTGGATTGTTAGTAGGAACCAGTCTTGTTCTAGTGGGAAGCTTGTTGCTGGCGAATTTCGTAGGATTATTAATTGGCGGGGGACTAATAATAATTCGGATTGCCAGTTCCTCGATCTTTAATAACGTAAGATCCTCAGTTGTTAACTCGGTCGTGGGGTCACGAAACCGGGCCACTGCCATTTCCACGATGGCGCTGTTGTATAAAATTCCCTACGTACTTCTGGCCCTTGTGATGGGATCGTATATTGATAACCAATCTCCTAATGCCTTCGCATGGATTCTGGGCATCGGACTTACCACTCTTATCGGGGTGTTACTCACACTGAAATACTTTAGTGACAAAAAGGCCGTAGTTTGAGCTAGAATACCTTCATGCTTGCCAAACTTAGCCTGCAAAACTTTCGCAATTACAAAAAAAGAGAATTTTCGCTCTCTCCCACTGCTACGCTGATTGTGGGCCCCAATGCTATTGGGAAAACTAATATTTTAGAAGCCATTTATCTGCTGGCCACCGGTAAAAGCTTCCGGGCCGAGACCGAGAAGGAAGTGATACGTGACGAAGAGAGTGTGGCCAGGATCGCGGGGGAGTTAAGCGGGGAGAGTGAACTAGAAATCACCTGGGACAAACGGAGCCGTTTTCAAAAACTCTATAAACTAAATGGCGTGGGAAAAAGACAAGTGGATTTTGTCGGTAACGTCTTTGCCGTGCTGTTTTCTCCTTTGGATTTGGAACTAGTTGTGAACGGCCCCGCGGTGCGCCGGCGTTACCTAGATTTCGTGCTGTCCCAAGTCCATAAAGATTATCGGGTAGCAAGCCACATTTATGAGCGGGCTCTGCGGCAAAGAAACCGGATTTTAAAGGGAGCGAGGGAGCAGGGACTAGGGGCTAGAAGTATTGTGGAGCGACTAAGTTATTGGAATGAACTGCTCATTGCCAATGGCCAAATTATTCACGGCCGGCGCAAAGACTACTTGCAGTTTTTGACCGAGAGTCAAAATGCAGTTTTTCCTATCGCCCTACATTATGACCACAGCACCATTTCTACGGAGCGCCTCGCCAAGTATGCAGAAGCGGAAATTGGGGCAGCGGCGACGCTGGTGGGGCCACACCGTGATGATTTTAAGGTGTTTGAATCTTTTGAGGGAAAAACTCGAGATATTCACTTGTTTGGCAGCCGGGGGGAACAACGGTTGGCGGTGCTGGCGATGAAGCTCGGGGAACTGGAGTATCTGAATATACAATGTGCAATGAGCAATGGGCAATCACAAGCAATTTTACTCCTTGATGATATTTTTTCGGAACTAGATCCGAAGAATCGCCACCACGTTTTAGAAATAATTCCCCAACACCAAACCATTATGACGACAACTGACGCAGGGTTAGTTGGAGTCGCCTATTTAAAAACCGTCCAACTGGTGGATTTGGACGCTCAACCCTAGGGGGTAGGGAGGGTATAGATTTTAGCAACTTGCTGAGAAGCAGCAATTTCAATTCTAGTGTCTTCACTAAGAGTGGTAAGCTCGGGACTATTATCTATTGTTAGAGTTCCTGGCCCCCTCGTAATAGTGACGGTGACTAAGTCGGTAGTGTTGACTGCCACAAAAAGCGGAGTAGTGCGGTCACAGATATTATTAAATGCTAGTCCAATACCGCTAGTAAACTCCTGTTTGGTAATTGAATGATAATAGCCGCTAGAGCCAAACGGGGTAGCCACAACTAGTCCGTCTCCGATGAGTCCGGGGAAGTCATTTCCTCCAGCCTGGACATCGAAACGTAGAGCGATATTGGGAGTGGTGTTACGAATAACAATATCATTTAGAGCTAGCAGGGTTTTGCCCGCTACTACTGCCTCAAGTTTTAAGAAGTTTTGAAGCGCCAGTTTATTCTTACTAAAGGCCTCAAGGGTTTGCTCTGGGGTGAGAGGAACACAGCGGTGACAAATCCGACTATCCTTTAGCGGCAGTTTGAGAACACCGGGAAAATCTCTTTCTGCTCCGATGAGGGTCCCATCTCCACCAAAGGTGATCACTAGTTCTGGGTTGTGTTCAACCAGAACAAGGCCAATTTGTTCAACCAGGTGGCTAATTTCCTCGGGAAATTTGCCGTAACGACCATAAAGGAGAGTGTTCACAAGGAAAGTATCTAGTATTTTGTATCTAGTATCAAGCGTTTACCTCCAATCTGCGGAATCTTTTCTCTGGGATATAGTCCCAGTTCTAAAAGCAGTGAGGAGAGGAGTTGTTTGGGAAAGTAGGCAGGAAAGGCGTCGTGGAGGAGATAAAGCAGTTCGTCAATTCGCACTTTTCCTGCCAGAATGACCATTATTGCCTGATAAGGTAAATCAATTTGGGTGGGCATGGCTTTGAGCAAATTTTGCGCGGTGTTTTCCAAAAAAACTCGCAACTGCAAATATTCTTTGCCGCGAGCAAACTCGTCCATGAGTTGCGACACTAACTTCATGTAGGTCACAAAATAGGGGTCAGTGCCTAAAGGGGAAAAAGCGAGAACACCACTTTCTAGGGTGGCCAGGTCGGTTTCGTTAACAGTAACTAGTTCACTGCCAGTTTATGGTCTCTTCCCACCAGGTAGGAATAAAGCCGGATCCTTTTTCTCTTGCAAGCCCTTAATGCGTTCACGGATCAGCACAGAAATTAGGAGCAGAGTGGCGTTGACTCTTTGGAGTTCCTCAAATTCAATCGCCATTTTATTCTTAGTGTGTTGGTCAATCTTTGGCACCAGCAGGTCAATTGTTGGGTTAGTGGGAATCTCTTTTACCAGCTCTTGTCGAATTTTCTCGGCAATTTCACTCACCGATTCTTGAAATTCGGGAGTAGCTACTACTGGCCGCAGTTTAAGCCACAGTAGTTCCAAGAATTCCGGAAAAGTGGCGATGAACTGAAAATAGGTGGGGACCGTTTTTAACCGAAGCAACGTCTTGAGATCGGAATAAACAATTTTAATTCTAGAGTCAGACGTATTTTCTGAGACTGGCTGCAAATGAATCATAGGTTCTATTTATACCACTTAGCTTGCAGACTATAGAGTTTGGCATAGCGTCCATCTTTTTTGACCAAGGTTTCGTGAGTTCCCTCCTCAATGATCTCTCCTTTATGTAGGACAATAATTTTGTCAGCTAACCGGACAGTGGAGAAGCGGTGAGAGATAAGAATTAATGATTTATCTTTCGTATGAGTAATTAAATTTTTAAACACTTCGTACTCAGATTTGGGATCCAGCGCCGAGGTGGGCTCGTCCATAATAATGACTCGGGCATCTTTGAAAAAGGCTCGAGCGATAGCAATTTTTTGCCACTGGCCACCAGAAAGCTCTTCGCCGCCTTCAAACGATTTTCCTAGTGGAGTCTTATATTTCTCGGTAAATTTTTCGATAAACTCCGCTGCTCCAGAAAGACGAGCAGCCTTTTGAATCCTGCCAATATTATTGATATTGGCAATATCGCCGAAGCCAATGTTTTCGCGGACTGACAGGTCATAGGTCTTGAAATCTTGGAAGATGGTGCTGATAGCTCTGTGAAGACTAGCTAGTGAGATCTTTCGAATATCCACGCCATTTAGAAGAATGGTGCCATCAGTCACGTCGTACAGACGCAGCAAGAGTTTAATCAGGGTGGTTTTCCCCGCTCCGTTTTCGCCAATGATAGCCAAATTCTGGGCACCCGAGACGGTAAAATTAATGTTTTTTAGAATCAGCTTATCGGGCGAATAGCCAAAGGTCACGTTTTTAAATTCGATAGTCACCGGAGCCGATAGATCCAACTCCTTAGCCTGTTGGTGGTCAACAATTTTGGGTTTAATCTCACTAAACTCAAAATAGTTTTCCAAAAAAAGTGAATTTTCATAAAAGCCGGCAACATATTCGAACAGTTCCGCATAGGAGTTGGCTAGCTGGCCGTTGGCGTTTAAGAAAAAACTAAATGAGCCAATTGTTGTTTTGCCAGCAATTGTTGACAGTCCAATTAGAGTCATGACCACAATATTAACAACGGCGTTCAGGCTATTGAGAGCAAAGACGACTTTGGCGTTAGACTTGGATAAGTCAGTATTCTCCTTAATGAAACGCTGGTAAATCGTTTCAAATTTTTGCAGCAGGTAGTCTTTTAATTGAAAAATTTTAACCTCGGCGGCATAGGCTTTGCTAATGAGAAAATTGATGAGACTACTGACCTCACGATTGTAAGGCGACCGGCGGTCGGTGATACGAAAAGTCTTGTAAGAATGGCGAAAACTCACAACGATTCGGGGAAGACTAGCAACAAAAATTATAACTGGGACCCACCACGCGATAGTAACCATGGAGATTGTTACTGTGCTAATGGTGGCCAGAGCCGCGAATGTGCTGGCTAGTTGGGTAATACTATCAAACGGTCGATCATCGGCATCACGCCGGACCTTTTCAATCTTGTCTTGGAACTTAGGATCCTCAAAAAAACTATAATCCAGTTCTGCAATATGATTGGCAACACTTTTGACCATAAAGAGGCCAAAGACGTCTTTAAGAATGTTTTGGGCGTGGCGCCTTAGAACGGAGACCAGGCTGTTGCTAAGGCGTAAGATTGAAATTAGTCCCACAAGGAGGAGAAAGTGGTTGAGATCGGCCGCCGACCTTGTTTGAGCGGCCTGAACAATAGCATCGACAACAAACTTGAGAACAAAAATAGTAACAGTTGGTAAAACATTGTTTAAGATTAGAAACCCAAAATAGGCAGCAGACCACTTTGGTGAACTTTGCCAGACTAGGTGGAGAATTTTCCCTCCCAATATAATTTGGCGTTTGGCGTCCCGCAGGTGCCTCATGGTTTCATTATCTTCCGATGATAAGAGCTAATCAACACCTTCCCCGCGCGTTAAAAGTGCGGTAAAATAGAACGATGCATGAAGTTCTTGGGGGAGCATTAGCTATTGCACTAGCAGCACACTCAGTTTACGCTTGTGCCAGTGGGCATCATTCCCAATTTTGGAAACAGTGGGACGAGGGCAGGCCCAGAAGATTGGGAAGGAGGAGAGTTGAAAGACAAAGTATATTTCCGACTACTCCGCAGCGCGTTAGTGTTTCCCAAGAAGCCCCACATCCCGTAGAGAAGCTATTTATTGATTTGTTTACTAGGTCTTAGACAGATGTACCAACCGAAATTTACAATCTCCTCCAAACTGCTCAAAGACATCGGACTGATTGAGGGGGCTAAAGCCGTGGTGGAAGGGGCCGCCCTGCTTCCTGCTTGGGAAGCTCAGTTCAAAGAGGAAGCTCAGACTCGGGCAGTTCACTATGGTACCCACGTAGAAGGCAACGAGCTTAATCTAGAAGAGGTCAAGAAAGTCATGGAGGGCAAAGAAATCGTCGCCCGGGAAAGGGACGTTAAGGAGGTTATTAACTACCGCCGTGTGCTTGACTATCTTAACGGACTGATTGAAGAAGGCAGGGCGAAGGGACTCCCCAGGAAAGACATTTATAGCGAGGAGGTGCTACTAGATTTGCACCGATTAACCGTTTCTGGTTTAGTGCCGGGGGAGGAAAATGGTATCTACCGGACTGTTCAGGTGGTGCTGCGGGACGTTCTCACTGGGGACATTGTTCACCGTCCACCGCCGGCGGTGGAGGTTCCCTTCCAATTATCGGATTTTTTTGACTGGTTTAACGAGCGCTCTACTTGGGATCTTCACCCGATCATTAAAGCGGGGATTGTCCACTATGAAATTGTTCACATTCATCCCTTTACTGAGGGTAACGGGCGAGTTAGTCGAGCGATGGCCACAGCGATTATGCTCAACGAGGGCTATGATATTCGCAAACTGTTTTCCCTGGAGGAATATTATGATCACAATGTCAGTAGCTATTACTACGCGATAAAAACTGCCGATCAAAACCCCGACCACGATTTAACTCAGTGGCTTGAGTATTTTACCGAAGGAGTAGCGATAGAATTTAATCGGGTCAGGGAGCAGGTCCAGCACCTCTCGGTTGATTTAAAAATTAAAGCGGCGGCCGGAGGGCAAATTTTTCTTAATCAGCGGCAAATAAGAATTATGGAACACATTGAGCGGGTCGGCTACCTAGCCAATTCCGAGTTTAAAGCTATTCTCCCCATGGTGTCGGAAGACACGGTTCTTAGAGACTTAAAAGATCTAATGGAGAAAAAAATTGTCAAAAAAAAGGGTAAAACCAAGGCAGCGAGATATATGATGAAATAAAAATATGGGACTAGCAACCAATTCTGAATTGGCAGCATCTGATGCAAAGGACAGTTGCATTATACCGAAAAACGGCTTGACTTTTCTGTTGTCGGATAATCTCACCAAAGAAAGGGAGAAAGGTAATCCCGCTGCAGCCCTTGTTTCTAAATGCGAGAGTGCCATGTTAGCTCTCCCAGCTAACCACATTGGTCTTGTCTTGGGAAGTGGATACAATACTCCGGTTTGGCGAGAACGGGGATGGCAAACATTAGATATAGACTGGATTAATTGGGCAGGAATGGGTAGACCAGACTATTGTATGGATGCAAACCGTTTTGCCGATGCAGTCCCAAGAGGAAGCCTAGACTATGTTTTAGCAGAATATCTTAGTGTAGGGAACCAAGCGGGAATAATGGTTAAAACCCATACGGTAGACCAACCAGTTGTGGGTTACGCACGGCTTTTAGAACAGGCACAGATGGCCCTAAAGCCGGGTGGTAAATTAATTTTACATACTTTCGATACTGGTAAAACAGATGAAAAAAAGAATACTCTTTCAGCTATTGATTTGGGACAAATGTTTCTCAGACATGGTTTTAAAGCAGTTTTAGTTGCTGGAGACTCTGATGACTATTTTGACCGAAAAAGAACTACTGCATTAGTTAATTGGTATGCCATAAAAACCGAAGATTTTGTTTTATAGCTATGACTTTTTCGCAGCTAGCTAAATATTTCGAGAAACTGGAATCCACAGCTTCCCGCAATTCCATGGTGGAAATCTTGGCGGAACTTTTTCGTGCTGCCTCAGTCGATGAGATTGACAAGATTGTCTACCTGACTCAGGGGAGAGTGGTACCGCTCTATGAACACTTCGAATTTGGTATGGCCGAGAAAATGATCATTAAGGCGCTGGTCAGGGCCTACAATACCACTGAAGCTGTGGTAACTGCCAATTACAAAAAAACTGGCGATGTGGGACTAACAGCTGAGGACCTAGCTACAAGTTTAAAAGTTACCAAACTTACGGGTTTAAGCGTTGAAGAGGTTTTTGACCGCTTAAAAAAACTGCCTGAAATGAGTGGTGACGGATCGGTCGAAATGAAAGTTGACTTTCTGGCCAATCTTTTTAGAGACGGAGACCCTCTCTCTAGTCGCTATTTAGCTCGCATTCCCGTTGATAAAATGCGCCTCGGCTTTTCGGACATGACAGTCCTTGAGGGTCTGTCCTGGATGATTGATCACACCAAGAAACATAAGACGGTTATCGAGTCAGCCTACAATATTCGACCCGATTTGGGATATATTGCCAAGCAAGTCAAAGAGTTAGGAATAAAGGGCGTGGCCCACGTCAAACCCAAGGTGGGAACTCCCATTTTGGGCATGCGGGCAGAGCGGGCCACTAGTCCCGAGGAAATTTTGGAAAAAACCGAGGGGGCAGCCGCGATCGAATCAAAACTAGACGGGCTGCGCACCCAATTACACTATGCTAGGGGGGAAGTAACTCTGTTTAGCCGGGGACTGGAGAACGTAACTAATATGTATCCAGACCTGGTAGCGGCTGCTAAAAGCGAACTTAAAGAGGTGGACAGTATTATTCTGGACGGTGAAGCGATCGGTTTTGACCCCAAGAGCGGCAAATATCTGATGTTTCAAGAAACTACCCAGCGCAAAAGAAAGTATGATGTGGCGGCTTTCAGCGTCAGCATCCCGGTAAAACTTATTACTTTCGACTGCCTCTACCTAAACGGAGAAAGTCTTATCAGTGAGCCCTACCAAAAAAGACGCGCCGTAGTTGAGAAGGTGCTTGGTAAAGGAAAGATTTTATTGCCAGCAGAGATGGAGATAGTTACCAACCCACTTCGGGTAGAAGAAATATTTAGTGATAACGTGTCCGGAGGGAGAGAGGGGATCATGGCTAAAAAAGTAGGTGGAGTCTATCAGGCGGGAGCCAGGGGGTGGAACTGGATTAAGTTTAAAAAAAGTTACGCCTCCAAACTGGCCGACACTGTGGACGCGGTTGTGATGGGGTACGACTATGGCCAAGGACAAAGAAATAAGTTTGGTATTGGGTCATTTCTCATCGGCGTTTATGATCACAAAAGTGACTCATTTAAGACTATTAGTAAGGTGGGAACGGGATTAACCGATGAAGAGTGGCGAACACTAGCGGAGAACGGAAAGCGGTTAGCGGTAAGTGAAAAGCCGAAGAATTATGAGGTGAACAAAATCATGAATTGTGACGTTTGGATTAAACCGAAACTGGTGGGGGAATTTAAAGCTGATGAACTAACAAAATCTCCCATGCATACGGCGGGCTTTGCTCTTAGATTTCCCAGACTGGAAAAGTGGCGAGAGAAAAACCCCGAGGACACTACTAATTTAAGTGAAATTAATCGTCTAGCGAAATTACAATAAGGGATCAAGACTAACGAGGGGTAATCAAAGTTTCAAAAACCTTAGTTAGGCGCAAGGTCAACTCGTCACTTCTTAGCGTTTGACTAAACTTTTTACCCTCAACCCCCATCTGCTTTAGGTCAGTGGGAGAGAGCGACTTAATGATTTGACTGAGGGCTTTGGGGCTTGGGGCAGTTTGTCGGCCAATCTTCTTAGGCACCCACTCATTAGCGGCTGCTGATTTATAAACTACTAACGGTAGCCCACAGTACATTGCTTCAAAAAAAGTCAGGGGTTGATTTTCACTGATCGAGGCAGACACAAAAATATCGGCCGCCTGGCTATAAAGTGGGATAGATTTACGACTAACAGTGCCTGTAAAATAAACCCGGTTTTCCCAGCCGTGTCTAGCCACAATCTTTCCTAGCTTTTTCCGTAGTGGTCCGTCTCCTACAAGGATCAACGAATAGTTTTCTGGCAAGTACTTTACTACTCTGATTAGCTGCAGCAAGTTTTTCTCCGGGGAGAGTCTTCCAACATACAGCAAAATCGTTTGATTTAGAGGGAGACCCAGGCTCCTACGGAGAGCGTGTTTTCCTTTGGGGCTCAGTGTGAGAGGAGAAATGCCGGTGGGGATGACAGTAAAGGGGACGTTTGGATAGCGTTTGTGAAACTTCTTGGCCAAAAAATGGGATAAAAACACCACTAAGGAAGCCTTGGTATAAGGCTTGTAGGCTGCTCCTTTTACCAGAAACCGCCGCATTTTATGCGGGATGAGGCTCATTAGGGTGTCGGGCTGCTTAGTGTATTCGTCCAAATTGGTATGCATCGTCATTACGAGTGGCAATTGGTTTTCTTTAGCCAGTTTGGCAGCCAGGTCTCCAATATGGAAAGTGGTATGGCAATGAATTAGGTCAATCCGACGACTTTGTAGCAGGTGCTTTAATTCCCTAGGACTTGGAATAAGCGGAATGGGTTCATCGGGAGACAGAGGATTAGGTATAGAGGCGTACCGAAAAACGCCCGGGGTGTTATTTTGTTGTCTTGGGTGCTTGGGGGCCACGATTACTACTTTATGCCCTAGTTGTTCCAGTCCCTCTCGTTCTTGGTCGATGGCCATAGCGACCCCATTGGTTGCAGGTAGATAGGTACCAGTCAAAATTAGGATTCGCATAACCCCATGGTTTTACTTGATTTAAAGACGTAAATCAAGGAATTGACATCTACTTATTCCAGTTGACAAATTTTACCAAGAGTGTGAGACTGAAGAGGCAAAACTGTTTCTGAGAAAGGTGGTGACAAAATGAAAAAAACAGATTCAAACAATATGAACGTTGACCAACTAATTACCATGCTAGAAGAGTTGTTTGCCAAGGCACCGGCGCTTCCTGCTAATGTTCGCGAGGTGTTAGTCAAAATTGCTCCTTGGTTCGCTCTGATCTTTGGAGTGTTGGGAATTCTTGGTAGCTTGATGGCCACCATGGCTCTTTTAGGCGCATCAGCGATGGTAGCTTCAGTAGCTACTGTCAGCATGGGAGCGGCTGGTTACTACTCTATTTTGGCAATTGTAGCCTTGGTAGTAGGACTAATAAGTAGCGCTCTTATGCTACTGGCTTATCCAGGCCTCAAGGCTAATAAAATGGCCGGCTGGCGCTATCTTTTTTTTAGTGAAGTGGTAAGCCTAGTATCCGCAGTCGTGTCACTAAATTTACTGGGACTAGTAATTGGCGGGGTGATTGGATTTTATCTTTTGTTCCAAGTCAAATCCTATTACAAATAGGGTTACTATCTTGGGAAAAATCTGCAACTTAAAACAGGCGCAACGGCGCCTGTTTTGGCGACTCAACTTAGTTAGCGCCATAGCGAGCCAATTTCGGAAATAGCCAAGATGCCTAGGAAATTAACACTATAAGAAAACACCAAAAAGTAGGCAGGTCGGATTTTGATTGAGGCTAGTAGGGTGATCCCTAGCTCGTCGGGTAAAGGAGAGGCAATAATCAGGGTAGCGAGTAAAAAAAGCGGTAGAGAGAAAATTCTTTTTTTAAAAAAATGGAGGAATTTCACCCGTTTTTTTAGGGGACCAGTGAAGATTTCGATATCCTCAGTGATTGAATTGCCCAGGTATTTTAAGAGTAGGCTGTCTCCCAGGACTGAACCTAAAGCTCCAATCAGGGCCAGTAGTAAAACATTATTGGTTTCTCCCAAAATAAAAAACATGGCAATACCAATTGGCGAAGTCAGTGCTGAAGTAAAAAACAGCCCAGCAATAAAGGCGGATACAAAGCCAACCTCCAAACTGACAGTAACGATTTGTAAAAACCAAGGGTGGTTTAAAACATACAGTCCAATAAAGATACTGACGCAAAATAGGAGCAGGTGACTGATTAGGACTTTTGCCCGATTAGGATCGATGGGGGTTAGGAAATAGTTCGTCACACACTCAAGTATAGCAAGCATCTTGATTAGCTGTTTGTTACAATGAATTTATTGTGGGTGATGTGACTGTCGGACTGGCCTCAAGTTCTCTGCCCCAGCTTTATAATCTGCATGGGTATAACGACCTGCCTGAGCCTAAGGAGGTCTCACTCGTAACAGTCTTCCTGGCGCAATTTAACTCAATTTTAGTTTACCTTCTCCTGTTGGCGGCCGGAATTTCTTTGCTGGCGCAGGAGTATACCGACGTTGGGGTCATTTTGGGAATTGTGCTTTTAAATGGTTTAATCGGCTTCTTACAGGAAGCGAAAGCCAAAGCTGAAGTAGCGGCTCTTAGAAAACTCACGGTGGCCTTTGCCAGAGTGATTCGTGACGGCAAAGAACAAAAGATTGAAGCCAAATTTCTAGTTCCGGGAGACGTAGTAGTGGTTGAGTCGGGTGATAAAATTCCCGCTGACGGTGAGGTGATATGGGAACAAGGCTTAAGTCTCAATGAAGCGAGCCTAACTGGAGAGAGCCTACCTGTTGCTAAACACAGCAAAGACAGTGTCTATCTAGCTACTATTGTTCTAGCTGGCCGGGCCCATTTTGTAGTGACTAAGACCGGCAAAAATAGTAAGTTTGGCGAGGTGGCGCAAACTTTAAAAACGCTCAAAGAAGAGCCTACCCCCCTCGAAGTTCGCCTTCAGAAATTTAGTCAAAAGCTGGTTATTGTCGTAGTGGTTATGATCGTCCTGGTCATAATAATTGGTATTTTCCAGAACCGACCGTGGGTAGAGTTGACACTGTCGGCAGTAGCGTTAGCTGTAGCGGCGATACCGGAAGGGTTACCAGCCGTCTTGACCATAGCTTTAGCTCTCGGGACTAGAAGGTTGGCCAGTAAGAGAGCCATTGTCAAACGGTTAGCGGTGGCCGAAGCCCTGGGTTCGGTAAATGTCATTTGCACCGATAAAACCGGGACCTTAACCAAAAACGAAATGGTGGTGGAGAAAATCTGGCTGGCCAGTGGGCAAGAGTACACGGTTAGTGGAGTAGGCTTTTCTTCGGACGGACAGGTAATTGGACCCCAGAGCCCAGAGCTTTTGGAACTAATCAAAATCGGGGTGTTATGTAACTCAGCCAACCTGACCCCACTGGGTACTGACACGTATTCGGTTTTAGGCGACACCACCGAGGGGGCGCTCCTTATCTTAGCTAAAAAGGTGGGTATTGATATTGAGTCACTGCGACTAGCCCACCCAATTAATCAAGAGATTCCTTTTGACTCAAGGCGTAAAACCATGACGGTAGTTTCTCAGGGAGTGTCTTATCTTAAGGGAGCACCGGAGGCCCTAAGTTCTGACCAGGTGGTTCACTCCATTGCTAAAAAGTGGGGCAGTGCTGGCTATCGGGTGCTAGCACTAACTGACGGCAAAGTTTTAGGGCTAGTGGCGCTGGCCGATGCGCCTAGAGAGGAAGTAGCTACTGCTATCAAAGCTTGTACTGATATGGGAATCACCCCCCTTATGATTACGGGCGATTCTCCTGAGACTGCTCTAGCCATTGGCTGTGCCGTGGGTATGGCGACCCCACTTGATCCGGTAATGACCGGCAAACAACTATTGGACTGTTCTGATGATGAGTTAGTCGCCGCCTTAGGGACGGTCAGGATCTTTAGTCGGGTCGACCCCCTGCAAAAACTGCGCATTGTCCAGCTGCTACAAAAAATGGGCAAAGTAGTGGCGGTTACCGGGGATGGAGTTAACGATGGTCCGGCCTTAAAGAAAGCGGAAGTCGGAGTGGCCATGGGGATTACTGGCAGCGACGTAGCCAAAGAAGCCGCCGATTTAATTATTACCGATGATAATTTTGCCACTATTGTAGCGGCAGTTTCTGAGGGAAGATTAATCTTTGCCAATTTGACCAAAACCATTCGCTACCTCCTGGCTTCCAATCTGGGTGAGGTGGTAGTCGTAGTCGCGGCAATGATACTCTGGTTGCCGCTGCCCTTTGCCCCCTTAGTTTTGTTGTGGGTTAATGTAGTAGGGGACGGATTGCCGGCTCTCGCTCTAGCCGTTGATAACACTAAAGACGAGAAATTACTCCTGCCCCCGAGAAGTAGTGGGTTTTTACAACTACCTGGTTTACTATCATTAGCCGCTGTAGTAGCTGTTCCGACCTTTTTGGCATTTCTACTTTCCCTGCAGTATTTTCCCGAATTAGTTCCTCAAATTACCTTCAGTGCACTAATAGTTATGGAGGTGGTAGCCGCTTTTGTAGTGCGGGGCAGAGACCAACAGTTACTAGGCAACCGACCACTCTTAATTGCAGTTAGCTTGACGCTGTTGGCCCAAGGAGTAATTCTTTTTGTTCCGGCAGTCGCAGCGATAATGTTTTCCTAAGTATCAATTCCTAATCGTTGGTAGCCGTTTTTTTTGAAGGTTTCGTCAAAACCAAAGATGAATGGTGTTTTATAGGAATCGGCTGTTGCCATTACTAAACAATCGGTAAAACTAGCCTTGTTGGAGGCTCGATTCTCAAACTTGT
This sequence comes from uncultured Gammaproteobacteria bacterium, assembly GCA_964641255.1. Classification (GTDB taxonomy): domain Bacteria; phylum Patescibacteriota; class Microgenomatia; order JAMCZE01; family JAMCZE01; genus CAZXMM01. Next base: position 3,688 of record CAZXMM010000001.1, on the reverse strand, counting down.
CCAGAGCCAATTCTCTTAGTTCACGATTAGTTTCTGCAATAATAATTGTGCTCGAACCAAGTAAGTTTTTGGCCATCTCAAGAGCAATTTGTTTGGTGGTTTTTTTCCAAAGAGTGTTGAGAGTTTCGGAAAAGACCTCGGTAGGGATGATGAGAGTAGCTTCTTGCAAAGTAGTTTTCCCCTGCTCAATTGCTGTGGCATGAGTGGAATCGTCAATTTTGACTAACGCAACCAGACCACTCGAGTCGGCAATTACAATTTTCAGCTTCTTAGCTGTCGCCATAGAGGTAATCGTCAATATGTAAAGAAAGATCCTTCGGACCTTTGCTCGTAGCACTTTTAGCAATACGCAGTAACACGTCTCCCGCATTCTGGTTATTTTTTCTTTGGGAATTTTTAAAACCGATTTCCAGCAACTGGCGTACTACTACTGCTCGGGATTTTTTTTGTTGACGAGCTAAGAGAGCGATACGCAGAGAATAATCTTCCGGTAGATAGATTTGAGTACGAATCATATGTCTAATGTATAACATATATAACCAGCCATTGTCAAGGCAAAAATGTGATAAACTCAAAATTGTGAAATTAATTGTGGGGCTCGGCAATCCTGGGGAAAAATATCATAACAACCGACACAATGTTGGCCACTTGTTTATTGAGTATTTAGTATCTTGTAGCCAGTATCCAGTATCGCAGGTTAAATTTTTTAAAACTGATGTGTTTATGAACGATTCTGGAAAGTCTGTTCAGATCCTAAAGACTAGATACAAAATACTAAATACTAACCTATACGTTGTCCATGATGATCTGGATATCCCCCTGGGTCAATATAAGATCCAACTTGGAGTAGGCCCCAAAGTGCACTACGGCATCAATTCTGTTGAGCAGTCTCTGGGAACTAAAGATTTTTGGCGCATCCGGATCGGGGTGGACGCGCGAAGAGCTGAATCGAGAACTGCCGGTGAGGACTATGTGCTTGAGGATTTTTCTCTAGAGGAAAAAAAAGTTCTGGACAAGGTGTTTTTTGAAATTTATGCAAACTTTAAAGTCGGTTCTCACAAATTTTAAGCTAAGCGATACCAGCGACAAGTATCTATCCCGGGAATTCCAGCGCTATGGGCTGCATTTGGCGCAAACTCTGGGTGATCTAGCTCATAAGTCGCTCTATATAAAGCTCGCAAAGGATGTGCCCCGGACACTTCTGGACCAGGCCTTATCCTTTGTGGTTGATTCTCAGGCTCGGAGTAAGCCCCGCCTGTTTATGTGGAAGGTTAAACAACTAAAGGAGAAGAAATGAGTATTTTCGAAAGAGTTTATACCATTGTTCGCACTATCCCAGCAGGCAAGGTCATGACTTATGGACAAATTGCCAAAATAGTTGGGACTACTCCCCGGGTAGTCGGTTTTGCTCTGCATGCCAATCCTGACGAGGGGAGTGTACCTTGTCACCGAGTAGTCAACCGCTGGGGCAGACTGGCTCCAAATTTTGCTTTTGGGGGGGCAGAGGAACAGTACCAAAGACTCAGGGCAGAGGGAGTAAAATTTATAGACAAGGCGCACGTTGACATGGATGCCTGTTGGGCACTATAACTATTGTATATATGAAAAGTCATTTTATGTGGTTGCCTCTAGCTTCTGGCGTTTTGGTTTTAGTTCTTTCACTGGGCGTAGCAGTGCTAACTGTAAATTCAAGAAACGCAGGTAATGAAGTGGCCCAAATTCAAAAAACAGCGCAGGCCTCGGATCATTTGCCCGCTCTCTCTTTGTCACCAGATAAAATGACTTATGATTTTAGTCCCGGTCGGACCTACTCAGTGGGAGTAATTCTAGAAAGTGTTGGTAAAGAAATTGACGGTGTTGATGTAGCAATCCGCTTTGACCCCAAAAAGGTGCGGGTCACTAGTACGAGTGTCACCCCAACGGCTCTATTTGAGCGCTACCCATCCAACTTAGTATGCAACCGAGTGGGTGATAGTAATGGTAAGTGCACCGCTGCTGGCGTGATCAAATTTTCTGGCCTGAGCTTTAATCCCCAAAAAATCAGTGGAGTAATTGGGACTTTTTCTTTTGAGCCGTTAACTAAGGGTGAGGCTAATTTTACTTTTGACTTTACTCCCGGCGCTACTACCGACTCAAATATTGCCGTCCACTGCGGTGGGGAGGAGTCGGAACCGTGTGCTGGGGTTGACGCTTTAGGCGCGGTTCTTAATGCCAACTATGTATTTAAATAAGTCTGCCCGGCGATTAGTCACGTTTGTAGCTGTCTTTTTGGTTCTTCTGATGGTGACGGCTCTTAATTTCCCCTCACAAGTCCTAGCAGCGGCCTCTTACTCTCTGTCTCCGGCCACCAAAACTGTTAACGTAGGTGATAGTTTTAGTGTCGATATTTTGCTCGATACTGGGGGGGATGCGGTGGCTGGGGCAACGGCCATTTTGACCTACGATACGACCAAATTGCTAGTGGTAGATGGTTTATCGGGTACGGATACCGCAAGTCAAGGGATTAATATCACTCCTGGGAGCGTTTTTAACACTGAGCCGCTAACCAATACGGTAGATTCTAGCACTGGGGAGATTCGTTATGACTCGGGAAGTCTGGGAACAACCTACAATAGTAACGGTGGCAAGGGGGTAATGGCGACAATGACGTTTAAGGCCGTAGCTGAGGGCACTGCCAGTGTTAATTTTGTCTACGATTCTGAGTCAACCATTGATACCTCCCTAGTAGCGGCCGCTTCCGGGCCAGTTAATTTGCTAAGTAGTGTTAATAACGGTACCTACACTATCACTACGACGGCACAGGCGCCCCTACCGGCAACCGGTACCCTTGAGACCACACTCATAGTTTTGGTCGGTGGAGCAGCCTTACTTCTTGTGGGAGCCTTTATTGCAGGACGCGCTGTTGTTGCTCCTTAGTTTATGGTGAACACATTTAGACAACACTTTCTGCTGCCCCTTGTTGTTATCTTGGCTGCTAGTTCGCTGGCTATTGTTGGTTTTTTGGTGATGCGAGGTGTCCAGCAGTCGCAAAATATTCAGCCATCAGAAGCCAAAGATAAGGCACTAACTCATTTTGCCTGTGCAGATTTAGGTACGGATAAAAAATGGACTAGAGTTCAAGATAGTAGTGACAAGATAAAATATAGTGGTGCCGGTGGCATTCCTTGGCGACGAGCAACGAATGGTAAGGGAATTGAAATAGCTAGTGACCGCAGCTACTACTTTTTCCCGTCACCGCTAGTCCGCAACAATCTTAAAGAGAGCTTGGGTGCCAAGCTCAAAATGCAATTTAAAGGCAACCAAATCAAGGTGGGCTACCTAACTGGTACCAATCGGGGCTATGGGGACGTTTTTATCGACGGTCGATTAGTAGGCAGTTTTAACGGCTATTCTAAAAATGTGACTCGACTGGAATGGCAATCGGGCAAAGTGGCTTGTGGATCCCACGAGCTAGAAGTCAGACAGTCAGACAAAGAAGTGGGACAAGGCGATCATGCCCTAATTATCGACTATTTAGAGTTTCAGAATTGTGCTAGCGGTGGAGCTAAGGCCTGCGTTAAAGTAGCTGGTCAGGGAGACAACGAAGATAATTGCAGTCAAGCTGGGCCTTGTGATACTACGGTGGTAGGTGAATTTCTCATTTGTGACAATAATGCGTGTAAGAAGTCTACTACCGCCACCGCCACTG